>NZ_BBJN01000042.1 GCF_000739555.1 Halolamina rubra
AGGATCTGGGCCTGGATCGTCACGTCCAGCGCCGTCGTCGGCTCGTCACAGATCAGCAGGTCGGGGTCGCAGGCCAGCGCCATCGCGATCACCGCGCGCTGGCGCATCCCGCCGGAGAACTCGTGTGGGTACTCGGACACGCGTCGGGCGGCGTCGGGGATCCCCACGTCCTCCAGCAGCTCGATCGCCTTCTCGGTGGCGTCCATTCCGGAGAGCCCGCGGTGCAGCGAGAGCGCCTCCTCGATCTGGTTGCCGACGGTGTAGACGGGGTTGAGCGTCGACAGCGGGTCCTGGAACACCATCGCGACGCCGCCGCCGCGGACGCGCTCGTACTCCTTCTCGCTCAGTCCCGTGAGCTCGCGGCCGTCGAACCGGATCGAGCTGTCGGGCAGGAGCTCGCCCGGCGAGTCGACCAGCCCCATGATCGAGCGCGCGGTGACGGACTTGCCCGACCCGGACTCGCCGACGAGCCCCAGCGTCTCCCCCTCGGCGATGCCGAAGGAGATGCCGTCGACGGCGCGGATCGTCTCGCGCTCGGTGTGGAACACCGTTCCGAGGTTCTCGACCTCGAGCAGGCGGTCGTCGATCGCCTCCGCAGCGGCGCCGGCGTCGGCGTCCGGCCGCGGCGAGTCGGCCGCCATCAGGCACCACCCCCTGCGGCCGCGGTCTGGTCCTGTTGGCCGGTGTCGACGTCGCTCTGGGGGTCGATCGCGTCGCGGATCCCGTCACCCAGCGCGTTGAACCCGGTGACGACAATCACGATCAGGATGCCGGGGAGCAGCGAGATGTGCCACGACGGCGTGGCGACGTACGGCTGGCCCGCGCTGACGGCGCGTCCCCACTCCGGCGTGGGGGCGTTGATCCCCAGGCCGAGGAAGGAGAGGCCCGCGACGCCGATGATGACGCCCCCGAGCGTGAGCGAGGCGTAGATCAGCAGGTAGCCCACGACGTAGGGGAGCATGTGTTTCCGCATCGTGACCGACGGTCGCTGGCCGAAGCTCTTGGCGGCGTCGACCCACTCCCGTTCGGACACCTGCAACGCCGGGCCACGCACCGCGCGCCAGAGCCCCGGCCAGCCCGTGAGCCCGAACAGCAGGGCGAGCACGAGCCCCCCGTTGTAGAGGTTCGCGAGCCACGTCCCAGAGAGCACGAAGGAGGCGAGCATGATCACGAGCAGCTGGGGCATCGCCTGGATCGAGTCGCTGGTGATCACGATCCCGAGGTCGACCAGCCCCTTGTAGTACGCCGTTGCGAGCGCGAACACCACGGCGGCGCCGCCCGCGAGCACGAGGCTGAGGACGCCGATGAACAGCGACACCCGCGCCCCGGCCGCCATGAAGGTGAACAGGTCCTTCCCGCTCGGCAGCGTGCCGAACGGGTGGAAGCGGTCGTACTGGTCGTAGCTCAGCGGGCCGACGTTCTCGCCGCCCTGCCCGCGGGACTGGGACTCGCCGTTGGCGTCGCCGACGTAGATCTCCTCGACGCTCCCGGTCTCCTCGCTGAAGTACTCGACCGAGTGGAGGTACGGGTCGGCGATGTTGGCCTCGACGGTCGTCGGCCCCAGCGCCGGCGCGAACACCGCGAGCACGACGAACGAGAAGATGATCGCGAGCCCGAACAGCCCCCAGGAGTGGTTGCGGAAGCGCCCGACCATGTCGTCGACGGGCGCCCAGTCGGCGTGGCGGTAGTTGTCGCGGTAGACGAGGTAGCTCCACCAGCCGACGAGCAGCCAGACGAACCCGTAGGCGTAGATCAGGGCGACCCGGAGCAGCCACGCGGCCGCCGGGGAGAGCCCGAGGAACGTGTTCTCCCACTCGCCGGAGGGGAGCTGGTAGCCGCCGTTGGGGATCACGTCACGGGAGAGCAGCGTCGGGAGGCCGGCGAGCGCGTCGCCGACGCCCGCGAGCGTCGCCGCGACCCCCTGGAGGAACCCCGGGAGCGCGGCGCCGACGGCCTCCCAGGGGAGGCTCATCACGAGGCTGGCGAGCGCGCCGAACTCGACGGCGACCAGCGCGGCCACGACCGCGAGCACCCGCAGCGCGGGCGCGGGCTCGTCGGCCAGCCGCTCGCGCAGCGTCGCGTCCTCGTCCTCGACGACGCTCATGCGCCCTCACCCCCGTAGCCCACGCGGGGATCGATCAGCGTGTACAGCAGGTCCTGGAGGATGTTGATCCCCACCGAGAGCAGGATGAAGAAGAACATCAGCGAGCCCACGAGCGGCAGGTCCGCGTTGATCGTCGCCGCGTAGAACAGGTAGCCCAGCCCGTTGATGCTGAACACCGTCTCGACGAGCACGCTGCCGCCGAGCAGGAGGAACGCCTCGCCGGTGATGATCGGCACCAGCGGGATCAGCGCGTTCCGGAACACGTGCTTGTAGACGATCTTCCGGCCGGGGACGCCCTTCGCGCGGGCGGTCTCGACGTAGTTCTCGTTTTTCGTCTCCAGCACCGCGGTCCGGCCGATCCGCATCTCGTTGCCCATCGACGCCGAGCCGAGCACGAGCGCCGCCGGCAGCGTCGCCTTGAACGCCGCGAGGAAGTTCGAGGGCCGCCAGAGTTCGGCGAGCTCCGGCGGCGTGACGATGTTCGTCTCGACCAGCCACGACTCCCACTGGAAGCCGAACAGCTGCTCGGACTGGGTCAGCACCGCGACGAGGATCACCGCCAGCCAGAAGTTGGGCATCGCCCGCCAGACGATGCCGCCGAAGGAGGCGACGTAGTCGCTCAGCGTGTTGGGGTTGAGGCCGGCGTAGAAGCCGAGGGGAAGGCCGACGAACAGCGGGAGCATCACCGACCAGAAGCCGAGCCAGATCGTTCGCGGCGCGTAGACGCCGATGAGCTCCCACACCGGACGCCCGCGGTTGACGACCCACGAGTAGCCGAACTGCAGCGTGAACAGGTCGCGGAGGTAGTCGACGTACTGGAGCCAGAGCGGTTGGTCGAGGCCCAGGCTCCGGCGCACGGACTGGTACGCCTCGGTGTCGCCCGACGCCCCGATCACCGCCGCCGCCGGGTCGATCGGTCCCATCCGGAGGATCACGAACGTGATGGTGGTCCCGAAGAAGACGATAGGGATCATCAGGAGGACCCTGCGCGCGAAGTAGCTCCAGCGACTCATTCTTTGTGGGTCCATTCGGGCGCCCGTTAATACGTCTTCCCCAACCTCCGCGCTTCGCGGCGCCGTTACGTGTTTCTAACCAACAGTTCGCCCGCGAAACCACCGCAACACCTAACCGTTGTCTCAAACAGGAACCGGTATGGCTGAATCAGACGGACTGCAACGACGGCAGTTCCTCAAGGCGACTGGCGGGCTGGCGGGCGCGGGAGCGCTCGCGGGCTGTACCGACGGCGGCGAGGAGACGCCCCCGGACGAGCTGGGGACCGACACGCCGACCGAAACCGAGGCGAGCGACGACGACACGCCGGCCGGCGGCGACGACCAGACGACGCTCCGGCTCATCAACGAGTCGGCGAACACGCTCGACCCGGTGGCGACCGTCCTCACGACGGAGGCTGTGAAGGTCGCCCAGATGTTCGACGGGCTCGTCACCAAACCCCACGGCAGCGCCGACGTGACGAACGCGATCGCCGAGAGCGTCGACGTCTCCGACGACGGGACGGTGTACACGTTCTCGCTGCGGGAGAACGTCGTCGCGCACAACGGCGACGAGGTCACCGCCGACGCCGTCGTCTACTCCTGGGAGCGACTGGCCGGCTCCAGCAACTCCACCTCCGACTACGTGCTGTTGGGCGACCTCGGCGTCGAACACGAGACCGACGACGAGGGGAACTACGTCCCCGGCAGCCTCGCGGTCGAGGCCGTCGACGAGTACACGGTCGAGGTGACGCTCTCCTCGCCGTACTACGCCGGCATCGACATCATGGCCGACTCCTCGTTCGTCATCCTCCCCGAGGGGATCGTCGGCGACATCGACGGCTACGACGGCGAGATGGCGTACGACGAGTTCACCAGCGCCCCCGTCGGCACCGGCCCCTTCGAGTTCGAGAACTGGAGCCCCGACAACGAGGCGTCGGTCGTCGCGTTCGACGACTACTACGGCGACGAGCCGAACATCGACCGGGTCCACTGGCAGGTGCTGGCCGACCCCAACGCGCAGTTCAACTACGCGATGAACCGGAACGTCGACGCGTTCCCGATCCCGAACGCGCAGTACGACCCGGGGAAGGTCAGCGTCGAGGAGACCGACGACATCGGCCGGCAGATCGGCACGTACGGGCCGCTGCAGAACGACGAGACCGCCGACTACCTCCGCATCGCGGGGCTCTCGACCAGCTTCATGCTGTTCAACACGAACAGCGTGATCGAGCCCGCGCGGAAGGCGGTCGCGTACGTGATGAACCACGAGGAGCTCGCCGACGACGCGTACAAGGGCCGTCAGACGCCGGGCTACCACATGACGCCGAAGTCGCTGTGGCCGGGCGGCCCGGAGGCCGCCGAGGAGCACGCCCGCGAGAACTACCCCTACGGCTACAACGAGTCCGACATCGAGTCGGCCCGCCAGCTGATGGAGGAGGCCGGCTACAGTCAGGACGACCCCTACGAGTTCGAGATCATCAACACCCCCGGCTCGACGAACGACCAGATCGCGGGGAACCTGCGCGACCAGCTCTCGGCCGCCCACATCGATCTCACGATCAACACCGCGGAGTTCTCGACGCTGCTCGACCGGGAGTTCGCGGGCAACCGCGACTCCGGGCTCGGCTCCTGGGGGATGGCGTGGGCCGACCCGATGAACGTGCTCGCGCTGCTGTACCCGCCGAACACGCAGACCACCAACAACGAGGGCGTCGAGGCGCCGCCGCTGGTGGGGCTGAACTGGACCGAGACCGACGCCTCCCAGCGCGCCCGCGAGGCCTGGGAGACGATGCAGAACAACAAGCGCGACACCGAGGAGGACCGCCAGGCCCGCGCCGACGCGATCCGCAAGCTCGAGGAGGCCAACTGGGAGGACTGCGCGCTGATCAACTACGGCTACCCGGCCAACGAGCGGTTCAGCTACGACTGGGTCGACATGCCGCTGTTCGGCCAGCTCGGCGCGCTCGGGAAGTACAGCGACGTCGAGATCGACACGGACGCACAGCCCAACTGATCGGGCTCCCCTTTTAGAAACCGACCGCCGCTACTCCGACTCGCGTTCGGCCAGGATCTCCTCGACGACCGCCTCTGGCCGGTTGGCGAGCACGCGCACCGCGGCGTCGTGGAACTCCCGGCCGGTCACGTCGCGAACGTCGTGCTCGCGTCGCAGCAGCATCTCCACCTCGAACTCCGCGTCCTCGAGCGTCTCGAGGGTCTCCGGGCGGACGTAGATGCTCTTGGCGGTGGTGGCGTCGAACTCGAAGGCGGGGCCGCCGGCGTCGTCGCCCTCGTCGGCGTCCGCGTCGTCGGGCGGCTCCGCCGCGTCGTCGGCGTCGTCGACGCCCTCGTCCGCGTCCGAGAGGCCGGCGAACCGGTTGTCGTCAGGCATCGTTCTCCACGATCTCCGCGAGTTGGTCGAGTCTGTCGAGCATGTCGTTGTCAGGGTCGTACTCCCGGAGCGTCTCTCCGTCCCGCCACGCGCGGCTGAACGCGATGCGGTGGCGGATCCCCGGCCCCGGGGAGTCGGGGTCGTCGAACTCGTCGGACCGGCAGAACTCCGGGAGGTGCTCCTCGAACGGCGAGTCCTCCAGGTCCTCGATGATGCGTCGCTCCTCGTTGTTGCCCGAGAGGTCGTTGGGCACGACCGCGAGCAGCTCCAGGTCCACCTCGTTCCGGATGGGGACGACCTGCTGGTCCCACATGCGCTCGAAGCCGCTGACGCTGGGCTCGCTCATCAGCAGCGGGACGATCACGCTGCCGGTGCCGATAAGCGCCGCGTCCGAGAGCGGCCCCAGGCTCGGCGGCGAGTCGACGACGATGTAGTCGTACTCGTCGTCGAGCAGCGGCTCGACGATCCGCCGGCGCACCCAGAGCATCCCGAACGTGGAGTTGCGGACCCGCTCGGCGATCTCGTCGAGATCCACGTGGGCCGGCAGCACGTCGAACCCGTCGCGCTCGACGACGACCGCCGTCGCGTCGACGGGGTCGTCGTCGGTGAGCAGGTCGCCGACGTGGGGGCTGTCGCGCTCGTAGGCGTCCTTCAGGCCGACGCCCTCCGTGGCGTTGCCCTGCTGGTCGAGATCGACCAGCAGCACGTCGTGACCCCGGACCGCGAGCGCGTCGGCGAGGTTGATGGCGACGGTGGTCTTGCCGACGCCGCCTTTCTGGAGCGAGACGCTGACCGCCCGCCCCATCAGGCAGCCACCTCGCTGCCTCGCTCGGCCCGACGCCCCCTTCGCACGGCTGCAGCGTCCGGAAGCATACGTTCGAGCCTCCGGCGGCGACCACTTAAGAGTTCTCACGATGCGTGGACGGTCGATACACGTTGAACAGTTCAGAATTTCCAGAAATTCTGTTGATGATCCGTGTCGACCCGTGGCCGGCCGTTCGTTCACCACGCTCGCCCGCGAATCCAGCGGGGAGACACGGTCCACGGGCCGGATTCGCCGCCCGAGCGGGGTCACAGCCGATCCGGCGTTCGAGGCGCTCACGCCGCCGGATTCCGCGGCGTACACGCTAACCTGTGCTTTTTACCGACCCCGGTGTTCGCTCCGTCCAACTGAATGAACCCGAGAAAGCTCGCAGTGCTCGTCGCCGCAACGATACTGACCCTCCCCTGGCTCGGCGGGTGGCTGACCGGGAGCGCCCACGGGCTGTCGGCGGGGCCGACCGTCGCCGTCGCCGGCGTCGGGATCCTGGGCGCGTCCTTCCTCTTGACGTGGGGCGCCGAGACCGCGGAGAAGGACGTGCCGCGGGCGTTCGCCATCGCCGTGCTCGCGGTGCTCGCGGTCGCCCCGGAGTACGCCGTCGACGCGCTGTACGCCTGGCAGGCGGGCGTGAACGCCGGCACGCCCGCGGGCGTCGAGGCCGGCAACCTCGCCGTCGCGAACATGACCGGCGCGAACCGCATCCTGATCGGGATCGGCTGGGCCGGCATCGCCCTGTTCACCGTCTACCGCGCCGGCGCCGGGATGGACCCCGCGGTGAGGGAGCGCGACGGGTTCCTGAAAAACGCCGTCTCGCTCGACCGGGACATCAGCCTCGAGATCGCGTTCCTGCTGGCGGCGACGCTGTGGGCCTTTCTCGTCCCGCTGGGTGCGGGGATCGACGTGTTCGACATGGCGTTTCTCGTGGGGCTCTACGTGCTCTACATCGGCGTCGTCCTCCGGGGCGAGCCCGAGGAGGACGTGCAACACGTCGGCGTCCCGGCGATGCTGGGGCGGATCCCCAACCCGTTCCGCGCGCTGACGGTGATCGCGCTGTTCCTGTTCTCCGGGCTGATCATCTTCACCGCCGTCGAGCCGTTCGCCCACAGCCTCGAACTGCTGGGCGAGGACATCGGCGTCCCCTCGTTCTTCATGATCCAGTGGATCGCGCCGCTGGCCTCCGAGTCGCCGGAGCTGATCGTCGTCGTCGTGCTGGTGCGGAAGGCGCGCTCGACGGCCGGGTTCAACGCGCTCATCTCCTCGAAGCTGAACCAGTGGACCCTGCTGATCGGGACGCTGGTCGTCGTCCACTCGATCGCGCTCGGGGAGTACGGCGCGCTGGCGTTCGACGCCAAGCAGGCCGCCGAGATCTGGATCACCGCCGCCCAGTCGCTGTTCGCCATCGCGCTGATCCTCAACTTCGAGATCGACGTGCGCGAGGCGATCCTCCTGCTCGCCCTGTTCCTCTCGCAGGTGGTGCTCGAGTTCCTCGCGCTCCGGGAGATCGTCCACCTGCCGATCACGGAGATCCAGCTGCTCCACCTGTTCACGGCGACGTACGTGCTGCTCGCGCTCGGCCTGTTCGTCACCCGGAGCGGGCAGCTGGTCCGGCTCGTGCGCGATACGCGGCAGATTCTCCGGAGCGCCGTCCACGGGAACCCCGAGGAGCACCCGTTCAGCGAGGATTGATCTCGTCGGCGCGCGGTCAGCCGACGAGGACGACTGAGCGTCGCGGCGTTCGTCTGCCGCGACGGACGACTGATCTGTCCGGCGCCGGTCGGCCGGACAGGACGACTGATCCTCGAGGCATCCAACTGCCCCGCTGACCACCTTCGGACCGCCGACTGACCCACAGATCGGCCGGGGGGCGTACGTTTTTCATCACTCGGCTCACACTCCGCCCGTGGACGAACTCACCCCCGAGCGGTTCTACGACTTCTCGATCGCGTCCGGCGCCGCCGTCTCCCCCGACGGGGAGCGCGTCGCGTTCCTGGTCAGCGAGTTCGACGCCGAGGAGGACGACCGCCACACGTCGCTGTTCGTCGCGCCGACCGACGGCTCCGCCGAGCCGTACCGACTCACCCGCGCCTCCAGCGCCTCCAGCCCCCAGTGGTCGCCCGACGGCGACCGACTGGCGTTCGTCGCCGCCCGCGAGACCGACGCCGGCCTCGCCGTCGAGAACGGCGCCGAGGTCGAGGCGGAGGACGACGACGACGAGGAGAACGGCGAGCCCGTCGGCGAGGGGCCGAAGCCCCAGGTCTGGTCGTTCGACATGGCCCGCGGCGGCGACGCCCGCCAGCTCACCGACCGCGACTACGGCGTGGCGGAGTTCGACTGGGCGCCCGACGGTGAGCGCCTCGTCGTCGCCGCCCGCGACCCGACCGACGAGGACGAGGAGTACCTGCAGCAGCGGAACGAGGACGGCCCCATCGAGATCGACCGCCTCCAGCACAAGGGCGACGGCGCAGGCTGGCTCGACGAGGTCACCACCTACCTGTTCGTCGTCGACGCCGAGAGCCGCGAGACTGTCCGGCTCGATCACGCCTACGACGACGAGGAGAAGGGCGACCGCGGCGGCCTCCAGCCGGCCTGGTCGCCCGACGGCGACCGCATCGCCTTCGTCGCCCAGCACGAGGAGGACCCCGACGACACCCACGTCCGGCACGCGTACACGATCCGGCCGGACGGCACGGGGTACGAGCAACTGACCGACGCCCAGCTCCGGATCGCCGGTCTCGAGTGGTCCCCCAGCGGCGACCGCATCGCGGTCGGCGGCGGCGAACCGTACAACTGGTACAAGCCGACCGAGGCGTACGTGATCGACGCGGAGAGCGGCGAGATGCAGTCGGTCTCCGGCTCACTCGACCGGACGATCGCGTTCGGCGGCAACCCGCAGTGGCTCGACGACGGCACGCTCGTCGGCCTGTACGGCGACGAGGGGAACACCCGGATGGTGCGGCTTGACGCCGACGCCGACGACCCCGAGCGCGTGTTCGTCGCACAGGGACGCAGCCGCTCGGTCTCCGGGCTCTCGGTGAGCGACGACGGCTCCACCCTCGCGTTCCGGATGGACGACCCCGAGGCCGGCGCCGACGTCTACGCGATGGACCGCGCTGGCCTGGACGCGGAGAAGGGTGCCGAAGCCGACGAGGCGGGGCTCGCACAGGTCAGCGCGGTCAACGCCGATCTCGTCGACGAGCCCCACGACTGCGTCCGGCTCTCCTGGGAGAACTCCGACGGCGTGACGATCCACGGGCTCGCGTACCTCCCGCCGGAGTTCGACCCCGAGGACCCCGAGCCGCACCCGGTGGTTTCCTCGGTCCACGGCGGGCCGATGTCGTACGACTCGCCGGCGTTTGGCTTCGACCAGCTGTTCTGGACGAGCAAGGGGTACATCGTGCTCCGGACGAACTACCGCGGCTCGACCTCCTACGGCCAGGAGTTCGCCGAGCGCCTGCGCGGGACGCGGGGCGACAAGGAGGTCGACGACGTGAGAACCGGCGTCGAACACCTCGTCGACGAGGGCTGGGCCGACGAGGACCGGCTCTACCTCACGGGGTTCTCCTACGGCGGGATCACCACCGCCGCCGCGGTGACGAAGACCGACATCTTCGCCGGCGCCGCCGCCGAGCACGGGATCTACGACTTCTACGCCACGTTCGGCACCGACGACAACCACCTCTGGCACGAGGACGAGTTCGGGCTGCCGTGGGAGAACGTCGACACCTACCGCGAGATCTCCTCGATCACCGACGTGGATCAGGTCGACACGCCGCTACTCATCACCGCTGGCGAGGAGGACTGGCGCTGCCCGCCGACGCAGGCCGAACAGCTGTTCGTCTCCGTCCGGAAGCAGGGCGTCGACGCCCGGCTGGTGATCTACCCCGGCGAGCACCACAACATCGGCGACCCCGACCGCGCGATCCACCGCCTCGAGGAGCTGTCGACCTGGTTCGAGGACCACTGAGCGCGTCGGCTCCGTTCGACGCCGCCGCGGAGAGGGCCACGAGCGGAAAGTTCACAGCGCTCCAGCGTGGAGGGGGAGACATGGCGCAGATCGAGGTCGACCTCCCCGACCGTATCACCGGCGAACTCAACCGGCTCGTGGAGTCCGGCGAGTTCCTCAACCGCGAGCGTGCCGTCGAGGACCTGCTGCAGCGCGGCGTCTCGGCGTACGACATCGAGGAGGAGCCCGCCGAAGAGATGGACAGCGACCTGTTCACCCAGACCGTCGAGGACCAACAGGACCCCGCGATGCAGGAGGGCGGCAACGAGGACGAGCCGACGTTCTGAGCCGCCCCGCCTCCGAGCTCGCGCGTCGATCCCCGCTCTTCTAACCTACAAAACCGGTAGCGACACGGCAGCGACGGCGCTCACGGATCGACGACCGGCTAAAAGCAAGTAAGGAAGACCACGCCCGCTTTCCCGCGGGCGCGGACGTGTTCCGTCACTCCGAACCGTTGCGATGTGGGGTGGGGGGATGCCGGAATGCGTCGGCGTAACGGTCGGGTGTCTTCCTTACCGCATCGACCGATACGGCGCGGCGAGTTTTAAATGATGGCTATGTTCGTGGCTCCTCGCCGGGCGAAAACTATCCGGACGGCCCGGATCGGGGCGGCGACTGTAGCCGGGCACAGCGGTCGATCCACCGCGACGGTCGGTCGTCGACGCCACTCGCTGGGGGCGGGCCCTCGGGCTCAGCCGCGGGTCCACACCGGCGGGGGGCGTCGACGCCGACGGCGCGGTCCGCGACTTACGGGCCTCTCAACCGCTGGTCGCAACCGTCACAGTCGTGCTGAATTCCGCCACCGACGCCTCGGCAACTGAGACCGGCGCTGAAGCCATATTCTCACACTCCGGGTCCTTCTCCTAGGTGGGAAAAATTCTGCAACGTGAACTTCGATTTCCGATTCGGTAATAGATATTCTTCTCACACACAGCTTCGTTGGTCAGACAGAAGACCATTACCGAGTTGAACAACCTTAATACACGGAAGGGTCATCTGTTGTACCATGGCGAAGACCAACCAGGAGTGGTGGCCACAGATGTTGAACGTGGACATCCTCGACGACAACGCGCGGGACGTGAGCCCGTACGGGGAGGAGTTCGACTACGGGGAGGAGTTCCAGAAGCTCGACTTCGAGGAGGTGAAAAACGACATCCGGCAGGTGATGATGGACTCGAAGGACTGGTGGCCGGCGGACTACGGCACGTACGGCCCGTTCTTCATCCGGATGGCGTGGCACAGCGCCGGGACGTACCGGACCGCCGACGGCCGCGCGGGCGCCTCGGGCGGGCTGCAGCGGCTCCCGCCGGAGAGTAGCTGGCCGGACAACATCAACCTCGACAAGGCGCGGCGCCTGCTGCAGCCGGTCAAGCTGAAGTACGGCCGGAAGCTCTCCTGGGGCGACCTGATCGTCCTCGCCGGCAACGTCGCCCTTGAGACGATGGGGTTCGAGACGTTCGGCTTCGCGGGCGGCCGCGACGACGAGTTCAAGTCCAACGAGGCGACCGTCTGGGGGCCCGAGGAGGAGTGGGAGCAGACCTCCCCCGAGCGCTTCGAGGACGGCGAGGTCGGGAACCTGAAGGACCCGCTCGCGAACACCGTGATGGGCCTGATCTACGTCAACCCCGAGGGGCCGTACGGCGAGCCCGACGTCGAGGGCTCGGCGGCGAACATCCGCGAGGAGTTCACCAAGATGGCGATGAACGACGAGGAGACCGTCGCGCTCATCGCCGGCGGCCACACGTTCGGGAAGGTCCACGGCGCCGACGACCCCGACTCCCACCTCGGCCCCGAGCCCGAGGCCGCACCCATCGAGGAGCAGGGGCTCGGCTGGGACCAGGATCTCGACGACATCGGCGGCATGATCACCAGTGGGATCGAGGGCCCCTGGACCGACGCGCCGACGCAGTGGGACATGGGCTACGTCGACAACCTGCTCGACAACGAGTGGACCTCGGTCAAGGGCCCCGGCGGCGCGTGGCAGTGGACGCCCGTCGACGCCGACAGCGTCGAGGACGCGCCGGGCGCACAGGACCCCTCGGAGTCCGAGGAGCCGATGATGCTCACGACCGACGTGGCGCTGAAGCACGACGACGACTACCGCGAGGTGCTGGAGCGCTTCCAGGAGAACCCCGACGAGTTCCAGGAGGCGTTCGCGCGGGCCTGGTACAAGCTGCTCCACCGCGACATGGGCCCGCCGGAGCGCTACCTCGGCCCCGAGGTGCCCGAGGAGACGATGGTCTGGCAGGACCCGATCCCGGACGCCGACTACGAGATCGTCGGCGACGCCGAGATCGAGGAGCTCGAGGCGGCGATCCTCGACTCCGACCTCTCGCGCACCCAGCTGATCAAGACCGCGTGGGCGTCGGCGTCGACGTACCGCGACAGCGACAAGCGCGGCGGCGCCAACGGCGGCCGCATCCGGCTCGAACCCCAGCGGAGCTGGGAGGTCAACGAGCCCGAGGCGCTCGAGTCGATCCTCGAGACGTACGAGGACATTCAGGCGGAGTTCAACGGCTCCCGCTCGGACGACGTGCGCGTCTCGCTGGCGGACCTGATCGTGCTGGGCGGCAACGTCGCCGTCGAGCAGGCGGCCGCCGACGCCGGCTACGACGTTGACGTGCCGTTCGAGCCCGGCCGCACGGACGCGACCGAGGAGCAGACCGACGTGGAGTCCTTCGAACACCTCGAGCCGAAGGTCGACGGGTTCCGCAACTACCTCGGTAGCGGCGACTTCGACGACATGTACGAGACGCCCGAGGAGCGGATGGTCGACAAGGCCGACCTGCTGAACCTGTCGGTGCCCGAGCTGACCGTGCTGGTCGGCGGCATGCGCAGCCTCGGCGCGACGTACGGCGACTCCGACCGCGGCGTCCTCACCGACGAGCCGGGGACGCTGACGAACGACTTCTTCCAGAACCTTCTCGACATGCAGTACGAGTGGGTGTCGGTCGACGAGGACGACGAGCTGTTCGAGGTCCGCGACCGCGACACCGGCGAGGCCGAGTGGGAGGCGACCCGCTTCGACCTCATCTTCGGATCGAACGCGCGCCTCCGCGCCAACGCGGACGTGTACGCGGCCGACGACGGCGAGGAGCAGCTCGTCGAGGACTTCGTCGACGCCTGGACGAAGGTCATGCGGAACGACCGCTTCGACCTGCAGTAAGCGCGGACGCAGTCGCCGACTCTCGTTTTTCCCCGATCGACTCTCGAGCGCCCAGCTTCCGGCTCCCCAGCGTCCAACCGGGGGAACGCTCATTAATCGTCAGAACGAACACACGTTAATGTACGAACAACTGAAGCAGCTCCGGGAGTTCGGAACCCGTTCGCTCGTCGTCCACTCGATGATGGCCGTGACGTTCGTCGCCGCGATCGGCTCGGCGTTCCTCCTCTCTGGCCAGGTCCAGCTCGTCTCGTTCGTCGCGTTCGTGAACTTCACGGCGGGGCTCTGGGTCTCCCACTCGGTCCACTCGCTCGGGAACACGTTCACCGAGGACGAGTACGAGGGTATCACGGGTGAACTATGAGCGCGGACAGCTCGGCCCAGCCACCCATGTTCGAGGAGATCGCGTGGGAGCGGTTCCTCCGCATCGTCACGGTCATCGCCGCCGTCACCGCGACGTTCGTGTTCACCGCGACGACAGTGCTCCCCCCGGCGCTGTCGACGATCGCCGTCGGCGCGATCGGCTCGATCGCGGTCGTGACGGCGATCATCGCGTTCCTCATCGGCGCCGCCTCGACGTTCGAGCACGCCGAAGAACGGTCACGGGGGAACTGACTGGGCGGTCTCAGCGGGCCCACCTGCCGGCGATCCGGATCGCCACGGCGCCGACGATCGCGGCGACGCCGGCGGCGACGAACGCCGGGTCGTACGTCCCGAGCGCGTCGTACGTCGCGCCGGCCGCCGGGGGCGCGAGCAGCCCCGACACCGCGAACGCCATCGAGAGCAGGCCGAACACCGCGTTGATCTGGTCGCGGCCGAACAGCGCGGCGGTGAGCGGCGAGAGCAGCGCGCCGTTGCCGCCGTAGGCCAGCCCGTACGCGACCGCGAACGCGAGCACGCCCGCGACCGAGTCGGCGACGACCAGCCACAGCGTCGCCGCCCCCATCGCCGCCGAGCAGACCACGAACGTCCGCAGTCGCCCGGCCGTGTCGGCGACGTGGCCGATCCCCACGCGCCCGACCGCGCTCGTGAGTCCGACCAGCGCCAGCGACCACGGGCCGACCCAGCCCGGGAGGCCGATCCCCTCGGCGTACAGCACCAGGTGGGCGAGCACGGCGTACAGCGTCGTGTAGACGAGCACCCAGCCGATCGCCAGCAGCCCGAACGCGGGCGTGAGCGCGACCCGCCGCACGCCGTCGAACTGCTCGCGCAGGGGGCGGCGGTTCGGCGTCGGCGGCGCGCCGACGAACTCCCCGGACGGCGGATCGACGCCCGCCGACGCCGGGTCGTCGCGGATCAGCAGCGACGCGAGCAGCAGCAGGGCCCCAGAGACGACTGCCAGTCGGAGCAGCACAGTTCGCCAGCCCGCCACCGCCAGCAGCCACGCCGCCGCGGGGACGACGACGAACATCCCCGCCCCGAGCCCCGCCGAGGAGAGCCCGCCCGCGAGCCCGAGCCGGCGGTCGAACCAGCGCGTGACGGTGCCGTAAGCGACGACGTAGACGACGCTCAGCCCCACGCCGGTCACGACCCCGTAGCTCAGGATCAGCGTCGGGAGGCTCGTCGCCCGACTCGCCGCGGCCAGCCCGCCGACGGTAAGCAGCGTGCCGACGACGAGCATCCGCCGGGTGCCGTAGCGGTCGATCAGCACCCCCAGCCCGCTCGCACCGACGTAGATGGCGACGGTCTGGACGCCGAAGGCGAGCGAGCTCAGCCCCCTGGAGCCGCCGAACGCGTCGACGATGCGCTCGAGGAACACGCCGAAGGAGTAGCTCAGGCCGAAGACGACGAACGTGCCGAGAAACGACGCCGCGACGACGGCCCAGCCGTAGTACGGGCGGCGCATGGTGGAGGGCGGAGTCGGTTCGAGCTCAGTACGGGACGGCCCACAGCACGATCGCGAGGAACGGGATCAGCGCCAGCAGCATCGCGATCGCGTAGCCGAACATCTCCCGGGCCTTCACGCCGGTGATCGCCAGCAGCGGCAGCGCCCAGAACGGGTTGAGCAGGTTCGTGTGGGCGTCACCGACCGCGTAGGCGATCGTCGCCTGGCCGTAGGGGACGCCGAGGTCCTGTGCGGCCTGCAGCACCGACGGCCCGACGACGAGCCACTCGCCGCCGCCGGAGGGGACGAACAGGTTCGCGATGGCGCCGGTGACCCACGCGACGACGGGGTAGGTGCCGGCCGTCGACACGCTGAGCAGCGCCTCGGCGAGCAGCATCGCCAGCCCCGAGCCGGTCATGATCCCCTGGATCCCCGCGAAGAACGGGAACAGGAGCACGATGCCCGCGGCGGCGCCGGCGGCGTCGTTGAACCGCTCGCGGTAGTAGGAGGGTCGCTGGTACACGAGCAGTCCGGCGAACAGGAAGCCGAAGTTGACCGCGTTCAGCGTGAACGCGCCCATCCCGCTCTGGGCGAACTGCGTGGCGAGGATCAGCACGCCGAGCAGCGCGACCAGCCCGCCGAGCACGCGGCTGTTGTTCAGTCGCTGGGCCGGCACTCGGCCGTCGGTCGTCGGCTCCTCGTCGACGGCCTCCGCGGCCGCCTCGGCGGCCGCCTCGTCGCCCGCGCCGCCGCCGGTCGCGTCGAACAGCTCCTCCTCGTCGACGTACTCGGTGATCCCCTTCGCTCGATCGCCCGAGGGCGCGAGGACGTACAGCACCAGCGTCGCGAACACGATCGAGAGGATCGTGAGCGCGATCGCGTAGGGGTGGAAGATGGTCTCCGACGCCGGCACCGTCGAGGTGAGGAAGTCGAACCCGGTCCCCTCGCCGATGTTGTTGGCGTCGGTCAGCTGCAGCGGCGCCGACGCCGAGAGCCCCCAGTGCCACGTCAGCCCGAGCCCCATGTAGCCGCCGACCGCCAGCAGCGGGTAGTGGGCGTCGATGCCCTCCTCGTGGGCGGCCTTCCCCATCTCGCGGGCGAAGATGGCGCCCATGATGAGGCTGAACCCCCAGTGGATCCACGCCAGCGACATCGAGATGAAACCCACGAACGCGGCGGCCTGCGCGCCGGTCGCCGGAACCCGGGCCAGCCGCTGGAGCAGGTCGTTCACCCGCGGGTGGTAGGCGATGACGAACCCGGTCATCAGGATCAGCACCATCTGCATCGAGAAGCCGAGGAACGCCCAGAACCCGTCGTACCAGTACTGGAGCAGGTCGACCGGCCCCGACCCCGTCGCGAGCCCCGCCGCGAACACGATGTAGGTCAGGAGGATGGCGAACACGAACGGGCTCGGCATCCACCGCTCGACGATCTCGGACATCCGGAACCCGATCCGTTCGATCACTCCGCCGCTACTGTCGCTTGTTGACATACAACCTCCCAGCTTGGCTTGTGGGTATAAATAGTTCAGGATAGTGAGGGTTGCTTACCAGATCGTGTCACTCCTCACACAGTTGATTGCGCTGGCCGACGTACCCGGTTCCATGAACGGGACGCTCCAGCGGCTCCGTGAGTTCCGGGTTCGGTCACTGGTTGTGTACGTGATCGTCGGCGTCTCGTCGCTGCTGGCGCTGGGGTCGGCGTTCCTCCTCGAGGGGCAGGTCGCGGTGGTGTCGTTCGTCGCCTTCCTCAACTTCGCCGCCGGGCTCGCCATCGCGCAGGGGGTCCACTCGCTCGGGCACACGATCGCCGGCGCGCCCGAGCCCACCGTGCAGGAGCCCCCAGCGGTGGCGCCGGCGTTGTTCCGGGAGATCGCGTGGGAACGGTTCCTCCGCGTGGCCGTCGCCGTCGCCGCGGCCGCGACGGTGTTCGTGTTCACGGCGCGGGAGATCCTCTCGCCCACGGTCTCCGCCATCGCGGTCGGCGCGATCGGCAGCATCGCGCTGCTGGCGGCGATGTTCGGCTTCCTCGTCGCCGCGGCGTCGACGCTCGACCACGAGAGGGAGCCGACGGTGGAGGGGCTCGCCCGGAACGGCGAGCAGCCGGAGGAGGAGCCGGCGGCGACGGACGACCGGTAGCGATCTCGCGGGCCACCCGGCGCCGACGCATCTCCCTGGTTCAGCGGTGCGCGTCCCAGAACCGCTCGACGCCGAGTTGAAGCATGTCCGGCGAGACGGGCTGGAACTCCTCGCGCTCCCGTTCGGGGAGGTACTCCCGGACGGAGTTCCACGACTGCCGAGCGTACCGGGCGTCGACGAGCGCGCGGATCCCCACCTCCTCGGGGCCGCGGATCACGCGACCGATCGCCTGCCGGGCCTTCCGGACCGCGGGGACGGTCAGCGCCGTCTCGAACCCGTCACCGAACTCGCGGTCGTACGCCGTCCGCACCGCCCGCGTCCGGGGTGAGGCGGTGTTGATTATCGGGACGCCACACACCACCGCGGCCGCGAGGCGGTCCCCCTGGTAGTCGACGCCCTCGGTGAGCGTGCCGCGGATGCTCGTCACCAGCACCTTCGGGTCGCCCCGGAAGAACTCGGCTTTCAGCTCCTCGGTCACCTCGTCCGTCGAGGAGCTGTCGAGCAGCACGGGCTTGTCGAGTCGGTCCTCGAGCTCCCCGGCCATCCACTCCGCCTCGCCGTAGCTCGGCATCCCGACGAGCACGTTCCCCGGGGAGCGCGCGACCGTCGCGGCGGCGTCGACGTGCAGCCGCCGGCACTCGTTCTCCTCGCCGGGGGCGCCGCGGTTGCCGTAGGTGAACTTCGGCGCGTCGACGGCGAACGACTCGCGGTTCCCCTCGGGGAAGCCGAGCCCGTAGCTCCGGGTGGAGACGGGTCGGCCCTCCGCTTCGAGGTGGTTCAGCCCCGTCACCTCCCGGAACACGTCGAGCGGCTCGAGCGTCGCCGACATCAGCACGCCGCCGCCGAACTCCGCGAGGCGGTCGCCGATGGCCCGGCTCGGGACGCAGTTGTGCAGCGAGAGCCGTGCGTTGTACGCCCGGCCCCAGGAGTCCGGCCGCTCGGTCTCGTCCCACGTCCGGGAGAGCTCGATCTCCCGGAAGAACGACTCGTGGTCCTCGCGGTACCACGCGTTCAGCACGCGGCCGACCGCGGTGACCGACCGGGCGGCGTCCTCCTCCTCCACCTCGTTCAGGATCCGGGCGACGACGGCGCCGACGACCTCGGCCCGCGACCAGACCGCCTCGCCGAACCCCTCGCGCTCGGCCCACTCGGTGATCTCGTCGGGCTCGGGCGTCTCGGGGTCCCGGAGCGGGAGTTCGGCGTCCTCGAGGTCGGTCAGCTCCGCCCGCCAGCCCGGCCGCTCACTGTCGAGGTGGGCTTTCACCCGCCGGTCGAGCTCCTCGCGGAGCGACTCGCAGAACTCCCGCAACGTGCGGAGCTCGTCGAGCTTCACGTCGCTCTCCTGCAGTTCCCCGCGGACGAGGTCGGCGTCGTCGCCGCCGGTCGAGGGGGTGCCCTCGTCGTCGAACTCCACCGCCTGCACGACCCGGGTCAGCTCCGAGACCGCGTCCCGTAGCGTCCGGTCGCCCACGCCGTCGCTCACGAGCTCCCGGACGCGCGGTTCGAGCATGTGCGCCTCGTCGCAGACGACGTACGTCGAGTCGTCGACGAGCGCCCCCGTGAACTGCCCGGAGGTGGTGGGGTCGAACGCGTGGTAGTAGTTCCCGACCACGACCTCGACGTGCGGGAGGATCGCGCCCATCACCGAGTGGGGGCAGCTGCCGTGGCCCGCCGCCATCCCCACCAGCTCCCCCGTGTCGATCAGCCCTCGGTCGGTGAAGTCGAACGGCACCGCCTCCGCGGGGTCGCCGTCCTCCGGGAGGTCGGCGAGGTACTGCGCGTAGAACGGGCAGTACTCCGTGCTCCCCGTGCCGGTGCCGTACTCTTCGGTGTCGGGCCGGTACGGCGTCGGCTCGCCGGCGGTCTCGAGGTAGTCGGCGCCGTCGCTCCCCGAGTCGGCGATCCCCACCTGCTGGCTGCGGGCCTGGCTCGCCAGCGCGTCCGCCGTCGTCGGGCCGCCGTCGCCGACGAGGTTGCGCGTGCGCTCGCGCAGCCCCTCACAGCGGTCGTACACGTTCTCGTCGTCGACGCCGCCGCGGTTCTCGCGGGCGTACGGACAGACGTCGGCCTTCCCGACGAGCGTGAGCCCCGAGACGGGGTCGTGCCCCTCGGGGAGGTTCTCGTTGATCGTCCGGAGGTCGTCCTCAAACTGGCGGAGCTGCTGCTTCACGCTCGTCAACACGAGCACGCGCTCGAACCCCGACTCCGGATCGCGCACGCGGTCGAGCCCCGCCGAGAGCGCGAGCATCGTCTTCCCCGTGCCGCAGCGCCCTCGAGCGCGAGGAAGCCGCCGTCTTCGGCCGCTTCGACGGCCGCCTCGATGCCGTCGCGCTGCTCGGGGTAGGGTTCGGGGTGGCCGAACAGGTCGCGCCAACTCACTACCGACGACTGGGCGGCGGCCAGTTTAGGCATGTCGGACGTGGTCGCGCCCCCGTACTTGAGCGTCCGGGCGAACGTTGAAACGGGAGGCCGGGACCAGCGCCCCCGTGACCTGAGAGCCGCCGCGCGGGAGACTGGGCCGGAGTGCGAGCGATCCCGCGCGTGTCGACCGCTCGCCGTCAGCCCAACGCTTACCTTCGGCGCCGCCGCCCTCCCGGTCATGACGAGCACCGCCGCCGGGGCGAGTCGGGGCGTCCCGAACGGAGCCGCCACCGCGTCGGGAGGTGGCTGAATGGCCGCCGAGAGCGAGGAGGAGCCGGACGTGGACGACCTGCTCGACGAACTGGAGGCGCTCGAACTCGCGGTCGCCGACGAGGACCAGGAGACCCAGTCCCGCGTGCGCGAGACCATCCGGATGGCCAGACGCATCGACGACCCCGAACCGGTGTTCGGTCGCGTGATCAAGGGGTTCGACCGCCACGACGCCGCCGAGGCGCTGGTGGGGAGCGTCGTGTTCGGGATCCCGATGGCGATCGAGGGCGGTACGCTCGAGGCGGGGGCGTACCTCGCGCGCCATCCGCTCCTCTTCGTGGGGACGGTCCTGTCGGGGGTCGCCATCGTGGCGGGGCTGCTGTACGTGGCCGAGATCCAGGACGTCCGGGTCGTGGACCCGTTCTTCGGCGTGATCCCGCGCCGACCGACGGGGCTGCTCACGATCGCCGCCCTCGCGGCGTTCGCGATGATGACCGGCTGGGGTCGCGTCGACTGGGCGGAGCCGTGGGTCGCGCTCTGTCAGACGGCCGTCTGTTTCGTCGGGATGGCGATCGGCGGCGCGCTCGGCGACATCCTCCCGGGGAGCTGAATCCGCCACAACCCGTCGACGACGTGTCGTTCGCGCGCCACGACGGCCACGAAGCTTATACCGGTCTCGGGGGAACTGAGCCCATGGAGCTAACCCGCCGAGCAGTTGGTACGCTGACCGTCGCCGGCATCGCCGGGCTGGCCGGCTGTAGTGGATCGACGAGCTTCAGCGCCGAGTTCGCGGTGACCGACAACGGTGACACGGGGTACGAACGGACCGGCCAGCGCGAGCCGACGATGACCCGGACGTTCGCCGGGCAGGACGTGAACATCACCAACACGGTGACCGAGTACCGGAAGGAGATCGATCTCGGCCCGCTCGGGAGCTCCGACGTCGGCGTGTTCGCGGCGTTTACCTCCCCGCAGGTGAAGGTCGCCGGGCAGACGTTCAACCCCATCTCGGACATGAGCAACGAGGAGCTCGCCCAGCGCTTCCAGCAGCGGTTCGACGGGATGAGCGACGTGAGCCGCGAGTCCGAGGAGGAGGTCGACGTGCTCGGCTCCACCCGGACGGTCACGAAGCTCTCGGCGACCGTCACCGTCGACGGCAACGAGGTGCCGGTGTTCCTGCTCATCGCGAACTTCAACCACGAGTCGGACGTGGTGGTGCCGATCGGGATCTTCCCACAGGAGCGCGAGGACGAGGAGGGACCCAACATCCGCCAGCTGATGGCGAACCTCACCCACCCGGCCTGAGTCCGCGACAAGCTTTATCGGCTGTCGGGCCCCACGCAGGCACATGGTCGAAGCGTTCGTCCGTCTACTGTGCCCGGAGTGTAACAAGGAGTGGGAGTCGAGCCCCAGCGACCTTCCAGCCACCGACCAGAACCTGAGCTGCCCCGACTGTCACGCCACGCGCCGGCTCGCACAGTTCATGCGGACCGACCGCGACCTCGAAGTGGTCCAACAGTTCGAGTAACGCCTCCTCCTCACCGTTTCAGTCCCGTAGCGACGCCATGTGGTCGACGCGCGACCGGACCAGCTCCGCGGTCCCGATGTCCTTCCGGACCCGGAGCCCGTCGCCCGCGGCATCGAGCGCGTCCGCGGCGATCGCCTCCGCCGTCGGGATGTCGTCGGCGACGCCCACGACGGCGAACGAGCGCGAGGTCGTCGTGAACAGCCCCGTCTCCCGGGCGTCGACGGAGGCGTAGAACAGCAACGCGTCGCCGCCGTGTTTCGCGGCGGCCGCGTCGACCGTCGACTCGTCGACCTCGATCTCCGCGCCCGAATCCGGGTCGGTCGGGTAGCCCGCCGGGACGGCGTACTTACAGACCGTCGCGCGGTTCGCGAACCGCGGTTCCGGGAGCCGTTCGCCCTCCCGCGCGGCCGTGACGACGTCGAGCAGCGGTGTCTCCATCACCGGGAGCACGTTCATCGCCTCGGGGTCGCCGAAGCGGGCGTTGAACTCCACCACCTTCGGCCCCTCGGCGGTCAGCATGAACTGGCCGTAGAGGACGCCGGTGTACTCGGGGAGCGCGTCGACGGTCGCCTCGAGCACGTCGACGGCGTCGAGGTAGTCCGCCTGGGTCATGAACGGGAGCGCCGGCCCCGCGTCGCTGTAGCTCCCCATCCCCCCCGTGTTCGGGCCCTCGTCGCCCTCGTAGGCGCGCTTGTGGTCCTGGACGGCCGGGGTCGGCCGCACCGTCCCGTCGGTGACGAACGCCTGGACGGTGAACTCCTCGCCGACCAGTCGCTCCTCGATCACCCACTCGTCGTGGTCGCTGTCCCGGACGTACGCCGCGGCCTCCTCGTGGCTCACCTGGTCGCCGGTCACCCGGACGCCCTTCCCGCCGGTGAGCCCCGTCGGCTTGACCGCCACGTCGTCGTCCACGGACTCGACGTAGTCGGCGGCCGCCTCGGCGTCGTCGAACGTCTCGAACTCCGGCGTCCCCGGGATGTCGTGGGCGGCCATGAACTCCCGCTGGAACGCCTTGTCGGTCTCGATCCGGGCGGCGTCGGCGGTCGGGCCGAACGTGAACACGCCCGCCGCGTTCAGCGCGTCGGCGACGCCCGCCGCGAGCGCCGCCTCGGGCCCCACGACCGCCGCGTCGGCGCCGACGGACTCGGCGTAATCGACGACCGCGTCGGTGTCGGTCTCCTCGGCCGTCTCGGTTCCGGCCGCCAGCGCGGCGATCCCGGGGTTACGGTTGCTCGATAGCGCGTAAACCTCGGCGTCGGGCGAGAGCGCACGCGTGATCGCGTGCTCCCGACCGCCGCCGCCGACCACCAGCACGGTCTCGGACATGCCCGGAGAGTATGAGCACGGGAGTGTAAACGTTGCCCTCCGAACCCGACGAGAAATGCACGGACGTGGATACGTCAGAGGATGCGCTTGCCGAACGCGCTGGCCGCGAGCTCCACCGCCAGCTCCGCGGTCTCGTTGTGCTCGTCGAGCGTCGGGTTCACCTCGACCAGCTCCATCGAGCGCATGCCGCCGTCCTCGGCGACCTGCTCCATCGCGTGGTGGGCCTCGCGGTAGTCGACGCCGCCGCGGACCGGCGTGCCGACGCCGGGGGCGATCGTCGGGTCCAGCCAGTCGAGGTCGAGGCTGACGTGGTACCCCTCGGTGCCGTCACTGGCGATCGCCAGCGCCTCGTCGACGACGGCGGCCAGCCCCCGGTCGTCGATCTCGGACATCGTGAAGGCGCTGATCGGGCTGTCCAGCAGGATCTCGCGCTCGGCGTCGTCGAGCGACCGCAGGCCGACGATGGCGACGTTCTCGGGGGCGAGCCGCGGGGCGTTGGCCCAGTCGACGCCCGCCCACTCCTCGATCCCCAGCAGCGCCGCGAGCGGCATCCCGTGGACGTTGCCGGAGGGCGTCGTCGTCGGCGTGTTCAGGTCACCGTGGGCGTCGAACCAGACGGCGCCGACGTCGGCCGCGGCGGCGGCGCCCGAGACGGTCCCGATCGCGATCGAGTGGTCGCCGCCCAGCACCAGCGGCGTGGTGCTCTCCGCGAGCGACTCCCGCACCTCGTCGGCGAGCCGGCTACACACGTCCTCGGTCTCCCTGAGGAACCGGGCCTTCCCCGCGCTCGGGGTCCGGTAGTCGGGGTCGCGCTCCTCGGCCCGCGGAACCAGGAGGTCGCCCGCGTCCTCGGTCGCCACACCGGCCTCCCCCAGCCTGTCGCTCAGCCCCCCGTAGCGGATCGCCGACGGCCCCATGTCGACGCCACGGCGATCCTGCCCGTAGTCCGTCGGCGCCCCGATGACTCGGACCGTCCGTTCCTCAGCGTTCGCGGTTTCGCTCATGCCGACGCCTTCGGCTGCGGGGCGGTTAGCTTCCGGGGATATCGCCCCGGGGAGTACAACTTCGAGACCGGCCCGTATCACCAGTTTCCGGCCCGCTCCCGTCCGTTGCCCCCTGCGGGTGGAAGGGGAAGAAACGACCGGACTTCGGTATAGCTGCATGGAGTTTACAAGTCGCGGCAGCGCCACGACGAGACGCCGGAAGAGGTACCAGTCACCGGCGGCCGAGGAGTTAAGCCCCCGCCAGCCTGCGCTCGGGGCGTGAAACAGCGACTGTTCGCGGACGTCGACGACCTGGCCGAACGGTTGGACGAACTGGCGGTGGAGCAGTGGGAGCACCCGGAGCTGGGGCTCCACGAGGAGCGTGCGAGCAGGCTGCTCCGGGAGACGCTCGCGGAGGCCGGCTTCGAGATCGAGGCTCCCGTCGGCGACATGCCGACAGCCTTCGTCGCGAGCTACGCGGCCGGCGACGGGCCGACGATCGGGATCCTCGGCGAGTACGACGCGCTGCCGGGGCTCTCACAGGCCGTCAGCGCGGAGCGTGAGCCGATCGAGGCCGGCTCCCCGGGCCACGGCTGCGGCCACAACCTGTTCGGCACGGCGGGCGTCGGCGCCGCGATCGCCGTCGCCAGGGCGCTCGAGCGGGGCGACGCCGCTGGCGAAGTACGGTTCTACGGCTGCCCCGCCGAGGAGACGCTGGTCGGGAAGACGTTCATGGCCCGCGACGGCGTGTTCGACGACCTCGACGCCGCGGTCACGTGGCACCCGAGCGACCACACCGCACCGCAGCGCGGGAGCTCGCTCGCGCTCGACTCCCTCTCGTTCACCTTCGAGGGGGAGAGCGCCCACGCCGCGGCGTCGCCGGAGTCCGGCCGGAGCGCGCTGGACGCTGTCCAACTGCTCAACACGGGCGTCGAGTACATGCGCGAACACGTGCCCGAGGAGGTGCGCGTCCACTACAACGTCCAGGAGGGCGGCGACGCGCCGAACGTCGTGCCGGCGGAAGCCTCGGTCTGGTACTTCGTCCGCGCGCCCACCCGCGAGGGCGTCGAGCGCGTGACCGACTGGCTGCGCGAGATCGCCGACGGCGCGGCGACGATGAGCCGAACGAGCGTCGACGAGCGCTACTACACGGGCTGTCACCGCCTCGTCTCCAACGGCGTCATCGCGGACACGTTCCGGGAGAACATGGCCGACCTCGGCGCCGTCGAGTTCGACGACGACGCCCACGAACTCGCGGCCCGACTGCAGGAGACGTTCCCCGACGGGGCCCTCGCCGACAGTCTCTCGGAGTTCGAACCGCCACACGACGAGGCGGCTGCCGACGCCGCGCTGTACGGCGAACCGATGGACGCCTTCGACGAGGGCGAGGCCGGCGGCGGCTCGACCGACGTGGGCGAGGTGAGCCAGATCGCCCCCACCGCACAGTTCCGCGCGACGACGTGGGCGCTGGGCACGCCCGGCCACTCCTGGCAGGCCGTCGTCGCCAACGGCGACTTCGGGCGGACGGCGGTGCCGTACGCCGCCAAACTCCTAGCCGGCACGACGCTGGATCTGCTCACCGACGAGGAGAAACTGGCCGCAGCACAGGCGGAGTTCGAGGCCGAGGTCGACGGCTACGAGAACCCACTGCCGGCCGACGCCGAACCGCCGTTCGAACTCACCCAGTGATCGACGTGTGCGGGACCGCCATTCAGCGAGCAACTGATCGACATAGGCGGTACCGAAAACTCGTAATCGTCGGAATCGGGACCGGAAGTGGTGAGGTAATCGGTCCCTACTGAGAGGATTAGTGCCCTAATCCCCCCTTCCGGTACGTTGATGTAGCCCCCGACAGAGACACAGCCCATGGGCGACGACGCCGACACCGAGACGGTCCAGGTGAAGACGAGAGTCCCCGCCCACCAGCGCGAGGCGTGGCGCGAGGCCGCCGACGAGCTCGGGATGAGTCAGAGCGAGTTCGTCCGGACGATGGTCCAGGCGGGTCGCAGCGGCTTCGAGGCGGCCGACGAGGCGGGGACCACGAGGAACCCCGAGGAAGGCAGTTCTCGGGGCGACGACCCCAGGGGTGACGGGCTCGAAACGCGGGTGCGCGAGACGCTCGCGGACGAGGAGGCGGTCGACTGGGAGGAGCTCGTCGACGCCGTGCTCGGCGACTTCGAGGACCGACTCGACCGCATCACCCAGGAGTCCGAGGAGATCCGCTACAGCGGCCGGAAGGGGGGGTACGTCCTCGATGGCGAGTAGACAGGTCGAACCCGAGGTGGCCGACCCCGTCGACTACTACCTCGAGGACATGGAGATGCACGGCCGGGCCGAGCGGACGCGTGACGCCTACGAGCGGGTGCTCAGAGGCTTCGCGACGTTCCTCGACGACCGGGGCGTCGACGCCGGCGCGGCTGGCCATCGGGACTGCCTCGCCTGGGTCCACTCGCTGCGGGACGAGCTCTCACCCAGCACCGTCGCGACGTACGCGACCACCGTCAACCGGTTCTACGACTACATGAACCGGGTCGGCGCGTTCGACGAGAACCCCATGGCGCTGGTGATGGAGGAGATGGACGAGTCCATCGAGAAAGACCCCGAACGGCGCGACGTGGACGTGGCGACGATGGGTGCGTTCGTGGGCCGGATCAGCCACCCGCTGCATCACGCGGTGGTACTCACGCTGCTGAAAACCGGGATGCGTGTGGGCGAGCTCTGTAACCTCGACTGTCGGGATCTGCGGCTGTCGGCGCCCGGACTCTCCGGGTACGAGCTCGACGGGCGGCCACAGCTGGACGGCCGCGGCGACGCCGTCTACGTCGACAGCGCCCCCACTCGCGGCGAGGCCTACAACGGCGAGCTCCGCGAGGAGTCGAACAAGCGCAAGCGCTCGACGGTGATCCCCGTCGACGACGAGCTCCGGCGCTCACTTCGACGCTGGCTGGCGATTCGACCGGACACGCCGAGCGACGCCGACCCGCTGTTCGTCTCGACGGCCAACGACTGGGGGCAGCGCCTCTCCGCGCGGGCGGTGCGCCACTACGTCCGCGGCTACGCCGAGGAGATGGGCTGGTACGAGACCGGCGCCGGGGCGGGGGAGAACGTCACCCCCCACTACTTCCGGCACTTCTTCACCACTCACCTCCGGGACCGCACTGGCGACAGGGGGGTCGTGAAGTACCTCCGCGGCGACGTCGCCAGCGACGTGATCGACACGTACACCCACAACTGGGGGGATCAGGTTCGGGAGACGTACCTCTCACACGTCTACCGCTTCGACTGAACGGCGACAGGTAAACCGTATCTCGCGATACAGAACTCGGGTATACTGGCTCGACTCGAGCCCCGAAAATATACGTCGAAAAATCGCCGCTCGACCCCCCGAGGGGTTACTCGTCGCGGTTCCGGTAGGCCCGCAGCAGCGCGCCGGCGCCGATCGCCCCCAGCGCGCCGGTCGCCGTGAACCCGGGCCCGCTGGCCTCGGTGGCCTCGTCGTCCTCGTCCGCGGCGGTCGCGGTGGCCGTCGCCGTGCTCGTCGGCGTGCTCTCGGGCGTCGCCGTCGCGTCGCCGCCCTGGAAGTCGGCGTAGGCGATCGACCCCTGCTCGACGATCGCGCTCGACTCGGGCACTTCGCCGTGTTCGGGGCTGCTCCCCTCCGCGGGGCCGCCGGGCTCGCCGACGACGAACCGGCCGACCATCCCCAGCGACTGGTGGGGCATGCAGTAGTAGTCGTACGTGCCCTCGGTGGAGAACGTCAGCTCGTGAGAGCCCTCGCTGATGATCTCGGTATCGAAGCTGTCGGCGCCTCCGGGATGCGCTCGTCGTAGGAGACGACGTTGTGGGAGCCGCTCTCGATCGTCCAGCGGATCGTGTCCCCCGGCTGGACGTGCAGGCCGATGGGGTCGAAGTAGTAGTCGCCGTCGTCGCTCGTGACCATGCTGACCTCGTGGGTCTCGCCGGAAGCCGTCTCCGTGTCGGACTCCTGTGCGGCCGCCGTGCCGCCGACCACGGCGGTGGTGGCGACGCCCGCACCGATCGTTCGAAGGAGAGACCGTCGGCTGGTGCTGTCGGGTACGTTCACGCTTTCAGGGTAGGGTGCTGACCCGTTTATCGGTTCCGTTATCGGAGCAGTGAATCCCGACGCTGTCGTGCGAATATCGGGCAGAATATACGTGTCGAGAGCGTAGCCGTTCGGCTACGAACTTCCGCTACGCTTACGTCACGCGGCCCGTTTGGAGACGGACGTGTCCCGGAGCCGACGCTCGGTCCTCGCGTCACTCGGTGCGGGTGCCCTCACCGCCGGCTGTCTCGGCGTCCCTGGAGCCGACGACCGCGAGCGCGTGAGCCTGCTGTTGAACTGGACGCCGAACGGCCTCCACGTGCCGTACTACGCCGCCAGAGCGCAGGGGTTCTACGAGGCGGAAGGGATCACCCTGGCGGAGATCCGCGGCGGCGACGGCTCCGACTTCGCGGCTCGACAGGCCGGACTGGGGAACGCGGAGTTCGCCGTCACCAGCGGCGATCAGGTGCTGCTGACCAACGGCGGCGGCGTCGCCGTCTCCTCGGTCGGCGTGATGATGCAGCGAACCCCGACGGTCGTGTTCGCGACGCGTGAGTCGCTGGGCGAACCGCTCGAGGACCCCGAGCAGCTCGCCGATACGCGCCTCGGCACGGGCCCGGGGATGGTGCGGCAGCTGACCGAGCTCTACCTCGAAGCCGTCGGCGTCCGGGAGTCGGTCGAGCTCGTCGACGCCGGCTACAACACCGTCCAGCGCCTGCTCGACGGCGACGTCGACGCCGCGGGCGGCGTGTTCGGCGACGCCATCGACGCCCGGTACCAGGGCGCGACCGTCGACAGCCTCGATATCGCGACCGAGGTGCCGGCGTACGGCCACCTGCTCGCGACCGCGCCCGACTACGCCGCCGAGAACCCCGAGACCGTCCGCGCGTTCCTCCGGGCGACCGCCCGCGGCGCCGCGTGGGCAACGAACAACCCCGAGGCCGGCGTCGACGCCGTCGTCGAGGCGAACGAGAGCCTCGCCCCGGTTCGCGAGCAGACCCGGGCGACGTGGGACCGGATGGCCGCGGCCCACGTCGTCGGCCCCGCGGTCGAGGAGCACGGCTGGGGCTGGCACGAGTCCGCCCCCTGGACCACCGTCGCCGACGCGCTCCGCGAGGCTGAGTCGGGCGAGGTCGCCGACCCGTCGGCCGTCTGGACGAACGAGTACCTCGACACCGACGACCGGTACGTCGGGGGGTACGCCGAACGGGTTTCGTGATCGGTTGATGACCGAGCGCTCGCGGCTGGTCGAACGAGTGTGGCCCCCCGCCGCGGTGGCGGTCGTACTCCTCGGCTGGTGGACCGTCGCCGCGGCGTCGACGCCGCCGATACTGCTCCCCACACCGGCCTCGGTCGTCGGCGCCGTGCTCGCCGAACCGGCCGCGTTCGCCCGCGCGACGGCTATCTCGGTGATGACGGCCGCGGGCGGGCTCGGGCTCGGAACGGCGTTCGGGCTGGCGCTCGCGTTCGTGGCGGTCGGCTCGGCCCCGGGGCGGACGATCGTCGAGCCGGCGGTCGTCGGGTTCCGGATCGCGCCGCTGACCGCGGTGGCGCCGCTGGTGTTGCTCTGGTTCGGGACGGGGATCCCCGTCCGGATCCTGCTCGTCTCGCTGATGACGACGTTCCCGGTCACCGTCGCCTCGATCGACGGGCTCGCCTCGCCGCCGGCGTCGTACCTCGACCTGCTGGCGACGGTCGATGCCTCGAGCTGGCAGACGTTCCGCGCCGTCCGCGTGCCGGCGGCGCTTCCCAGCGTGTTCGCGGGGGTAAAACTCGGCGCCGCGCTCGCAGTGACGGGCACCGTCGTCGCCGAACTGCTCACGCTCCGTGGCGGCCTCGGCGCCGGGGTCTGGGCGGCGGGTCGGTTCGTCCGGACAGCGGAGCTGTTCGCGTACCTCCTCGTGATCGCGCTGTTTGGGGTGTCGTTCTACGGTGCCGCGGCGCTGCTCGAACGGGGGGTAACCCGTCGCTGGGGCCACGGCTGATCAGGCCACGATCCGGCGGAGCCGTGAGCCGAGCAGGTCGACGGCGCCGTAGAGCGCGAACCCGACCAGGAACACGAGCGAGAGGGCGGCGAGTAGCACGTCCGGCCGGACGTTCTCGGCGGCGACGAGGATCAGGTAGCCGAGCCCGCTGTCGGCGACGAACCACTCCGCGAGCACGCTGCCGACGACGGCCAGCGTCGCCGACTGCCGGAGGCCGCCGACGACGTCGGGGACGGCGTAGGGGAGCCGTATTCCGAGCAGGACGCGGTGCCGCGGGGCGTCGACGGAGGCCGCGAGATCCAGCGCCGCCTCGGGCGTCCGCCGGAAGCCGGCGGCGGTGCTGACCGCCATCGGGAACAGCGCCATCAGCGCGACGAACGCGATCCCGGTGGCGAACCCGGTGCCGAAGTAGATCAACAGCAGCGGCGCGATCGCGACGACCGGGAGCACCCGCGCGGCGATCAAGTACGGCGCGATCGCCCGCCAGAGGGAGGGGAGTTCGCCGACGGCGACGCCGAGGAGGAAGCCCGCGAGCGTCCCCGCGGCGCCGCCGACGAGCACCTTCACCGTCGTCGCCACGGCGGCGTCGACGTAGAGCCCGGGATCGGCCGCCAGCCGACGCCCCACCTCGATCGGGTGGGGGAGCAGGTACGCCGGGACGTCGAACAGGCTCACGAACGCTCCCCAGAGGACCACGGCGCCGGCCAGCGCCGCGACGGGGTAGACCCACCCGGGGAAGCGGTCGGCGTTCATCGGTCCGGTTCCGCGGGGCGGTTCTGTCGGAGCACCTGCCTGATTTCGGCGACCTGATCGGCGAACGCCGCGGTGTCCATCGTCGCCTCGTCCCGGGGGCGGGACAGCGCGACGGGGACGCGATCGACGATTCGCCCGGGGCTGTCGGCCATCACGACCACCCTGTCGCCCAGCAGCACCGCCTCGGGGACGCTGTGGGTGACGAACAGCACCGTCCGGTCGGTGTCGCGCCAGCTATCGAGCAGTGAGGCAGCCATGTCGTACCGCGTGAGCTCGTCGAGCTCGCCGAACGGCTCGTCCATCAGCAGCGTCGACGCCCCGAGATGCATCGCGCGGACGATCGCCACGCGCTGGCGCATTCCGCCGGAGAGCTCCCGGGGGTAGGCGTCGACGGCGTCGCCGAGGCCGGCGGCGACGAGTCGCTGGCGGGCCCGGTCGGGTTCGGGCTCACGGCCGGCGAGTTCCCGCAGGAACGTGACGTTCTCCAGGGCGGTCTTCCAGGGGAACAGCGTCTGTGACTGGAAGACGACGCCGAGCTCGCCCGCCGCCTGCGCGGATTCGGGCGCCGCACCGTCGACGCTGATCTCGCCCCCCGTGGGGGACTGGAGGCCGCCGACGCTCCGGAGCAGGGTGGTCTTCCCGCAGCCAGAGGGGCCGACGACGGTGACGAACTCGCCGGCGTCGACCGAGAGGGAGACCGAATCGAGGGCGAGCACGTCCTCGAACCGGACCGTCAGCTCCCGCACGTCGATCGCGGCCCCTCGATGGCTCATTTGTCGGGGCGAGGGGGCGACAGCGGAAGGACGTAACGGTCGATCCGGGTTCGCCGGATCGGCCGAGAGTGGTGCGAGCGCAACTTGTGAACCGTTATTCGCGATACAGAATCGCGGGCCACAGGATTCAACTTCTCACCGCCGGGAGAGGGGGTGTATGCCCTCCACGACGCGCCGTAACCTGCTCGCCGCCCTCGGCGCCGGTGTCGCGCTCTCCGGCTGTCTCTCGGTCGACTCGGCCTCGAACGAACTCGGAACCGTCGACGGGGACTGGCCGATGGACGGTCGGGACGCGGGCCACACGCGTCGAGTGGACGCGGGCCCGAGCGAACCGGAGACGGTCTGGCGGACCGAGTTCGACGAGGTTCGTGCTGTCGGCACGCCGTCGCTGTTCGACGGTGACCTGTACGTGCCGGTCGACGCCGTCAACGAGATCGCACGATCACGCTACCGGCTGTACGCCCTCTCGCCCCGCGACGGGGAGCTCCGCTGGCAGGTTCCGCTCCGAGTCGACCCCAACGGCGCCCCGGCCGTGAGCCCGGAGCGGGTCGTCGTCGCCGCGAAGCGATCGACCGAGCGCGGCCGCGTCGTCTGCTTCCACCCGCGGTACGGCGAGGAGGAGTGGCTCTACGACGTCGACGCCCGGCTCACGGCGGCGCCGACCGTCGCCGACGGCGTCGTCTACGTCGCCGACTGGCGCGGCCGGGTGCACGCACTCGGCGCGCTGGAGGGTGACGTGCGCTGGCGCCGCCGCATCGACGCCGGCGAGGGCGGGCGAACGTTCGCGAACGCCGTGGCGATCCAGGACGGCACGCTGTACCTCGGCTCGCAGTCCGGGAACACGGGCGTCGTCGCGCTCGACGCCGACGACGGTGGGGAGCGCTGGAGCGTCTCGACCGGCGCCGTCACCGAGGGACCGGTGGTGAGCGGGGAGCTCGTGGTCGTTCGTAGCCACGGAACGGTGATCGCGCTGGGTACCGATGGCGAGCGGCGCTGGACGGTCACCGTGCCGGAGCCCGACCCGCAGGCGATGGCCGTCGGTGACGGACACGTGTTCGTGCCCGCGGGTGACCGACTGTACGCGATCGACCGGAGCGGCGAGGAAGCGTGGCGCCACGAGGCGGACGACGGCCGGGTCGGCACGCCGACCGTCGCCGGCGACGCAGTGATCTTCTCGGACGGCGACGGGGGGCTCACCGCTCGAGCGGTCGCGGACGGGAGGGAGCGCTGGACGGTCTCGGCCGACGCCGACGGCGAGCCAATCGTCACGGCCGCGGCGCTGTTCGGGCGAGCGGCAGCGGCGTGGTCGCACGCGGCGAGAACTGAGTGGCGTCGGGGTGCGGAACGGACGGTTCGGGAGCGAACGGGTCAGGCGATGTCCCGGGAGGTGTCGATGTTGACGCTCTCGGCCAGCCGGAGCTTGATCGGTTCGGCCAGCGCCTTGCCGCCGCGGAACTTGGGGACGACGAGCCGGTTCTCGATCTCGGCGTTGGTGATCGTCGTCCGCAGGTCGAACACCACGTCGGCGACGTGGGCGGTCACGTCGCGGTTGTCCGGCACGTCGACGCCGTTCAGCCCGTGGAGGATCGCGAGCCCGCCCGTGTTCACCATCACCGTCTGGAGCTCGTTGAGGAACCGCCGGAACCGGGCGCGGTCGTAGCGCTCCAGGCTGTCGACGACGTCGATGATCAGCGTCGCCCCCTCAGGGAGCGTGCCGATCAGGCGGTTCGCCTTGTCCAGCGGCGCGTCGCCGCCCACGTCGCGGACGTTCGGGTCGCCCGTCCGGGTGTTCGTCCGCTCGATGCCGTCGACGACGGCCTGGTCGGACCGAACGGTCGTCAGGTACAGCGTCGGCCGCGCGGCCGTGAGTTCGTAGAGGAACAGCTCCGACTGGCTGGCGGGCTCCGCCGAGAGCAGCACGATGGAGCCCGCCGGGAGTCCGCCCTCGAGCTCGCGGTCGAGGACGTTGATACCGGTCGAGAGCCGCCGAGCCATGGCCACCGTTACTCGTTTGGGGGCCAAAAGCGTTCCGTGCAGTTATCAGGCAGTTACAACGTCGTTCGCTCCCGGAGCGCGGCCGCGGCTCGCTCGTAGCTGTCCCGGACCCGTCGGGCGTCGAGCGGCCGGCCGTCGACCGCCGGAACCGTCGCCAGCACCGGACAGCCGAGCAGTTCGGCGGCGTTGGGCGGGCGGACGGCGGTGCGGGTCAGCACGGCGCCGACGACCGGCGTGTCGACCGCCCGAGCCATCGCGGCGGTCTTGGCGGCGTCCCGGAGCGCCGGGGCACAGGCCGTGCTGATCAGCACGACGCCGTCGGCGGCCTGCAGGGGCGTCGCGGCGTCGACGCCGGCGCCCGCCGGCGTGTCGATCAGTATCGGCGCGGGGTCCTCGCTGGTCTCCCAGTTCGCTCGGACCTGCGCCAGCCGGTCCTGGGACGGTGGGAGATCACCCTCTGGCACCGGGAGGACGTGGCAGTCCTGGTCCCCGGCGAGCGGTGGCGCGTCGATCGAGTCCGTGTCCGAGCGCGGGACGCCGGCGAGCGCGTGGAGGTCGGGCATGTCCCGGTCGGCGTCGACGACGAGCGGGCGGTCCGGGAGCGCGGCGGCGAGCCCGAGCGCCGTCGTCGTCTTCCCGAC
>NZ_BBJN01000041.1 GCF_000739555.1 Halolamina rubra
ACTACCAAGGCTCGCATCAGATACCGTCCTGCGGCGGACCACGGGGGCGGAATCCTCATCCGTCGCGGACAGCGGAAATCCGGGTCGATCCCGGGGTGAATCCCGCTGCCCTCTGCGTATTAGTTCCGAACGCCCGTATTCACTTAAGGGCGTCGGATCGTACCGGGCTCGCGCCGAGCGAGTCCGGGTGTCACCGGGGGCGACCGCCCCGGCGACCTTCGCATTCCATTCGATGGGAGGTGAGTACTTAACCCCGTCGGAGTATCCTCGCTACGTCATGCGGTTTCACGCGGGGTGTTCACACGGGCGCACCGTCGACGGCGCAGTCGCTCTCGAGTGGAAGATACTGCGCGGCAGGAGGGCGGCCGGTCATCCCACGCTCGCACGCAGGGTCTGGCCGCGTGGTACCGCGCGTCGGGTCGGTCCGACGCGGGGAGTCATACACCTGTCGAAGCGACAGACGGCGACGGCGGCCGTCTACTCGTCGAGGTGCTCGATCCCCTGCTTGGAGACGTTCGCCTCCGTGATGACTTCGGGCATCCAGTCGGGCTTGTTGTCGGGGGCTTCCTCCTCCCAGGCCCATCCCTCGTAGATGTGTACTTTGTCGGTCCCCTTCTCCCGGAGTTCGATAGGGACGCGGTCGGCCGAACTCTCGGAGTCGGCCGGCTCGAGCCGCCGAGCGGCCTTCAGCGCCGCCTGCCGCGGCGTGTTGCCCGAGAACACGCTGTCCTCGCCATCGTCGTCCCGAAGCGCGAAGTTTCGCTTACCGTCTTCTCGTACCATGGTTTCTCTCCATGGGAGTGGTGCACAGGGTCCGATATAAAAATATCGGGGCGAACGACCCTCCTGAGCGACAGGTTTATATATGGTTGTTTTAGATTCACTCGAGATATTGGGAAAACTAGCCGCAACCAACCCGACAGAGGCTCGGGCGCGCGGCGGGCGGAGACAAACACTTTAGTACCGTCTGAAGCCAAACGGAGATAGACAGACCAGATGGTCCGCAAGAAGAAGCTCAGCCCGAGCGGGGCCAAAGACGAGAACGGCGAGTACCACAACGTCCACGTGAACCTCCACGAGGACGAGCTCGAGGTCGCCGGGATGGAGATCGGCGAGGAGGTGTTCGTGCGCGTCCGCGACGGGAAGATCATCATCCAGTCCGCCGACGCCGACGACGTGGAACACGACTTCTAGGACCATGGATCCCTACGCCGCCGGGAAACCGCTCCTGTTCGCGCTGCCGGCGGAGACCGCCCACACGCTCGTCAGCCGCGGGCTCGAGACCGTCCAGGGGACGCCCGTCGAGAACGCCCTCCGGGAGCGCTACGTCGTCGACGACGACCGCCTCGAGACCGAGGCGTTCGGCCTGCGCTTCCCCAACCCCGTCGGCGTCGCCGCCGGCTTCGACAAGAACGCCCGCCTCCCGAACGCGCTGGCCGCGCTCGGCTTCGGCCACGTCGAGGTCGGCGGCGTCACAGCCGAGGCCCAGCCGGGCAACGCCCGTCCCCGGCTGTTCCGCCTCCGGCCCGACCGCGCGCTGATCAACCGCATGGGGTTCAACAACGAGGGCGCCGACGCCGTCGGCGAACGCCTCGACGACACCGCGCTCCCGAACGTCCCCGTCGGCGTCAACATCGGGAAGTCGAAGTCGACGCCGCTTTCGGAGGCGCCCGGGGACTACCGCTACACGTACGAGCGCGTCGCGGACGCGGGCGACTACTTCGTGATCAACGTCTCCAGCCCCAACACGCCCGGCCTGCGCTCGCTCCAGAACCGCGACTCGCTGGAGGCGATCGTCGACGAGCTCCAGGACGCCGGCGCGGCCCCCCTGCTCGTGAAGCTCTCCCCGGACCTCCCCGGCCCGGCGATCGAGGACTCCCTCGACCTGGTCGCCGAGAAGGGGCTCGACGGCGTCGTCGTCGCCAACACGACGACCGAGCGCCCGGAGAGCCTGCAGTCGCCCAACCAGGCCGAGCCGGGCGGGCTCTCCGGCGACCCGATCGAGGAGCGCTCGACGGGGCTCGTGGGGTTCGTCGCCGAGCGAACCGACGTCCCCGTCGTCGGCGTCGGCGGCGTCAGCGACGCCGAGGGCGCCTACCGGAAGCTCCGGGCGGGCGCGGACGTGGTCCAACTCTACACCGGCCTCGTGTACGAGGGCCCCTCGCTCGCACGCGACATCAACGAGGGGCTGCTGGAGCTCCTCGACCGCGACGGGTTCGACCACGTCCCCGAGGCCGTCGGCGCCGACCTGTAGAAGGAGCCGCGGACCGCTTCTCACCTACGCCCGCACGACGACGAGCGCGTCGTCGGTCTCGAGCATCTCGCCCTCGCCGGTGAACTGCCGCTCGCGCTCGATCGTGAACTCCTCGGCGGTGAGCTCGTGGCCCGCGACGAGGAGTCGATCGCCCTCGATCTCGTACTCGCCGCTCTCGATGCCGGCCTCGATGTCGGGCACGTCGCCGCCGTACTCCGGCCCGACGACCGAGTAGTCGAGGTCGATCCCGGTGACGACCGACTCGATTTCGGGCTCCTCGTCGAGCGTCTCCAGCGTCCCGACGTGCATCACGTTCCGGATGTCGTGCTCGAACCCGTCGACGTCGCCGTACACCGCCACGGTGTCGAGCTCGGCGTTCAGCGGGAGCTGGCGCTCGCTCTTGTAGCGCCGGAGCGCGCCGACGACGGCCATCGCCGTCTCGCCGGCCGCGTGGTCGGCCTCGATCCCGGTCGGCTCGGGCCAGGCCGTGCGGTGGATGCTCTCGAACCCACCGTCGGCGGCGGCGTCGCCGGCCGGGGCGCGGGGCGCCTCGGTGCCGGCGTACAGCTCCTGCCAGATCTCCTCGGTGATGTGGGCGAGCACCGGTGCGAACAGCTTCAGGAAGCGACGGTGCGCGACCGCGAGCGTGTACTGCGCCGACGCGTCGTCCTCCTCGCGGACGCGCTGTTTGGCGATCTCCAGGTAGTCGTCACAGAACGTCCCCCAGAAGAAACTGCGGAGGCTGTCCCGCGCCTTCGAGAACTCCCGGTTCGCGAGCTTCTCCCGGACGAACTCCGCCTCGGCGTCGAGTTCGGCCAGCAGCCAGCGGTCGAGCGCCGACAGCTCCTCGTCGTCGATCTCCGGGGGCGTCTCGGGGGTGAGCGAGTCGACCAGCTTCGAGGCGTTCCAGAGCTTCTGGAGCAGCTTCTCGCCAGCGCGCAGCCCCTTCTCCTGGTACGGCAGGTCGTCGCCGATCGAGCTCCCGGCGGCCCAGAACCGCGCGGCGTCGACGGGGAACTGCGCTTTGACCTCCTGGGGCGAGACGACGTTCCCCTTCGACTTGGACATCTTCTTGCGGTTCTCGTCGAGCACCATCCCGTTGATCATCACGGAGTCGAACGGCACCTCGCCGGTGTGCTCGTAACACTTCACGACGGTGTGGAACAGCCAGAAGCTGATGATGTCGTGGCCCTGCGGCCGGAGATCCATCGGGAACAGCTCCGGGTTCTCCATCGTGAACTCGCCGGCGTCCTCGTCCCAGTCCCAGCCGGCGTTGATCAGCGGCGTGAGGCTGGAGGTCGCCCAGGTGTCGAACACGTCGTCCTCCGGGACGAACTCGTCGTGCCCACACTCGGGGCAGGCGTCGACGGGCGGGTCGTCCGAGAGCGGATCGACGGGCAGGTCGGCCTTCTCGGCCATCACCGCCTCGTCGCAGTGCTCGCAGTACCAGACCGGGAACGGGATCCCCGAGGAGCGCTGGCGGGAGATACACCAGTCCCACTGGAGCCCCTCGATCCAGTGTTTGTAGCGCGAGAACATCTTCTCGGGGTACCAGTCCATCTCGCGGCCGGCCTCGAGGTACTCGTCGGTGCTGTCGAGCATCTCGACGTACCACTGGTCGGCGACGAGGAACTCGACGCCGGTGCCACAGCGCTCGTGGACGTTGACGGTGTGGGTGATCGGCCAGCGGTCGAGCAGCGCGCCGGTCTCGTCGAGGTCGGCGACGATCGCCTCGCGGGCGTCCGCGGAGGACATCCCCTCGTACTCGTCGGCGACCTCGGTCATGTGGCCGGACTCGTCGATGGCGACCCGGAGGTCCAGGTCGTGGGCCTGGTACCACTCGATGTCGGTCTGGTCGCCGAACGTACAGGACATCACGATCCCCGAGCCGGTCTCCATGTCGACGCGGTCGTCGGCGATGATGGGCACCTCGTGACCGAACAGCGGGATCCGGGCCTGCTCGCCGACGAGGTTCTGGTTCTCGTCGTCGTCGGGGTGGACGAACACGGCGACGCAGGCGGGCAGCAGTTCCGGCCGGGTCGTCGAGATGGTGAACTCCTCCTGGCCCGCGGCCTCGGCGTCGACGACGTCGAAGCTGATGTCGTGGAAGTGGCTGTCCTGCTCGTCGTCCTCGGTCTCGACCTGCGAGATCGCGGTCTCACACTCCGGACACCAGATCGCCGGCGCGCGCTTGCGGTACTCCTTCCCCTGCTCGTAGAGATCGATGAAGGAGAGCTGGGAGATGCGCTGGACCCGCGGCTCGATCGTGCGGTACGTGTTGTTCCAGTCGATCGAGAAGCCGAACGACTGCATGTTCTCGGTGAACTCCTCCTCGAACTCCGCACAGACCTCACGACATTTCTGCTGGAACTCCCGGCGCTCGAAGTCCTGGTGGCGGATGTCGAGTTCACGCTCGGTGAGCCGCTCGGAGGCGATCCCGTTGTCGTCGTAGCCGAACGGGTAGAACACCTCCTCGCCCTGCATCCGGGTGAACCGGGCGACGATGTCCTGCAGCACCGTCCCGTACACGTGGCCCCAGTGGAGGCTGCCCGACACCGTCGGCGGCGGCGTGTCGATGGCGAAGGCCGTGTTCGGGTCGTCTACCTCGCCCTCGCGGTAGGCGTAGGTGTCCTCGTCGAGCCACCGCTCCTGCCACTTCTCCTCGACGGCGTCGGCGTCGTACGGGCCGCTGGGCATGTTGGGTGAACGTTCCCGTGAACGCCTGTTAAATAGCTCGGTCCGGTGAAGGGCGCTCTCCGGGGTTTACTCCGCCAGCGCGTCCAGCCGGAACTCGAAGGCGGCCACGGGCACCTCGAGATCGCGCTCGACCAGCACCGCCGGGTGAATTTCGCCGACGACGCCGACCGACTCGCCGTCGATCACGACCTCGGCCGCGCGGCCGTCGATGAAGCTCGGGTGCTCCGTCGCCGGCGTCTCGAGGGCTGCGTCGAACTCGCCGACGAGCGCCTGCAGCTTGCCCTTGACGTCCTCGTACGTCGCGTCGGTGCGCGCGATCGCGGCCGCGACCGTGCGGTGCTCGGCGACGTGGGTGTTCTCGCCGTCGTCGCGCTCGGCGACGAAGCCCACTTCGGCCAGCTCCTGCGGGTAGCGCCGGTGGGTGTTGTTCTCCAGGACGTGCATGATCGAGGGGAGCGCCCAGGTCCGGAGCTGGGTGTAGTCCTCGCTGTAGGCGCTGGTGACCTCGACGGCCTCGCCGCCGCCCAGCGCGTCGGCGCCTTCCTCGACGCCCATCCGGTCGTAGTTCTCCTCAGGGCTGCTCAGGTGGAAGTTCAGCAGGTCCTCGAACCCGAGCCCGACGAGCGCGGTCCGGGTCGCCCGCTCCAGCCGGCTGCGCTCGTGACGGCCGCCGATGGTGCCGATGTCGGGGTACTCCGGTTCGAGGTCGCCGAAGCCGTACGCCCGCCCTACGTCGTCGACGAGGTCCGACGGGTGGAGCACGTCGACGCGGTACGGCGGGATCTCGACCTCGTACTGGGTCTCCTCCCCCAGGTTCGTCGTCACGTCCAGCCCGGAGCGCTCGAACAGGTCGACGACCGCCTCCATCTCTAGCTCGATGCCGAGGGTGGTCTCGATCCGGTCGTGGGAGACTGTCTTCTCCCGCGTGTCGAGTTCGGGGCGGACCAGGTGATCGCCGGCGTGCTCGCCCGGTGCGTCGTCGTCGTACACGACGTCGACCGCCTCGATCGTGGCGCCGCGGGCGTCGAGCGCGTAGCAGATGATCGCCAGCATCCGGTCGATCGTCCACTGGTCGGTGCCCGTGAGTTCGACCAGCAGCTCCCGGGATTCGGTGGTGACCTCGGTGCGCTGGCCGTTGATCACCGGCGGGAACGAGAACAGCCCCAGCTCGTCGTAGATCGCGGGGTAGCGCCCGTACTCGCTCACGAGGTCGGCGTACGTCTCGCCGGTCGGGTGGTCGGTGAGCACCTCGGCGGGCGTCATCCCGCGGTCGGCGTCGAGCGGGACGAACTCGTCGCCGTCGGGGGCGACGCCGCGGTAGCTGATCGTCGGCCCGCCCACGTCGGTCGGCCCCTCGTCGCCGCCGACGGGGGTGAGGTCCTCCGGCGGTTCGAGCTCGTTGTCCTCGCCGACCTCGCGCTGCTCGATGCGCTCGCCCTTCAGCATCGCGAGGTCGTGGATGCCGATGGCGCCCTTCGCGCGCTTGCGACCCATCGTCGCGTGGAGCTTCTCCTGCAGCTGGATCAGCGAGTCCAGCGCGTCGTCGTCCAGGTCCACGCCGCGCACGACCGCGCCCGCGACGTACGGGCGCTCGGCCGGCACGGAGTCGTCGACCTCGATGGTCCACTCGGCGTCGTTCGTGTCGGGGACGTACACCCCGCGGTCGTCGCCGTACTGGTAGCGCAGCGAGCGGGCGACGCCCTCGACGGAGAGCCGGTCGAGCCGGTCGGGCGCGAACTCGAACTGCAGGTCGCCGTCCTCGGTCTCGCCCTCGAACTCCAGGCCGAGCCCGAACAGGTCCTCCTTCAGCTGGTCGTCCTCCTTCTCCTCGTGGCCGGTCAGTTGGCGCAGTTCGTCAGTGTCGATGTCGACGACGGGCATCAGTAGATCACCTCCGCGTTCCGCAGGAACTCGAGGTCCGCGAGCGTGCCGTGCAGGTCGCGGATGTCTTCGGCGCCGGTGTACAGCATCGCCAGTCGCTCCAGCGCGAGCCCCCAGGCCATCACGTCACACTCCACGCCCAGCGGCGACAGCACCTCCTCGCGGAAGATGCCGCTGTTGCCGATCTCGATCAGCTCGCCGGTCTCGGGGTGGCGGCCGAACAGCTCGAAGCTCGGCTCCGTGTACGGGTTGTAGTGCGGTTTGAACTGCACGTCCGTGATCCCGAACTGTCGGTAGAACTCCTCGAACGTGCCCATCAGGTCGCGCACCGAGAGCTCCTCGGCCATCACCCAGCCCTCGATCTGGAAGAACTCCAGCAGGTGGGTGGCGTCGATGGTGTCGTTCCGGTACGCCTTCTCCACCGAGAAGTAGCGCTGGGGCGGTTCGAGGTCGCCCTCGGCCGCGCCGGAGAGGTAGCGCATCGACAGCGAGGTAGTGTGGCCCCGAAGCGCCACTTCCCGGGCGAAATCCTCGCTCCACGGCGAGTGGTAGCCGTCGCCGTCCGAGCCGACCCCGTTTCGGTGGGCGTTCTCGACCGCTTGCAGGAGCTCCTCCGGCAGCTCCTCGATGGGGTCCACGTCCAGCGCGAACCGGTCCCAGTGGGTGCGCGCGGGGTGGTCCTGGGGCATGAACAGCGCGTCGTTGATCCAGAAGTCCGCGTCGGCGTGGGGGCCGTCCATCTCCTGGAACCCCATCCCGACGAGCACGTCCTTCACGCGCTCGCTGGCCTGCCGGAGCACGTGGACCTTCCCCGCGCCCGCCTCGGCCGCGTCGGCCTCGACGTTGTAGTCGGTGAACTCCACGTCCGCCCACTCCCCGGAGGTGAGCATCTCGGGGGTGAGTCGGTCGGCGGTCTCGGCGGCCTCGACGCCGGCCATCAGCGCGTCGACGCCCGCGTCCGTGAGCAGCACGGAGCGGACGGTGCGCTCCTCGCGCTCGATCAGGCCGCGCTCGTCGAGTCGGTCGAGGAGGGCGTCGTCGTCGACGGGCTCGCCCGCCGCGATCCGTTCGAGCGCGGCGACCTCGGGGTCGCTGTCGGGGTCTGCGTCGGGGTCGGCGGAGACCTCGCCGCTGTCGATCTCGCCGTACCCCTTCCGGGCGAAGTTCGACAGCGCGATGTCGACCTGCGGGCCCTCGAGCCCCGAGGCGCCGATGACCTGCCCCATCTGGACGGGCGCCTCGTCGGCGCCGGCCGCGACGGCCGCGCGGTAGAGCCGCACCTCGGGGAGGCCCGCCTCGAGGTACTCGCGGGCCTCGTCGGTGAGCGAGACCGTCTCCTCGGTCTCGCTGTCGACCTCGAGCAGTCCGTCGTCTTCGAGTTCGAAGACGGCAGTCCTGGCTGCCGCCTCGTCGATCCCCGCCGCGGCGGCGAGGGCGGGGATCGGCTGTGCGTCGGTCGCGCTCGCGGCCTGCAGGGCCGCGACCTGTCGTTCCGGAAGTCGCATGTGGTGAGTGGTGTGTGTCGCTGATCGGTCACCCCGGCGTCGTCGCTCCGGGGGCGGTGCTGCCCGCTCGGCCGGTTTCGCCCGGTCCGCACCGCTCCCGGGCTCCGCCGACCGACTCAGGCGAAGAAGAACCCGACCCCGCGACCGGCGGCTGCGAGGCGATTCGTGCGGGCGGCGGTGTCGGGCGCCATACGTCGTCGTTCCTGCGCTCTCGCAAAAAGCTTCCGCGAACGACCCGTCAGCAGGTGCGTCGTTCGCGTCAGGCGTCAGTTCGGTTGACGGAGGGGCGGACCACGACCGCGACAGCATCCCGACCGTTGGCCACTTGTGACCGCGATGCGCCGGGCACGAGGCCCGGCGCGGTATCCAGTCCCCACTCCTCCCCCCGCGGCGCCGATGTGGCGCCCGCGAGGCGTCCACCCCGACCGCACCTGCGACCGCCGCGGCGCGCGACGTGAGCGCGTCGGCGCGAACGAGCGCGCGAGGGACGAGTGAGGCGAGCGAAGCGACGCCGAACGAGTCGGCTGGGGAGGCAGTGGGCTGTGCGGTCGGGTGGGACTGAAAGGGGCCGGGCTCTGCGGGACGGCGGGCGACGCTCCCGCGAGCGAAGCGAGCGGGAGGCAGCGAGAGCCGAAGGCTCTTGCACGCTAAGCACGTGAACGAGCGGAGCGAGTGAGCGCGCGCAGCGAGCCCCCCGACCGCAGCGCCCGGGGGCTTTCACGGGGTTCGAGACCACGACTGCGCGGCAAACACCGAAAAGAACACCGCAAAATACTGCTACGTGTCGGTCTTAAACCGCGTCTTCCTCCTCCTGCCCGCCCAGCCCGCGCCGATCGCTACTCAGGTCGATGTCCACGTCCTCGAGGATCTCCTTCGCCTCCTCGCGTTTCTCCTGGTGCTCTTCGAGGAACTCCCGCATCAGCTCCGCGGCCTGCTCCTTGCAGCCGCCACAGAGCCGCTCGCCGCCGGCGCACTCCTCGTACACCCGGGCCGCGAACTCGTCGTCGCTCTCGGCGAGCAGGTAGGCGTACAGCTCGTACACCGGACACTCGTCCGGTTTCCCGCCGAGTTCGCGCTGCTCCTCGGCGGTCGCCCGCCCGCCCGTGGCGGCGGACTTCACCTTGTCGTAGCCGTCCTCGGGGTCGTCGAGCAGCGAGATGTGCGACGCCGGCACCGAGGAGGACATCTTCCCGCCCGTCAGCCCCGTCATGAACCGGTGGTAGATCGACGACGGCGCCTGGAACCCGTAGCCGTCGTGCTCGATCTCGACCTCGCGGGCGATCTCCTCGGCGTCCTCGGGGTCGAGGTCGAAGCTGTCGATGTGGGCGTCGTACCGGCGCTTCTCGCCGGGGATCGCCTCGATCAGCGCGTCGAAGGCCGCCTCGTTGGCGTTGCGGTCGAGGAAGCGAACCCGGGGCCGGATCGGCTCCTTGCCGCCGTTCTCCAGCTTCTCGTACAGCGACTCGTACGTCGCCTCGTCGACGCCCTCGCCCATGCGCGACACGATCTCGACGGTGAGGTGGTCGGCGGCGTCCTCACACCGCAGGTCGTCGGTGTCGACGTCGTCGCGCTCGGTCAGGTCGTCGTACAGCTCCCGGAACAGTTCGCGCTCCCCGTCGTCGAGTTCGAAGCTCGCGAACGCCTCGGTCACCTTGAAGTAGCGCATCCGGGCGGCGGCGTCGCGGGCGAACCGGACGTGGGGGTCCTGGTCCGGCCCCACCGGAATCACCGTCGGCATCGGTTCGTCGAGCTGGGGGTAGAGGATGTCCGCCAGCTGGGTGACGACCGACTGCATGTGGCTGACGTTCGTTTCGCCGCCGAAGCCGTAGATCGCCTCGAACTCGGAGAAGTTCGTCGTCGAGCCGATCTCGAAGGCGAGATCCTGCAGCACGCGGTTGTCCGACTGGCGGTAGAGCTCGCCGTCCTCGACGTCGAACCCCAGCGCGATCAGCGAGAGCAGGTAGCTCCGGGCGTGCTCGTCGATCTCGTCCCACGACATCCCGCGGGCGGAGTGGGCCTCGAGGTCGGCGATCAGGCCGTACACCTCGCCGCCCTGCTGCTGGTGCCAGATGAGCTCGTCGAACACCAGCTTGTGGCCGATGTGGGGGTCGCCCGTCGGCATGAACCCCGACAGCGCCGCGAACGGCTCGTCGTTCGCCATCGCCTCGGCGACGCGCTCGTACTCGCGGTGGCCGAAGATGGCGCCACGGCGCATCAGGTAGTGCGGGTCGGGGACTTCGTCGGCGTCGAACTCCTCGATACCGAACTGCTCGAACAGCTTGCGGTAGTCCTCGATGGTCGAGGACCCCCACGGGTCGAGGGCGACGTCGTCGCTCGATACGCTGTCGGTGCCCCCGTCGGTCTTCGGTGTGGGTTGGTCCTCGGTCATCGGTAGATCACGGCGTGATTCGCTCGACGCAGAGCCAATCTATGCCGTCACTCGGCTCGGTCAGCGCAAAAACCATTCGCTTGCGAACCCCGCCGGCCAGCCGCACGTCGAGCGACAGCTCCCGGGGGAGGAACTCGTGGCCGGGCTCCACCACCCGGACCAGCTTGTCCGAGTGACCGAGATCCGAGACGCCGTCGAACTCCTCGTACACCCGGAAGTCGGCGCCGAACTTGAACCCGGACTTGGGGACGGTGCCGGCCGCCCGCAGCGCCTCGTAAGCCGCGTAGCGCCGGCGGAACCGCTCGCCCTCGACGGCCTCGGCGTGGCCCTGCACGGTCGCGGCGTCGACGTCGAGACAGCCGTGGTGGGCGAGGTAGGCGGCCTCGAGCAGCGAGAGCTGGAGCGGGCCCGAGTCGGCGTTCCGGCCCGCGAGCCGCTGGCCGAAGAAGCCGTCCGCGTACAGCGCTGCGGGCGGGTCCCAGACCAGTAGCCGGTCGTCGGTCAGCGTCGCGTCCAGCGAGTCCGGGAGCGGCGGGTCGGCAGTGCCCGACGGCGAGAGCCACTCCGTCCCGAGGTAGGTGAGCTCGCCGTCCTCGTCGACGACCGCGAGCACGTGCTCGTCGATGCTCGCGGCCGGCAGCGGCGCTCGCTCGCCGACGACACGGAGCCGGTAGGCGATCTCGTCGTCGCTCGGCCCCTTCCCGCGGGGGTAGACGACGAAGTCCGTCGCGTCGTCGACGCCCGGGTCGACCCAGCCGTCCCGGGCGGGCGAGAGGTAGAAGCCGCGATCGCGGAGGTCCTTGTACACGACGAACTCAAGGACCGCGTCGGTGCGAGTCAGGAACTCCCGGAACCCCAACGACGCCCCCGAGTCCCCATCGACGACGGCGTCGAGGTCGCCCCGGTAGAGCAGGTGGGCGGCCTCGACCGGCGCGAGTTCGAGGTCGCTCCCGCCGGCCGGGCGACCGTACCCCCCGGAGTCGTAGAACCGCTGTCTGGCGTTGCCCGAGAGGTGGACGACGCCGTCGCGAAACGTCCCGTTCATGGGGCTACCTCCCGGGGCGGCAGGTATAGGGACTGTGATAGGGCGCGGCGTCGCCCTGCCGTCGGCGTCGATGCACGCCGGCGACCCCGGAACGGTCGCTCAGGGCCCGGAGGTGGTCTCGACCCCCGACTCGTAGTACTCGTCGCAGGTCCCGTCCAGACAGCGCCGGCCGGCCGCGGTCTCGAACACCGGGAGCCCGCAGGGGCACTCCCCCACCACCTCCCCCGCCGGGATCGAGAACGTCGTCTCGCAGTCCGGGTACGCCTCGCAGCCGAGGAACGGGCGGTTCCCGCGGGCGACGACGCCCAACGGCTCGCCGCAGTCCGGGCAGTCCCACCGGCCGTCGAGCGCGTCGGCGACGGCGTCGGCCAGCGAGTCGCACTCCCAGTCGACACAGAGCTCGAAGCGCTCGCCGCGCTCGACGCGCATCGTCGGCAGCCCGCAGTCCTCGCACGGCTCGTCGAGCACGGTCGCGCCGGCGGGGAGCCCGTAGGCGGCGTCACAGCCCAGACAGGTCACCTCCCCGCCGGCGCGCACGAGCGCGTCGCCGCAGTCGGGGCAGCAGCCGACCGGCACGCCCGCCCCCGTCGCGGGGTACTCCCGGCGCCCCGTCGGCGCCTCGGAGACGACGCGGAGCTCCTGGTCGCCGCTCCGGGCGACGATCGAGAAGGAGTCGCCCTCGGTCTCGGTCGTGAGTTCGTCGGCGCGGGTGAGCCAGGCCACTGGCTGGTACCCCTCGGCGTCGTGGACCAGCACGGTGCGGTCGGGCTTCACCACGACCACCACGTAGCCGCGCTGGGTGCGCTCGCGCTCGCCCTCGAACTCGACGGTGCAGTCGCCCGCGAACAGCCGGATCGTCTCGGTCACGCGCGGGAGTGGTCCCGGCATCCCCCTTGAGCGTCGGCCCGAAACCCCAAACGCGATGGCGCGGGCAACGGTACGGCGGTCATGGACGCGCTGCTGTTCGACATGGACGGCGTCGTCGTCGACTCCGAGGATCACTGGCACCGCGCCGAGCGCGAGGAGCTGTTACCGGGCGTGCTCGACGGCGAGCGCCCGGATCTCGACGAGATCACGGGGATGCCGTACCGCGAGATCTACGACTACCTCGACGCGAACTACGAGACGACGGCCTCGAAGGAGGCGTTCGTCGACCGCTACGACGAGACCGCGGCGGGGATCTACCGCGAGAAGGTGGAACTGCTCGACGGGTTCGGGGAGATCCGGGAGGCGGCCCGCGCGGCCGGGGTGCCCGTGGGGCTCGTCTCGTCGTCGCCGCCGACGTGGATGGGGTACGCCCTCGACCGGTTCGACCTGGAGTTCGACCTGGTGCTCTCGAACGACGAGGTCGCGGGACCGGGCAAGCCGGAACCGGACATCTACGCGGCGGCCGCGGACCGCCTCGGCGTCGATCCGGCGGCCTGCGTCGCCGTCGAGGACTCCCGGAACGGCTCGCTGGCGGCTCGGCGGGCGGGGATGGTCGTCGTGGGCTACCGCGTCGTCCACAACGCCGACACCGACCTCTCGGCGTGTGACGTGGTCTGTGACGGCGCGGCGGAGCTACGGGAAGAACTGCTGGAGCGGCTCGAGAACTGAGCGCCGAGTCCGTCAGGCCTGGGCCTTCTGCTCGAACTTCTCGCGGACCTTCTCGATCTTCGGCTGGGCGTGCATCGTGCAGTAGGCGTCGTCGGGGTTCTTCGCGAAGTAGTTCTGGTGTTTCTCCTCGGCGCGGTAGAACGTCTCGAGGGGCTCGATATCGGTGACCACGTCGTCGTCGTAGCCGCCCTCCTCGTCGAGGGCGTCGACGTACGCCTCCGCGATCTCCTGCTGCTCCTCGTCGTGGGTGAGGACGATGGAGCGGTACTGGCTGCCCACGTCCGGCCCCTGGCGGTTCAGCTGGGTCGGGTCGTGGATCGTGAAGAACACCTCCAGCACGTCGTCGTACCCCAGCACGCTCCCGTCGTACTCGACCTGCACCACCTCGGCGTGGCCGGTGTTCCCGGAGCAGACCTCGCGGTAGGTCGGCTCCTCGGCGTGGCCGCCGGCGTAGCCGGAGGTCACGTCCTCGACGCCCGCGAGCTCCTCGAACGCGGCCTCGACACACCAGAAGCAGCCGCCGCCGAGTGTCGCTGTTTCGGTCATACCCACCGGTACGGCCCGGGAGCGTATGTATGTGGCGCGAACGGCAGTCGTCGACGCCCCGCGGAGAGTCCGGCCCCGTTTCGG
>NZ_BBJN01000040.1 GCF_000739555.1 Halolamina rubra
CCGCGGGCGCGACGCTCACCTCGACCTGCTCGCGCGAACCGCAGGAGGGCTCTATCGCGCTGGTGAGCCAGTCCGGCGCGCTGGCGTTCACGACGTTCTTCGAACGCGCGGCCGACCAGGACGTGCACTTCAGCCACATCGTCTCGACGGGGAACGAGGCCGACCTGACCACCAGCGACTACGTCGCCTACCTCGCCGCCCAGCCCGAGGTCGACGTGGTCTGCACCTACGTCGAGGGGATCGCCGACCCCGAGCGGTTCATGCGCGTCGCGGACGCGGCCACCCGAGCGGGCACGCCGGTCATCTCCGTGAAGGTGGGCTCCTCGGAGGTCGCCGACGCGGCGACGCTCTCCCACACCGGCTCGCTGACCGGCGACGACGACGCCTGGAACGCCGCGTTCCGACAGACCGGCGTCGAGCGCGCGCCGGACATCCCGGACCTCCTCGCCCGTGGGAGCGCCCACGCGGCCTACGACAGCCCCGACGGCGACCGCGTCTGTGTCGCCTCGACGAGTGGTGGGCTCGCGAGCCTGCTGGCGGACATGGCCGCCGAGCGCGACCTCGAACTGCCGGACATCGACGGCGAGACCGAGGAGACGCTACTGGAGATGGATGAGCTACTCACGTTCGGCGAGTTCCACAACCCGGCGGACATCCGTGGCTACGGCGCGGAGGTGCTCCCCGAGATCGCCGAGACGCTGTTCGCCGACGAGAGCTTCGACGCCTACGTGTTCGCGATCGGACTCTCGGGCGTCGACAACCGCGCCGAGCAGGTCGCCGCCGACCTCCAGTCGATCGTCGCCGACGCGGACGCGCCCGCGGTCGTGCTCTGGACCGGCCGGAAGGAGCCCGACGACCCGACCGAGACGCCGCCGTATGCGAAACTCCGCGAGCACGTCCCAGTGTACGAGGACCCGGCGAAATGTATGGACGCGGTCGCCTCGCTCGCCGACTTCGGCGCGACGATGGCCGAGCGTGAGAGCCGCCCGGCCCGCACGGAGCTCGCCGAGTCGGTCGCGTCGCCGGCGCTCGACCTCCCCGCGAACCGCGTGCTGACGTGGCGGGAGTCGGCCGACCTGCTCGCCGCGTTCGACGTGCCGCTCGTGGACACGCGGCTCGCCACGAGCAGCGACGAGGCCGTCGACGCCGCCGGCGAGCTCGGCTACCCCGTCGTGCTGAAAGTCGACTCCCCCGCGATCCCCCACCGGACCGACGTCGGTGGCGTCGCGGTCGGGCTGGAGACGCCCGAGGCGGTGCGCGCGGCGTACGACGAGATCGACGCGGCCGCCCGGGCCGAGGCCGCCGACGACGAGATCGAGGGCGTGCTCGTCCAGCCGATGCTCGCCGACGGCGTCGAGGCGCTCGTGGGAATTTCGCCGGACGAGGTGTTCGGCTCGCTGGTCACCGTCGGCCCGGGCGGCGTGCTCGTCGAGGCGATGGACGACAGCGAGGTGCTCGTGCCGCCGTTCTCGGCCGCGGAGGCCCGGGAGGCCGTCGAGTCGACGGCGCTGTCGACGCTGCTCTCGGACCGCCGCGGCGGCGAGCCGATCCCGCTGGAGCCGTTCGTCGAGTTCCTCGTCGGGGTCGGCGACCTCGCGGCCGCGGTCGACGACGTGGCAGAGCTCGACCTCAACCCCGTGATGGTCACGGCCGAGGGACCGGTCGCCGTCGACGCGCTGGTTCGAACGAAGTAACGGCGAAAAACGGTTTTCTGCGGCGGACTACTCCCCGCCGGCGCGATCGAGCAGTCGCCGGTAGCGGTCGACCGTCGCGGTGTCGAGGAACACGCCCTCGACCTGCAGCGAGTCGCGGTCGGACTCGTCGAACGCGTCCACCAGCCGGCGTGCCTGCGCCAGTTCCTCCTCGTCGGGCGCGAACACGTCGTTGATCACCGGAGCCTGCGCGGGGTGGATCGCGGTCATCCCCACGAACCCGAGCTCCCGTGCCCGCTTCGCGACCGCCCGCAGCCCGTCGGTGTCCGCGATGTCGAGGTGCACCGACGCGACGGGGTCGACGCCCGCCATCGACGCGTACTCGACGGTCAGCAGCTCCAGGCGCTCCCGGATCCGGTCCGGGGTGCCGGGCGCACCGACGGCCTTGCAGTAGTCCGCGAAGCCGAAGGAGAGGCTGACGGCGCCGGTCTCCCGGCAGGCGTCGGCGATCTCCGCGCCGGCGTGCATCCCCGTCGGCGTCTCGATCGTCACCCGGAGCCGCGGCGGGTCGTCGGTGCGGTCGGTCAGCGCCGACCAGGCGGCCCGCACGTCGGCGCCGGACTCGACCATCGGCAGCGCGACGGCGTCGGCGCCGCAGTCGACCGCGGCGTCGACGTCGGCGGCGAATTGGTCGGTGTCGGCGGCGTTGACCCGGACCGCGACCTCGCGGTCGGTGTCGAGGGTCGGCACGACCTCCCGCAGGTTCGCCCGCGCGGCGTCCTTCCCTTCGGCCGGGACGGCGTCCTCGAGGTCGAACACGAACGCGTCGGCCTCGGTGTCGACGGCCTTCCGGAGCATGTCGGCGTCGTCGGCCGGGGTGAACAGCGCGGAGCGCCGGGCGCTCATGGCGCGCTCGACCCCTGCTCCTGGGGGAGCTCCTCGCCGGTCGTACCGGCGGCGTCGGTCGCCCCCTCGTACCGGTCGAGCAGCTCCGCCTGCACGTCGTCGACCGGGAAGTAGCAGGCGGCCTCGTGGCCCTCGTCGACCCACGCCGCCCGCTCGGGCTCGCTCTCGCGGCACTCCTCGGTCGCCTTCGGACAGCGCGGCGCGAAGTTGCAGCCCTCGGGGAGGTTCACCGGGTTCGGCGGCTCCCCGGGCAGCAGGACGCGAGTGCGGTCGACCGCGGGGTCGACGTTCGGCGACGCCGCGAGCAGCGACGCCGTGTAGGGGTGTCTCGGCCCCGTGACGATCTCCCGGGTCTTTCCGACCTCGATCACCTGGCCGAGGTACATCACCGCGAGTCGGTCGGTGATCTGGCTCAGGCTCGCCAGGTCGTGGGAGATGTAGACGATCCCCATGTCCCGCTCGGTCGCCATCTCCCGCAGGATGTTGAGGATGCTCGCCTTCAGCGACACGTCGAGCATCGACGCCGGCTCGTCACAGATCAGCAGCTCCGGGTCGAGCACGAGCGCCCGCGCGATCGCGACGCGCTGTCGCTCCCCGCCGGAGAGCTGGTGGGGGAAGCTGTCGATGTACTTGTCGACGGGGCTGAGCCCCACGTCCGCCAGCGTCTGCCGGACGCGTTCGGTGATCTCGTCGCCCTCGACGCCCTGGATCTTCAGGGGCTCGGACACCGCCGCGCGCACCTTCTGGCGCGGGTTGAGCGAGTCGAACGGGTCCTGGAAGATGAACTGCACCTTCGAGCGGAACTCCTTGCTGTCCCCCGACAGCAGCTCCTCGACGGGCGTCCCGCGGAACCGGATCTCGCCGTCGGTGTGTGTCTGGAGCGCGGCGATCACCTCGCCCAGCGTCGACTTCCCGCAGCCGGACTCGCCGGCGACGCCGACGATCTCGTTCTCCCGGACGGTGAGGTCGACGCCGTTGACGGCTTTCACGTAGTCCTTCTCGCGACCCATCAGCTGGTCCACGATCGACTGGCCCTGTTCGAACCACTTGGTCAGCCCCTCGGTCTCGAGGATCACGTCGCCGGCCTCGCGGCCTCCCTGGTCGACGGGGTCGAGCCCCCAGGTCTCCGGATCGACCGCCTCCTCGCGGAGCTCCTCGACGCGGTCGACGTGGTAGCAGGCGGACTGCTGGTTCTCGACCTCCCGGAGCGCCGGGTGTTCGCGCTCGCACTCCTCGGTCGCGAACGGGCAGCGGTTGCTGAACACACAGCTCGTGGGCTCCCGCGTGAGGTCCGGGAGCGAGCCGGGGATCGAGACGGCCTGACTGTCGAACTCCTCGATGTCCGGGAAGGAGTTCTTCAGCCCCATCGTGTACGGGTTGGTGGGGTTCTTGAGCACGTCGTCGGTCGAACCCTGCTCCATCACCTTCCCGCCGTACAGCACCGACACGTCGTCGCAGGTCTCGGCGATCACCCCCATGTCGTGGGTGATCAGCAGCATCGAGGAGTCGATCTCCTCCTGGATCTCCAGCAGCTTGTGGACGATCTTGTCCTGGACGATCACGTCCAGCCCCGTCGTCGGCTCGTCGGCGATGATGAGGTCCGGATCGAGCACGAGCGCCATCGCGATCGTGACGCGCTGGCGCATCCCGCCGGAGAACTGGTGGGGGTACTCCTCGGTCCGCGACGGGTCGAGGCCGACGATGTCGAACACCTCCTCGACGCGCTCGTTGGCCTCGGCCTTCGTCACGTCCCGGTGTTTGTGCATCGCCTGCCGGATCTGGGCGCCGACGCTCATCACTGGGTCGAGCGAGTCCATCGCGCTCTGGGGGATGTACGCGATCTCCTCCCAGCGGATCTCCTGCCACTCCTGCTCCGAGCAGTCGAGCAGCTCCCGGCCGTCGAACTTGATGCTGCCCGCCTCGACGTTGCCGTTGTCGTCGAGCAGGCCGAGCACGGAGTGGGCGACGGTGGACTTCCCACAGCCGGACTCGCCGACCAGCCCGTAGTTGCTGCCGTCGTCGATCTCGAAGGAGACGCCGTTGACCGCGTGGACGTCGACCTCCGAGGTGCTGTACGTGATCTTCAGGTCTTCGACTTCGAGTAGGCTCATTCGTCACCTCGTAGTTCAGGGTTGACGACCTCCTCGAACGCCCGTCCAACCAGGAAGACGGCCGTGGTCACCGCGGCGATACCGATCGCGGGCGGGAACACCCACCACCACGCCTCGCGCATGCCGCCCGAGGCGAACACCTGGCGGAGCATCCGGCCCCACGAGGTCGTCGTCGGGTCGCCGAACCCGAGGAACGCCAGCGACGCCTGGCCGGCGATGGCCCACGCCACCGCGTACGCGGTGTAGAGGAAGCCGATCCCCAGCACGTTCGGCGCGACGTGGAGGAACATCGTCCGGAAGTGGCCGGCGCCGCTCGCTCGCGCGGACTTCACGAAGGTGCGTTCCTTCACCGTCAGCACCTCAGAGCGGATCACCCGCGCGGGCATCTTCCAGAAGAACGCGACGATCACGGCCGTGATCAGCGCGATGCTGGGCGTGACGAACGTCAGCACCAGCAGCGCCATCGGCAGGAACGGCAGCGAGAACGTCAGGTCGGTGAGCCGCATCAGCGCCTCGTCGACGCGCCCGCCGAAGTAGCCGCTGACGAGGCCGACCAGGAAGCCGATTATCCCGGTGCCGATCCCGCCGAAGAAGCCGACGATGAACGTCGGGCGGGCGCCCTCGAGGAACTGGCTCAGCACGTCCTTCCCGTACGTCGTCGTGCCCAGCGGCGCGGCGTCGTTCGGCTCGGACATCCGCATGATGCCGCCGTCCTCGGTCCGCATCGTGTGTTCGATCGGTTCGTACGGCGCGAGCTCCGGGCCGAAGATCCCGAGGAACGTGAACGCCGCCAGGATGGCGACGCCGAGCTTCGCCGCGTTGTCCTCCAGCACGAACAGCGCCGTCCGTCGCGACCGCTTCCAGAGGTCGCCGAGTCGGTCCTTCGCGGTGTCAGTGTCCATGTTGAGCGTCGACATCAGAGATCACCCTCCTCGACCGTCGGGTCGATCTTGGCGTACATCACGTCGGCCAGGAGGTTCATCACGATCACCGCCAGCGCCATGATGAACACCGCCGCCTGGACCGTCGGGTAGTCCTGTTGGTTGATCGCCTGCACGAGCGTCCGGCCGATGCCCGGCCACGCGAACACCACTTCGAGGGTGATGACGCCCTGGAACAGCATCCCCATCCGCAGCGCGAAGTAGGTCACTAGCGGCAGCATCGAGTTCCGGCCGGCGCGGGCGAGCTGTTCGCGCTCCGTCAGCCCCTTCGCGCGGTGGAGCGTCAGGAACGCCGACCCCTTGCGCTCGATGACGGAGTTCCGTGCGAGCAGCAGGAAGTCGCCGCTGTAGTACAGCACCGTCGCGACGAACGGGAGGAAGTAGTGTTTCGCGAAGTCGACCGCGAAGTACGTCTCGATGGCCCCCTGTGGGTTGTCGAGCGGGCTCCGCATCCCGAAGGCGGGGAAGATCCCCAGCTGGTAGGCGAAGATCACCAGCAGGAAGATCCCCGTGACGAACACCGGCGTCGAGCGGAAGAACGTCGTGACGACGATGCTCCCCTGCTCGAACGCCGAGCCGCGGTTCCAGCCGGCGTAGAGGCCGGCGATGGAGCTGACGATCGCGGTCGTGATCAGCGCCGGCACCAGCAGCACCAGCGTGTTCAGCAGCCGCGGGTAGATGATCGCGCTGACGGGGCGGGACTCCGCGATGGAGTAGCCGAAGTTCAGCGTGAGCAGGCTCTGGATGTACTTGACGTACTGGACGTAGATCGGCTCGTTGAGGCCGTACTGTGCCTCCAACTCGGCCACCTGCTCGCCGCTGAGCCCGCCCGAGGCCACGAGCGAGCTGAACGGGGTCCCGGGGAGCGCCCGGAGCGTCACGAAGATGATCGAGACGGACACGAGTGTCAGGAGGAAGGCGATGACGATCCGCTTGATGAGGAATCGACGAAAGGTCATAAAGTGATAGCGGGAGCGGGGTTAGGAGAAGTCGGGCTGGTCCAGATCCTCCCGGTTGGCGTGGCCGTCCTCGACTCGTTCGGCGAAGGCGTCCCACGCGTCGCCCGAGGGCCAGACGAGGTTGTCGTCGCCGTCGAACGTGTAGCCCGCCGCTTCGAGCATCGCCCGGGCACCCTCGACGTCGTACTCGTAGGTGGGGATGTCGCCGTTGTAGAACGGCGTCAGCATCGGCGACAGCAGGTTCTGCCCCTCGATCACGTCGCCGCGGCCGCCGAGGACGCCCTCGACGAACCCCTCCTTGTCGGTCGCGTGGCTGAGCGCCTGTCGGAACACCTTGTCACGCAGGAGCGGCACCGTGTGGTTGAGGTGCACGTCGAGCGGCGCGAAGTTGCTCGCGGTCTGTTTCTCGACGCCGTCGGTCTCGGCCGCGCGGTCGGCCTGGTCGTTCGACAGCGTCGTCCCGGTGGCGTCGATGTCGCCGGACTGGAGCGCGCCGATCAGCGCGTCGGTGTTGCCGACGTTCGCCCAGACGATCTCGTCGATGCCGTCGCCGGCGACGAAGTAGTCCCCGAGTAGCTCCTCGCGGGTGTCCTCGTCCCACATCCAGTGGCTCTCGTTCTTCTCGACGCGGAACTGCGACCCCTGGCTCCAGTTGACGAACTGGAACGGCCCGGTGCCGACGGGGTTGTCGGGGCTGTAGTTGGCCGGGTTGTCGACGTCCTCCCAGCGGTGTTTCGGGAGGATGACGCTCCGCACGACCCGCTGGGTGAGGAACGCGGCGTCGGGCTCGGAGAGGTTGAACCGCACCCGCCCGCCGTCGCCCGGCTCCACGATCTCGACGCTCTCGATCGGGCCGACGAACGGCCCCATCTCCGGGGAGTTCTGCTCTTTGAACAGTTCGACGCTGAACTTCACGTCCTCCGGGGTGAACTGCTCGCCGTCGTGCCAGGTGACCCCCTCACGGAGGTCCATCTCGACGGTCGTGTCGTCGACGACGTCGGCGTTGACCGCGAGCGCCGGCACGATCTCCAGGTCCGGCGAGGCGTCGTACAGTCCGTCGTAGAGGTTCGTCAGCCGCTTCGCCTCGGGGCCGCCGGCGGCCCACGCGATGTTGAGGCCGCCCATCGACGCAGTGATCCCCTTCACCCAGGTCGAGGAGTCGCCGGTGGGCTGGAGGTTCACCTGCGTCCAGACGAAGGAGTCACGCGTCGTCCCGTTGCCGGGCGTCGGCACGTACCCCTCGAAGTTGGTGGTGTCGGCCGCGGTGATCACCTCGGTGAACGCGATCGCGTTGATGTAGGCGTCCTCGCTCGCCTTCGCCTGGATCTCGCCACAGAGTTCCGCGCGGCGCTCCTGGTCCTCGATCTCGGCGGCCTGCTCGTCGAGCAGCTCGGTGATCTCGTCGTTCCAGTAGTTGTAGTAGTTCCCCGACGTTTCGGGGTGCATCCGCATCAGGAACGGGTTCGGGTCGAGCCCGCGCTGGGGGTCGGGCCCGTGGGTGTTCATCGACACCGGAACCGTGTGGCCGGTGTCGGCGGCCCAGTACTCGTCGTACATCACGTTCGTCGGCACGTCGTCGAGCTCGGTCGGCACGCCCAGGTCGTTGAACGCGCGCTGGATCATCAGCGCGTGCTCGCGCATCCAGGGCTCCTCGTCGCTGGCGAAGTTGATGGTGATCGGCGCCACCGACGCCCCCTCCGTCGCCGTGTACTCGACCGGGATGTTGTCGTTCGTCTTGCCGTCTATCGGCCAGTCGTTCCAGAACTGCGTCTCGACGGTCTCCGCCTCGGGAACCGGGCTGCTGGTGCCGCCCCCGCCACCGCCGCCCCCGCCGCCACCGCCGTTCCCGCCACATCCGGCCAGCCCGACCGTCCCGAGGGCCGCCGTCGTCGTGAGCATCCGTCGCCTACTCAACTTCGTCGACTGTTTGTCACTCTTTCTTTTGCCAGACATTGTCACGGTACCTCTCTCTGCGTTGCTCATACATAATTATGAGGGTTCTTGATTTCTATAACGAATATTCGTGCAGTAGTGAATACGTCTGACGAATAGTACTACTGGTTGACTCACACGACCTGCCGACCGAAGCTGCAGCGATCCCCGAAGGGCTAACTTGCACGCGTCCGATCCCCCACCCGTGTCCGCTCCGTTCTCCGTCGGCGCCGCCACGCGCCGGCGTCGCCTCGCCCGGCTCAGCGGGCCGGCAGCGGTCGCCGTCGCCGTCACGGGGATCCTGGCGGCGACGGCGATCTCGCCGACGTTCGCCTGGCAGACGAGCGCGCTCTCGGATCTCGGGGTCGCCCCCCGGACCGCGTGGCTGTTCAACGGCTCGCTGGTCGTCGGCGGGCTCGTAGGGGCCCCCTACGCGTGGGCGCTGTGGAGCGCCGCGGCCGACCGCTTGAGCCACCTCCGCGCGGCGACGTACCTGTTCGCGCTGGTCTCGATGGCCGGCGTGGGGCTGGCGCCGGCCGGGCGACCGCTCCACGTGCCGTTCGCGCTCGCCTTCTTCGCGCTCGCCGCGCTGACCGCCGTCGTCGACGGCGTCGCGCGGTTCCGGCTCCCCCACGGGAAGCTCTCGTTGCTCTCGGGAGTACTGGCGCCGCTGGCCTGGCCCGCGTGGCTGGGCTGGCTCGGCGAGGGGATCGCGGTGCCGGAGTTCGTCGGCGCCGTGCTGTTCGGCGTCTGGGTCGTCGCGCTCAGCCCCGAGCGCCCCGGCCAGCCCGGGTAGCTACGTTGCGAGTTCGGCGAAGGCGTCGATCGCGTCGTCGTCGCCGGCGACGACCAGCGTGTCGCCATCGCGCACCCGGAGGTCGGGGCCGACGCTCGTCAGCGTCCGGCCGCCGCGCTCGACGGCGATGACGGTACAGCCGGTCCGGGCGCGCACGTCGGCCTGGCCGAGGGTCCGCCCGACCAGCGCCGGCGCCTCCCGCCGGACGACCTCCACCTGCGTCTCGGGGGTGATCACCTCCTCGTCGAGCAGCTTCGAGGCGAGCATCCGACCGCTGACGGTCGGAAGCGAGAGCACGTACTTCGCGCCGGCGCGGTACAGCTTCGGCGTCGAGTCGTCCTCGTTGGCCCGCGCGATGATCCCCGTCTCGGGGGCGACCTGTTTGGCGACGAGCGCGGCGAACAGCGCGGTGGTGTCGTCCGACAGCGCGAGCACGATCGCCTCCGAGGACGCCAAGTCGGCGTCCTCGAGGGTCATCGGGTCGGTCACGTCGCCGACCACGTCGACCCCGGGCTGGTCCTCGATGTCGACGACGGTGACCGACAGCCCCGCGGCGGTGATCGCCTCCGCGACCGCCGAGCCGACGACGCCGTAGCCGGCGACGGTGATGTGGCCCTGCGGCGGGTTGTCCTCGGCGAGGCTGCGCCGCTTCATCGCCTCGACGCCGTCCTCGGGCCCGACGACGAGCAACACGGTGTACTCGTCGATCACGCGGTTGGGGCCCGGCGGCGAGACGAACTCGCCGCGGAACCACGCGCCGACGATGTGGGTGCCCTGGAGATCGTGGACCCCACAGCCGCCGATCGTGCTCCCGTCGAGCGGCGATCCGGGCTGGATCAGCAGCTCGCTGATCTCGAGGTCGGCGGCGATCTCGACCGCGCCGTCGAGGTCGGTCGACACCGCCGAGGAGGCTTTCCCCGCCAGCGACTCGCCGAGCACGTTCCGGGGCTGGATCAGCTCGTCGGCGCCCGCGTAGCGGTGGTAGTCGGCGTGGCTCTCGTCCTCGACGAGGCTGAGCACCCGCGTCTCCGGCGCCACGTGCTGGGCGGCCAGGATCACGCTGGCGTTGGTCTCGTCGCCCGCGGCGGCGACGACGGCGTCGGCGTCGTCGGCCGAGACGGCCGACAGCGTGTCGCCGTCCTCGGGGTCGCCCTGGACGACCTCGACGCCGTCGGCCTGCAGCTCCTCGACGGTGTCGGGGTCGGACTCGACCACCACGTACGGCTGGCCGCGGGCGCCGAGCTCGGTGACGAGCGTGTCGACCGTCGGCGAGAACGCACAGATCACCACGTGGTCCTCGCCGTCGTACTCGCGTGGCGGCCCGGAGGCCAGCGCCTCCGCGAACAGCGGCAGCACGAACGCCGGCAGCGTGAGGAAGATGAGCGCGACGCCGGTGAACTGCATCGCGATCATCAGCGCGAGCATCGCGGTCGACTCCCACTGCGCGGCCTGCTCGCCGTAGCCGACGGTGGTGAACGTCTCGGCGACGACGTGGAGCGACTCGATGAAGCGCACGTCGATCCCCTCGAGCCGCGCCATCCCCAGCTGGTAGAGGACGGCGTAGACGAGCATCACCACTGCCGTCCCCAGGAGGTAGAGCCCCGCACGCCGCGCCGGATTCGCCATACACCGCGTAGTTGCGGTGGGGGCTAAAAACCGCCGGCCCTAGACGATCTGCCAGCCGCCGTCGACGTACAGCAGCTCGCCCGTGACGTAGCCGGCGGCGTCGCTGGCGAGGAACAGCGCCGCGGGCGCCACGTCGGTCGGGAACCCCGCCCGCCCCAGCGGCACGGGCTTGAGGAACTCGTCCGCCGCGGCGCCCTCCTGGGCCTCCTCGGTCCACCCGTCGAGGAACTCCGTCGCGATCTGTCCGGGCGCCACCGCGTTGACCCGGACGTCGTGCTCGGCGAGCTCGAGCGCCGAGCCGCGGGTGATCATTCGGATCGCGCCCTTCGTGGAGTCGTACTGCACCTGGCCGAACTGCGCGACGGCGGAGCTGATCGACGCGGTGTTGACGATGCTGCCCGCGACGCCGCGGTCGATCATGTCCTCGGCCGCGATCTGGGTGCCGAAGAACACGCCCTTCGCGTTGACCGCGTGGATGCGGTCGAACGCCGCCTCGGTGGTCTCCAGCATCGGGCCGCCGATGTACAGCCCCGCGTTGTTCACCATCACGTCGACGCCGCCGTGCTCGCGGGCGGCCTCGACGGCGACCGCGATCTCTTCGGGGTCGGACACGTCGGTCTCGACGAACGCGGCGGTGCCGCCCTCGGCCTCGATGCGCTCGTGGGTCGGTTCGTCGGCGTCGCGGTCCTTCGGCTCGGGGTCGACGTCGGCGTTGAGCACGGTCGCGCCGGCGTCGCCGAACGCCAGCGCGATCGCCCGCCCGATGCCGGAGCTCCCGCCGGTGACGATCACCGTCTCGTCCGTGAAGTCGTACTGGACCGTCCCCATGCCCGCCTGCAGGGGCGAGAGCCACTTAACTCCCGACGCGGCTGGGGGTCGGTCACGGGGCCGCACGCGCCCAAGACCTATCGGCGCCGACGACAACTGACGGGTATGACCCGCCAGGTGACCCGCGACGAGCAGTCGCCGACGTACCTCGACGAGGACGACGTGGACCCCGAGAAGGGCGACATCGCGGTCTGTCGCTGCGGGCTCAGCGACGACCACCCGTTCTGTGACGGCTCCCACCGCCGGACCGCGGACGAGGGCGACGGCGTCTACTGCTACGTCGACGGGCAGCGCCGCGAGATCGCGAGCGTCACCTTCGCCGACGGCGAGACGATCGAGTACGGCCCCGCCGAGGACGAGCCAACCGACTGACAGCTCGCCCCGAGCGCTTTAGGGCGATGCCGTCGACAGGGCTGCGTATGTACCGCACCGGCCACCTCGGGGTGTCGCTGCTGGTGTTCGCCCCGATCGGCTACCTGTTCGTCGCCGCCGGCGAACCGCTCGCGGCGCTGGTGACCGGCGGCGCGATGCTCTGGCTGGCGATGCTGCCCGACGTGGACAACCGGATCCCGGGGATCCCCCACCGCGGGCGCGACGCTCACCT
>NZ_BBJN01000039.1 GCF_000739555.1 Halolamina rubra
GTCGAGATTCCGCCTCCGACCCGTCGTCGCCGGCCGAGTCAGATTCCGCCTCCGACCCGTCCTCGCCGCCGATCGGCGGGTAGACGCCGGTGTCCGGCGCGTCCGACTCCGGCGTCGGATCGGCGGCCTCGACGGTGCCCTCCGGGTCGAGCCCGCCGTCGTCGCCGCCGAAGACGCGCCCGCCGCGGGCGGCCTCCTCGGGGTCCGGCCAGTCGGGCTCGTCGTCCATCTCGATCCGGTCGCCGGTGTCGAGTTGCTGGCCCACGCCGAGCGCCTCAGCAATGCGCTCCCTGGTCGCCTCGACCCGCTCGGCGTCGGCGTGGCCGGCGGCCGGCTCGTAGTTCTCGACGCGAACGTCGAGCACTTCGGTCGCGAGCTGGTGGAACGCGACCATCGACTTCACGGCGGTACCGAACTGCCGCTCGCGCTTCTCGTCGATCGCGCCGTACTCCGACTCGCGGATCGCGTCGAGCTCGTCGACGGCCTCGGCGAGCGTCGACTCCAGCCGTTCGGTCGTCTCCCGGAGCGCCGCGACTTCCTCCGCGAGGGCGTCGACGCGGTCGTCGCGTGAGGAGTCTACCTCTCGGTCGTCACGTGGACCGGCGGCGACGTGGTCGTCACCGTCGGTTCGGCCGCCGTTCTCGGCCTCGAGCCGTTCGATGCGTGCCTCGAGCGCCGCGAGACGGTCGCTCTCGTCGCCGGTCGGCGACGAGGCGGCCTCGGTAGACGCGTGCTGCTCGGCCGAGTCGTTCCCCCCGATCGTTCGCGGATCAGTCGGTCCGTCGTTCCCGCGTTCCCCCATCACGCCACGGGTACTCGAGCCCGGACTATAACGTTACGCCCGGGAGCTACCGACCGATCCCGCAGCCCGAGACCGTGTCGCAGTCCAGCCCTTCCGCCTCCAGCGCGTCGATGAACTCGTTCATCCCGATCGCGTCGCTGGCGATGTGGCCGGTGACGACGAGGTTCTTCCCCTCGCCGCCGTACTCCTCCCGCAGTTCGGCCGTGTCGCCGGCGCCGACGTGGATGTACAGCACCGTGTCGACGCCGTGGTCGAAGTAGGCGCTGGCCACGTCGCTGCCGCCGTTGGTGCCGGCGGCGTGGTGGATCGCCACCTCGCCGAGCTCGTTGTCGCGCTCGCCGAGGCGGAGCTCCACGTCGGTGATCGCCTCGTCGATCTCGCGGATCTCGCCCAGTGCGTCCGCGAACTCGCCGACCGTCGCGTCGTCGTCGAGGCCGTCGGCGACCTCGCGGAAGCGTCGGCGCCCGAGCTCGTCCGGCGCGAGGTGGACGTTCATGTACGGGATGTCGAGGTGTTCGGCGATGGAGGGGTCGTGGCGGTAGTTCGCGCTGTGGCCCGCGTGCTCCATGCCGGAGATGATCCCCGACGCCGCCTCCTCGGCGCGCTCCTCGGGGACGCCGTGGGCGGTCATGAACTCGACCTGCTTGTCGAGCACCGGGGCGAAGTTCACGCGCGGATCGCCGCCCGGCGGGTGGTGGGCGAGCACGAGGTCGTACCCCTCGCGCTCGGCGAGCTGGATCTCCGGCGACTCGAGGTCGATCCCGACGAGCGCCGTTTCGAGGTCGTCGCCCGGGACGTGGATCCCGCTGTCCGCCGGCACCTCGTCCCAGCCGACGAGGTCCAGACTGATCTCCATGATCTCCTGCGTCGAGAGTGCCATACCCCCTCTCCCGCGGCGTCGGTGAAAAGCTCCCGAATCCGGCACGACGCGCCGACGGGTCGCCGGTATCGGCAATCCGGACACGAGCCGACAGCGCTTTTCCCGCCCGCGCGAACGGTGGGCCGTGAACGCTTCACTGTTCGAACCGCTCACGCTGCGTGAGACGACGATCCCGAACCGCGTGATGGTGTCGCCGATGTGCCAGTACTCCTGTGACGATCGGGACGGGCTGGCGACCGACTGGCACCACGTCCACCTCGGGAGCCGCGCCGTCGGCGGCGCCGGCGTCGTGATCGCCGAGGCGACCGCAGTCGAGCCGCGCGGGCGCATCTCGCCCGAGGACCTCGGCATCTGGAGCCAGGAGCACGCCGACGCGCTGGCGCCGACCGCCGAGTTCATCCGCGAGCAGGGCAGCGTGCCGGCGATCCAGCTCGCCCACGCCGGCCGGAAAGCCAGCACGCGCCGCCCGTGGGAGGACGGCCCCCGCCTCGTGAAACAGGACGAGGGCGGCTGGACGCCGCGGGGCCCACCGACGATCCGTACCCCCGCGACGAGGCGAACACGGCGCCGACCGAGCGCATGGATCGTGACGACATCGACGAGGTGATCGACGCGTTCGTCGACGCCGCCGAGTACGCGCTGGACGCCGGCTTCGAGGTGCCGGAGATCCACGCCGCCCACGGCTACCTGCTCCACGAGTTCCTCTCGCCGATGAGCAACGGCCGCGACGACGAGTACGGCGGCGACTTCGAGGGACGCACCAAGCTGCTCCGGGAGGTCTGCGAGGGCGTCCGGGAGGTCTGGCCCGACGAGAAGCCGATCTTCGTGCGGATCTCCGCGACCGACTGGCTCCCGGACCGCGAATCCTGGGACGTCGCCCAGTCGGCCCGGCTCGCGAGCGAGCTCGCAGAGATCGGCGTCGACTTCCTCGACGTCTCCTCCGGCGGCATCCACCCCGACCAGGAGCTCCCGCGGACCGGCCCCGGCTACCAGGCGCAGTACGCCGAGACGATCCGCGAAGTGCTGGCCGAGGACGGGCAGACGCTCTCGGGCGACACGCTCGCTGCGGGCAGCGACGAGATCGCGGTCGGCACCGTCGGCGGCATCACCGAAGCGACCCACGCCGAGGCGCTGGTCGGCAACGAGCGCGCCGACGCGGTGCTGCTCGCCCGTGAGCACCTTCGGGATCCGTACTTCACGCTCCACGCCGGGCGCGAACTCGACGCCGAGAACGCGCCGGAGTGGCCGGACCAGTACAAGCGAGCCTGAGCGGCCCTCACGGTTCGGAAATTCTGAACAGTTTGCGATTTCTCGAACGTGCGAACCGCGAGCCATCGGCTCGGGAACTGAGAACGGAATGAATGGCGGACGGCCGGGGTTGCCCGGCGTTCCGACACGGGGAGTCTCGGTTGCCTCCTCCACCCCGCGACCCGACGAGCGACGGGCGTCCGACGGTGGGCTGCTCGCTTCCGCGCCTGACCCGGTTCCGTCGACCAACCACGGCGGACCGCCCCTGCGGGCGGGCGTCGTGGACCGCTGTCCCCGGCGGACGAGGCTTCGACGTCGGCTCCCGAGGCCCGCGCCGGTCAACCGGACGAGCCCGGGGTTCGGTCCCCCCTGAAGACTATCTCGGGGGTGACGAGCGGGGCCTAACCGCCCGACCTAGTCCAGTTCCTACTAACGCGGTCGAACTTAAGGCCCTTTCGGGACAGAGATACCCACGCGAGACGCGACCCGCGTCCCGCCTCAGAGCTCCACGGGCTCCAGCGTCGCCTCCAGCTCGTCGACGTGCTCGTTGTAGGCGTCGACGAACGCCGGGAACTTCGGGACGAACCGGCGCACGTCGCTGGCCGCGGGGGGCTGGTACTGCGAGACGAGGTAGACGCCGTCGCTGCCGCCGACCCGGAGGTAGGAGACGCCGTCGCGGTCCCAGTTGAGCTCCCAGCGCAGCCCGTCGATGCGTTCGGCGTAGGTGCCGTAGTCGCCGCCCTCGAAGCGGCGGAGCTCGCCCGCGATCCGGTCGCAGATCTCCTCGACGCGGTCGAGCACGCGCCGGCGTTCCGCGACCGCGTTCTCCGTCGTTTTTGCCTCGGGGAACTCCGTGGTCACGTCCGAGAGCGTCGCCTCGGCCGCCTCGACGTACTCGTCGTAGGCGTCGACGAACGCCGGGTACTCCGCGAGCGCGGCCGCGAGCGGTTCGGGGTCGGGCTGGCGCTTGGTGGAGACGACGTACACTTCAGACCCGCTCTTGGGGTCGAACTTCAGGAAATCCAGTTCGCCGGCCTCGTGTTTCACCGTCCACTCGCCGCCGGGCGTGTCGAACGTCTCCCGGCCGTAGTCGCCGCCCTGGAGGCGGGCGAGGTGGTACGCCACCCGGCCGGCGTGGTCGGCGACGGCGGCGACGATCTCGTCGCGTCGCTCGGCGACGGCTTCGGCGTCTGTCGGCTCGACGGGTGGCCAGTCGGTCACGGGTTCGGTAGCTCGCTGGGAGAGTTAACGCTCGCGGTCACGGCTCACAGCACCGTCCGGGCCTGGAGACCGGAGACCGCCGTCAGCGCCAACGCGCCGGCCAGCACGGCCCAGCGGTGGTTCTCGATCCACGCGTACTCCGCCGGGAAACTGAACAGCACCGTCGAGTCGATCGTGAGCACCCACGCGACCGCGGCCAGCACCACGCTCAGGGCGACGACGGCGCCGACGCCGGAGAGCGTCAACGCGTCGGTGTGGGGGCGCCCGACCGAGAGGAACACGACGGCGGCGACGACCGCCAGCAGCCCGACCGCGGTCAGCCCGAACGGCCCGGCCGCGTAGTACGCGCCGAGCGTGTCCCCCGCCCCAGTGATCAACACCAGCGGCGCGAACACGACGACCGCGACGGCGGCGGCGACGACGGCCGCGAGTTTCCCGGCGTCGGCGGGGTCGGAGAGGTTCATGGCCGGTGGTGGCGCCGGCGCGGCCATAAATCGCTCGTGTTCCGCGAAGGGAAACGCGTAAGCGACCCGCGGCCGGCCCCCCGGTATGGACCGAGTCGCCATCGTCGGCGCGTCGATGACCCCCTTCGGCGACCGCGAGGGGGAGTGGCTCCGCGACCTGTTGGCCGAGGCCGGCGCGGACTGCCTCGACGACGCCGGCGTCGGGGCCGACGCCGTCGACCACCTGTACGTCTCGAACATGGCCAGCGGCGAGCTGGAGGGACAGACGGGCGTGCCGAACATGCTCGCCCACGATCTCGCCGCCCAGCCGGCCTACACCGCACGCATCGACCAGACCTCCTCCTCCGGCGGCGCCGGCATCTACGCCGCGTGGCAGTCGATCGCCTCCGGCGCCAGCGAGATGACCCTGCTCGTCGGCGGCGAGAAGATGACCCACAAGACGACGGGCGAGGCGACGGACGTGATCGCCTCGCTCACCCACCCGGTGGAGTACAAACACGGCGTCACACTCCCCTCCTTCGCCGGGCTCACCGCGCGACTGTACCTCGAGGAGTACGACGCGCCCCGCGAGAGTCTGGGCAAAGTCGCCGTGAAGAACCACAGGAACGGCGTCGACAACCCCAAGGCGCAGTTCCGGAAGGAGGTCGATCTCGACACCGTGCTCGACTCGCCGATCGTCGCCGACCCCCTGCGGCTGTACGACTTCTGCCCGATCACCGACGGCTCGGCGGCGCTGCTGTTCTGTCCGGAGTCCGTCGCCCGCGAGATCGCCGACGAGTACGTCCTCGTCAGCGGCGTCGCGGGCGCGACGGACACCCACGTCGTCCACGAGCGCGCGGACCCGACGACGATGCGCGGCGTCGTCGAGTCGAGCGACCAGGCCTACGAGATGGCCGATCGCGAGCCCGAAGACGTCGACTTCGCGGAGCTCCACGACATGTTCACCATCCTCGAGTTTCTGCAGTTCGAGGACCTCGGCTTCGCGGAGAAAGGGGAAGGCTGGAAGGCGATCGAGTCGGGCCGGACCGAGCGCGACGGCGACCTGCCGATCAACACCTCCGGCGGCCTGAAGTCGAAAGGCCACCCCCTCGGCGCCTCGGGCGTCGCACAGGCCGTCGAAGTGTACGAACAGCTCCTCGGCGAGGCCGGCGACCGACAGCTCGACGACCCCGAAGTCGGGCTCGCCTGCAACGTCGGCGGCTTCGGCAACTGCGTGACCACCACGATCCTCGAAACCCCGGAGGCAGAATGAGCGACCAGACTGACACCACGAGCGACGAAGCGAGCGAGGAACCGGCGATGACCGCGTACCGCTATCCGGACGGCAGCGTCACCTACCCCGGCCACCCCAGGGGCCCGGACGGGAACGAGCCGGTCGGGACCGTCGACCTCAGCGAGTACACCGCCGAGGTGGTGACCTGGACCACGTCGACGGCGACGCCGCCGGGCGTGCGCCAACCGAACCACCTCGCGATCGTGGAGTTCGACGTGGACGGCCGGCCGGTCCGCGCGCTCGGCCAGCTCGAGGAGGGGAACGTCGAGATCGGCGACATGGTCGAACCGTTCCACGTCGACGAACTCCGCGACCCTGAAGCGGGCATCCGCGAGCCGGAGAGCCAGGCGTGGGACGGGTTCCGGTTCCGCCCCGTCGAGGAGTAGCTACTCGTCGTCGCGCTCGTCCGCGTCGGCGTCGTCTTCCGCCGGTTCTTCGGTCCCCTCCCCGGTCGCCCCCCTGACCTCCTCCCTGATCGAGTCGAGTTCGGCGTCGACGTCCGGCTCGGCTGGCTCCGCCGACTCGTCGGCGTCGGCACCCTCGTCCGCAGTCGCCTCTCCCTCCCCCGCATCCGCCTCGCTCTCGTCGGACACGTCGAGGTGGACGGCCTCGTCCCCGCGCGCCGGCGATCGCGACGACCCCGAACCTGCCGCGCGGTCGCCCGCCTCCCGGAGCCGTTCTTGGATCTCCGCCGACAGCGTCTCGGCCTCGGAGAGGAGCTCCCGGGCCTCGGGGTCGGGGGCGTCGGTGCCCGCGAGCGCGTCGTTCAGCTCGTCGAGACTGCTGGCGAGCCGCTCCGTCGAGAGCCCGCGCCCGGCGTCGATCGCGCGGCTTACCGCACCTGCCTCGTCCACGTCGTCCGGGATCGCCGTACGTTCGGGGTCGAGCGCCCGGAGCGCGGCGCCGCCGAGCTGGAGCAGCCGGACGTTCGCCTCCAGGATCGAGATCAGGGTGGGGATCGTGTACTCCTCGGTGAAGCGGAGCACCTCGCGGAGCCGCGGCGGGCGCGGGGCGGGGCGGCCGCCGCCCGGTAGCCCGCGCGGGATCCGCGGCCCGTCGCGACGGTCCTCGTCTAACGCCTCCCTGAGCTCGACGAGCGTCGACTCCAGCTCCGCGATTCGGTCCCGTAGCTCGTCCGGGTCGGGGTCGCGGCGGTCGGTCATGGATCGTCGTTGGGGCCGCCGACGCATAAGCCCCACCGCGGCGCCGACACCGACGGTTCTTACTCGCGGGCCGCCGAACCGACGGCCATGACCGACCACGAGGCCGCGACCGAACTGACCGCCGGCGACGTGACCGCCCGCTACGTCGAGGCGGCGGGGGAACGGCGGCTCGACTTCGAACGCGAGGGGCGGACCGCCTCGATCGCCCAGAACGCCGACGGCTACGCGATGCTGAAAGTGCGCACGGGCCCCGAGGGCGACGAACTCGAGCGCTACTACGGGTTCGACATGGCGCTGGACCACGCCGCGGAACTGCTCGGCGTGGGCGTCAACGACCTCCCCGTGCCCGACCCCGCCGCGGACATGGGGATGTAGCCCCCGACCCGGCGAGAGTTTATCAACGATAGGGGGACCACCCCTTCCGTGCCGCGAAAGCCCCGTTCGACCGACCGCCGACTGCCCCCTGAGAGCCGTCAGTGGCTGGCCCGCATCGCGGGGCTGCTCCTGGGGGTCGCGCTCGTGCTCGCGCTCGCGAGCGTCGGCGCCGTCGCCGCCGATCGAACCGCCGGTCCGTCGACCGCCCCCGCCCCGACAGTCGCGGTCGGGAACGCCTCGAACGCCTCCGGCGTCGTGCTCGAACTCTACCCCGATCCGGTCCGGAACGGCGACGCCGGCGAGTACGTCCTGGTCGAACTCCCGCGGGCCGGGAACTGGAGCCTCTCGGACGGCGAATCGACCGTCCGCCTGCGAAACCGCTCGGGACGCGTCCTCGTCACCCCCGAGCCGGGAGCCGTCGGCGACCACGTCGCCGCCGACACGGCAGTCGTCGAGGGCTCGCTCGCGCTGGCGAACACGGGCGAGACGGTCGTCCTCCGGCGCGACGGCGAGACAGTCCACCGTGTCCGCTACGAGGCGACGGTCGAGGGCGAGCGCTACCTCCCTGCCCCTGGCGAGTGGCGCCCGCCCGGTCTCGACCCGCGGTCGCCGGTCCCCACCGGCCCGGCCAACGCCACCGCGTTCCTGCTCCCGGACTCCCCCGGACTGGCGCTGTCGACGCTCGAGAGCGCGACCGAACGCCTCCTGCTCGCGGGCTACACGTTCTCCTCCGAGCGAGTCACGGCGGCGCTGCTCGCGGCGGAGTCACGGGGCGTCGACGTGCGCGTGCTGGTCGAGGCCGAACCCGTCAACGGCGCCTCGGCCCGGCAGGCACGCCTCCTGGATCGTCTCGCGGCCGGGGGCGTCGACGTGCGCGTCGTCGGCGTCGGCGCGGACCGGTTCAACTACCACCACCCGAAGTACGCCGTCGTCGACGGGCGGGCGCTGGTCCTCACCGAGAACTGGAAACCCGCGGGCGTCGGCGGCGCCTCCAGCCGCGGCTGGGGCGTCCGGATCGAGAACGGCACCACCGCCGACGAGCTGGCCGCGCTGTTCCGGAACGACGCCGGCGCCGCCGACACTCGGGCGTGGGAGTCGTTCCGACGGAACCACCGGTTCGAGTCGTTCCCGGCCGCGAACGGGAGCTACCCCACCGAGTTCGCGCCGGAACAGGTCACGGCGACGAACGTGACGCTCCTGACCGCGCCCGGCAACGCGGCGTCACGGCTCGTCGCCGCCGTCGACGCCGCCGACTCCCGGGTCGACGTGCTCCAGCCCAGCCTCGGGCGACAGGACAACCCGCTCGTCCGGGCGACGCTGCGGGCGGCCCAGCGCGGCGTCGAGGTCCGGATCCTGCTCTCGGGCGCGTGGTACGTCGCCGAGGAGAACGAGGCGCTGGTTTCGTGGCTGAACGACTGGGCGGCGCGCAACGACGCCCCACTGACCGCTCGCGTCGCCGAACCCGGCGGCCGGTACGAGAAGATCCACGCCAAGGGGCTGCTGATCGACGACGACATCGCGGTCGTCGGCTCGCTCAACTGGAACGAGAACAGCGCGACCCGGAACCGCGAGGTCGCGCTCGCGCTGCACGGGCGCGAACCCGTCGCGTACTACCGGGAGAGCTTCGACGCCGACTGGGCCGGCGGTAACGGGGGGGAGAACGTGGCTGTTCGCGGCGGGCGCCGTGGCCGCCGTACTGGTCGCGGGGCTCGTCGCGGGGCGCTCGGTGCGCTTCGCGGCGGTGGAGAAGTGGGAGGAGTGACCTTGTCGACGCTGTCGGGAGATCAGTCGTCACAGAGGCGCGGCTGCCAGTCGCCGCGCCTCAGTCGTCCAGGGCGGCGGCCGTCGAGGAGAGCGCCTCGTCGATCTCGGCGTCGGCCATCTTCTCGACCAGCGCGTCGATCACCTGCTCGCGCCTGCCCTTCACGAACTTGATCGAGCCGACGACGAGGTGGCCGCCGCCGGAGACGCCGGCGCCGGGCAGCTCCTCGTTCAGCTCCTCGACCATCTCCGGGATGTCCAGCCGCACGCCGTCGCTCCGGAGCACGGCGAAGTCCGGGCCGTAGCCGATCGTGATCACGGGGTCGCCCGTCTCCTCGACCTTCGTGTCGTGGAGCTCGCCGGTGGTCTTCCCCGGCGCGGGGTAGGTGAAGCGGTGGGCCCACTGGTCGAGGTCGATCCGGTAGAGGTGGGCGTCGCTCTCGAGGGTCTCGTGCTCGACGTGGTCCTCGACGGCGTCGAGCTGGTCGTCGACGTCCCGCTCGGCCCGCGAGGAGAGGAACTCGACCAGCTCCTCGTGGCGGTCGCGGTCGTCACAGCCGACGTTGAGCACGTCGTTCACGACCGAGTGGCCGCTGGAGTAGCGGAGGAAGTGGGCCGCGTAGTCCAGCGCCTCGCCCACGTCGTCGAGGTCGTCACGGTCGTACCCCTCGGCCTCCGCCAGGTCGACGTAGTCGCTCATCGCGTCGGCGCGGGAGCGGTCCGAGACCCCGGCGACCGCCGGCACGTGCCGGAGCTCGTCGGTGATCTCCGGGTCGATCATCCGCGCGAGCTCGACGCACATCATCCCCGTGGTGATGCTGTAGTCCTCGTCGTACAGGTACGGGTTGACGTGGGCGTCGAGCAGCGGGTCCACCGCCTCCGGGTCCGGGTGGTGGTGGTCGACGACGGCGATGGGCATGTCGTAGTGCGCGAGGTTGCGGTAGGCCGGCGTGTCCTCCTCGGTGCTCCCGTTGTCGAGCATCAGCAGGAACGGAAGCTGCTGGCCGTGCCGGGCCCGCCCCTCCAGCGCGAAGTTGAGGTCGCGGGTCACGTCCTCCATCTCGTAGAACGGCGCCTTCGAGGGGAGCCGCTTCAGCAGGTGGCGGCCGGCGTCGGGGTCGGCGTGGACCTCCTGGATGAAGTGCTCCAGCGCGCGCTGGACGGGGATCGCGGCGCACATCCCGTCGCCGTCGGCGTGGTGGCGCACCCGGATCGGGCGGCCCTCGAGCACCGTCCGGCGGAGCAGTCGCGCGAGATCCTCGAGGTCGCCGCGGAGCTTCTCGAACTCGGGCCACTCGACCAGCGGCTCGACGGCTTCTGGGCCGGCACGCTCGGTGCGGGCCTCGTCGAGGCGCTCGCGGGCGGCCTCGGCCTTCTCGCCGTCGAGTACGGTCACGTCCTCCACCTCGAGCTGGCGGACGCCGTCGTGGAGGCCGACTTCGCCGGTGACGCGGGCGACGTCGCCGAGTTCGGCCTCGGGGTAGGCGCGCACGCCGGCTTCCTCGAACGCCGCGGCGGCGACGATTCCCGTCTCGTCGCCGACGTGGAAGATCGTCGGGCCGCCGGTCTGTTTGATCTGGGTGAGCTCGCCCTCGACGGTCACCGTCTCGTCCCGGGTGAGGTCGTCGATGGCGGTGATCTCCGGCTCGTGTTCGACGCGCACGACCCGGTTCTCGTCTGGGTCGACCTCCTCGAACGCGAGGTCGCCGTTCTCCCGGATCTCGGTCAGGCCGACTACGAGCTCGTCGCCGACCTCGTACTCGCCGTCGAGGCCGGACTCGTGGACCAGCCCCGAGACGTTGTCGGACACGTCGACGAAGACGCCGTAGTCGACGACGCCGTTGACGGTCACGAGGTAGCGGGCGCCCTCCGCCACGTCGTCGATCGTGCAGTCGTCGTCGAGATCGTAAACCACGGTCGCGTCGTCGGGAACATCCCGACGGGCCGGGGGCGAACCGCCCTCGGCGGTGCCGGCGTCCTCGCCGGCGGAGTCATCAGTCATACGGAAAAGTCGGCGGTCGCCGGTGTTAAGTCTTCCAGTTCGGACCGCTGAGGGTGGCTCGACCCCGACAGCTCCGTCCCGGAATCCTTAGTTGGCGCCGCCCCCGAGTTCGGGGAAATGGGACTGTTCCGGTCGGGCGACGTTGTCGGGATCGCCGACGACGCCCTCACGTTCGCGCTCGAAGCGTCCCGCGAGAGCCACCCCGACGAGTACATGGGGCTGCTGCGGGGCGAGCCCGCCAGCGAGTTCGGACTCGACCACGAGGGGCTGCTCGTGACCGACGTGCTGATCATCCCGGGCACGGAGTCGAACCCCGTGAGCGCGACGGTCAAGACCAGCATGGTCCCCAACGACTTCTCCTCGGTCGGCTCGATCCACTCCCACCCGAACGGCGTGCTCGAACCCTCCCAGGCCGACCTCGCGACGTTCACCAAGGGGCAGGTGCACATCATCGTCGGCCACCCCTACGGCCGCGACGACTGGGTCGCGCTGGACCGCGAGGGGAAGCGCCGGAGCCTCCCGGTGTACGACGTGGAGCTCGACGACCCCGAGGAGTTCTTCGACTTCACGCAGGCGGACATCGACGCCGAACTCGGCCTCGACGGTGACGAGCCATGAGCGGGGGACCGGCGGACACGCGGCGAGCAGTAGCGCAGGGCACCTTCGACCTGATCCACCCCGGACACGTCCACTACCTCCGGGAGGCCGCGGCGATGGCCGACGAGCTCCACGTGATCGTCGCCCGGAGTTCGAACGTCTCCCACAAGGCCGACCCCGTGCTCCCCGCCCGCCAGCGCCGGGACGTGGTCGACGCCGTCGACGCCGTCGACGAGGCCCACCTGGGCGACGAGTCGGACATCTTCGTCCCGATCGAGCGCATCGACCCGGACGTGATCGTGCTGGGGTACGACCAGCACCACGACGAGTCCGCGCTCGCGGCCGCGCTCGCCGATCGCGGGATCGACTGCGAGATCGACCGCGCGGGGCCCCGGGAGCCGAAGTACGACGACGAGCTGCTCTCGACCGGGAAGATCGTCGACCGCATCCTGGAACGCCGTGGATGAGCGCCCGATCGACCCGCTGGCAGTTCCCGGCGAGAGGGCAAACGCGAAGCCGATAAGTACCGCGGGACGCAACTTCGCGTAGTGAGTTCCGACCGCCAGTTCGCCGGCATGCTCGCGGCGACCGCGATGGGAGTGTACCTCCTCGTCGCCATCGGTGCGACCACGGCGGTGACCGACGCCGCCACCGCCTGTCAGGGCTGGCCTGCCTGCGGGAGCGGCTTCGGCGTCCCGACCACCGCGGACGGCTGGTTCGCCCTCGGCCACCGCGTCGCCGCCCTCGCCGTCGGCCTGCTCCTCCTCGCCACCGCAGCCCTCGCGTGGCGTCGCGACGAGTCCCGGCGCGTGAAGGCGTCGCTGCTGTTCGCGATCGTCCTCTACCCGGTCCAGTCCGGGGTCGGCGCCGTCATCGCCACGACGACCGTCACCCCGGCCGCGGCCGTCGCGGCCCTCCACCTCGGCACGGGCGTCGTCATCTTCGGGAGCGTGCTCGCGGCGCTGGCGTGGGCGCTCGAGGCCGCCACCGGCGACCCCGACGACGAACCGACCGACCCCCTCGACGACGCGCCGGCGACCGTCGAGGAGTCGCCCTCGCCCGAGCTCCCGGCGCCCGGCTGGCCCCGGACGAAGGCGAAGCTCGCGGCGTACGGCCGCCTGACCAAGCCGCGGCTGATGTGGCTGCTCTGCCTCGTCGCCTCGGCGGCGATGGCGCTGGCCGGCGGCGCCAACTTCACCGTTCCCGTCGTCGCCAAGACGCTCGTCGGCGGCGCGCTCGCCATCGGCGCCTCCGGCACGTTCAACCACGTGCTCGAGCGCGACGTGGACCGCCGGATGCAGCGCACCAGCGACCGCCCGCTCGCGGTCGACCTGGTGCCGGTTCGCAACGCCGTCGCGTTCGGCCTCGCGCTCGCGGCGATCTCGGTCGGCCTGTTCGCCTCGATCAACGTGCTCGCGGCGGTGCTCGGGCTGACCGCCATCGCGTTCTACAGCGTCGTGTACACGCTGATCCTCAAGCCCAACACCGTCCAGAACACCGTCATCGGCGGCGCCGCCGGCGCGCTGCCCGCGCTCATCGGCTGGGCCGCGGTCACCGGCGAGATCGGCTGGGGCGGCCTCGGGCTGGCGACGGTCGTGTTCCTCTGGACGCCCGCGCACTTCTACAACCTCGCGCTGGCGTACAAGGACGACTACGCCGCCGGCGGCTTCCCGATGATGCCGGTCGTCCGCGGCGAGACGACGACGCGCCGCCACATCGTCTGGTACCTCGGCGCGACGCTGGCGGCGACGGCGGCGCTGGCGCTGACGGCCCGGCTCGACTGGCTGTTCGTCGCCTTCGGGATCGCGCTCGCCGGGCTGTTCCTCTGGACGGTCGTGCGGCTCCACTTCGAGCGCACCGAGGCGGCGGCGTTCCGCGCGTTCCACGCCTCGAACGCCTACCTCGGCGGCGTGCTGCTCGCCGTCGTGCTCGACACGCTGGTCCTGTGAGCATGTCGGCAGTCACCGTCCCCGGCGTCGAGGACCTCCCCGAACCGCGGACGGTGCTGCTCTGGACCGCCGTGCTGTACGTGGAAGTGATGGCGCTCACCGGCTACTGGCTGTTCGGCGACACCGCATCCGTCAGCAGCCCGCGGTTCGCGCTGTACGGGCTGCTCTGGATCAACGTCGCGCTGTGGGTGTTCGTCCGGGCGGACGTGCCGGACGTGGGCCCGAGCGCGGTCCGCCGCGGCGCCGTGGTGGCGCTCGGCTACCTCGCGGTGCTCGCGTACACCGGCGGCGTCGTCGCCCCCGGGATCCCCACGACGTTCGACTACACGGCAGGCTTTTCGGTGCTCTGGCTCCCGCCGGGCTGGGGCCCCGCGATCACGTTCAAGAGCCAGTACCTCCGGCTGATCCTGATGCCCGCGAAAGTGATCGGCTACCTCGCGCTGACGTACCTCGTGTTCGTCACGGTGCTCGACGTGTCCCGGTCCGCGGTGTCGGGGCTGCTGGGGCTGCTGTCCTGTGTCTCCTGCTCGTGGCCGATCCTGGCGTCGGTCGGCACCGCGGCGCTCGGCGGCGGCTCGTTCGTCGCGGTGGCGACGACGACGTACGCCTACGACGTGTCGACCGCGGTGTTCCTGCTGACGGTGGCGCTGCTGTCCTGGCGCCCGTCGTTCCGGTAGCCCGCCGGGCTCAGCTCACGTCGAGGTGGTCGGCGATCCCCTCGCGGATGATCGTCTCGCAGTAGTCACAGCGCACGCCGTCGTCGAGCACGTCGAAGCGGGTCTCGACCGGCTCCTCGTCGTTGGTGATGCAGTTGCTGTTCGGGCAGGCCAGCACGCCCGTCACCGACTCGGGGCGCTCGACGCGTTTCTTCTCGCGAACTTCGTACTCCTCGACGATGTTCACCGTCGCCCGCGGCGCGATCAGCGAGAGCACGTCGACCTCGGCCTGGGAGAGCTCGCGCTCCTCCACCTTCACTACGTCCTTGGCGCCCATCCGGTCGGAGGGGACGTTCATCGCGACGCTGACCCCGGTGCCCTCGCTGCCGTCGATGCCCAGCAGCGCGAGCACGTGGAGGGAGCTACCGCCCGGGAGGTGGTCGAGTACGGTGCCGTCGCGGATCTTGGAGACGCGGAGTTCGTGGTCACTCATCGTTCGAGAGCAGGAGGTCGAGCAGCGCCATCCGGACCGGCACGCCGTTGTGGGCCTGCTCGAAGTAGTTCGCGTGGTCGGTGCCGTCGATCTCCGGGTCGATCTCGTCGACGCGCGGCAGCGGGTGCATCACCGTCAGGTCGTCCCGGGCCGCCTCGAGCGTCTCGGCGTCGATCTGGAACTCCCCGGCGACCTTCCGGTACTCGTCCTCGTCGGGGAACCGCTCGCGCTGGATCCGCGTGACGTACAGCACGTCGAGTTCGGGCAGCACCTCGTCCAGCTCGGTGTGCTCCCGGACCTGCGCGCCCGCCTCGTGGAGGTCGAACCGGACCGAGCGCGGCAGCCGCAGGGACTCCGGACTGACGAAGTGCATGTGGGCGTCGAACTCGGTCAGCGCGGTCGCCAGCGAGTGGACCGTCCGGCCGTACTTCAGGTCGCCGATGATCCCGATCGTGAGATCGTCCAGCCCCGCGGCCTCCCGGATCGAGTAGAGGTCGAGCAGTGTCTGGCTCGGGTGCTGGCCGGCGCCGTCGCCAGCGTTGACGACGGGCACGTCGACGAACTCCGAGGCCATCCGGGCGGCGCCCTCGCGGGGGTGGCGGAGCACGAGGCCGTCGGCGTACCCCTCGACCACCCGGACGGTGTCGGCGAGGCTCTCGCCTTTCTTCACCGAGGAGGCGTCGACGCCGCCCATGTCGACGACGTCGCCGCCCAGCCGCTTCATCGCGGTCTCGAACGACATCTTGGTTCGCGTGCTCGGCTCGTAGAAACAGAGCGCGAGCACCGTCTCGGGGTACCGGGCGGGGAGCGGGCCGCCGCCGTCCAGCGCGGCGTCGAACTCGGCGGCGCGGTCGAGCACGCGCTCGACGTCCGCCCGCGAGAGCTGGCCCGCGGCGACGAGGTGGTCCTGACGCATCAGTCGAGAGGGCGATGGGCACGACCTTGAATCCCTCGGCTCGGCCGTCCTCGCCGGTGTTCACGCCCGTGTGTGCGGCAGGGACCGACGTTACGAATCTCGAAGGAGTCAGTCCTGCCACTCCGCGTCCGACAGCGTCCGCTGGACCGCCTCCTCCCCGACCGCGGCGGCGATGGAGCGGAACGCGGCGCGCTCGTCGCGGTCGCCGGCGTTCGCGACCAGCCGCGAGACGATGAACTCCGGCGTCGAGCGCCCGACCGTCCCGAACCGCGGCTGGTAGTCGACGCGCAGGTCGAGCTCGTCGGTCAGCCCCTCGGCGAAGATGCCGTCGATGCGGGCGGTGTCGGGCAGCGGCGCGAGGTCCTCGGCGAGGTGGGTTACGAACACGCCCAGCGCGCCGCGGTCGACGGTCAGGTCGACCAGCCCGTTCAGCAGGTCCGCCGCCCTGCCCGGCTCCGTGATCGCCTCGAACTCGTCGACGAGCATCAGCGCGCGCCCTTCGCCGGTCAGCGGCGGCACGACCGACCGCAGCGTCGACTCCAACACGCCCGCGTTGAACGAGGCGTGGCGCCGGTGGAACACGATCGCGTCGAAGCGGCCGACCTCGGCCTCGTCGGCCGGGACGGGCAGCCCCATCGCCGCCAGGAGCGCGACGCCACACAGCGTCTCCAGCAGCGTCGTCTTCCCCCCGGAGTTCGCGCCCGTCAGCACCGCCACGCGGTCGCCCGAGGGCGGGTCGCTGCGCGCGCGCCGCCGGAGACCGAGTGGTCGCCGACGCCGTAGCTAACGGGCTGGATCTCGCCGTCGATGAACAGGTTGCGCGCGCCACGAACCGCGAGCCCGTCGTCGACGAGCGTCGGCCGCGTGAGATCGTGTGCCGCAGCGAAGCGGGCGAGCGACAGGTCGAAGGCAAGCTCGTCGACCGCGTCGACGGCGGTCTCGATCTCCCCGCCCGCGGTGTCGAGCGTCTCCCGGAGCTCGCCGGCGACGACTGCCTCGCGGTCCGCGACCTGGCCCTCCAGCTCCGCGACGAGCCCGCGCAGCGTCGCCGAGACGAAGTCGGTCTCGTCGCGGGCCTCGTCGGGCGCGACCGCCCTGACCTCGCTGGGGGTGACGCCGGTCTCCTCGGCGACGTAGGAGATCACGCCGCTCTGGAACGCCTCGAGCGAGCGCACGTCCTGCCCGCGGACGGTCTCCAGCACGTCCAGCGCGCCGTCGTCGAGCCGGCGCGCGGCGGCGAGCTGGGTCCGAAGTCTGTCGAGCTGCTCGTCGGCGCCCTCACCCACCGAGAGCGGCTCGTCGGCGGCGTCGTCGCCGAACTCGCCCTGCACGGCGCCCAGCGCGTCGACGGCGTTCGCGAGCGCGTCGGCGTCGAGATCCGCGAGGCGCTCGAACGGGCCGCCCTCGCTCGCGCCGATCTCACGGAGGTCGAGCGCGGCGTCGACCGCCGCGCGCCGGCCCGCGCCGGCGTCGTCGTAGCGCTGGAACGTCGCGACGACCGACTCCCGGCCGTCGTCGTCCAGCCCCGCCCACACCTCGCGGGCGGCGTCGATGCGGTCGAGTCGGTCTTCGGCGGCCGACTGGCTCGACAGCGGCGTGAGCACGCGGATGCGGTCGGCGGCGCCGTCGGTCAGCGCGTCCCGCGCGGCCAGTTCCAGCAGATCGCCGTACACGTCGCGGGCGTCGCCGGTGCCCAGCGTGTCCAGCCCGGCGGCGCCCGTGGCCCGCCGGAGGATCCGCGTCGCCCGGCCCCGCGAGAGGCCGGCGTCGACCAGCGTCCCCACGTCGGCGGACTCGATGGCGCGCACGGCGCGCTCGACGCCCAGTTCGGTTTCGAGCAGCTCGGCCGTCTTCGGGCCGACGCCCCAGTACTCCTGCAGTCGCATGGGTGGAGGTGTGGCCGGGGGTTCTTGAGCGTTGTCAGAACTCGACGGGGATCTCGATCAGCGTCGGTCGGTCCCGGTCGAACGCCGCCGAGAGCGCAGCGGGCAGCTCGTCGGCGACGGCGTCGAACTCGATCCGCCGGGCGGCGGCGCCGAAGCTCTCGGCCATGTCGACGAACGCCGGGTTCTCGATGTCGGTCGCCATCGTCCGGCCGTAGTCCCGGCGCTGCACGTCCTCGAGGATGTCGTAGGAGTCGTCGTTGCAGACGACGATCGGCACGCCGAGGTCGTACTGCACCGCGGTCGCGAGGTCGCCGACGGTGAACAGGAGCCCGCCGTCGCCGACCAGCGACACCACCTGGCGGTCGCTCCCGATCGCCGCGCCGAACGCGGCGGGCGGGCTGAACCCCAGCGTGCCGAACCCGCGGGGGAAGAGGAACGAGCGCGGCGCACCGGTCGGGAACCGCGTCCGCGCGGCGTAGCTCACCTTCGTCATGTCGTTGACGACCACCGCGTCGTCGTCGAGCGCGTCCCGGAGCACCGCCAGCAGGTGGTGTCTGTCGTCCTCGGCGCCGACCGCGAGCGGTTCGGGGCCGGCGTCGGCGGCCTCGTTCGGCCCGTCGAAGCGCAGCCCGCGCTCGCTCGCGCGGTCGTGGATCGCCCCGAGCGTCGCCCCGGCGTCGCCGACGATCCCCAGCGCCGTCTCGTGGTTGTTGCCGAAGTTCGTGGGGTCGACGTCGACGTGGATCAGTGCCTCCGGGAACGGCGTGTCGGCGCTGTCCTGCGCGCTGAGCTCCGTGCCGACCGCCAACACGAGGTCGCGTTCGGCGACGAACTCGTGGGCCGGCTCGTGGCCCAGCGCCGTCGCGACACAGCAGTCGTGGTCGCCCGGAACCACGCCCTTCCCCGCGGCGGTCGTAATTACCGGGATCTCCGTCTCGTCGACGAACCTCCGCACCGTCTCGGCGGCGTCGACGGTCCCGCCGCCGACGACGAGCAGGGGGCGGTCGGCGCCGGCGAGCAGCTCGACCGCCTCGTCGACGCGCTCGGTGTCCGGCCCCGGCGGGGCGGCGGCCGCGCGGTCGACCAGGTCGACGGGCTCCGCGCGTTCGAGCACGTCGGTCGGGATCTGCACGTGGATCGGGCGGGGGCGGCCGCGCTCCAGCCGGTCGAACGCGTCGGCGATCGTCTCCGGCACGTCGGTTACGCGGTCGACGTGGTAGCTCTCGGCGGCGACGGAGTCCATCACGCCCTGCTGGTCCTTGAGCTCGTGGAGGTGGCCCTTCCCGCGACCGGCCTCGTTGGTCGCGTTCGTCGTCGAGATCACCAGCATCGGCGAGGAGTCCGAGTACGCCTGCCCGACCGCGGTCGCGACGTTGGTCAGCCCCGGGCCGGTGATGACGAAGCAGACCCCGACGCGGCCGGTCGCACGGGCGTAGCCGTCGGCCGCGAACCCCGCGCCCTGCTCGTGGCGAGTCGTGACGTGGTCGATCCCGCTGTCGAGCAGCGCGTCGTAGATCTCCAGGGTGTGCACGCCGGGGATCCCGAAGGCCACGTCGACGCCCTCGCGCTCGAGCTGTGCGACGACCGCCTCGCCGCCGGTCAGTCGGTCCATACCTCCTACGGGGCGCGTGAACCACCGTAGTTCTTTCTCCGACCGCAGTTTTTTGCGTCAGCCGGTGGAGTGGCCCCCATGAGCGAACTGGCCGCCGACCCCATCCACACGGCGCTCGCGGACCGGCTCGGCACCGCGCTCCGGGGGGTGATCGTGTACGACGGCGAGCGCGTCGACGACTCGCTGCGGGCCGACGTGGCGGATCAGTACACCGACGAGGAGATCAGGTCGTTCGTCGACAACAGCATCGTCCACCAGCTGGACGCGCCGACCGTCGAGGAGTCGTTCCAACTCGGCAGCCTCGAAGCCGTCGTTCGCACGTTCGAGCGCTCGTGGGTCACCCGGGTCGCCGACGGCGCCAAGCGGGGCTGTCTGTTCTCCGTCGAGCGCGACGAGAACGTGTCGATGGCGGCCGTCGAGGACGGGATCGAGATCGTCCGCGAGGAGCTGCGGGAGTAGTCAGTCCCGGAGCAGGTCCCGGGCGACCCCCTGCCCGTAGGCGCCGACGAACATCCCGGCGATCCCCGCGAGGATCGGCCAGTTGCCGATGCCGACGCTCGCGTAGGCGGCGCCGGGGCAGATGCCCGAGATCCCCCAGCCGACGCCGAACACGACGCCGCCCAGCAGCACGTTACTGTCCAACGTTTTCCGGCGCAGATCGTACACCCTGTCCGTCAGCGGCGCGCGCTTCCCGCTCCGGGTCGCGAGGTGGAACACGGGGCCGGCGACCAGCGCCGCCCCGCCCATCACGAACAGCAGGCCGAAGTCCTCGAACTGCAGGAAGTCGAGCACGACCTCGGGCCGGGCCATCCGCGAGACCGCGAGGCCGACGCCGAACACGAGGCCGCCGACGAAGATCAGCGGCATGAACAGCGGGTGGCGGCCGTCGGCGCCCGCTCCGGGATCGCTCACGGCGACACCCCCATCGCCAGCAGGACGTGGGCGGTCCCGGCGGCGACGAGCACGAACGTCGCGACGTTCAACAGCGACGCGTCGGAGAGCGACCCCACGCCGCAGATCCCGTGGCCGGAGGTACAGCCCTTCCCGACCCGGGTGCCGACGCCGACGAGCACGCCGCCAACGAACAGCCGCGTCGTCGACACTTCGGTGACGAACCAGTCGTCGCCCGAGAGGGCAGTGTACGCCGCCGCCCCTAGCACGATCCCGGCAGTGAACACGAGCCGCCAGCCACGCGACTGGACGAAGCGGAACTGCTGGAACCGGTCGCGGTCGGAGACGTACGAGAGCGTCGACTCGAGGAACGTGCTCGCGCCCGCGGCGATGCCCGTCCCGAGGTAGATGGCGACCGTCGCGAGGCCGATCAGCAGGCCGCCGACGAGGTAGTGCAGGACGCCGTTGGGGAACAGCGTCGCGAAGTCCAGAGCCATAGGGCCCTCTCCGCCCGGCACGCGTTTGAACGTCCCGGCGCCGGCGGCCGAATCCTCAGCTGACCGATACGATGGCGTCGCCGGAACCCCTACGGATAAATCCCGGCTGGTTCTGGGTCCGCCGTGTCTCGGCTCTCGTTCGACGCCGTGCGGGGGTTCGACCGCTCGGTGTACGTCGTCGCCGTCGGCCAGCTGCTGAACGTGTTCGGCTCCGGGCTGGTGTACCCGTTCGCGACGATCCACTTCCACCTGGAGATCGGGATCGCGCTGTCGCTCGTCGGGCTGGGGCTGCTCGTGAAGAACGTCAGCACGGCCGTCGCGACCACCGTCGGCGGCTACCTCGCCGACCGGATCGGGCGCAAGCCGGTGATGGTGGCGGCGATGGCCGGCAACGCCGTCACACTCGCGGGCTACGCGTTCGTGCCAGCGATCGCCGCCGCGATCGACCCGCTGGACCCGGCGGGTGCGTTCATAGCCGTCTCCGCGTTGGCGGGCGCGACGAACGGGCTGTACACGCCGGCCGGGCAGGCGTACATCGCCGACCTGACCGACGGCGCGGAGCGCGACCGCGCCTACTCGCTGCTGAAAGTCGGCAACAACGTCGGCTTCGGCACTGGGTTCGTCGTCGGCGGCCTGCTGTACGAGTGGGCGGAGGTGACCGTGTTCCTCGCCGACGGCGCCACCTCCGCGGTCGTCGCCGTCGTGCTGTTCGCGCTGGTGCCGCGGATCCACGCGGGCCAGGAGGACGTGGCGCTCCGGGACTCAGTGGGCGACTGGGGAGCGGCGATCACCAAGCGCCGCGTGCTCGGCCTGGCGGCGCTGAACGTCTGCTTCGCGGTGCTGTACGCCCAGATGCAGACCACCGTCCCCGTCGTCGCCGAGGCGGAGCTGGGGCTCTCCTCGTCGGAGATCGGCACGCTGTTCGTGCTCAACCCGCTGACGCTCGTGCTGCTCCAGATCCCGCTCGTCGACGCCGTCTCGGGCTGGCGGCGCACGCGGGGGCTCGTGCTCTCGGTCGGCTTCTGGGCGGCGTCGATGGCGGTCGTCTGGCTCGTCTACCTGCTGGATCTGGGCCCGGCGGCCGCGGGACGCCATCCGCTGCTCGCCGTCGGCGTCGGGCTGCTCGGGCTGCATCTCGTCGCCCGGACCGTCGGCGAGGTGCTGCACTCGCCGATCTCGACCTCGCTGATGAGCGCGCTGGGGAGCGACGGCGAGCGCGGCGCCCAGCTGTCGATGCTCGAGGTCGCCAAGCGCGCCGGGTTCGGGATCGGCTCCTTCGTCGGCGGCGTGTTCTTCGACTACGGGCTGGCGGCGTGGCTCTGGCCGTCGCTGATCGGGGTCAGCCTGCTGCTGGGCGTCGGGCTGCTGGCGTTCGAACGGACGCTGTCGCCGACTGAGAACGGCTTGGCGGCGGAGAGCTAGATCGCCCTTCCGGAACCAGACCGCGCGGTTCAGCTACTCGGGAGGCTCGGCCCCACACTCGGCGTCGGCATGTCGGCGCCGGCGACCTCGCCGACGTACCAGACGAGCGCGGCGACCGCGGGGGCGACGAACGCGGCGGCGGTGAACAGCGCCGACGGGAGGTCGCCGTGGGCGTAGTGAACCCGCGCGAGGTTCGACCAGAACAGCGCCCACACGATCAGCCCCGCGGCGACCGCGACGGTCGTGGCCACGTCGACGATGCGACTCGCTGCGCTCGATGCCAAATCGAGCGCGTTGCGGTACGCAGGCATCGTCGCATGCCGACCATCGAGCCTTGTGAAAGTTTGATAAATTTAGTAATGAATGTGGTGGAGAATACCTGCGAACGCGTCGCAAAAACTGAATCGTTGCCGCCGTGTCCGGCAGCGAATTCGGGGTCGACAGCAGTTCTGGCCTCACAGCCACGGCGTCAGCTCCGAACCGACGACACGGAGGTCGTCGGCGGTCGCTCGCCGATTGGGCTACACACAGCCACGGCGTCCGCTCCGTGACTGCGCGACGGAGCGCGCAGTAGGTCGCTCGCCGTGGCTGGTTAGCGCGGCGTCTGCCGGTAGATCAGGTTCCGCTGGATCTCGTTGGCGCCCTCGTAGATCACCGGGATGCGCACGTCGCGGTAGACGCGAGCGATGCGGCGGTCCGCGAAGATCGAGCGGCCGCCGTGGAGCTGCATCGCGCGCTCGGCGACGTCGACGGCGGTCTCGGTCGACTTGGTCTTGGCCATCGCCGCCCAGTAGCCGGGGTTGTCGTGCTCCTTCACCATCCGCGCGGCGCGCCAGTTCAGCGTCCGGGCGGCCTGGAACTCCGTCTGCATGTCCGCGAGGATGTGCTGGACCGCCTGGAACTCGTTGATGTTGCGGCCGAACCCCTCGCGCTCGTGGACGAACGCCTCGGCCTCCTCGATGGCCGCGGCCGCGAGCCCGAGCCCGTGGCCGCCGACGACGACCCGACCGTGGTTGAAGAAGTCCGCGAGCGCGTAGAACCCGCCGCCCTCGGTGCCGACGAGGTTCTCCTCCGGGACGCGGCAGTCGTCGAAGACGATGTGGCCCTGTTTGGACGCGCGCATCCCCATCTTCTCGGGGATGTGCTCGGCCTCGTACCCCTCGGAGTCGGTCTCGACGATGAACAGCGAGTAGTTGCCGTAGCGGTCGTCGCGGTCGCCGGTCTTGGCGTAGACGGTGAGCCAGTCGGCCTCGACGGCGTTGCCGACCCAGTACTTCTCGCCGTTGAGCACCCACTCGTCGCCGTCCTTCTCGGCGCTGGTGGTCATCCCCGCGAGGTCGGAGCCGGTGTCGGGCTCGGAGACCGCGAGCCCCGAGAGCTGGTCGTTCTGGGCGACCGGGCGGAGGTACTTCTCGTGCTGCTCCTCGGTGCCGTACTGCTCGACCAGCTCACAGCCGAAGGAGGCGAGCATCAGCGTCAGCCCGATGCCGGCGTCGGCGCGGAAGAACTCCTCGCCGATCGCGAGGATCTGTTCCACGTCGAACCCGCGCCCGCCTAGCTCCTCGGGCAGGTCGGCGGCGACGAGGCCGGCGTCCATCGCCGCCTCGAGCACGTCCCACGGGTACTCCCCGGCCGCGAACTGCTCCGCCGCGACGGGTTCGATCTCCGCCTCGGCGAACGCTCTGGCTTCGGCTTTCGCCTCGCGCGCGTGCTCGGGGACGAGCCCCTCGTCGAGTAAGTCCATACGCTAGAGTGGCGGCGAGCACGCAAAAAGGCACTCAGAACTGCCGCTCCGTGGTCCCGCGTTTCCGGTCAGCGCCCGTCGGCCGCGGACTCGTCGTCGTCCTCGCCCGCGTCGTCGGGCGCCTCCTCGTCATCCTCGACCTCGTCGCCGGTTTCGTCGTCCGCGGCGGCGCCGATCCCCGTGAGCCGGTCGCTCTCCCGGCGCCCCGCGGGCCCGTCCGACGACGAGAGCGCGGCGCCGCCCCGGCGTTCCTCGTCCTCCTCGGTTTGCTCCGGCTCCGCCTCCGGCGCGTTGTCGGCGTCGACGCCCGGGTCGGCCTCCGCCCGGGTCGGCTCGGTCTCCATCGCCGCCTCTAGCGCCGCCGCTGCGGGATCCTCGTCGTCGGACCCGTCGGGCACCGATTCGTCGGCAGCCGCCGGCTCCTCGCCAGCCTCCGGGGTGACGTCGTCGCCGTTGCCGGCGGCGCGGGCGCTCGGTCGGTCGCGCTCGATCGCCACCGTGTCGCCCTCGCGCAGGCGCTCGCGCACCGCGTCGCGCTCGACCGTCCCCGACACCGTCCGGGGGAGCTCCTCGACCGTGCCGACCGTCCGCGGGAGCTTGAACCCCGCGAGCCGCTCGCGCAGGTGGCTCTCGAGCGCGTCCACGTCGACGTCGTCGCCGGCCGGGACCAGCAGCGCGGCGACCCGCTCGCCCCACTCCTCGTCGTCCATCCCGACGACCGCGGCGTCCTCGACCGCCTCGTGGGCCCGGAGCGCGTCGACGACCTCCCCGGGGTCGACGTTCTCGCCGCCGGTCAGGATCCGGTCGTCGAGCCGGTTCAGCACGTACAGCCGCCCGGCATCGTCGCGGTACCCCACGTCGCCGGTGTGGAGCCCGTGGGGCCCGAACGCCTCGTCCGTCGCCGCCGGGTCGCCGTAGTAGCCCGGCGTGACCGTCGGGCCGCTGACGACCAGTTCGCCCGACTCGCCCGCCGCGACCGGTTCGCCGTCCCCGTCGACGACGGTCACCGTCGTCCAGAGCAGGGGGTTCCCCACCGTCTCGGGGTGGTCGTACGCCTCCTTGGCGCGGGCGGTCGCGATCTGTGAGGCCGTCTCGGTCATCCCGTACGTCGGGCAGATCGGCACCGAGTAGTCCCGGCAGCGCTCGACGAGCTCGGCCGGGGTGGGGGCGCCGCCGACGAGCGCGAACCGCAGGCAGTCCGGGAGCGTGCCCCGCGCCGAGAGCATCCGGCGGAGCATCGTCGGCACCAGCGAGACGCAGGTCGCTTCGTGCTCGCGCAGGTCGTCGACGGTTCCCCCCGGATCGAACGACTCGCGGACGATCACGGTCGTCCCGTACAGCGTCGAGCGCAGCACTGGCGCGATTCCGCCCATGTGGTGCAGCGAGAGCGGCACCAGCCAGCGGTCCTCGGGGTCGACCCCCAGCCTGAACGCGCTGGCGGTCGCGCTCGCGAGCAGGTTCCCCATCGTGAGCCGGACCGCCTTCGGCTCTCCGGTGGTCCCGGAGGTGAACAGGAGCAACTGCGTGTCCGCTCGCTCCCACGCGGTCGGCGTGAACTCGTCCGGCTCGGCCGCCGACAGCGGCGTCACGTCGTCGTCGTCGGCCTCGTCGATGGTGAACGCCGGCACCGACCGCCCCACCTCCGCCGTTGCCGCCCGGACCTGCGACTCGGTGGTCCCGTCACAGACGACGGTGTCCACGTCGGCGCGGTCGAGGCGGGCGGCGAGCTCCGGCGGCGTGAACTCCGCCGCCAGCGGCACCAACACGGCGCCCAGCCGCATCGACGCGTGGATCAGGCAGACCGCCTCGACGCCCGTCTCCAGGACGGCGGCGACGTGATCGCCCTCGGCGACGCCGAGCGCCGAGAGCCGTCCGGCCATCTCCTCGACCGTCTCGTCGAGCGTCGCGTACGTCCAGGCGTTGCCGGAGCTCGCGTTGACGAGGGCCTCCCGGTCGGGCGTGGTCCGGACCCGGTGGGCCAGCCAGTCGTGCATATCTCCCTCCACAGGACTACTGGTACTTCCCTCTTGGCACACGTCGCCGGCGACCGGTTAACCGTGGCCGAGCGACGCGAACAGCGACTCGACGGCGGCGCGGCTCTCGGGGCGATCCGGCGTGTAGACGCCGACCGCGAACACCGTGTCCTCGCCCATCGTCTCGCGGGCGACGAGGAGCCGCGGGGCGTCGCCCTCGACCGCGTACTCGCCGGCGGTCACCTCCTGGCCGGCGAGTTCGACGGTCGTCTCGCCTGCCCACGTTACCTCGGTCGTCTCCATCGGGAGGTACGGGAAGACGTAGGTCACCACCTGCTTCAGCGGCGCGTACGTCAGCGGGTTGAGCGGCACGCCGCCGAAGCGCCAGGCCGGGAGGCTCACCGTCACCACCGCCGCCCCCGTCTCCTCGTGGGTCGTCGTCATCACGTACGCCGAGAGGTCGACGCGCTTCTCGACGCCGGCGACGCCCAGTCGCTCCCGGAACTGCACCGGCTCTACGGTCGGCTCGGCGAACCCGTGGTGGTCGGCGGTGCCGGCGTCGACGGCCAGCGGCGCGTCGGCGCTCCCCTGTAGCGGCCCGCCGGCGACCAGCCAGCCGCCGCCGACGGCCGCGAACAGCACCACCCCGACGACGCCGAGCCTGAACAGTCTCCACAGCATGCGCCGCGGTTACGAGTAAGCTCCCTTAACTGTTCGGCTCGGTGATAGCCACGGGACGGCGCAGCCGACGGCCGCAGCGGAACGGGCCGCAGAAGGGTTCGTCAGTGCTCCACGAACTCGACGAGCACGCCAGCGGTGTCCCGCGGGTGGAGGAAGGCGATGTCGTGGTTCCACGCGCCCGGGCGGGGCTCGTCGTCGATGGGCTCGATCCCGAGGTCGCGGGCGCGGTCGAGGGCGGCCGCGGCGTCGTCGGTCGCGAAGGCGACGTGGTGGAGGCCCGGGCCGTTCTCGGCGACGTAGTCGGCGATAGTGCTGCTGTCGTCGAGCGGTTCGATCACCTCGACGTACCCGTTGCCGAGGTCGAGGAACACGAAGCGCATCCCGCGGGCCTCGTCGGTCTCCTCGTGGACGTTCTCGGCGCCGAGCAGGTCACCGAACAGTGCCGCGGTCTCGGCGGCGTCGTCGGTGGCGACGCCGGCGTGGTCGAACTCCATGGGCGTGTCTCGGGGTCGACGGCCCAAAAGCGTGGGTCGTTCGCGTGAGGCTCCGCGGGGCGACCGCTCAGACCGACACGCCCTGCTGGTACTCGCCGAACACGTCGCGGAACAGGTTACAGACCTCACCCACGGTCGCCTTCGCCTTCACCGCGCCGACGATGTACGGCATCACGTTCTCGTCGCCCGCGGCGGCGTCACGCAGGTCGTCGAGCGCCGCCTCGACGGCGTCGTCGTCGCGCGCCTCGCGGAGCTCGTTGAGCCGGTCGATCTGTCGCTGCTCGTCCTCCTCGTCGACCGACTCCAGATCCATCTCCGGCTCGGCGTCCTCGACCTCGAACTCGTTGACGCCGACGATGACCCGCTCGCCCTCCTCGATCTCCTCCTGGCGCTCGAAGGCGACTTCCTGAATCTGACGCTGGACCCACTGGTCCTCGATGGCGCCGCGCATCCCGCCACGGTCGTCGACGTCCTCCAGAATGTCGAACGCCTCCTCCTCGAGTTCGTCCGTGAGGCTCTCGACGTAGTAGCTGCCCGCGAGTGGGTCGATGGTGTCGGCAGCACCCGACTCGTGAGCGAGTATCTGTTGTGTTCTGAGCGCGGTCCGGACGGATTTCTCCGTCGGCAGCGCGAGCGCCTCGTCCTTCCCGTTGGTGTGGAGGCTCTGAGTGCCGCCGAGCACCGCCGAGAGCGCCTGGTAGGCGACGCGGACGACGTTGTTCTCGATCTGCTGGGCCGTGAGCGTCGAGCCGCCGGTCTGGGTGTGGAACTTCAGCTGCTTCGACTTGGGGTTCTCGGCGTCGAAGCGCTCCTCCATGATCTGGGCCCACATCCGGCGGGCGGCCCGGAACTTCGCTGCCTCCTCGAAGATGTTGTTGTGGGCGTTGAAGAAGAAGCTCAGCTGGGGCGCGAACTCGTCCACGTCGAGCCCGGCGTCGATGGCCGCCTCGACGTACTCGATCCCGTTGCCGAGCGTGAACGCGACCTCCTGGGCGGCCGTCGAACCGGCCTCGCGGATGTGGTAGCCCGAGATGGAGATGGTGTTGAAGTTCGGCACCTCCTCGGCGCAGAACTCGAAGATGTCCGTGATGAGCCGCATCGACGACTCCGGCGGGTAGATGTACGTGTTCCGCGCGGCGTACTCCTTCAGGATGTCGTTCTGGATGGTGCCACGCAGCTCCTCGCGGTCGACGCCCTGCTCGTCGCCGACGGCGATGTACAGCGCGAGCAGCACGCTCGCGGGCGCGTTGATCGTCATCGACGTCGACACCTCGTCCAGCGGGATGCCGTCGAACACGGTCTTCATGTCCTCGATCGAGTCGATGGCGACGCCGGAGCGTCCAACCTCGCCAGTGGCCATGCCGGCGTCGGAGTCGTGGCCCATCTGCGTCGGCAGGTCGAACGCCATCGAGAGTCCGGTCTGCCCCTGGTCGAGCAGGTAGTGGAAGCGCTCGTTGGTCTCCGACGCCGTCCCCATCCCGGCGTACTGCCGCATCGTCCAGAGCCGGCCGCGGTGCATCGTCGAGTAGACGCCGCGGGTGTACGGCTCCTCGCCCGGGAAGCCGATCTCCTCCTCGTAGTCTTTGTCGGCGATGTCGTCGGGGGTGTACAGCGGGTCGACCTCCTGCCCGCCGGTGTCGGTGGTGAACGTCTCCTTGCGCTCGCCGAACCGGTCGACGGTGGGGCCGTAGGTCTCCGCCTCCCAGGACTCCTTCCCCTCGCGGATCGCCGCGAGGTCCTCGTCGTCGAACATGGGTCGAACTGGGGGCGGTTCGGACTTAAGGGTGGGGAGACCGCGGCGACCCCCGCGAGGCGCCGACGGCGGTCCGGAGTCACCCCCCTTTATCGGCGACCGGGCCACAGGAGCGGACATGGCACTCATCGACACCGCGTTCAGTATGCTGCACGTGCTGTTCGCCGGGATCTGGGCCGGCACGACCGTGTTCTACGCGTGGCGGATCCACCCGCTGCTCTCCGAGGGCGACATCGGCGCCACGTCGGCGATGTCGATCACGACCGGACTGCGCTGGCTGACCCGGATCGGCGCCGTCGTGTTCGTCGTCACCGGCGGCCACATGGCGGCGACGGGGTACGGCGACGGCCGGCTGTTCGGCACCAGCGCCGGCCACGCCGTGCTCGGGATGCTCGCGCTCTGGCTGGTCGTCACCGGGCTGCTCGAGGCCTCGATCGGCAAGATCCAGGACTCGCTGGGCGAGGGGAAGATCCAGACCGCCGGCCGGGAGAACGAGACGCTGATCCGCGTCGCGGCGACGTTCTCGGTCGTCCTGCTCCTGCTCGGCGGCTACCTCGCGCGGCCGCTGGTCTGAGACCAGCCGACCACACACCGACGGGTTCGTCGGGCCAAACGCTTACTTCTCCGCCGGCGAACCGACGCGCATGGATCTGGAGACCGTCGAGCGGTACGTCCGCGCCACCGGCGCGGGCCACAGCGAGGTGCAGGCGGAGATGGCCGACTACGCCGACGAGAACGACTTCCCCATCATCGGCCCCGACGCGGGCGCGGTGCTGCGGATGCTCGCGCGCCTCACCGACGCCGAGCGCGTGTTCGAGTTCGGCTCGGGCTACGGCTACAGCGCCTCCTGGTTCCTCGCCGGCGGCGCCGACGAGGTGGTGCTCACCGAGATCGACGAGGGCGAACTCGACATGGCGCGGGAGTTCCTCGACCGCGCCGGCGTCGCCGACCGCGCGCGGTTCGAGCACGGCGACGCGCTGGAGCTGGTCGAGGCGTACGGCGGCCCGTTCGACGTGGTGCTGATCGACCACGACAAGCCGCGCTACGCCCAGGGGTTCGACAAAGCCCGAGAGAAGGTCCCCGAGGGCGGCGTGATCGTCGCCGACAACATGACCCGCGGCCCGATCGACATCGACGCGCTGACGGCGTACTTCGCCGACGGCGAACCGCTCCCCGACGACGCCAGCGACGGCACCGAGGGGATCGCGAACTACGTCGAACACGTCCGCGCTGACCCGGCGTTCGAGTCGTTCGTCCTCCCCGTCGGCTCGGGGCTCTGTCTGAGTACGCGCGTCGCGCCGCGGCGGGACTGAGCCCCCTGTAGGCCGGTCGCGTTCAGGTCACTGCCGCACGCCCGTGACCGACGGCACACTGATCCGCGCAGCCAGCCCGCGCCCCGTCGACCCGACAGCGCCGGCGGCGGCGTCGAGGCCGTCGCGCACCCTGCTGCCCAGCGACCGAACACCCCCGGAGACGGACGAGCACGTTTCCGTCGCGGCGTCCGCGACGGTCCGTCCCGCCGCGGCGGCGCCGTGACTCGACTCGCTCGCGACCTGCCGGACTCGTCGGCTGGCCGCGCTGCTGCCGTGCCGGAGCCCTGCGACCGCCCGAGCCCCTGCGCTCCCCAGCCGTCCGCCGACGCCGCGAGCGACGCCGGCGAGCCGAGCCGCTCGCTCCCCCACCCCGCGACCGATCCTGGCGGGGGCAACCGTCGTCGCGGCCGTCGTCGCCGCCACCGCGGCCAGCGTCGGGACGGCGACCAGCGAGCGCAGGCCCGTGGCGGTCGTCACCTGGTCGGCCGTCGACGCCGCGTCGTCGTCGGCCTCGGCGTACGGGTCGGGGTCCCGGAGATCGGTCAGCACGCGCTTCGCGATCACGTCGGCCCCGTTCTCGAACTCGGGAGCAGTCGGCGGGTCGGCGACCGCGTCGAGCACGTCGATGGGGCGGTCGGCGACGGCGAACCCGTCCACGTCGAACCGCTCCAGCCAGTCGGCGACCGCGCGCTGTTCGTCGGTCGCCGGGTGGACCACACAGGGCGTGCCCGCGACTGCGGCGTCCATGATCGTCGAGTAGCCCGAACAGACCACCGCGTCGGCGCCACGGACGTACGGCAGCAGCGACGGGACGGGGTCCCACTCGTCGTCGGCCACGTCGAGCACGTCGTACCCCTGCCGGCGCAGGTGGTCGGCGATGGTGGACAGCGACGAGTAGTGGCTCGGCACGACCACCACGTCGGGCGGGTCGTCGACGGCCCCGTCGCCGTCGAGCGCCACCGGCGGGATCCGGGTTGCCGCCTCGGGGTCGCCGCCCGACTCCGGCCAGACCACGGGGTAGAAGAACTCGCGGGCCGCCGAGAGCTGGAACCGCGTGTGGAACCCCGCGCCGGCGCGCTCGATCCGGTCGCGGTAGAGGCTCGGCATGTCGTGTTTCAGCACGTACAGCGGCACGTCACACCGACTCGCCGCCATCGCGGCGAACATGTCGTCGGTGACGAGCGCGTCCGGCTCGGTGGCGGTCAGCCAGGCCTGGTACTCCACGATCCGACTCAGGCTGGCCGGGAGGCTCCGACTGAGCGTCTCCCACGTCGAGCCGCCCTGGAACGTGTCGATGAAGTCGACGTCGGTGGGTTCGAACTCGTCGTACCCGTTCAACGCGACGAACTGGGTGCCGGCGCCGCCGCCGGCCATGCGGACTCTCCCGCCCCGTCGCTCGACGGCGTCGGCGACGGCCAGCATCCGAGTCGCGTGTCCCGCACCTTCGGGGTAGTGCGCGACGGCAACTGTCGGAGCCATGAATCGTCGGACGTTCCAGCCTCGCCCCTAAGGGCCTTGTGGCGATCTGAGCGCGCTCGAGACAGGGCTCGACGCCCGTGCACGCCGGCCCCCGGTGGCGGCGTCAGACCTGTTCGGTCCGCCTCCCCGGTTTGGGGTCGACGTGCTCCCGGGGCATCAGGTCCGCGAAGCGCTGGTCAGCCAGCCACTCCGCGAGGTGGACCAGCTCGTCGCAGGCGGCCTCGAACAGCCGCTCGCCCTTCTCCGCGCTGGCGTCTGTCGGGTCGCCGAAGGCGCCGTTGGCGGAGTTCTCGATCGTGTCGTAGTGGACCCGGGCGCCGTGGCGGCTGTGGCCGGAACTCGCGAGGTCGGTCAGGCCGCCGTCGCGGGCGTTCTCGAACTCGCCCGGCTCGACCGTCTCGGGGTCGAGATGCAGCAGCATCGACGTCTCCTTCGGGCCGGCGTGGGGGCCGTTGGTCTCGAAGAGGTCGTCGACGAGCTCCGGGATCGACTCGTCCCACATCCACGGCGTCGCGAACGCGGTCTCGTCGGCGCGGAGGCGGCGGCCGACCTCCTGGAGATGCTGTGCGTTGCCGCCGTGGGCGTTGACGAACACCACGCGGTCGATCCCGTGGGCGGTGAGGTTCCGCGTCAGCTCCTCGACGTAGTCCCGGAACGACGACGGCGACACCCACATCGTGCCGTGGAAGTGGCGGTGGTGGTCGCTGACGCCGACGTTCACGGTGGGCGTACAGACGAACCCCGTGCGATCGGCGGCCGCGCGGGCGAGCCCCTCGGCGATCACGTGATCGGTCGAGAGCGGCAGGTGCGGGCCGTGCTGTTCGGTCGAGCCGAGCGGGACGAACGCCACGGGGCCGGCGTCGGCGGTCGCCACGTCCGGCCACGTCTGGTCGGCGAGGTACATGGGTAGTCGCCGGTGCCCAGGCCCCTAAAGCCTCCCGAGCGCGGCACGCCCGGGGCGAACAGCCGCTCGTGGACCTGTTAGGTCTGCATAACTTTAACCGCGGCTGGTCCGTAGTTACGGACGATGAACTTCGACGAGTTCACCGGCGAGATCCAGCACCGACTCGAGCTACCGGGAACCGGCGAGGCGGTTCGCTCGATACGGGCGACGCTGATGGCGCTGGGCCAGCGGATCCCCGAGGGGAACGCCGAGGACCTCGCGGCGTCGCTCCCGATGGAGATCAAGTGGTACATGACCGGCGCCGTCCACGGCACGGCCAGCGGTTCGACTGGGCGGAGTTCGTCTCCCGGGTCAGCGAGGTGGAGGGCACCGAGCGCCAGGAGGCGGCGTACCACGCGCAGGTGGTGATGGATCTCGTGGCGTCGCAGGTGCCGCCGTCGGACCTGCGGCAGCTGCGGGACGCGCTCCCGGAGAGCGAGGACGACGAGAACTGGGGGAAGCTGTTCGGCGTCGTCGACGACGGCGGCTGGCAGGGCGGCTCGACGGCGTAACGATTTCGGAGCCTCCGGCCCCTTCGCCACGCTTTTGACGCCTCCCCACCGACTCACGACCATGTTTGGAGGCGGCGGACTCAACCCGCGCAAGATGCAGCAGATGATGAAGCAGATGGGGATCGACGTCGAGGAGCTCGACGCCGAGGAAGTGATCATCCGGACCGGCGACGAGGAGCTCTACTTCGACGGCGCCCAGGTCACCAAGATGGACGCCCAGGGCCAGGAGACCTACCAGATCGTCGGCGAGCCGAACGTCCGCGAGACGGGCGGCGACGATACGGAAGCGCTGGAGGAGGGTGCCGACGAGGCCGACGACGACGGCGGCATCCCCGACGCCGACGTGGAGATCGTCGCGCAGCGTGCCGGCGTCACCGAGTCCACCGCCCGGCAGGCGCTGGAGGAGAACAACGGCGACCTCGCCGCGGCCGTCTCGCAGCTGGAGTAGTCCGGTGGAGGCCGTTCTACTGGTTCACGGCGACCGTGAGTACGTACGCCACCCCGGCGAGGAGCTCCAGACCGACCTCGGCGTGCTCGACGTGCCCGAGGACGTGAGCCACGGCGACGAGCTCGAGACCCACCTGGGCGAGCGCTTCGTCGCCCAACGACTCCGAGGGCCGGATCTGTTCGAGCACTTCGAGCGCACCGGCGCGCCGATGATGCCGCGCGACGCCGGGCTCGTGATGGGCCACACCGGCGCCGGCGGGGGCGACCGCGTGCTCGACGCCGGCACCGGGACTGGCGTGCTCGCGGCGTACCTCGCCCGTGCGGGCGCCGAGGTGACGACGTACGAGACCGACGCCACGTTCGCCGACGTGGCCCGGGAGAACATGGCGCTCGGCGGCGTCGACGACCGCGTCGACGTGCGAACCGGCGACGTGACCGAACAGCTCGACGAACTCGTCGACGAGGGCCCGTTCGACGTGCTCACGCTCGACACCGGCGACTCGGCGGCCGTCGTCGAACGCGCGCCGGAGCTACTGACCAGCGGCGGGTTCGTCGCCGTCTACTCGCCGTTCGTGGAGTCGGTCCGGGAGACCGTCGAGGCCGCCCGCGACGGGCTCACGGAGATCCGGACGTTCGAGACGATCCAGCGCCGGATGGACGTGAGCGACCGCGGGACGCGGCCGTCGACGGCCGGCGTGGGCCACACTGGCTACCTCACGTTCGCGCGGAAGGAGTAGGGGCGCGTCCGTTCGTTTTCGGCGCGGTCAGGCCGCGAGCGCTCTCAGTGGTCGTCCTCGCGCCACTTGTGGCCGCACTCCGTACACGTGAAGAAGCGCGTCTCGGACTCGTCGGCCGAGCGGATCTGCTTCATCTCGTAGCTCGCGCGGTCGTGGCCGCACTCGGGGCAGCGGATCTCCGTGGTCGGCCCCATGGCCTCCTCGCCCACGTCGGACATGTCGACGATCTCGCTCTCCTCCTGGTCCTGCTGGGTGGTCATCGCGCTCTCCTCGGCCTCGTCGCGGGGCTCGGTGTAGCCACAGCTGCCACAGACCCACTCGTCGCCCTCCGCCTTCATCATCGAGCCGCACTCGTCGCAGAACTTCATTAGCGGTGGCGTAGCGGGCCACCCGGTTTAAGCGCCGGGGTTCGCCGCCGGTGGGGCGTGGGTCAGCCGAACGTCCCGGACTCCACCGCGGTCGGCGCGCCGAACCGCCGCAATGGGGGGAGGGCCGCCCAGAACGACCCGGTGAGCGCGATGCCGACGCCGCCGGCCAGCAGCACCGCCCGCGCGCCGACCGCGGCGCCCGCCAGGCCCCCGAGCAGCAGTCCCAGCGGGCCGACGACGTTGCTCAGGCTGCTGACCGTCGCCGTCACCCGGCCGAGTCGGTCGTCGGGCACGCCCGTCTGCATCGTCGCCTGCACGCCGACGTTGTACACGCCGACGGGGACGCGGGAGAGCCCGAACAGCGCCGCCGTCAGCGCGACGCCGCCGAGTTCGACGCCGCCGACCCAGGCCGCGCCCGCGAGCAGGAGGCCGACGGCGTTCGTGACGCCCAGCGATCGGTCCTCGACCAGCGGCGCGAGCAGGGAGCCGGCGACGGCGCCGGCGGTCGTCGCCGCGAGCAGGAGGCCGTACCCCGCCGCGCCCGAGAGCGCGGCCGCGTACGCGGGCAGCACCGCGAACGCCGCGCTCGTGAGGAAGTTGGCGACGAGGCTCGCCAGCAGCATCGCGCCGAGCACCGACCCCGTGAGGACGGCGACACCCTCCCGGAGTTCCCGGCGGTAGGCAGCGAGATCGAGGCGGCCGTCCGGATCGTCACTCCCCTCCGCCGACTCGGTTTCGGGGATCGAGAGCCCGAGGAACAGCAGCGCGGCGACGCCGTACGTCGCGGCGTCGACGCCGTACAGCGCGACGGCGCCCACGGCGGCGACGAGCGCGCCGCCGATCGCCTTCGCCCCGGCGTCGACGGCGCTCGTGACGATCGAGAACGCGCTGTTGGCACGGACGAGCGACTCGCTGGCGACGACTCGGGGGAGCGCTGCCGTCTGGGCCGGCGCCGCGAACAGTTCCGTCAGCGCCATGAACGGGAGCACCGCGAGCACGACCCAGACCGAGAGCTCGCCGGCCAGCGCCGCCAGCGGCACGAGCAGCGACAGGACGGCGCCGAGCGCCTCCGAGCCGACGAGGACGCGCTCGAGCCGCGCGCGGTCGACCAGCGGGCCGGCCAACAGCTTCAGCGCGTTCGGCGCACGCAGCAGGAACCCCGCGAGCCCGGTGTACGTCGTCGAGCCGGTGAGCTCGAACACCAGCCACATCGCGGCGACGGTGTACAGCCCGTCGCCGAGGAAGCTCGTCGCCCGGCCCGCGAGCATCCGGCGGAACGCCGGATCCGTCGGGGGCGAGAACCGCCGGCGGAGCGTCGCGTGGAGGGACACGCGCGAGCCGTCGGCGGCCCGCGTGTTGAACCCTCGGGGAAACGCGGTTTAGTAAGTTTTCGGATAGGTTCGACCCCTGTCGTTCTGACCCGCGGCGGCGTTCGGACGGGCGGATTTGGAGGCGATTCTTTCACACGATTTCGGCGGTAACACCGCTGTAACCGGGTGACGGCGGGGTTCGCGAGCGCTCAAGTGGTTCGCACCTGTAGCTGGTAGCGTGACGCAACCACCCACTACGGCGGAACCGCTCGCAACCGACTCGACGACGGAGGTGGCGCGATGAGCCTGCTCCAGGTCGCCGCGTTCGACGGCGCCGCGGGGACGATCTTCCTGCTGGCCCGGGTCGTGTTCGGCCTCGTCCTCGCGTTCATGGGGCTGAACCACTTCATGGACGTCGAGGGGATGGCGGGGTACGCCGGCGCGAAAGGCGTCCCCGCGCCCGAGTTCGGCGTCGTCGCCTCCGGCGTGATGCTGCTGCTGGGCGGGCTCGGCATCGCCGCCGGCGCCTACCCCGTGCTCGCGGCGGGCGCGCTCGCGACGTTCTTCGTCGTCGCGACGCCGCTGATGCACGACTTCTGGAACGCCGAGGACACGCAGGGCGAGATGACCCACTTCCTCAAGAACGCCGCGCTACTGGGCGGCTCGCTGGCGTTCCTCGGGCTCGGCGGCGCCGACTGGCCGCTGGCGCTCGGCGTCGGCCTGTTCTAAGCGACACCCCCGACCGCTCGTTGCGGGCTACTCCACGTACGGGCGTTCGATGTCGGGTTCCCCCTCGATCCAGCGCGTGATCGCGCTGGTCCCCCAGTCGAACAGCGAGATCACCGGCGAGAGCACGCGCTCGACGACCGAGATGACGGGCGCGACCCGGAGCGACCACGCGGCAGCGTTGCCGAGCCCGTACGCCTTCGGGACGATCTCGCCGAACACGAGCACCAGCACGCTCGTGAGCAGCGTCGCGGCGACGACCGCGGCGCCGGGGTCGAGCGAGCGCGCGACCAGCACGGTGACGATGCTCGAGATCGCGACGTTGACCACGTTGTTCCCGACCAGCAGCGTGACGAGGAGCCGATGGGGGTCCTCGCGCAGCGCAGCCAGTGTTCGCGCCCGGCCGTCGGCGGCGGCGGTCGCGTCGGCGGAGGTGTCCGTGCCAGCCGGCAGCGAGAAGATCGCCGTCTCGGAGCTGGAGAAGAACGCACTACAAGCCAGCAGGGCGACTGTGGCGGCGATCCCGGCGGCGAGTAACAGGTCGACCATGGCCACCTTCCCGGCGGGGCGGTAATGAAGCCGGCGGCGGGCGCCACCGGCCGCCGTGTCGTGGCACGTCGACGCCACAGCACCGACACGTCTAACCCGGGCCGCCGAGGAACTCCGACAGAGATGCCGCTCAAGGCCACCGCGCGGGCCCACCCCATCCAGGGGCTCGTGAAGTACCACGGGATGCGCGACACGGAGCTGCGCCTCCCCTACCACGACTCGATCAGCGTCTGTACCGCGCCGTCGAACACCACCACCACCGTCGAGTTCCTCCCCGACGCCGGCGACGACACGTACATCATCGACGGCGAGGGCGTCGACGGCCGCGGCGCCGAGCGCATCCGCCACGTGCTCGATCACGTCCGCGACCTCGCGGGGATCGACCACGCCGCGCGGGTGGAGAGCGAGAACTCCTTCCCCTCGAACGTCGGCTTCGGCTCCTCCTCCTCCGGCTTCGCGGCGCTGGCGATGGCTGCCAGCGAGGCGGCGGGGATGGACCTGACCCGACCCGAGATCTCGACGATCGCGCGCCGCGGCTCGTCGTCGGCGGCCCGCGCGGTCACGGGCGCCTACTCCGACCTCTCCGCCGGCCTCAACGACGAGGACTGCCGCTCCCACCGCCTCGCCACCGGCACGGGCGAGGACGGCTTCGACCCGGAGGAGGACCTCCGGATCGTCACGGCGCTCGTCCCGGCTTACAAGGAGACCGAGGAAGCGCACGAGGAAGCCGAGGCGAGCCACATGTTCGACGCGCGACTGGCGCACGTCCAGGACCAGCTGGTCGAGATGCGCGACGCGCTGCGGGAGGGCGACTTCCACCGCATCTTCGGCACCGCCGAGCACGACTCGCTGTCGCTGACGGCGACGACGATGACCGGCCCGTCGGGCTGGGTGTACTGGAAGCCCCAGACCATCGCCGTGTTCAACGCCGTGCGGGAGCTCCGGGAGACGGGCGTGCCGGTCTACTTCTCGACGGACACCGGCGCGTCGGTGTACGTGAACACGACTGCGGACTACGCCGACGTGGTCGAGGAGAAGGTCGCGGAGACGGGCGTCGAGACGCAGGTCTGGGAGGTCGGCGGCCCCGCCGAGGTGCTCGCGGAGAGCGAGAGCCTGTTCTGAGCCAGCCCCGGCGCGCGATCGTCGGCAGCGTCGGCCGCCGGCTCTGAGCGTGGTGCCGTGGCTGTGTCGCCCCTCCCCCAGGTTCTTTTTCGATCCGTCGGGTGTCGCCAGTATGGTCGAAGTTCGGTCGATCCGGAAGTCCGACCTCCCCGCGTTCCGCCGCCTCCACAACCGCTACGTCGACCGCGATGAGTCGCTCGACACCGTCCGCGAGTGGTACGCCGAGTCGCCCGAGTTCCTCCTCGGCGCGTACGACGGGGAGGCGCTCGTCGGGCACGCGCTCGGCCGCCCGCACTCGGCGGAGCGCCTCGAACTCGCGGGGATCAGCGTCGAGGAGTCCCACCGCCGGCAGGGGATCGGCTCGGCGTTGCTTGACGCCGTCGAGGACCGGGCCGTCGCCCACGGGTTCGAGCGCGTGTCGCTCGGCTCCGCCGGCGGCTACGTCGACGAGTTCTACGCCGCGAACGGGTACCGTCCCGAGAGCGTCCTGGTCCGTCTCGACGCCGATTCGGCGGTGCCGGAGACGGTCCACGAGGTGGTGGGGGTCCGAATCGAGGACGGGACGCGGAAACTCTACGTCGAACCCGGAGACGGCGGCCCCGACCACCTCGACGCGGTCCGTGGAGCGTTCGACGACCCCGAGGCGATCTACATCATGGCGAAGCAGCTCGACGAAGCGTAACCGGCCGCACGTCAGACCAGCTTCATCATCCGGGTCTCGAACTTCCCGACCCGGACTTTCCACCAGCCGCGGAGCTCCTCGTCCAGATCCGGGTCGTCGGTGTCGGCGCGCAGCACGTTCACGCCGTCGAGCTTCGCCCGCGAGGCGACGATCGTCACGTCGCACTGCCGAATCACGTCGGGGGAGAGCTGGGGGTTCCCGCGGCCGAACACGAACCCCTGGCCGCCGATGGGGGAGACGACGATGACGTTCTCGCCTTCCGGCCCGAGCGCGTCCAGTATCTGTTGCTCGCTGGCGTCTCGCACCACCACCTCGCCGTCGCGCCACACGTCGACGCCGATCGGCGAGCCCTCGAACCCGAGTTCGTCCTTGATCGTTCCGACTGTCGATCCGGGACCGAGCACGTACGTCCGCGACGGCTCGGCCCGGATGTCGTCGGCGACGCCCTCGGCGAGCGCCTCGACGGTACCGCCGCCGAGCTGCTTCGAGGACTGCATCTGCTCTCCCACCGGCACTCGTGCGACCGCCCGGAGTTCCGGGTTCACCTCGCCCTCGCGGTACTCGTCCTCGTCGATGTCCATCACCTCCCGGCGCTCGGTGCGCTCGTAGCTCGCGACGATGTAGGCGGCGTCCTCCGGCGAGACCGCGAACACCGAGGAGTAGACCTTGACGCCGGCGGGAACGCCGAGCATCGGCGTGTCGGTTCCCTCGAGCGTCTCCGCCACGTCCGCCGCAGTCCCGTCGCCGCCCACGAACAGCACGAGGTCGACGCCGGCGTCGACGAACGCCTCGACGGCCTCGCGAGTGTCCTCCGAACCCGTCTCGTCGCCCCCGGGCTGGCCGAGAACGGCGGGCTCGTACCCCGCCGCCCGGACCGCCGCCTGCCCCATCGGCTCGCCCCAGGTCGAGATCTCGGCGTCGGGCAGTCGATCCCGGAGCTCTGCCAGCGCGCGCTCGGCGCGCTGGGGCGCCCGCGGTTCCGCGCCGCGGGCGCGGGCCTCCGCCACCTTCCCGTCGGTGCCCTTCAGCCCGACGCGGCCACCCATTCCCGCGATGGGGTTGAGGACGAAACCAACGTGCATGGCCCCCCTTCGACGGGGAGCGGGAAAACGGCCGCGGAGGCGGCGACCGCGACAGCCCTGCCGCCGGCGTCGACGCCGGAGACCACCAGAGCTAAGCGCCGGAGCGTCGAACGCCGAGGCATGCTTCAGGCTACCGCAGTCGAAGGGGTGTCGCTCGATCCGGCGCTGACCGGCGCCGTCGCGCTCGTACTGGGGATCGCCGTGACGGCGGCGTGGACGCTCGCGTTCTACCGGTAACTACTCGGCGTTCTCGCCGACGTCGTCGACGTGCTCGGCCAGCCACGCGGCCGCCCGTCGAGCTTCCGCCGGATCAGTCGCCGTGACCTTCAGCGTCACCGTCTCGCCGGGGTAGGAGCCGACGCTCACGTCGAAGCGCTCCCCCACCTCGGCGATCCGGTCGAGCAGCTCGCTCTCGGGCTCGGCGGCCTCGACGCGCTCGACGTACGTCTGCTCGCCGTCGAACTCGTCGGCGACGGCCGCGAACATCGCCCGCATCTCCGCCGGGACGCCGGGGAGCACGTAGCAGGACTCGACGACGGCGCCCGGGGCGACCCCCTCGGTGTTGTGGAGCGGCCGCGAGCCGGCCGGGAGCTCGGCGGTGCCGGTCGCGAGGTCGTCGCCCGCGTAGCCGCCCTCCTCGCGGAGCCACGCGACGGCCTCGTCGTGCAGTTCGACCTCGCGGCCGAACGCGGCCGCGACGCCCGCCATCGTCACGTCGTCGGGGGTCGGGCCGAGGCCGCCGGTGACGATCACGGCGTCGTACTCGGCGTGGTACTCGTTGACGACGCGGGCGATGTCCGCCTCGCGGTCGGGGACGGTCGTCACGCGCTCCACGCCGACGCCCCGCTCGTCGAGGCGGGCACAGAGCCAGGTCGCGTTCGTGTTCTCGGTGTCGCCGGTGAGCAGTTCGTCGCCGACGGTGACGATTGCGGCGTCCATCTGTCGGGGGTAGGCGCGAGCCGGGGAAAAGCGCGACGGCGGCGGCTCCGCCCTCACTCTCCGGGGCCGACGACGGCGTAGCAGTTCCCGCTGGAGAGCTCCCACTCGAGCAGCGCCAGCTCGCTCGCCCGGAGGTCGGCCTCGAACTCCCTGGGGTCGTACACGTGGTAGAACCGCCCGACGGTGTCGCCGCCCGGCAGCGTCCAGTCGATCTCGGTGTCGAGCCCCGAGCCGTCGGTCTCCTCGTCGACGAACCGGTCGTGGGCGGTGCTCCACGCGCTCACCAGCGCCCGCCCGCCCGGCGCGAGGGTGCGACCCAGTTCGTTTAGGCTCGCGAGCCGGCGCGTCCGCGGCCGGAGGTGGTGGAGCGTCGCGACGTACACCGCGAGATCGACCGCGTCGGCCCGCAGCGGGATCGACCCGGCGTCGCCGGCGACGAGGTCGACCGCGAACCCGCGCTCGGTGGCGCGGTCGGCCGCCTCCGCCAGCAGCCCCGTGCTGGCGTCGACGCCGACGACGCGGTCGGCGTGGGCGGCGAGCACCTCGGCGTGGCGCCCGTTGCCGCAGCCGAGGTCGAGGCCGACGGCGCCGGAGCGCCCCTCGAGGAACGACTCGATCTCGGGCCAGGGGTACTCGCGGGTCTGTGAGAAGTGGCCGGCGATGCGGTCGTACGTCTGGCCGGCGTGGCGGTCCGCTCCCATCGTCAGAGGAAGGCGAAGGCGATCACGGTAAGCGTGAGCAGGATCACGACGTGTTTCGCCCCGTCGGCGATCGACCCCTCGCCGAGCTGGCCGGCGATCAGCCCCGAAAACGTCGCCTGGATCACGGCGGCGTGGTAGAACAGCAGCGTGTACGCCCCGGTGTCGACGCTCCCGAGGCTGCCGAACACGCCGCCGGAGACGCCGCCCGGGAGCCCGCCGCCGGTGCCGCTCAGGTTCGCGCTGTCGATCGCCGGGATGAACGACGTCGAGAGCGCGAACACGATCCCGATGAACACGAGATAGGCGATGTAGATGACCAGCATGTACGTCACCATCTCCTGGCGGCGCTCGCGCTGGAGCCGGCGGCTGGCGCGGGCCTCGTCGGCCGCGATCTCCAGCACGGGCGCGATCTCCCCGCTCGCCGTCATCGCGTTGGTGATCAGCACCGTCGCGCGGGTCATCATCGGCGAGTCGATCCGGCGCTCCATCCGGCGGAACGCCGCCCGCACGTCGGCGCCCCAGCGCACGTCCTCCCACGCCCGCTGGAGCTCCGGGCTCAGCGCGCCCAGATCCGAGCGCGTGAGTCGCTCCATGCTCTGGACGACGCTCACACCCGCGTCGTTGATGCTCGCGAAGCGGTCGAGGAAGTCGGGGATCACCCGCTCGATCGACCGCACCCGGCGCTTGTCGATCTCGTACAGCAGCGCGAACGCGCCGGTGACGAACAGCGTCGCCTCGACGACCGGGCTGTCGACCGCCCGGAGCGCCGCCAGCGGGGCGAGGGGGATCGCCCCCGCACGGACGAACACCCACCAGAGCCCGACCGGGACGGTGACGGCGAAGCTGTAGCTCGGGTTGCGCAGCAGGGTCCGGGCCGGGCTCCGCAGCCAGCCGAGCACCGACTCGTACGTCTCGTACACCGCGAGCCGTTCCCGGCTGGCCCGCCACTCGTCGGCGACCTGCCCGCCGTCGGCGCGGGCGGCTTCGGTCTCCACGTCGGTGATCCCGCTGACCTGGACCGGCGGGATCTCCGAGCGCACGTCGCCGAGCGTGCTGCTGATCGTCCTGGTCGAGCTGTCGATGTAGGCGACGAACGCCAGGCTCGCCACCGGGACGGCGAGGTACACCACCACCCGCAGGAGGTCGAGCGTGTCCTGCAGGACGAGGCCGACGACGACGAGGATGGTGATCAGGAACAGCGGGCCCGCGACGAGCACGGTGACGTACGCCTCGGCGAACGTCGACAGCAGGTCGAGATACTGGCGCTGCTGGGCCTCGGCCTCCTCCTGGTAGCGCTCGTACTGCCCCTTGAGGAAGTTCGAGAGCGACTGCCCGGAGCCGAGCACGGAGGCGAGGTTCTCCCCGAACTCCTCTAAGTTCTCGCTGGGCGTGCGGTCGGCCATCCGGTCGAGCGCGGTCAGCACGTCGGTGCCGAACGTGTTCATGTCCCTGACGGCGACGCCGATCTCCACCGCCGCCTCGCCGTACACGTCGCGGTTTCGGGTCAGCGTGTCGAGGATCGCGGGGAACGCCATCCCCGACCGGGAGAGCGCGTACACGAACGCGATCGTCCGCGGGAGCGTCGCCTCGATCCCGCTCGCGCGGTTGCTCGCCCGCTCGTCGAGCATCGCCCACCGCAGAACGTAGGTGCCGAGCGCCAGCGCCGTGCCGACGGTCGCGCTGGAGACGAACACCAGCACGAACAGGTCCGCCAGCCCGAGGTCGGTGACGCGGGTCAGGTCCGCGAGGAACCCCAGCGCGGCCGGCAGCGCAGCCCGCACGGCCTCCCCGCTGATCCGGAGCGTCCAGAGCAGCGCGGCAGCGCCGTAGACGCCGACGACGCTGCCGCTCACCCCGAACAGGAGGCTGTACAGCAGCGTCCGCGCCGCGTAGACGCGGTGGGTGGTCCGGACGTGGGCCGCACGGAGGCGGGACTGCTGGTCCCGCTTGCGCGGGCTCTCGTCGGCGACGTAGTCGCCGAACAGCGAGATCGCGACTCGGGTGACGAGTAGCTCCGCGGGCCGGGCGACGCGCTCGGCCGCGATCGGCAGCAGCAGGAGCACGGCGACGACGAGCGGGAGCGCCCAGAGCATCTCACTCCACCGTGTCGGCGAGCCCATCGCCCGCCGAGAGCTCGACGTCGGCTCGTTCGACCCGGTCCATCACGCGGTCCGGGTGGGCGTAGTACTCGTTGATCAGCGCGGTGAAGGCGCGGTAGTCGGTGATGCCGCGCTTCTGGAGGAACTCGAGGAACCGCTCGCGGTCGCGCATCTCTTGGAGCAGTTCCGAACGGCGCCAGCCACGCTCCTCCTGGATCTCCTCGAGCAGCGCGGAGTCCCGCCGGCGCACGGTGTCGGTGTCGGCCTCCCACTGGAACGCGGCGGAGTAGTCGAGCTCGCCGGTCCGCTGGTCGATGCCGCCGATCTCGCCGACGGTTTTGGTCCGGCGGACGCGCTCGTCGTCCTTCCGGGTGAGCACCTGGATCGAGATCATGTCGAGGCTCTGGACCATCGCCCGCGGGACGTTGATCGGCTCGTTCTCCAGCCGGTTGATCACGGTCTCGATCGAGTCGGCGTGCATCGTCGAGAACGTCGTGTGACCGGTGTTCATCGCCTGGAACAGCGTGACCGCCTCGGCGCCGCGGACCTCGCCGACGACGATGTACTCCGGGCGGTGACGCAGCGCCGAGCGCAGCAGGTCGTACATGTCGATGTCGGTCCCCTCGTCCAGCCGCTCGCGGGTGACCGAGGAGAGCCAGTTGTCGTGGTACAGCGAGAGCTCGCGGGTGTCCTCGATGGTGAGCACCTTCGCCCGCGGCGGGATGAACATCGACACCGCGTTCATCGACGTGGTCTTCCCCGACGCCGTCCCGCCGGCGAAGATGAGCGACTTGTTGTGCTCGATGCAGAGCCAGAAGTACGCCATCTCGCTGATCGTGAACGTGTCGTTCTCGATCAGGTCGATCGGCGTGAACGGCTCCTCGGCGTACTGCCGGATCGTGAACGCCGAGCCGCGTGGGGTGACTTCCTCGCCCAGCGCGAGCTCGGCGCGGGAGCCGTCGGGGAGCGTCGTCTCGACGATGGGGTCGCCGACGGAGATGTGGCGGCCGGACTGCTGGGCGAGCCGGATGACGTAGTTGTCCAGCGCCTCGGGCTCGAAGGAGACGTTCGTCTCGATGTCGGTGTACTCGTCGTGGTAGACGAAGATCGGGAGCTCGTAGCCGTCACACGAGATGTCCTCGATGTGGCCGTCGTTCAGCAGCGGGTCCACCTTCCCGTACCCCCGGAAGTCCCGCATGAGGTAGTACAGCAGCGAGTGGAACGTCCCCATGTCGGCGTCGACGCCGTACTGCTCGAGCAGCGTTTCCAGCTCCTCGCTGAGTAGCTCCCTGTCGGCGTCGGTGTCGGCCGCGCGGTACAGCAGCGGGTCGCGGATATCCTCGACGACCCGGCGCAGCAGCAGCCGCTCGAACTCGTCCAGGGTCGGCTCGACGGCGTGGTACTGGTGTTCGCTCGCCGCCGGGTCGTGGGTGATCACCACGTAGGCGTACGGCGCGTTCACCCAGTAGCGGTCGACCTCCTCGTGGCCCTCGGGCACGTCGAACGACGCCAGCGGCCCGTCCTCGCCCGGACGGAACGGCCGCGTCTCGAGCTCCGCGCCGCGAAGTAGCTCCAGCGTCCGGCTGATGCGCCGCTTCAGCCCCGAGAGCGTGCTACCGGTCTCCGACCCGTCGATTCGGTCCCCCGACATGCCGTAGTCGTGTGGGCTACCGGAGGGGCGGCCTTATAACTGTACGCACTGCGGCGTCGGCTGCAGTCCGCGCGCGCCGGCCGCGGGTCGGCGCGACCGAACTGTCGCAAGGCACACACGGGCGTCACGGTTTTAGGTACCCATCGCTAACCGTGCAGTACCGAATGAGGCGCGACTACTTCGAACTTGACGTGACGAACGTCGACTGGGCGGCGGAGGGTGCCGAGCCCGCCCAGCCGCTGGTCGAGATCGACTTCAGCGGCCCCGGGGAGGGGCTCCGGGAGCGCCTCAGCGACACCGACGGCGAGCTGCTCGCCGGCGACGACGTCGACGTCGCGTTCCGCCTCCAGGAGGAGCTCGTCGAGGACGCCTCCGTGCCGGGCGTCGTCGCCGTCACCAACCGCGTCACCGGGGAGTACGTCCTCGAACTCAACGAGGAGTCGGCGGACGTGCTCCGGTTCATCGAGGCCGCGCGGGCGTACACCGAGTCCGAGGACGCCGACGGCTACCGCGTGATCGTCTCGATCGACGGCGAGGAGATGGTCGAGTACGAGAAGGACACGTTCCTCGTCTACGACGCCGACGGCGAGTTCCTCCGCGAGCGCAGCCTCATCCCGCCGGGCGTCGAACTGTAACCGGCCGTCGGCTCTCTACTGCAGCTATCGCGCACGCCTCGAACAGTCGGCGCTATCAGCACCGTTCGAGCCGCGTGGAAAGTTCACACAGTCCAGAATTTGTGACCAGTCCGGAACACCCACAGTGTCGTCAGAAGGAACGCGACCGCCCTCAGTTGCCGCGGCCCTGCAGCTTCTCCTCCTCGGGGAGGTCGACGTTGGCGTCGCCGCGCATGCCGCCGCCGGCGTCGGAGGCGATCTCGAACAGCGCCTCCGGGTCGTCCCAGTTGTTGACGGCCTCGACGATCGCGCTGCCCATCGCCTGGGGGTTCTCCGCGCCGAAGATCCCCGAGCCGACGAAGATGCCGTCGCAGCCGTGGTACATCATCAGCGCGGCGTCGGCGGGGGTGGCGATCCCACCCGCGGCGAAGTTGACGACCGGGAGGCGACCGAGGTCGGCGGTCTCGTGAACCAGATCGCGCGGCGCCTCGTTCTCGCGGGCCCACATCTCGCGCTCCTCGTAGTTCATCCCCTCCAGCTTACGGATCGCGCTCTTGATGTTGCGCTGGTGGTGGACCGCCTGGTTCACGTCGCCGGTGCCGGCCTCGCCCTTGGTGCGGATCATCGCCGCGCCCTCGTCGATGCGCCGGAGCGCCTCGCCCAGGTTGCGCGCGCCGCAGACGAACGGCGCGGTGAAGTCGCGCTTGTCGATGTGGTACTCCTCCTCGGCGGGGGTGAGCACCTCGCTCTCGTCGACCATGTCGGCGCCGGCGGCCTCCATGATCTCGGCCTCCTTCCGGTGGCCGATCCGGACCTTCCCCATCACCGGGATCGAGACCTCGTCGGTGATCTCGCCGATGTCCGCGGGGTTGGCCATGCGGGCGACGCCGCCGCGCTTGCGGATGTCGGCCGGCACCGCTTCGAGATGCATCACCGCGACGGCGCCGGCGTCCTCGGCGATCCGGGCCTGCTCGCGGTTCACCACGTCCATGATGACGCCGCCTTTCTGCATCTTCGCGAAGCCCCGCTTCACGAGGTCGGTGCCCCGTTTGAGCTCCTCGATGTCGTCTACTTCGTCCATACGTTCCCTTACGGCGGACGGGACTTAAGGGGGGTGGCTTCGGCCCGTTCGGCCGGGAGTCGGCGGCGACGCCCGCGGGACCGTCCGCACCGCCACCGGCAGCCCTTTGCCGCCCCCGCCCGCTCCCTCGTCCATGACCCTGCCGGGCCTGCTCCCCCGCTCCCGCCTGCCCGACCGCGACGCGCTCCCAGGCTGGCTCGCCCCAGTCCCGCGGGCCGTCGAGGACCTCGGCCTGCGGGCGGTGTGGCTCGTCGTCCTCACGAACCTCGTCGGGACCGCGTTCGGCTTCTGGTACTACGGCTTCCACCCGCTGCCGCTCTCGGACCCGCTGATCGTCGGCCAGTTCGCCGCGGAGCCCGTGCTCGTGTGGCCGCTCGTCCCCGACAGCCCCGTGGCGACGCTGTTCATCGCGCTCGCGTTCGGCGCGTGGGCGCTGGGGCGGAACAGCGAGTACCTGAACGCGCTGGCCTTCTTCGGCTGCTGGAAGCTCGGCCTCTGGACGCCGTACGTCCTGCTCGTCTTCTCGGAGGGGTTCCGCGCGGTCAACCCGCTGCCGATGTACCTGTTCCTCCTGTGCAGCCACCTCGCGATGGTGGTCCAGGCGTTCGTGCTCCACCGGTTCTCGGACTTCCCGGTCCGCGCCGTCGCGGTCGCGGTGCTCTGGTACGGGCTGAACGACCTCGTCGACTACTTCGTCCCACTGGTGGGTACGCCCCACCACACCCTGATCCCGGGGCAGGTCGTCGGCGCCGACGGATTCCTCACGCACCCCTCGGAGATCCACCTGCTCGCGGCGGCGGGCGCGGTGGTGCTCACGCTCACGGCGACGTTCCTGACGCTGTCGACGCGGGTGAAGAAGCTGGAACTGCTCGCAGAAGCCGACCGCTAGAGCCGGCGGATCACGGCGTCGGCGACCGCGTCGGTCGTCGCCGAGCCGCCGAGATCCGGCGTTCGGGGCCCCGCCTCGAGAACGGCCTCGACGGCCGCGCGCACCTCGTTCGCCTCCTCGTCGTGGCCCAGGTGGGAGAGCAGCATCGCCGCGCTCAGCATCGTCGCCGACGGGTTGGCGACGCCCTCGCCGGCGATGTCTGGCGCGGTGCCGTGGACCGGCTCGAACAGCCCGTTCTCGGCGCCGACGTTCGCGGAGGGGAGGAGCCCGAGCCCCCCGACCAGCCCGGCCGCGAGGTCCGAGAGCACGTCGCCCGCGAGGTTGGGGCAGACGATCACGTCGTACTGGGTCGGGTCGAGCGCGAGCTTCGTCGCCATCGCGTCCATCAGTTCAGTCCCGTAGTCGGCGTCGCGCTCGTCGGCGACGGCGTCGACGGCGTCGAGGAACCGGCCGTCGGTCGTCCGCATCACGTTCGCCTTGTGCGCGACGGTCACGTCGGCGTCGCGCTCGGCGGCGTACTCGAAGCCGAACTCGGCGATGCGCCGCGAGGCGGACTCGGTGACGACCCGGGTGAGCGTCGTCACGCCCTCGCCGAGATCGCTCTCGTGGCCCGCGTAGACGCCCTCGGTGTTCTCCCGGACGAACACCACGTCCGTCTCGGGCCGGAGCGCGTCGACGCCGGGGTACGCCCGCGCCGGGCGGACGTTCGCGAAGCTGCCGACCGCCTCCCGGAGCGGGAGGATCACCTCGGCGGCCGTCTCGCCCGCGGCGCCGAACAGCGTCGCGTCGGCGCCCTCGACGGTCTCGCTCGTCGATTCGGGGAGCGGGGTGCCCCGCTCCGCTGCCACCGCGTCGCCGGCCTCGGCGTCGACGAACGAGAACTCGGGCTCGACTGCTTCGAGCACCCGGACTGCCGCCGGGACGACCTCCTGCCCGATCCCGTCGCCCGGGACGACCGCGATCTCGTCGGTCATCTATCGGTGTAGGGGAGCGAGGCGGCCGTCTCGGCGACCTGCTCGGGGTTCGACCCCAGTAGGGCGGTCGTGTCCCACTCGCCGGCCACGAGCGACTGCCGCTGGGCCGGATCGACCGCGGCGTCGATCTCGCGGTCGGCGTACGTCACGGTCTCCGCGGCCACGTCGACCGTGATCTCGGTGTCGGGCTCGGCCTCGACGCGGTCCTGCAGCGCCGCGATCGCCTCGCTGTCGGCGGTCACTGTCGGGATGCCCAGCGCGAGGCAGTTGCCCGCGAAGATCTCCGCGAACGACTCGCCGACGACGGCGTCGATCCCCCAGCGCTGGAGCGCCTGGGGCGCGTGCTCCCGGGAGGAGCCACAGCCGAAGTTGGCGTTGACCACGAGCACGTTCGCGTCCCCGAACTCGGGGTCGTTGAACGGGTGGTCGGTCGGGTTCTCGGCGACCTCGCCGCCGTCGGCGTCCGGGCCGGTGGTCTCGTAACGCTGGTCGAAGAAGGCGAACTCGCCCAGCCCCTCGAACGTGAGCACCTTGAGGAACCGCGCGGGGATGATCTGGTCCGTGTCGATGTCGTTCCCGCGGACGGGGACGCCCGTCCCCGTGACGCGCTCGACGGCCGGGGCGTCGACGCCGCCGTCGCTCGACGGGTCAGCGTCAGTCGCGGTCTCGTCACCGCTCATCGCGCCACCTCCGGGGTCGCGTCCAGTTCGCGCACGTCGGTCACTTCCCCCGTCACGGCCGCGGCGGCGACCATCTCCGGGCTCATCAGGATCGTCCGCCCGTCGGCGCTGCCCTGCCGGCCGACGAAGTTCCGGTTGGAGGAGGAGGCACACACCTCGTCGCCCTCCAGCTGGTCGTCGTTCATCCCGAGACACATCGAGCAGCCCGCCTCACGCCACTCGAAGCCCGCCTCGCGGAAGGTTTCGTCCAGCCCCTCCCGCTCGGCGGCGGCTTTCACGCGCTGGCTGCCCGGGACGACCAGCCCGCGCACGTCGTCGTGGACCTCGCGGCCCGCGACGATCTCTGCGGCCGCCCGCAGGTCCGGGAGCCGCGCGTTCGTACAGGAGCCCAGGAACGCGACGTCGACCGGGAAGCCGGCCATCGGCTCGCCGGACTCGACGCCCATGTGCGCCTGCGCGCGCTCGGCGACCGCGCGGTCCTCGGGCGGCAGCGCCTCGGGCGCCGGCACGGGCTCGGAGACGCCGGCGGTCTGGGCGGGCGTCGTCCCCCACGTCACCGTCGGCTCAATCGCGTCGGCGTCGATCGTGACCACGTCGTCGTAGGTGGCGTCGTCGCCCGAGCGGATCGACTCCCAGTACCGCTTGCGCTCCGCGAACGTCTCGGGCGAGTCCTCGAACGCGTCCGTCTCACGGAGCCACTCGTAGGTGGTCTCGTCGGGGTTGACGTAGCCCGCGCGGGCACCGCCCTCGATCGACATGTTGCAGACGGTCATCCGGCCGGGCATCGACAGCGACTCGACGGCCGGGCCGCCGTACTCGTACACGTAGCCGACGCCGCCGTCGGTGCCGAGCTCGCCGATGATCGTCAGGATCAGGTCCTTCGCGGTGACGCCGTCGCCGAGCTCGCCCGTGACCTCGATCCGGCGGACCGCCTGCTTCTCCATCGCGACGGTGCCGGTGGCGAACACGTCCCGGATCTGTGAGGTGCCGATCCCGAACGCCAGCGCGCCGAAGGCGCCGTGGGTCGCGGTGTGGGAGTCGCCGCAGACGACGGTCATCCCGGGCTCGGTCAGCCCCTGCTCCGGCCCGATGACGTGGACGATCCCCTGCCGGCCGGTGTCGGGGTGGTCGAACGTGACCCCCGCGTCGGCGACGTTCTCCTCGAGCTTCGCCATCATCGACTCCGCGGCGTCGTCGTCGTACGGGCGCTCCCGGTCGTCGGTCGGGACGATGTGGTCGACGGTCGCGTGGGTGCGCTCGGGGTAGGCGATCTCGAGGTCGCGCTCCTCGAGCATCCCGAACGCCTGCGGGCTGGTGACCTCGTGGATCAGGTGCAGGCCGACGAACAGCTGGTCCTGGCCGCTGGGGAGCCGACGGACGCGGTGGCGGTCCCACACCGCGTCGTACAGCGTCCCCTCGCTCATACGTCGGCCTCTGTGTCCGCCTCCGCGTCGTCGTCCTCCTCGACCCGTTCGACGCCGCGGTCGTACACCTGCGCCGCGTCCGGGGCGTCCTCCCGCGGCGTGTGGTCGACGTCGCCCATCGGCTCCTCGTCACGCTCGTCGTCGGGCTCGGCGTCGGCCTCGCCGCCGTCGACGACGGCGACCTTCCCGCGCTCGAACACCTGGGAGTCGCCGAACGTCTCGCCGGTCATGGGGTTGGTGTGCTGCACGTCGCCCATCGTGTGCTGGTCGGCGGCGTGCTCCTCGTCGTGTCGCTGGCTGTCGGTCTCGTGTCGATCCGTCGGGGTTCGGGTGTCGGTGTGTCGGGTCATTGTCTCAGTCGTCCGCGGGTGGGTTGGCTGCCTCTCGGTGCTCCTCCTCGCTCCAGGCGAACAGCGCGCGGAGCTCCTCCCCCACGTCCTCGATGTCGTGGGCCTTCTCGGCGCGGCGGCGCTGGCCGTACGACGGCCGGCCGGCCTGGTTCTCCGCGATCCACTCGCGGGCGAACTCGCCGTTCTGGACCTCCTCGAGCACGGTCTCCATCTGCTCGCGCGTGTGGTCGTCGACGACGACGTCGCCGCGGGTGAGCCCGCCGTACTCGGCGGTGTCGGAGACGGAGTCCCACATCTCGCTCATCCCGCCCTCGTACAGCAGGTCGACGATGAGCTTGAGCTCGTTCAGACACTCGAAGTACGCCATCTCCTCGCTGTAGCCGGCGTCGGTCAGCGTCTCGTACCCCGCCTTCACGAGCTCGGTGACGCCGCCACAGAGCACCGCCTGTTCGCCGAACAGGTCGGTCTCGGTCTCCTCGCGGAACGTGGTCTCGATGACGCCCGCGCGGGTGCAGCCGATCGCGTCGGCGTACGCCAGCGCCTCCTGCTTCGCCTCGCCGGTCGCGTCGCGGTACACCGCGAGCAGCCCGGGCGTCCCCTCGCCGTCGGCGTACTGCCGGCGGACGATGTGGCCCGGCCCCTTCGGCGCGACCATCGTCACGTCGACGTCCTCGGGCGGCTCGATCTGGTCGTAGTGGACGTTGAACCCGTGGGCGAACTGGAGCGTGTCGCCGGCCTCGAGCTCCGGCTCGATCGCCGCGTACACGTCGGGCTGGACGTTGTCCGGGACGAGCATCGACACCATGTCCGCGGCCGCGGCCGCCTCCGTCGGCGTCGCTACGGCGAGCCCGTCCTCACGGGCCGCCGACCGCGAGGCCGAGCCCTCCCGCAGGCCGACGATCACGTCGACCCCGCTCTCCGCGAGGTTCTGGGCGTGGGCGTGGCCCTGGCTGCCGTAGCCGAGTACGGCGACCGTCTTCGTCTCGATGTAGCTGTGCGTCGCGTCGTCGTCGTGGTAGATCGTGTTCTCAGTCATCGTTCGTCGGCGCCTCCGGCGCCGTTGCGTGGCTCGATGCCGCGTCGATCCGCTGTCGTTCGTAGCGCTCCTCCTCCGCGTCGGTGGTCCACTCGGTGCCGCGAGCCAGCGCGGCGGTCCCGGTTCGCGTCAGCTCCCGGACGCCGAAGCGCTGGAACGCCTCGATCGCCCGGTCGACCTCCGCGGAACTGCCCGTCACCTCGACGGTCACCGTCCCGGGCTCGGCGTCGAGGGTGCGGGCGTCGAACATCTCGGCGACCGACTCGACCGCGGCGGGCCGGTCGTCGTGGACTTTCAGCACCGCCAGCTCGCGCCGGACCGCGTCCCGGCCCAGCTCGCGGACCGAGATCACCGGCACCAGCTTCTCGAGCTGCTTCTCGACCTGCCGGACGCCCGGCTCCGGCTCCTCGATGGTGAGCGTCATCCGGGCGGTCTCGGGGTTGGTCGTCTGCCCGACGGTGAGCGAGTCGATGTCGAACCGGCGGCGGCTCACCAGCCCGGCGACCTCCGCCAGCACGCCGGGCTCGTGTTTCACCAGCGCCGAGATGGTGGTCCGGCGCTCGGGGTGGCTGGCCTCGGCGTCGGGGTCGACCCGGACGCCCTCCTTCGAGCGGCGCCCGCTGGGTCGCTCGCGCTCGTCGGGCCCGGGACCGGTCAGCCCGTCACGCTTTGCGTCGCGGTCTGCGAAGCCCCCCTCGGCTCGCTCCCGGCTCATAGCTGCCCCTCCGAGAGCGCGAAGCCACTGTTGTCGCCGCCGCTCGGGACCATCGGGTAGACGTTCTCGTCGGGGTCGATCCGGGCGTCGACGACCGACGGGCCGTCGTGGGCGAACGCCGCTTCGAGCGTGTCGGCGACCTCGTCGTACTCCTCGAGCGTGAACCCCTTCGCGCCGAACGCCTCCGCGATGGGTTCGAACTCGGGCATCCAGCCGTACTCCGAGGCGGTGTGTCGCCCCTCGAAGAACGCGTCCTGCCACTGGCGGACCATCCCGATCGCCTCGTTGTTGAGGATGATCACTGTCACGTCTAGGTTCTCCCGCGCGGCGACGGAGAGCTCCTGCAGCGTCATCATGAACGAGCCGTCGCCCTCGAAGCAGACGACCTCCCGGTCGGGCGCGGCGACTTTCGCGCCGATGGCGGCGGGCAGCCCGTACCCCATGGTGCCCAGCCCGTGGCTGGAGACCCAGGCGCGCGGGTCGCGGTACGTCCAGTACTGGGCGGCCCACATCTGGTGCTGGCCGACGCCGGTGGTGACGATCGCGTCGTCGGGCGTCGCCGCGTCGGCGGCCTCGACGACGAACTGCGGCTTCAGCGGCTCGTCCTCGGGCGCCGCGTACGTCATGGGGTACGTCGCCTCCCACTCGCGGCACTGCTCGCGCCACACGTCGTGGCCGTCGGCGTCGGATCGCGCCTCGAGCGCGTCGTGGACCTGCCCGACCACGGCCGCGGCGTCGCCGACCAGCGGGTAGTCCGCCTCGACGTTCTTCGAGATCTCGGCGGCGTCGACGTCGGCGTGGATCACCTCGGCCTCGGGCGCGAACGTCTCGATGCCACCCGTGAGTCGGTCGTCGAAGCGCGTCCCGATCGCGAACAGACAGTCGGTGTGCGAGACCGCCAAGTTCGCGGCGCCGGTGCCGTGCATCCCGGCGAAGGAGAGACAGCGCTCGTCGTCCTCCGGCACCGTGCCGATGCCGGGCATCGTCGTCACCACGGGCACGTCGAAGCGCTCGACGAACGCCCGCAGCTCCTCGCTGGCCTCGGCTTTCACCACGCCACCACCCGCGAGCACGAGCGGTCGCTCCGCCCGGGCGAGCGCGTCGGCCGCGGCGTCGACGGCTGGCTCGTCGGCGCGCTCGGGCGCCTCGTAGTACTCCGGCAGTCCGGCCTCCGGGCCGGCGTCGCTCGTCGTCTCGGCCGTCGTCGCGTCCTTCGGCAGGTCGACCAGCGTCGGGCCGGGGCGGCCAGCGGCCGCGAGTTCGACCGCCTCGCCGACGCTCGGGCCGACGGCGTCGGCCTCGCCCGCGACGTAGTTCTGCTTCGTGATCGGCCGCGTGACGCCGACGGTGTCGGTCTCCTGGAACGCGTCGTTACCCAGGAACTCGGTCGGCACCTGCCCCGTCAGCGCGACGACGGGGTCGGAGTCCATGTCGGCGTCGGCGATCCCCGTGACGAGGTTGGTCGCGCCCGGACCGGAGGTCGCCATGCAGACGCCCGGCTCGCCCGTCACCTGGCCGTAGGCGTCGGCGGCGTGGGCCGCCGCCTGCTCGTGGGCCATCGTGACGTGGGTCGGCGCCGCGTCGGCCTCCGCGAGCGCGTCGTAGACGGGCATGATCGCGCCGCCCTGCACGCCGAAGACGTGCTCGACGCCCGCCGTCTCGAGCGCGGCGATCGCGGCGTCGGCGCCGGTCGTCGCCGTGGACTGCTCGTCGTGGTCGGGTGGCTGTTCGTCGCTCGGTTCCGCTCGGTCGTCGTCGTGCCGTGGCTCCCCCTCGGTGGGTCGGGCCGCGGCGGGTGCTGGCTCGCTCATCGTGACTGGTGACTGCGGGTTCGCTGGTCGGGTGATGCGACGGTCGGTTGAGAAGCGGTGGGTGTAGGGGTCAGGCAGCCCCTACAATGATGAGCGAGACGCTGACGCCGAGCGAACCGGTGTGGCGTCGACGCGTCATGGACGGCCCGATGAACCCGACCGTGATAACTCTTTCCGCGCCGTGTCGACCCGTGACACGATCGCTGCCGCTGGGGCTGTCGCGAGGCGTCGTCGGTGGCGCGCATCAGGCCGGCCCCTCCGTGATCCGCTCGCTCTCGCGATCCACGTCGTGGGCCTCGGCGATGGCGGCGAGCGTGTCGTCGGTGATCTCGTCGCCGTCGGCGCCGCGGTCTTTCACCTCGCGGGTGACCGCGCGCACCTGCTCGTCGGTCGGGTCGTAGCCCGCGTCCTGCAGGCGCTCGCGGACGGAGTGGGTGCCGGTGTGTTTGCCCAGCACCAGCTCGCGCTCGGCGCCGACCATCTCCGGCGTCATCACCCCGGGCTCGAACGTCGCCGCGTTCTCGATGACGCCCGCGGCGTGGATGCCGGACTCGTGGGCGAACGCGTTGTCGCCGATCACCGGCGCGTTCGCCGGCTGGTCGACGCCGCTGCGCGCCTCGACGGTACGGGCCAGTTCCGTGATCTCCGTGGTGTCGATCCCGGTGTCGGCGCCGTAGACGCTCTCGGCGGCCATGACGACCTGCTCGAAGGCGGCGTTGCCGGCACGCTCGCCGATGCCGCCGACGGAGACCTGCGCCTGGTCGGCGCCGGCCTCGAAGCCGGCCAGCGCGTTCGCGCTCGCGAGCCCGAAGTCGTCGTGGGTGTGCACGTCGATCCGCGCGTCAGTGTGCTCCCGGATCGACCGGATCAGGTCCGCGAACCGGTCGGGGGTCGCGACCCCGCAGGTGTCCGGGACGTTGATCCAGTCGGCGCCGGCCGCCGAGACCGCCTCGATCACCTCGAACAGGTAGTCGGGGTCGGTTCGGGTGGCGTCCATGGGGGAGAACATCACTTCGGCCCCGGAGTCGGCCGCGCGCTCGACGTTCGCGACCGTGCGCTCGAGCACGGCCTCGCGGCTGGCGTGCATCGAGTCCTCGATCTGCACGTCGCTGGTCGACGCGAACGTGTGGACCATGTCGACGCCGGCGTCGATCGCGGCCTCGACGTCCTCCTCGACGACGCGGGCCAGCCCACACACCGTCGTGTCGGCGGCCGACGCCACGTCGCGGACCGCCGCGAACTCCGCGTCGGAGTTCACGGGGAAGCCCGCCTCGATCACGTCGACGCCCGCGCTGTCCAGCGCGGCGGCTATCTCGCGTTTGTCCTCGTAGGAGAACGACGTACGGGGCGACTGTTCACCGTCTCGCAGGGTGGTGTCGAAGATCCGAGCTTTGGCGAACTCGGGATCAGTTCTCAGCGTGCCCTGGGAGAACTCGATCCGCCGGGGATTCCGACGCTCCCTCGATATCGTGAGTCATTGCGTCCCACGCTATCCCGTGCCGTGGCATAAACCTGTCGCCCCGATCCATCACGGTTAATAGGGATGGTCACTTAGTTGAGTGATCATCGACGCCACGCCCGGGACGGAGTTAAGTGCCCCCGGGCGTGGGTGACGGTATGAGTCGACAGCACACAGGCGGGGAGGGAGACGCCCCGAGCGGGGGAAAACCCCCCGAGCTGCGGAGCAGCGAAGTGACCGAGGGGCCGGAGCGCGCGCCACACCGCGCGATGTTCCGCGCGATGGGGTTCGACGACGACGACCTCTCCTCGCCGATGGTCGGCGTCGCCAACCCCGCGGCCGACGTGACGCCGTGTAACGTCCACCTCGACGACGTCGCCGACGGCGCGATCGTGGGCGTCGACGACGCCGGCGGCATGCCCGTCGAGTTCGGTACCATCACCATCTCCGACGCCATCTCGATGGGGACCGAAGGGATGCGCGCGTCGCTGATCTCGCGGGAGGTGATCGCCGACTCCGTCGAGCTGGTCGCCTTCGGCGAGCGCCTCGACGCGCTGGTCACCGTCGCGGGCTGCGACAAGAACCTCCCCGGGATGCTGATGGCCGCTATCCGGACCGACCTGCCGAGCGTGTTCCTCTACGGCGGCTCGATCCTCCCCGGCCAGCACGAGGGGCGTGACGTGACCGTCCAGCACGTGTTCGAGGGCGTCGGCACGTACGCGCAGGGGGAGATGAGCCGCGAGGAGCTGGACGAGCTGGAGCGCAACGCCTGCCCCGGCGCGGGCTCCTGTGGCGGGATGTTCACCGCGAACACGATGGCCTCCATCAGCGAGGCGCTCGGCCTCGCGCCGCTGGGAAGCGCGTCGCCGCCGGCCGAGACAGAAGGCCGAACCGAGGTCGCCGAGCGCGCGGGCGAACTCGCGCTCGACGCCGTCGAGCACGACCGGAAACCCTCCGACATCCTCTCGCGGGCGTCCTTCGAGAACGCGATCGCGGTGCAGGTCGCGATGGGCGGCTCCACGAACGCGGTGCTCCACCTGCTCGCGCTGGCCGCGGAGGCCGGGATCGATCTCTCCATCGACGACTTCGACGAGATCGCCCGCCGGACGCCGAAGATCGCCAACCTCCAGCCCGGCGGCTCGCGGGTGATGAAGGATCTCCACGACGCCGGCGGCGTCCCCGTGGTGATCCGCCGGCTGGTCGAGGCCGGCCTGTTCGACGGCGACGCGAAGACGGTCACGGGGCGCACCGTCTCCGAAGAACTCGCGGAACTCGACCTGCCCGCGGACGAGACGCTCGACGAGACCGACTTCCTCCGGCCCGTCGACGACCCGTTCCACGAGGAGGGCGCGATCAAGATCCTGAAGGGGAACCTCGCGCCCGACGGCGCCGTCCTGAAAGTCACGGGCGAGGACCAGTTCCACCACGAGGGGCCGGCCCGCGTGTTCGAGAGCGAGGAGGACGCGATGAAGTACGTCCAGGAGGGCGGCATCGAGTCCGGCGACGTGATCGTCATCCGGAACGAGGGGCCTCGCGGTGGCCCGGGGATGCGCGAGATGCTCGGCGTCACCGCCGCCGTCGTCGGCCAGGGCCACGAGGACGACGTGGCGATGGTCACCGACGGCCGCTTCTCGGGCGCGACTCGCGGCCCGATGATCGGCCACGTCGCGCCTGAGTCGTTCGCCGGTGGCCCGCTCGGCGCGCTGGAGGACGGCGACCACGTCACCGTCGACATCCCCGACCGCAGCCTCGACGTCGACCTCGACGACGACGAGATCGAGCGACGGCTCGACGATCGCGAGCCGCCCGAGCGGGAGTACACCGGCGGCGTGCTGGGCAAGTACGGGACGCAGTTCGGCTCCGCCGCCGACGGCGCCGTCACGAACCCGGGGCTGACGCGCGACAGGTAACGAGGTCGGCCGGAACACCAAAAGGTCCCCCCTACGTGCTGATGTGGTACTGTGACGGTGCACGTCGATCCGGGGATCCTCTATCTGGCTGCCCTGATCGTCTCCTCCGCGGTCTGTGGGTTCATGGGCTATCTCGCGATCGCGAACCGCAACCGACGTGGTGCGCGCGCGTTCGGAGTCCTCGTCGGCATCCTCCTGGTGTGGGCGCTGACCGAAATCGTCGAACTCGTCACCGCCGAGCCGTCGGTCGCGGCGGTCGCGCGGCAACTCCGGTTCGTGTTCGTCCCGTTGATCCCGGTCGCAGTGCTGGTCATCGCGCTCCAGTACACCGACCACGAGGAGTACGTCTCCTCGGGGACGGTCGGCCTGCTCTGCCTCGTCCCGACGATCACCGCCGTGCTCGTGCTGACCAACCCGGAACACGGCTTCGTCTGGATCGACGGCACGATGGTGTCGGTTCCACCGTACTCCGTGTACGAGGTCACCTACCGGCCGTGGTTCTGGATCTACTTCGTGTACACCCAGGTGCTGATCGTGATCGCGGTCGTGCTGTTCCTCCGTTGGGGGCTCGACGCCGAAGGCCCCTATCGCCGGCAGGCCCAGTACATCCTCGTCGGTATCTCGGCGCCGTGGCTGGGGAACCTTCTCGAGATCACCGGGATCTGGAACTCGCCCGTCGACCTCGGCCCGATCGTGACCACGATCACTGGGATCAGTATCGGTATCGCAGTGTTCCGCTTCCGGTTTCTGGATCTGTCTCCCATCGCCCGCGACACCGTCGTCGAGGCGATGCACGGCGCCGTGATCGTGCTGGACGAGGAGGACCGCGTCGTCGACGCCAACCCCGCGGCCCGGAAGCTGCTCGACGCCGGCGACGACGGTGTCGTCGGCCACGCCGTCGACGACATCGCGTCACCGTCGCTGGCCGAGGCCTGTCGTGAGACGGACGGACCGGAGCGGCTCTCGCTCCCCGTCGGGCAGGGCGAGCGCACGTTCGACGTGGTCCGCTCGGCGCTCCCCAGCAGTGGCCGGGTGGTACTGCTCTCGGACGTGACCGAGCAACGCCGGCAAGCCAAGCAGTTGGAGCGGCAGAACGAACGGCTCGATCAGTTCGCGTCCGTGCTCTCGCACGACCTCCGGAACCCGCTCAACGTCGCGCAGGGGTACGTCGACCTGATCGAGCAGGACGGCGAGGACGGGGAGAACGTCGAGCGCGTCGAGTCGGCGCTCGATCGGATCGAGTCGCTGATCGAAGACACCCTGGCCCTCGCCCAGGAGGGGTCGGCGGTGACCGACCCCGAGTTCGTCGACCTCGCGGCCGTCGCCGAGTCCGCGTGGGAGACCGTTCCGACCGACGACGCGACGCTCGCGATATCGGTCGACCGAACCGTCCGCGCAGACCGGGACCGGCTGGTTCGGCTGTTCGAGAACCTCTTTCGCAACTCGGTCGAGCACAACGATAACGCCGATCTCACCGTGCGCGTGGAGGGTATCCCGGACGGGTTCGCGGTCGTCGACGACGGGGAGGGGATCCCCGAGAGCGAGCGTGCGGCCGTGCTCGAACGGGGGTACACCACCAGCGACGGTGGAACCGGACTCGGGCTGGCGATCGTGGCCGAAATCGCGCGGGCCCACGGCTGGCGAGTCGAGATCGCCGGGAGCGAGGGGGGCGGCGCACGCATCGCGTTCCACGGGGTCGAGGGCGCGCTCGGAAGGGAAACGCCTTAATCAGTTTCGGACCCAGTCACAGGTATGACTGACGAGGAGGAGGCGACCGAGACCGAGGAGGAGGCGCTCCAGCTCTCCGCCGAGGAGATGGAGTCCCGCCTCGACGAGGCGAGCGAGTCGCTCGAGGACGCCGAGACCGAGGCCGCGCTCGACGACGTCGAGGCCACCGTCGACCGCGTGGCCGAGGCGTTCGAGACGGCCGACTTCCCCGAGGACGACGAGGAGGCCGGGGAGATCGAGAGCCGCATCGACGAGCTCCGCGAGGGGATCGAGGAGCAGCGCGGGCCCTACGCCGAGGACGTGGTCGACGACCTCGAATCGTTCCAGACACAGCTCACAGAGACGCGCTGGACCGCCAAGGGCGAGCCTGCGGTGCAAGACGCCGTCGCCGACTACCTCGACGCCGCGGGCGACGCGCTCGACGCCGAGTTCGGCGACGCCGCGGACGCCGAGCCCGAGACGCTGGCCGACGAGCTCGACGCCGTCGCCGACGCGGTCGAGGACGCCGGCCTCGACGCCGACGACGACGCCGACACGATCGCGGCGCTGGTCGAGGCGACCGACGAGCTCGAGTCCGGGCTCGACGACGCCGAGGAGTGGGACGACCTCCAGACCAACGAGCAGCTCCGGGCGGAGGGGTTCTACGACGTGCTCGGCCACTACAAGGACTACCCCGTCGAGTGGGCCGCGCTGAAGGAACACGAGCAGCAGGGCAACGTCGAGCAGGTGCTCCGCGCGCTCGACGCGCTCGACTCCGAGTTCATGGAGCGTCACTGCATGGAGGCGCTGACCCGGATGGGCGATCCGGCGGCGTTCGACGAGATGCACGCCCGCGCCCAGAAGCGCGACAAGCCCGGGATCGAGGCGCTGGGGAAGATGGGCGCCGGCGCCGAGGACGCCGTCGACACGCTGCTCGACTACGTCGACGAGGACTCCGACCCGCAGCTCCAGAAGGTGACGTTCAAAGCGCTGGGCGAGATCGGCAGCGAGGAGGCCACCCAGCCGCTGGCGAACAAGCTCGAGATGGAGGACGACAACGTCCGACCGATCGCGGCCCGCGCGCTCGGCCTGATCGGCGACACGCGAGCGATCGAGCCGCTGGCCGACACCGTCGAGAACGACGAGGAGCGCACCGTACGCACCGCCGCGGCGTGGGCGCTCCGCCAGATCGGCACCCGCGAGGCGCTCGAAGCGGCCGCCGAGTACGACGACGCCACGGCGTACACCCTGCAGGCGGAGGGCGAGAAGGCCCGCGAGGCGCTCGACGCCGACGACGACGAGGCCGCCGCCGTCGAGGCCTGATCGGCGCCGCCCCCCGGCGATTATCGTGGTCTTCCTGTGGAGTTAAGTGCGCCACTCGCGCACGCCCGATGTGAACGACCAGTACCAGCAGTTGGTCCGGCTGGTGAAGGCGCGGGCGGGACGGAGCTTCCGGACGGCGTTCTGCTACGACGCCGACGGCTGGGACGCGCTGTACGTCCGAACCGACCTCGCGACCGACGACCTCGAGGCGGCGGTCCCGGCGCTCGCCGAGCGCGCGCGGTCACAGGAGCCGCTCGTCCGGGGGCGTGACTACCCGCCGCTTGGCGCCCAGCGCGCGTCGGTGTTCCTCCACGAGAACGCGGTGCTCGTCCAGTTCAGCGAGCCCGACTCCGAGACCGGGGTCGTGCTCACGCTCGACACAGAGGTCGCGGGGAACCTCTCGGAGTTCGTGAAGGCGTGTGAGACGGTGCTGACCGAGCCTCAGCGCCGCCAGTAGAGCACCGGCCCGAGCACGAGGTACGCCAGCGCGAGGTACAGCAGCCCGAACGCGAACCCCCGACCGTACAGCCCGGGCAGCAGGATCGCGCCGGCCTGGACGACGCCCATCACCAGCGCGTCCTGGGCGTGGAGGTCGGGGTAGACCACGTCACAGAGCATCAGCGGCGTCAGCACCGCCGCGAGCGCGAGCAGGAACCCGGCGTCGTGAAAGCCTGCGAGGGGGATCCCGGCGCCCCGGTAGCCCGTGAGCACGATGGCGCCGAAGATCGTGGCCGCGAGCGTCGTCGGCACGCCGACGGTCTCGTCGCTGTCGCTGTCGTAGGCGGTGTACAGTCCGAGTCGCGTGACGGCGGCGGCGACGTACAGCGCGGGGACGGCGACGCCCGCCAGCGCGAGCAGGCCCTCTGCGGAGAGCCCCGACGCCAGCGTCGCCGGCGATCCCCACTCCCGCAGGGAGACGACGGCGACGAGGAACGCGGGCGCGACGCCGAAAGTGGCCACGTCCGCGAGCGAGTCGAGGTAGGGGCCGGCCTCGGTGCCGCCGTACTTCCGGGCGACGACGCCGTCGAGGCCGTCGGCGATGGCCCCGAGCAGCACGAGCCGGGCCGCCAGGCCGACGTCGACGGTCACCGCGACGACCGCGAGAAACCCCAGCGCGGCGTTCCCGACGGTGACGGCGTCGGCTGGCCCGAGGCGACCGATGAACCGCGAGCGCATGTCCGGCCCGTCGGCCGGCCCCGGTTTACGTGTTTACATCCGGACGACGGCCGCGGGTCCGGCGGAGCCGCGCCGCGATCGCTCCGGAATCACGCCGCCTAAATCGCTCGGGTTCCAACCCCGGCGTATGGAGCGCCGACGCTATCTCGTCACCGCGGGCGCCGCCGCCGCGGCGAGTCTCGGTGGCTGTCTCGGGCTGACCCGGGGGGAGAACACCGAGTTCGACGTGGGGATGCGCCCCACCGCGTACGATCCGCCGGAGATCACCGTCGCGCGGGGGGAGGAGGTCGTCTGGGAGAACACGGGTACCCGCGACCACACGGTAACCGCCTACGAGGCGTCGCTGCCCGACGGCGCCGCCTTCTTCGCCTCGGGTGGGTACGAGGACGAGCAGGCCGCCCGCGACGCCTGGGCCAACGGCGCCGGCGGCGCGCTGAGCAACGGCGAGCAGTTCAGCTACACGTTCGAGATCCCCGGCGAGTACGAGTACTTCTGCATCCCCCACGAGAGCGGCGGGATGATGGGGACCGTGATCGTCGAGGACCGCACGCCGACGGCGACGGAGTAGGCGTCGACGGCGCGGTCGCTCGTCGCCGGTGAAAAAGCGAAAAGCGCGTGAATCCGTTGCCGAGCGGCGGCGCTACTCCTCGACGGCCTCGTCGACGTCCTCCTCGTCCACGTCGACGGAGGCCTCCTCCTCGGCCGCGACCTCCTCGGGTCGGGCCTCGAGCGTCAGCTTCTGGACCTCGACGCGGCGCAGCGGGTAGATCTCCTTGGCCTCGCCGTAGATGGCGGAGGAGACCCGCCCCTCGACGACGCTGTCGACTAGCTGCTCGAAGCTGCGCTCCTCGGCGGCGTCCTCGACGATGTCGACCATCACCGAGCGGATCGCCTGCTCCTGGGAGCGGTCGGCCTTCTGGGTCGTCAGCGCGACCGGCTGGATCTTGACGCGGTAGTCGTCCGTGGTCAGCAGCGTGACCGTGGCGGCGACCTTCGAGGCGCCGCGGCGGACCAGCGAGCGCAGGTAGTCCCGCGTGAGTTCGTACTTGATGAACTCGGTGTAGGCGGCGTCGCTGCCCACGTCGTTGATCTTGAACGTCAGCTTGCTGTTGTTCTGTCCCTGGTCGCCCTCCATCTCGCCCTGCGTGGTCTCGATGGTTCGGCCGACGACCTGGTTCGGTTCCTCAGCGACAGTCTCACCGATCTCGGCCCGGTCGAACTGCTCGGGCGCGAGCACGGTGTACCATCGTTTGCCTTCGATCGTTGTGGATTTCTCGCTCATGTGTTGTCGGTGTCCCGCGCCGTCTCGCAGACGGCGTCGGCGACAGTCAGGTTGACGAGGTAGTCGTCGACGGAGGCGGCCAGCCCGCCAGCGTCCTCGCGGACGATGGTGGTCCGGACCGCGTCGCCGTCGACGGCCGTCGTCATCGCATCGGTGTTGTCGGGAGCGAGCGCGGCGGCCACGACCCGCGCGTCTGCGTGGGTCGTCGAGATCGTCGCCTCGTGGGTCGCCTCGCTCATAGCGCCTCCCGGAACGCGTCCGTGAACTGTTCGGTGTCGGTGTCGAAGCGCGCCCAGCCGGCGTCGTCGGTGCCGTGGCCCGTGCCGTCGACCGCGTCCGCGGCGGCCGCGACGGCGTCGCCGATCCCCGACTCGCCCGCGGCGGCCGCGGCCCCGTCGGCCACGGCCAGCGCGACCGGTTCGGGCGACCGGAACGCCCGCGCGAGGCGGGCGACCGCCGGCAGGACCGCGGCGTCGGCGTCCCCGCAGTCGAGGACCCAGACGCCGTGGTGCCGGGCGGTAGTGGCCGATCGCAGCGCCGCGTGGACGGTCGCCCCGTACTTCCGCCAGGCCGCGAGCGCGGCGTCGCGCGCGTCGTCGGCCCGCTCGCCCAGCGCCAGCGAGATGCCGGCGGCGGGGGCGGTGCGGGCGACGGCGTCCAGCACGTCGCGTAGCCGCCGAGCGTGGGGAACGGCGCGTCCGGGACGCGGTAGGGGCGGAGCGCGCGCTCGACCGCTCGGGCGGCGCGCTCGGTCGCCCCATCGGCGGTCACCGTGTCGACGGTGACCAGCGAGGCGAGCCGGCGGTCGAACTCCCCGCCGCTGCCGGCAGCGCGGGAGTCCGCAGCGTCGTCCGCGTCGGGCTCGAGTTCGGCGACCAGCGCGGCCGCCGCGTCCTCGTCGCCCGAGAACGGGCCGTGCAGCAGCGTCGACGCCGCGAGGCCGGCCGGCACTCCGTCGGTCGGGATCGCCAGTCCGGGCTCGCGGTCGATCACTCCCGACTCGCGTGCGGCGTCGAGTGCCGCGTCGGCGGCCCGGACGGGTTCGCCCGCGGCGATCGTGCCGGCGAGGGCGAGGATCGGGTCCGGGTCGGCGCCGAGTCGGCGAGCCAGCTCGAACGCGCTGGGGCTCGCCGGGCGCTCGAGGGTCGCGTCACCGTCGACCGCGGTCGGCCCGACGGCGACGGTGACGGCGTCCTCGGTGGCGGTGGCCGCCTCGTCGTCGAGGCGGAGCTGGAACGGGGTTGCGGTCTCGGCACACGCCCGGGCGAGGAGGCCGGCAGCCGCGAGGCTGTCGCCGTCGCTGGCGGCGGCGACCCGGACGAAGGGTGCCGTCGACAGGGCGTCGGCGAGTGGCTCCTCGACCCGGCGGGCGCTCGACATCTATCCTTCGAGGATCTCTTCGGCGGTCTCGTAGTCGTACTCGAACTCCGCGTCGATCTCGTCGCCCTGGTAGTAGTCGACCAGGCGACGGATCTTGGACTCGGTGTTCTGCAGGGCGCGCTTGTTCTGGGCGTCCTGCGGGTTCCGGTCCATGTGGGCGCGCAGGCGGACCGCCCGCTCCATCAGGTTCCGGAGGTCCTCGGGGAGCTCGTTATCGGCGTCGTTCTCCTCGAGGATCTCGGTGACCTTCTTCCCGGTCGCCAGCTTCACGTCCGGGATGGGCGTGCCCTTCACCCCTCGTCGCGCAGTTTCAGGCCGATCTGACTGGGTTCGTGGCCCTGCTCTGCGAGTTCGACGACGCGGGATTCGATCTCCTCCGCGTCGACGTCGCTCCACTCCGGCGGCTCGTCTGCCACGGGGGCGTCCGAACCGGACGACCCGCGGCGGCGTGTGTGCATTCGTGCCATTGTCTGAGTTGGAACGGCACTGACCGCGAAAAGACCGACTACACGTCGGTACACTTCCGCAATCCCGAGCCCGGGCGGTCCGAGCGAGTCAGATTTGCGGCCGTGCTGTTCCCAACGGTGAGTGACCGGCGAGGGGCTTAATGGCTTTCCATCCGCGGCGTCGACGTCGATGTGGCGTCGACGCAGACGCCGTCTGGCATCGAAGCCCTTAATAACGAAACCGGGGTACGATTGGATGCGTTCGCGGGCTCGTAGATCAGTGGTAGATCATCCCCCTGGCACGGGGAAGGCCCGGGGTTCAAATCCCCGCGAGTCCACTCCTTTCGGTCACTTCGTTCCCTCCAGTCGTGGACTCGCGTGGTCTCACTCGCTCACTGCGTTCGCTCGCGAGACCCCCGCGAGTCCACACGCACTGGTCAGTTCACCCGAAGGATCTCGTAAGTTCACGACCCTGCGAGTCGACGCTTTCGGTTCACTTCGTTTCCTCGGAAATCCATCTACGACGCCCGAACCGTCGACGTAGCTTCGACGCCTGTAGACGCCATGTCGGCGAGTGGCCGGCGATCGACCACATGCTACCACTTTCGGCGCTCGGACACCGGGAGTTAAACCTCGCTCGCCCGACCGGGCCCCATGGCGCTCGCGAACCCCGACCTCTCCGGATCGACGGCGTTCATCACCGGAACCACCCGCGGCATCGGCAAACAGCTCGCGCTCGCGCTCGCCGAGCAGGGCTGTAACGTCGTCTCGACGGGCAAGACCACCGACGACGACGACTCCGAACTCGGAGGCTCGATCGAGCAGACCGCCCGCGAGGTGCGCGACCGCGGGCCCGACGCGCTCGCGCTCGAACTCGACCTCCGGGACGAGGAGCGCGTCGAGACCGTCGTCGACGAGGCGATCGACCAGTTCGGCGAGATCGACATCGTGATCAACAACGCCAGCGCGATCCAGCTGGCGAACGTCGCCGACCTGCCCGCCGACCGGTTCGATCTGCTGACCGACGTGAACGTCCGCGGCACCCACGTCGTCGCCCACGAGTTCGCCGAACACCTCGCGGACCAGGACGAGGCGTGGTTGCTGTCGAACTCGCCGCCGATCGTGACCGACCGGTCGCCGGGGAAAGCCCCCTACGCGTGGTCGAAGCTCGGGATGTCGTTCATCACGCTCTCGCTCGCCGAGGAGCTGGCGGGCGAGGGCGTCGGCTGTAACACGTTCTGGCCGGTGACGACGATCGACACCCGCGCGAGCCGCTACTTCGGGCTCGGCACCGAGGACGACTGGCGAACCCCGGAGGTCGTCTCGGACGCGGTGCTCGAGATCCTCGCGCGGGACCCGTCCGAGTGTACGGGCAACAGCTTCTACGACGAAGCGCTGCTCGGGGAGGCAGGGGTGACCGACTTCTCGGAGTACAACGTCACCGAGGGCGACCCCGCGCCGATGTCGGCACAGCTGTTCGACCCCGAGTTCGACCGCGAGCGTGATCTACCCTGAACGGGAGCTAGCAGGCGCCCTCCACGTTCCGACAGCGAAGCTAGTCAGTCGAACCACTCCTTTGAGCCGGACATGGCGACGCCGCTGGTGATGATCGCCTGGAACGCCTCCTGGACGGTCATGTCGATATCCTGCACCTGGTCGGCGTCGACACAGACCATGAACCCGCCCATCACCGGGTTCGGCGCCATCGGGACGAACAGCACGGACATTCCGTCGTCGCCGGCATCGTCGGGCACCGCCGAGGTCTGGAACGCCAGCGAGTAGACGCCGCGGTGGGGGAACTCGACCAGTTTTACCTCCTTGAACCCGTTCGTGTCGCTCTCGAGCATCACGTCGCTCATCTGGTCGAAGCTGCTGTACACCGACCCGACGCCGGGGACGGCTTCGACGTAGCGCCCGACCCCCCGAACCGCGCCGGCGGTGGAGCTCGTCTCCGCGAGCACGCCCGTGAACACGACGACGGCGACGAGCGCCAGCACCGTCAGCCCCTGTGCGACGACCCCCTCCTGCCCGCCGGTGAGCCCCAGCAGCGTCAGCACGTGGACCAGCGGGGACAGCAGGTTGCCGAGGAAGTCGACGACGGCGCCCAGCACGATCAGCGTCACCACCAGCGGGCCCGCGACCGAGACGCCCGAGAACAGCACCTGCCGGGCGGCCTCGAACGTGAAGCGATCGAGCATCGGCGTCGTCGGGACGTACCGGACCACGAGCCCGACGGCGGTTCTGGTCACGCCGACGATGGTTGCCTTCATCGGGGGTCACTCCCGGATACGTGGCCGGAGTTCGGGGTTTGTTACTCGGGAAGTACTGTCGCAGTTTCGACGATATGTACCTCATAACGAGACGGGTAACGGACACGTGGTTACCAGCTGGTGGCCGTCGACATCGCCGACGGGGAACCGGTGCGCCACCATGCGGAGGTTTAACACGGCCGGGGACCTACTCCCGGCCGTTATGGCATCCGTCGAAATCGAGTACTGCGTCCCGTGTGGCCACCGATCGCGAGCACAGGAGCTCCAGGCCGAGATACTCGAGGAGTACGGGCTGGGGGTCGACCGCGTCGCGCTGGTGACGGGCGACGGCGGCGTGTTCCAGGTCCGCGTCGACGGCGAGCAGGTGTTCGACGTCGACACCGACGAGTACGACGCCGAGGCGATCGTCGACACGGTCGGCTCGTACGTCGGCGCGACCGCCTGAAAGAGCCGCCGGGGGCGATCCCCGACCGATCAGTCGTCCGCGGCGGCGCCGTCGTCGTCGGGCTCGATCTCCACGTCGATCTCGGCGGCGGCGGCCTTGTACTCCGGAATCTTCGCGCGCTCGTCGAGCACGTCGTTCGTGAGTCGGTTCGCCGACGCCGCCGCGAAGTGCGGCGTCGTCCAGACGACGCCCTCCTTGATGGCCTCGGTCACGTCCGCGCGGACCGTGATCTCCCCGCGCCGTGAGCGCAGCCGCACCTTGTCGCCGTCCTCGATACCGTAGCGCTCGGCGTCGTTGGGGTGGACGTCGACGAAGTTCTCCGGCTCCTGCCGGGAGAGCGTCGGCGACCGCCGGCTCATCGTCCCGGTGTTGTAGTGCTCCTCCAGCCGCGCGGTGGTGAGCACGAGCGGGTACTCCTCGTCCGGCGTCTCCTTCGGTTCCTGGTGGACGACGCCCTCGATCCGGCCGAGGCCATCCTCGGTCTCGAAGGAGTCCTCGTACAGGTAGGAGTCGCCCTCGTCGCCCTCCTCGTAGCAGGGCCAGTGGATCCCCTCCTCGCCGAGGGCGTCGTACGTCATCCCGTGCATGATCGGGCAGACCTCGCGCAGCTCCTCGAAAACGTCCTCCGGCCCGTCGAACTCGAACCCCTCCCCGAACAGCCGCGTCCCGACTTCACTGAGGATCTCGAGATCGTGACGGGTGTTCTCGTGGACTTTGTGGACGCCGCGCATCCGCTGGACCCGGCGGTCGGTGTTGGTGACCGTGCCCCCGCGTTCGGCCCACGTCGTCGCCGGGAGGACCACGTCGGCGAGCTCCGCCGTCTCGGTCATGAAGATGTCCTGGACGACGAGGAAGCCGAGTTCCTCCTCGAACCGCCGCTCGGTCTGATTCCCGTCGGGCTCGCTCATGATGGGGTTCTCGCCCATCACGTACAGCCCGTGGACCGTATCGCCGATGGCGTGGGAGATCTCGACGTTCGTCAGCCCGGGCTCGCTGGGGATCTCGAACCCCCACACCTCCTCGACGGACTCGCGGGCCTCGTCGTCGTCGACGAGCTGGTAGCCCGGGAGCACGTTCGGCATCGCGCCCACGTCACAGGTGCCCTGGACGTTGTTCTGCCCGCGCAGTGGGTTCACGCCCGCGCCGGGCTTGCCGAGGTTCCCGGTGATCAGCGCGAGGTTGATCTCGTTCTGGACGTTGTCGACGCCGCAGCTGTGCTGGGACATCCCCATCCCGGTGAAGATGGCGGCGTCGTTGGCCATCGCGTACTTCTCGGCGGCCAGTTCGATGTCCTCGAGCGGGACGCCGCACTCCTCGGCGGCGGCCTCCTTGTCGAACCCTTCGAGCGTCTCCCTCAGGTGGTCGAATCCCTTCGTGCGCTCGTCGACGAACGCTTCGTCGATCCAGCCGGCGTCGGGCTCTTCCTCGTGCCGTTCGAGGATCGTCTTCAGCACGACGTTCAGCAGCGGGATGTCCGTGCCCGGCTTCAGCTGGAGATGCATGTGGCGGTCGGTCCCCGGAATGTCGAACGACTCGGTCGTCTTGTTCGCGTGGGGGTCGACCTGGATCACCGTGGCCCCCTCCAGCACCGCCTGCCGGAAGTACTGGCTGTTGGCGATCGGGTGCTGCTCGCCCGGGTTGGCGCCCTGGATCCACAGCACGTCGGCCGAGTCCTCCAGATCGGCCATGCTGTTGGTCATCGCGCCCATCCCGAGGCTGGTCCGCAGCGCCCAGACCGTCGACGCGTGACACATCCGGGTGCAGTTGTCGACCTGGTTCGTGCCGTACCGGCGGGCGAGCTTCTGGATCAGGTAGTTCTCCTCGTTGAACGTCTTCGAGGAGCCGAAGAAGCCCATCCCGTCGGGGCCGTGCTCCTCGCGGATCGACTCCATCTCGTCGACGACACGGCTCAGTGCCTCGTCCCACGTCGCCTCGCGGAACTCGCCGTCCTCCTTGATCAGGGGGTCGGTCAGGCGATCCTCGTGGTCGACGACCTGCGTCGCCGCGCCGCCCTTGATGCAGACGCTGCCCTCGTTGACGGGGGCGTCGCCCCAGGGCATGAAGCTCATCTCGCCGCGCTCCTCGCCCTCGCGGACGCGGATCCCACAGCCCACGCCGCAGTACGGACAGATCGTCTTCACCGGCTCCTCGGCGTTACTGGCCACGACGCTCACCCCGACTCGCGTTGTTCATACGTCAGTATCTGTCGCATCGGTCAATTAGTGTGTCGGTGGCCCGAACTCCGACGCCGACGCTGCCCGACCCGCGGCTCGCGCGTGTGACCGTCTGCACCCCGACGTAGTTCCGAAGCACCAATATGTAAGACGACTAATATCCTCGTAGATGCTCCCTCCCGACAGCCGCCGAACGCGTCGCATCGCAGCCCTCACAGCGGTGCTCCTCGTGCTGCTCCCGCTCGTGAGCGGCGTCGCCGCCGCCCAGTCCGCCGGCCAGGTCGGCGGCACGATCGTCGTCGGCGCCGGTGAGACCGTCGACGGGGTACAGGGCGTCGCGGGCACCATCGTGGTCCGGGGCACCGTCGACGGCGACCTCTCGGGCAGCGCGGGGACGATCCTGATCGCCGAGTCCGGCACCGTCACCGGCAACGTGCAGGGCGCCGCCGGGAGCGTCGTCGTCGCCGGGTCCGTCGAGGGCGACGTCCAGGTCGGCGGCGGCTCGTTCGACCTCACCGAAACCGGCGAGATCGGCGGGAACCTGGACGTCGGCGCGGGCAGCGTCACCGTCGACGGCACGGTCGGCGGCTCCGTCCGCGCGGGCGGCGACGCCGTGACGCTCGGCCCCAACGCCGACGTGGGCGGGGAGTTCCGCTACGACGCCGAGCAGTTCTCCCGGAGCGACGACGCGACGGTCGGCGGCGAGGTGATCCAGGACGACAGCCTCCGCGGAGGGACGACCGGGTTCGGCGGGTTCGGCACCCCCTCGTGGGTCGAGACCGCGTTCGGGTTCGTGACGAGCCTGCTCCTCGGCGCGATCCTGCTGCTCGTGTTCCCGCGGTTCTCCGACGGCGTCGCGGCGCGGGTCGGGGAGTCGCCGGCCGTAACTCTCGGCGTCGGCCTGCTGACGCTGGTCGGCGTCCCGATCCTCCTCGTCCTCGTGGCGATCACGATCGTCGGCATTCCCTTCTCGCTCGCGGGGTTCGCGGCGTTCTTGATCGCGCTCTGGATCGCGAGCGTCTACGGGAAGTACGCGGTCGGCGTCTGGGTGCTCTCGCTGGCCGACGGGGAGAACCGCTGGCTCGCGCTGCTGCTGGGGCTCGTGGGGTTCCTGCTGCTTGGACTCGTCCCGATCGTCGGCGGCGTCGCCGAGTTCGTCGCGGTGCTGCTGGGGCTGGGCGCGGTCGCGCTCGGACTCCGAGACGGGTACGAGAAGCGGTCCGGATCCGCCGAGTCGGCGCCGTCGAACTGACTCGGCGCTCAGTCGAACGCGCGCCAGGTGCGCGAGGCGCCCGGGAGCCCCCTTACCCGGATCTCGCGGCCGTCCTCCCCCTCCCGGAGTTCGATGACGCAGTCGAACTCGCTGGTGATCGTGTTGACGGTTTGCGGGTCGTGTGAGACGCTCTCGAGCGTGAACACGCCGAGGCCGTCCGTGTCCGCGATCCGGGAGGTGTAGATGTGGAGGAACTTGAACACGGTGTTGAGGTCGAGGTACTGGATCAGCGTCGAGATCGACACCAGCCCGTGGCGAACGTCCGAGACGTCCTGCTCGGAGAAGCGCTGGAGCAGTTTCGCGGTGCCGATGCTGATCCCGGTGAGATCGCCCGGCGACGAGACGCGCTCGGTCGCGATCTCCCGGATCGCCCGCTGGCTGTCGCTCCCGGAGCAGTCGACGATGGCGACGCGGTCGCGGTCCAGCGTCGGCACGTACCGCTCGAACTCGTCGAGCATGCTCGACGCCGACGCGCTGGTGCTCACACACAGCACGCCCTCGCCCGTCTCGTGACCCGACGCGAGCAGTTTGAACGCGACCTCCCGCTTGCCGACCATCGCCGGCCCGGTTATCAGCACGTTCGTCCCCGGCGGCAACGCCTCTATGGTCCCGTCCGGAAGCACCGCGTCGATGTCGTACGGGGTGCTCATTCTCCCCCCTCGTCGTCCATGATCTCGCGGACGGCGCCGACGAACTCCGTGTCGGTGGACATGTCGCCCAGCTCCTCGTCGACGCGTTCGCGCTCCCGCTCGATCCGATCGACCAGGGCGGCGTACTCGTCGCTCTCGGCCAACTCCGCCTCGGTTTTCTCCGCCTGCAGCGCGCTCTGGCGGGCGACCAGCGAGTAGTACTCCTGCAGGTCGTCGTTCAGCTCGGCGCGGTCGAGCAGGCGCTCGATCGTCCCGGTCAGTTCGTCGCGGTCGGGCGGCTTGGTGACGTAGGCGTCGAACCCCATCTCCACGATGTCGAAGTCGGGGTCGACCGCCGACACCATCGCCACTCGACAGTCGATCTCGCGGTCGCGGATCTCCCGCAGCACCTCCTCGCCGGCCATCTCGGGCATCATCCGGTCCAGCAGGACCACGTCGACGTCGCCGTCGAGCTCCGTCATCGCCGTCGCGCCGTCGGGAGCCACGCGCACGTCGTACGACGAGCGCAGCCAGCGGCGGTAGGTCTCGGCCACGTCGGGCTCGTCCTCGACCACGAGCACGACGGGCGGACCGTTCTCGCTCATACGGGCTCCTCCCCCGCCACGGGGATATAGGTGGCCCTCGAACGTCCTCGCCCCCACGGTCCTACAGCGCGGCCTCGTGATCCACCGCAGTGAGCCGGACGACGAACGTCGCGCCGCCGGCGTCGTTGTCCTCGAGGCGGATCTCGCCGCCGTACTCCTCGACCATCGCGTCGGCGAAGAACAGCCCGAACCCCGAGCCCGTGGACTTGGCGTGGCCCGTCTCGCCCCGCCGGAAGATGGCCTCCTTGCGCTCGTCGGCGACGCCGGAGCCGTTGTCGGCGACGCGGACGACCACGTCGTCGTCGTCGCGCTCGACGGTCACCGAGAGCCGGAGCCCCTCGACGTCGTTGTGCTCGATGGCGTTGGTGACGAGGTTCCCCAGCACGTCGCCCAACAGGTCGTTGGCCAGCACCGGCTGGGAGTCGGGAACGTCGGTCTCGAACACCACCGCCGGGTACGTCGATCGCACGCGGTCGAGTTCCCCCCGCAGCGCCGCCGCGAGGTCGACCGGTTCGAGCTCCGGATCGCCCTCGCCAGCGAGCGTCTCCACCACGGTCCGGACGCGCTGGACGATCTCGGTCACGTCGTCGCTCCAGCGAACGATCGTCTCGGCGTCCTGCAGCTGCTCGCCGTCGAGTTCGTCGGCGAGGAACTCGGCGCGGGCCCGGATCACCGTGATCGCGTTGAGCACGTCGTGGCGCAGGATCGAGTTGAAGAACTCCATCCGGTCGGTCTGGCGCTCGAGCTGCCGTTCGCGCTCGCTGCGGCCGAGCGCGACCTGTGCGTTCGCGGCCAGCAGCTTCGCCAGCGTCACCTCGTTCTCGGTGAACGCGTCCACCTCGTGGGAGCCGACGTTCAACACGCCGTACTCCCCGATCGGGACGACGATCACGCTCCGCACCCTGCTGTCGGGGTTGTACAGCCCCGACTCCGTCGAGAGGTCGTCGGCGACGAGCGCCTCGCCGGTCCGGTACGCTCGCCAGGAGAGGCTGTCGCCGTCGGTGTACACCGGGAGCTCGTCGTACATCTCCTCGACCGTCGTCGTCACCGCAGCCGGTTCGAGGCTGTGGCCGGCCTCGTCGCGGAGCCAGATGCCGGCGATCGGGTGGCTCAGCACCTCCTCGGCGGTGTCGACGGCGACCGAACAGACGTCCTGCTCGTCCGTCGCCTGCACCATCTCCCGGGTGGCGTCGTGGAGCTCGCCGATCTGTCGCTCGTGCTCCTTCCGGTCGGTCACGTCCCGACTGTTGATCAGGAACCCGTCGATGGCGGCGGTCTCCGAGGGGTTGACGCCGCGAGACTCCAGCCAGCGCCACGAGCCGTCGCCGTGGCGGAACCGGTACTCGACGACCAGGTCCTCGCCCGGGTTGGCGATCACTTGCTCGAACGCGGTGAGCACGTCCGCGCGGTCCTCCGGGTGGATGTACTCGAACGCCACGTCGCCGACGAGCTCCCCGGGGCTGTAGCCGAGGATGCGCTCGGCCGAGGGGCTCTGGTACTGGTAGATCCCGTTCCCGTCGAGGACGCTCAGGATGTCGTTCGAGTGCTCGACGAACGCCTGGAACCGCTCCTCCTGCTCCTTGCGGTCGGTGACGTCGGTGACCGTCCCGAAGTGGTAGGTCGTGCCCTGGATCTCCGCACAGGTCGTCACCGTCTCGACGGGTATCGTTCGATCCCCGAATCGGTACACCGTCTCCTCCGTGCGGGTCTCGCCCTCCTCGAAGGAGTCCCAGTAGTCGGGGAACTCCTCACGGTCGAAGTTCTCGGTGAGCTCCCAGATCGGTTCGCCCATCAGCCGGTCCGTCTCTGTGCCGAGAGTCTCCGCCAACGTCTCGTTCACGTAAGCCAGCCTCCCGTCGGCCCCGTAGGCGCCGACGCCGACGCCGACGCTCTCCAGCAGCGCCTCGAGGAACTGGAGGTTCCGCCTCCGCTCTTTGCGATCGTCGACCTCCCGGATGAAGGCGAGCAACCGCGGCTCGTCGCCGATCCGGGTCCGCTTGAGGTTCACCTCACACCAAACGCTGGTGCCGTCAGCGCGCTCGTGGAGCCAGTCGAACTGCTGGGGGCTGCCGTCGACAACCTCCCGGATCCGTTCCATCGCCGCCGCCTGATCGAACCGGGGGTCGTCGGCGCTGATCTCGTCGACGGACTTGCCACACAGCTCTTCGATATCGTAGCCGAGCAGCTCCGCCCACCGCTGGTTCACTTCCTCGAACGTCCCCGTCTCCGGGTCCATGATCCCGATCCCGACCTCGGCCCGGGCGAACACGTCGCGGTACTCGGCAGGGGTGAGGTTCCACGGGGCGGACCCGGCGCGTTCGCTCGACCCGGCCGGCTCGTCTCCAAGCCCGCGGCGTTCGACGGCGTCGACGACCCGCTCGGCCAGCGCCGCGTACTGGTCGTCGGCGCGCCCCTTCCGGCGGTAGTCGGTCACGCCAGCCGAGAGGGCGTCGCTGGCGACAGCTTCCGAACCGGCCCCCGTGAAGAGGAGAAACGGGAGCGCCGGCTCGCGCTCGCGGACGGACCGGAACAGCTCGAGCCCGGTCCTCCCCGGCAGGTCGTACTCCGCGATCACGCCGTCGTACGCCTCGCTCGCGAGCAGCGCGAGCGCCTCGTCGGCGTCGGTCGCCGTCGTCACGTCGAGTCGGTCGTCCTCGCGTTCGAGTCGCTCCGCGGCGGCGGCGACGAACGACGAGTCCGGGTCCACGTGGAGCACGCGGACCGTCTCTGGGGGTGTCTGCATCGATAGCGCCTCGTTGGCCGTGGCTATCGACGGGCGGGGGAATAAACCGCTGGACTCCGGGAGCGACGCCGCTCCGCCGCCGAGACGCCCTCTACGTCGCGGAGGGGGAGCCTTCGACCGTCGCCTCCGTCTCAAGATACTCGCGAGCGGCCTCGCGGATCACCTCCTCCGGCCCGACCACGCAGTCCCGCCGGAGATCCGGGAACTGGCCGTCGAGCATCGCCGCCACCTCGCCCTCCATCTCGGCGGCCTCGGCGAGGGTCCGGCCCTCCAGGTACTCGGTGATCAGGCTGGCCACCGCCCGGCTCACCGCACAGCTCTCGCTCTCGAACGCCAGTCGCTCGATCGTGCCGTCCGGCGCGACGTCGACGTGGAACTCCCCCTCGTCGCCGCAGGCGGTCTCCTCGGAGGACTTCACCAGCGACGGGTCCGGGAGGCCGCCGGTGTTGTGCGGGTCACGGTGGTGCTCGTACAGTCGATCCGCGTAGCGGTCCGAGCGCAGGTAGCTGTCGAGCTTCGCCTCGGCGTCGTCGACGGCGTCGAGCAGGCGGTCGATCTCCTCGGTGGTGTTGTAGACGTAGAACGACGCCCGGACCGAGCCCGGCACGTCGAGGCGGTCGTGGAGCGGCTGCGTGCAGTGGTCGCCCGCGCGGACGGCGATCCCCCGGTCGTTGAGGATCGAGGAGAGGTCGTGGCCGTGGACGCCGTCCACGTTGAAGCTCACCAGCCCCGTGCGCTCCTCGCCCGGGCCGGGGCCGTACGTCTCCACGTCGTCGCGCGCCTCGAGGCGCTCGAGCGCGTACTGCGCGAGCCGGTTCTCGTGGTCGCGCACCCACTCCATCCCGAGCTCGTCGAGGTAGTCGACGGCCGCCGCGAGCGCGATGCCCTCTGCGATCGGTGGGGTCCCGGCCTCGAACTTCCAGGGGAGCCCGTTCCACGTCGAGCGGTCGAAGGTGACGTGCTGGATCATCTCGCCGCCGTAGAGAAACGGCTCCATCTCCTCGAGCAGCTCCTGCCGGCCGTAGAGTCCGCCGATCCCCGTGGGACCGGCCATCTTGTGCCCCGAGAACGCGAAGAAGTCCGCGCCCATCGCCGCCACGTCGACGGGGCGGGTCGGCGCCGACTGGGCGCCGTCGACGACCAGCACCGCGCCGGCGTCGTGGGCGAGATCCGCGAACGTCCGGACGGGTGTGACCGTCCCCAGTACGTTCGAGACGTGGGGCACCGACACCAGCTCGGTGTCGTCGTCGATCAGCGACTTCGCGTGCTCCACGTCGACGTGGCCGTCGTCGGTGAGTCGGACGAACCGCAGGTCGGCGCCGGTGCGCTTGGCCACCTGCTGCCAGGTGACCAGCGAGGCGTGGTGCTCCATCTCGGTGGTGACGATCGCGTCGCCGGGGCCGAACTCCGGGAGAGCGAGCCCGTGGGCGACGAGGTTGATGCTCTCGGTCGTGTTGCGGGTGAACACCATCTCCTCGCGGCCGTCCGCGCCGACGAACTCCGCGAGGCGGTCGTGGGCGGCCTCGTACGCCAGCGACGCCTCGTGGCTGAGCTCGTGGATGCCGCGGTGGACGTTCGCGTTGTAGCCGGCGTAGAACTCCTCGAACGTCTCGTACACCTGCCGCGGGGTGTGGGTGGTCGCGGCGTTGTCGAGGTAGGTCAGGGGATGGCCGTTCACTTCGCGGTCGAGGACGGGGAAATCCTCGCGGACGCTGGCGGCGTCGGGGGACATGCGACGACGGTATCGTTCAGTCGTGTTAAAGGTTCCCGGGCCGCGGGGACAACGCCTATCCCCGACGGCGCCCAGTTCTCGGTGATGGACGACGACCGCACGTTCGCGCTCGAATCCCGGCTGACGAACCACGGCTGCTACCTCCAGTCGGTCGCCGTCGAGGGCGACGCCTACCGGCTCACCTACCAGTCCGCCGCCGCCGACCAGCACGGCGAGATCCCCCACCAGCAGGTCGGCGACGTGGTCAACGACTTCCGGAAGCTGTTCGACCGGCGGGACTGGCCGGTCCGGGACGTGGAGGCGACGGTCACCGACCTCGACGACGAGCGACTGGGCGCGTGGCGCGCCGACGCCGACTGGTTCGACGCGCTCGAGGCCGGCGAACTGACCGAGGTGGAGTTCTCCCAGCGCGTGCTCGACAGCCTCGAGACCGCCTGATCAGCCGCCGGCTCGCATCGCCTTCCGGGAGAAGTCCGCGATCAGCTGCTCGAACTTCTCCTCGCCGAACTCGTCGTCGGCCGCGAAGGCGACGGTGACCTCCGTCAGCTCGATCGAGGGGCCGATCGCGACTTTCTCCGCCGAGAGGTCGACCCGCCAGCCGTCGGCCTCCACGGTCGTGTCGTCGACGATCGTGCCGCCGAGGTTCTCGAGGTAGTTCCGCGCCAGCCGCATCGAGATCCCCCGGAACTCCTTCTCGCGGCGCATCATCCGCCAGCGACGGGGGGGAAGATGCTGAGTCGGTCGCCGTCCTCGAGGACAGTGTCCATCCCGTCGAGATGCAGCGCCTCGCGCCCGCTCTTGAGCACGTTGATGTGCGGGCGCAGGTCGCCGTCCTCGATCAGCTGGCCCGCGAGGTCGTCGTACTCCGCCTCGAGCTCGTACAGCACCTCGCCGATGGTGGTGCCCTCGGGGAACTCCCGCTCGACGACCTTCTGCCCGACGACCTGGCGGAACGTCGCGAAAAACCGGAGTTCGACGTTCATCGGTCCCCGAACCGGATACCGTCCTCGACGAGGCGCTGGTTGCGCTCGCGGTCCAGCGCGTCGCCGAGCTCCTCGTGGTCGTACAGCTGGGCGATCAGTTCGGCGTAGAGGTTGCGCCACGAGATGGCGTAGATCGGCGACTGGCCCCAGGCCCGGAGCTCGGGGACGAACTCGTCGAACCGCTCCATCCGGCTCTCGATCCGCTCGACGGCGTCGAGCACGTAGCCGACCGCCTCGCCGTCGTCGTCGGCGGCGTCGATGGCGTCGTTGATCCGGCGCTCCCACCCCGCGACCGCCTCGCGCATGTCCTTGCGCGCGTCGTCGTCGCCGGGCAGCGAGTCGAGGATCGGTTCCGGGGCGCCGAGTGAGACCGTCTCCATACGCGCTACTGGGGCGGCAACGCGGATAAAGCTCCCGACGCAGGAAACCGCAGGAGGGCAGCCCGTTCGAGCGCTCGGTCACACGGGGTCGACGGGGCGTGATGTAACTGTAACCAGTTACATTCATGTGCGAACGCCTAACAGCCGACAGCCCCTATGTAAGGAACGAGTATTACTATGACTGACCTCGGAGGCTTCCACGACAACGTCGCCCGCATCGACCTCAGTGCGGGCGACGTCGACTACGAGAGCATCGACGACGAGGACGCGCGCCACTACATCGGCGGGCGCGGCCTCGGCGTGAAGTACGTGTTCGACAACGGACCCGACGTCGAACCGCTGGGCGAGGAGAACCTCCTCGCGTTCATGAACGGCCCGCTCACGGGGACGCAGGCGCCGATGAGCGGCCGGATCGCCGTCGTCACCAAATCCCCGCTGACGGGGACGGTGACCGACTCCCACCACGGCGGCTGGAGCGGCGCCCGCCTGAAGTGGGCCGGCTTCGACGGCCTGCTGTTCGAAGGGAAGGCCGAGCACCCCGTCTACGCCGTCGTCGAGGACGGCGAGGTCGAGCTCCGCGACGCCAGCCACATCTGGGGGTACGGGGTCCACGAGACGATGGACGAACTAGAGTCGGAGGTCGACGGCGCCTACGGCAAGAACCTCTCGACGATGGCCATCGGCCCCGGCGCCGAGAACGAGGTGCGCTACGCCTGCATCATCAACGAGGACGACCGCGCCTCGGGCCGCGGCGGCACCGGCGCGGTGATGGGGTCGAAGAACCTCAAGGCCGTCGTCGTCAAATCCGGCACGGAGATGCCCAAGCCCGCCGACCGCGAGACGTTCATGGAGGGCCACAAGGCGGCGATGCAGGCCATCCAGGAGTCCGACGTGACCGCCCCCAACGAGGGCGGGCTCTCGGTGTACGGGACGAACGTGCTGATGAACCTCACCGAGGAGATGGACGGCCTCCCGACCCGGAACGGCCGGTTCACCTCCACCAGCATGGAGGCCGAGGAGGAGCCCGACGACCTGAACATCGACTCCGAGAAGGTGTCGGGGGAGAACGTCGAGGAGAACATCCTCGTCGACGACCCGACGTGTCACTCCTGTCCGGTCGCCTGTAAGAAGGAGGTCGAGGTCGACGTCCACCACAAGGGCCAGGAGCTCAACGTCCGGATGGAGTCCTACGAGTACGAGCCCGCGTGGGCGCTCGGTCCGAACTCGATGAACGACGACCGCGACATGATCGCGGTCATGATGGACCGGTGTAACGACTACGGGATCGACAGCATCGAGACCGGGAACATCCTCGCGTTCGCGATGGAGGCCACCGAGAAGGGGTACATCGACGACGCCGACGGTATCGACTGGGGCGACGTGGAGGCGATGACCGAGATGATCGAGAAGATCGGCAAGCGCGAGGGCGACCTCGCGGACACGCTCGCGGAGGGGCAGGAGCGCGCCGCGAGGCGCTCGACGCCCACGACTGCCGCCTCGACGTGAAGGGGCAGGCGATCGCCGCCTACGACCCCCGTGGCCTGAAGGGGATGGGGATCGGCTACGCGACCTCCAACCGCGGCGCCTGCCACCTGCGCGGCTACACGCCCGCGGCGGAGATCCTGGGCATCCCGGAGAAGGTCGACCCGACCGAGTGGGAGGGGAAGGGCGAACTCACCGCGGCGTTCCAGGACCTCCACGCCATCTCGGACTCGTTCGACATCTGCAAGTTCAACGCGTTCGCGGAAGGGGTCGAGGAGTACATCGACCAGTACAACGGGATGACCGGTCGCTCCGTGGGCGAGGAGGAGCTCATGGAGGCCGGCGAGCGCGTGTACAACCTCGAACGCTACTACAACAACCTCGTCGGCTTCGACGGCGACGACGACTCGCTGCCGGGTCGCTTCGTCGAGGGCGCCGAGGACGCACAGCCCGCCGGCGGCGGGATCGCCGGCGAGCTCTGCGAGCTCGACGCGATGAAGGAGGAGTACTACGAGCACCGCGGCTGGGTCGACGGCGTCGTCCCGGACGAGAAGCTCGCCGATCTCGGCATCGACATGGGTCCGGGCACCGGCGTCTCCGCCGGCGACTCGGCCCCGGCCGACGACTAGCGGTGTCGCCGGCACGAACAGTCGGCGACGACTGACGTTGTCGCCGATGCGAACAGCGGGCGACGACCGAAAAACGAGGTTCGGGGTCGCTACTCGGCGGCCTCGGCGTCGTCGCGCTTGAACCGCTTTTTGAGTTCGTCCGCGGGCCCGACTTTCTCCGCGACCGTCGCGCCGATCAGCGCGCCGAACCCGGCGCCGGTGCTCGCGGCGTTCTTCCCGACCAAGCCGCCGAGCCCGCCGCCGATGGCGGCGCCCGCGGCGGCGAACTGTGCGCGTCGGATCGCGTGCTGAATACGTTCCTTCATGGACGACAGTATCACCTGACAGGACAAAAACCCGTCGGCGATCCGACCCGCGGCTTTTTGCCCGTACTCCCCCCACGAGCGAGTATGCGAACTGCACACATCACCCAATACGGAGCCCCCGAGGACGCGCTCTCGGTCGTCGACGTGGACGACCCCGAGCCCGGGCCGAACGAGGTGCGCGTGGCCGTCGAGGCGGTCGCGCTCAACCACCTCGACGTGTTCGCCCGGACCGGCCACCCCGGGGACGAGGGCGATTTCCCGAAGCGGACGGGCTGTGACATCGCGGGCGTCGTCGACGCCGTCGGCGCCGACGCCGACGAGTGGTGGGTCGGCGAGGAGGTCGTCGTCTACCCCGGCGTCTCCTGTGGGGAGTGTGAGTTCTGTATGGCCGGCGAGCAGACGATGTGCCACGAGTACGAGATCATCGGCGAGGACCGCCCCGGCGGGCTCGCGGAGTACGTCGTCGTCCCCGAGTGGACGCTGGAACCGAAGCCCGCGTCGCTCGACTTCGTCGGCGCCGCGGCGGTGCCGGTGACGTTCACGACCGCTTGGCGGATGATCGTCACCGCGGGCGAGCTCCGGCCCGCCGAGTCCGCGCTGATCCTCGGCGCCAGCGGCGGCGTCGGCAACGCCGCCCTGAAGATCGCCGACCGGCTCGGGGCGACGACGTACGCGACCACCTCGACCGCGGAGAAGGCGGCCGTCGTCGAGGAGCACGCCGACGAGGTGATCGACTACACCGCGGAGCCCTTCGACGAGGCGGTGATGGCGCTGACCGACGGCCGCGGGGTCGACCTCGTCGCCGACCACGTCGGCCAGGCCACCTGGCAGCGGTCGATCGACTCGCTGGCGATGGGCGGCCGGATGGTGATCTGCGGCGCCACCTCCGGCCCCGACCCGGAGATCGACATCCGGTCGCTGTACCAGCACCACCGACAGATCCGGGGCGCGCCGATGGGGAACCGGCAGGACTTCCGGGACGTGCTCTCCCTGGTCGCCGAGGGGGAGCTCGACCCGCGGATCGACCGCGTGCTCCCGCTGGCCCGGATCGCCGAGGGCCACGCCGCCATCGAGGACCGCGACGTGATCGGGAAGATCGTGATCCGGCCCTGACGACGGCGGGGGTCACCCCTACCGCGCGGCCGTTTCGCGAATACGTGTCGGATCGACAGAACAGTTGGTAGAGTACCAGTTCACGTGTTGGTGCCACTGACGAGCCGGCTACTGTCTTGTTTTCGACACGGTCGTTGTCTGGTCTTGTCCAGTTACATACGTGAATCGACAAAACCTATTTATAAAGGGGGTGGCCATGTTCCTCTGTAACGCACCACAACGAACGATGATCCCCTCACCCCACCATGATTCGCCGAACAGTTCGTAGCAGATCCCTCGCGACGACGCTCTTCGCGGCGCTCGTTCTCGTCGGGCTGGTACTGGGCCCGAGCACGGTCGCCGCGCAGGACGCCTCGCCGTCGGTCGACCTGGCCGGAACGTCGATCGAGATCGACGGCGGCGAAACCAGCACCGTCACCGCCGAGTACGAGTTCGAGATCGCATCGGCCGGCAGCGGCGAGAGCGAGCTCACGTCGATCAGCGGCACGATGTGGCAGCTGCCCGACCGCGAGATCGGCGACATCTCGGCGACCGTCGACGGCGAGAGCGTCGACGCCTCCGTCACCGAGGAGGACCGCCACTGGGCGATCTCGGTCCCCGTCGCCGACGCCAGCGACGGCGACACGGTGACCGTCACGCTCGAGTACGAGGTCGCCGGCCCGGCCGGCGAGGTCCGGGTGCCGCTCTGGGTGCCCGAGTACTCGACGCCCGGGCAGGCGAACGTCGTCGACGCGACGCTGACGCTGCCGGAGGGCACGACCGTCTCCGGTGGCGCGTTCCCGAGCCCGACAGCCGTCGACGGCGACACCGCCACGTACGAGCTCCTGCACGTGCCGGGGTTCGTCGCTGCGGAGTACGACGAGTCCGGACCCGGCCTCCTCACCGAGGACACGCTGTACTCGCTGCTGGGGGTGGTGGTGATCGTCGGCTTCGTCGTCGGAGGACTGGCAATCGACCGCAAGACGGCCTGAAAAGACCATGGCTTCACTAATCGCGATGCTCGCACCGTTCGTCATCATCGGCGTGCTGTTCGTGACGGGCGCGATGCTGTGGGCACGACACAAGGGACAGGAGGTATCGGAGCAGGAGATCGGCAGCGAGGAGCTGGAACGCGGAGGTGATCGCTGATGGCGGTGATCGGCACCGTCGGCTGGGTGTTCGTCATCACCCTGGCGCTGTACTTCCTCGTCATCTTCGGGATCGGCGTGTACGGCTACCTGAAAACGCAGGACGAGGACGACTTCCTCGTCGCGAACCGGGAGATCGGTCCCGCGGTCGGGGCGGCGACGCTCTCGGCGACACAGATGAGCGCCGGCACGTTCGTCGGGACGATCGGCGTCCACTACCTCACGGGCGTCAGCTTCATCTACATCTGGATCGGGCTGTGGCTGGGCTGGCTGGTCTCGCTGGTGTTCGTCGCGCCGCAGATGCGCCGCTTCGGGAAGATCACGGTCCCGGACTTCATCGCGGTCCGCTACGGCGACGACGGCAGCGGGGGCGACCGGATGCGCGCGTTCTCGGCGCTGCTGATCGTCGTCGCCTACACGGTGTACATCAGCGCGCAGTACACCGGCGCCGGCCTGATCTTCCAGTCGATCTTCGGCGTCTCGACGGAGATCGGGATGGCGATCATGGTCGCGATCATCATCGCCTACACCGCCTTCGGCGGGATGCGCGCCAGCGCGCTGTCGGACTTCGTCCAGATCATCATCATGACCGTCGGCGCGATCATCGCCATCCCGATCCTGCTCGGCAACGTCGGCGGCATCGGCGAGCTGGAGCTGATGCTGACCTCGCTCAACCCGGCGTACATCGGCTGGGCGTTCACGCCGCTGGAAGTCGGCACCATCGCGCTCGCGTTCGGCTTCGGGATGCTCGGCGCCCCCTACGAGATCGTCCGCATCTACTCGATGCGCGACGAGCAGACCGTTCGCTACGCGATCGGGACGACGCTGATCTTCCAGATCCTGATCGCGAGCGGCGTCGCGATCGTCGGGATGAGCATGCGCGTGCTCTACCCCCAGCTCACTACGCCAGACCTCGCGAGCGTGATCATGAGCATCGACGTGCTCGGGCCGATCCTCGGCGCGCTCGTCATCGGCGCGGTGCTCTCGGCGATGCTCTCGACGGTCGACTCGATCATGATCGTCTCGGGCGGCGCGATCGCCCACGACATCTACGCGGAGCTCCTCAACCCCGAGGCCAGCGAGCGCCGGAAGCTGTGGGCGAACCGACTCGCGGTGATCTTCGTCGGGATCGTCCCGTTCTTCCTCGCGCTGTACGGCGAGGCGCTGGGCGGGCTGGTGCAGTTCATCGTGCTGCTGCAGGCCGCGATCATCGGCGCGACGTTCTCGATGCCGCTGCTGCTGGGCTTGCACTGGGACCGCATGAACACGCCCGGAACCTTCGTCGGGATGGTGCTCGGCTTCGCCTCGGTGCTCGTCTGGCACTTCGGCACCGACGCCGGGGTCATCACCGGCATCCTGGCACAGATCGACCCGGTCGTCCCGGGCGTGATCATGTGTCTGGTCGGGATGGTCGTCGGCTCCTACGTCACCTCCCGACCGTCGCGGGAGGCGCTGGCGCCCTTCTTCGACGTGTAGCCCCGCCCGGGGGCTCTCCCCCCGAACCACCCGACCGATAGCCGGCACACGAAGGACTATACTCACGATTCCCAACGTACACACATGCTCGACCCCATCGACAGAGAGACCGAAGCGACGCTCGCGCCCGGGTCGACCGGGCGGAGCTGGAACGACACGTCGACGCGTTCGACGGCACCGAACGGATCTCCGGCACCGAGGACGAGTGGGCGGCCAGCGAGTACGTCGTCGAGACCCTCCGGGAGTACGGCTGCGAGGCCGAGCTCCACGAGTTCGAGGGGTACGTCAGCGTCCCCGAGGACGCCCGCGTCGACGTGACCGCGCCCACGCGGGCGACGTTCGACGAGGCCATCACCACCTCCTTCGGCGCGAGCACGCCGCCCGGGGGCGTCTCGGGCGAGGTCGTGCGCGTCGACGACGTGACCGAGGCGGCGGTCGCCGCAGCCGACCTCGACGGGAAGATCGCGTTCACCACCGGGCTGCCGACGCCCGAGCCGATCCGGCTGCTCGAGGCCGCCGGCGCGACGGCGGTGATCTACCAGTCCGTCAACGCCGACCACCTCCACGAGATGATCGTCACGCCGGTCTGGGGGACGCCCGGCCTCGACGACGCCGACGAGATCCCCGACCTGCCCGTGGCCCAGCTCACGCAGGACGCCGGCGACTGGCTCCGCGAGCGCTGCGAGGCGGGGCCGGTCGAGGCGACGGTGACGACGGAGGTCACGACCGAACTGACGACGCTCCCCTGCCCCGTCGGGCGGATCGAGGGCACCGAGAGCGACCGCTACATGGTCGTCGGCAACCACGTCGACTCGTGGTACGAGGGGATCACCGACAACGCGACGGCGATGGCGGCGACGCTCGAACTCGCCCGGATCTTCGCCGACGACCCGCCGGCCCGGGGGCTCGTGTTCGGCTTCTGGCCCGCCCACTCGACCGGGCGCTACGCCGGCAGCGCGTGGTGGGCCGATCGGGAGTGGCTGGACCTCCGTGAGAACGGCGTCGCCTACTACCACCTCGACCTCAACGGGCTCCAGGGCGCCGACGGGCTCTGGCACCAGGAGATGGCCGAACTCGACGAGGAGCACGTCGACGTGCTGGAGGCCGCGGGCGAGCTCCCGCTGCTCGAGGGCGGCGGCGACGGCGGGTTCCTCGGGTCGGGCCGGCCCGGGCGCAACTCCGACCAGTCGTTCTGGGGCGCCGGGCTCACGTCGCTGCTCTCGGGCGCGCGGCTCGAACCCGGGGAGGAAGGCGGCCCCATCGGCGGCGGCTGGTGGTGGCACACGCCGGCGGACACCCGGGACAAGGTGGATCTCGACGTGCTGGCCGAGGAGACGCGGATCGCGGTCGCGCTGGCCAGCCGGATCTGCGACTCGCCGGCGCTACCCCACGACTTCCGGGCGACCGTCGACGACGTTCGCGAGCAGGTCGCCGAGATCGAGGCCGAGACCGGCCGTGAGTTCGACGGCGTCCACGCGGAGCTCGACGCGCTGGCCGAGTCGCTTGAGGACGCGTACGACGTGATCGAAAGCGTCGACGCCGCGAGCTCCGACACCGCGGCGGCCGCGGAGGACCTGCAGGTCGCGCTGGGCAACGAACTCGTGCCGGCGCTGTACATGACTCGCCGGGACTACGACCACGAGCCAGCGCTCCCTCACGAGCCCCTGCCGGGGCTCCGCCGCGCCGCGGGCGTCGACGGCACCGGCCGCGAGGAGCGCTTCGCCGAGACCACGCTGACCCGCGAGGTCACCCGCCTCCGCCACCGCCTCCGGAACGCCCAGGAGGCGGCCGCGTCGTTCCTGGCGGACCGGTAGCGCTCAGAGCGTCGCGCCGCCGTCCACGTCGACGACGGCGCCGGTCATGTAGCTCGCCCGCTCCGAACAGAGGAACTCGATCAGCTCCGCCGCCTCCTCGGGCCGGCCGAGCCGGCCCAGCGGGAGGTCGTCGGTGAACGCCTCGATCCCCGCCTCGGTCCAGAGCCCCGAGTCGGTGGTGAGCGGCGTGTCCATCAGCCCCGGGACGACACAGTTCACCCGCACGTGGGGGCCCAGCTGTTTCGCCAGCCCCTTCGTGAGCCCGAAGATCCCGGCTTTCGAGGCGGAGTAGTGGACGCCGCCGCTGGCCGACCCCTGCTTGCCGGCGCCGGAGGAGACGTTCACGATCGCGCCGCGCTCGCGCTCGTACATCCGCGGCGCGGCCGCGTGAACGAGGTTGTACTGCCCAGTGAGGTTCACGTCCATCACCTCGTGCCACTCCTCGGGGCCGAGGTCGCCGATCCACTCGTACCGGGAGATCGCGGCGTTGTTGACGACCGCGACCACGTCGGCGTCGCCCTCCACGTCGGCGACGATCTCGTGGACGCGCTCGTGGTCGCGCACGTCGGCGACGTAGCCCGCCACGTCGTCGAACTCCGCGGCGACCTCGCGCATGGCGTCGTCGACGTCGATACCGGCGACGAGGTCGTAGCGCTCCCGGAGCAGATCCACGGTCGCCCGGCCGATCCCGCTCGCCGCCCCCGTCACGATGGCTGCGTCGGTCATACGTGAGCGTCGGCGGCGACCACCTTACGTGTTCGGCAAGCGGTCACGTACCACGCTACCGGGCTCAGGCGAACTGCGGCGCGACTTCCTCGGCGAACAGCTCCGGGCCGGTCGTGTCCGGGAAGTCGACGAACTCCAGCACGATCTCCTCGAACCCCGCCTCGCGGTAGCGCTCGACGTCGGCGGCGACCTGCTCGGGAGTGCCGACGAGGTGGAACTCGTCCGCCTCGAAGTTCGCCGGGCGGAACCGCGGGATCGCGTCGAGGAGCGCCTCGACCTCGGCCTCGGTCTCGCGGATCACACACCGGGCGAACCACGACTTCTCGATGGCGTCGAACTCGGTGCCGTACGTCTCACAGTGCTCGCGCAGCACGTCGAGCTTCCCGCGGAGCATCTCGAGGTCGCCCCAGTAGTTCCACGTGTCGGCGTGCTTGGCGGCGATGCGCAGCGTGAACTGTTCGCCGCCGCCACCAACCATGATCGGCGGGTAGGGGTCCTGCACCGGGTGCGGGCGGCCGTCGGCGCCGTCGAGCTGGTAGTAGTCGCCGTCGTAGTCGACGTCGCTGCCGGTCCAGAGCGCCTCGCAGACCTCGATCGTCTCCTCCATCCGGCGCAGCGTTCCGGGGCGTCCGGCCAGTCGTAGCCGAACGCCTCGGCCTCGTCCTGCTTCCAGCCGGCGCCCATGCCGACCTTCAGCCGCCCCTCGGCGACGTGGTCCAGCTGAGCGAGTGCCTTCGCCAGCAGCGGCCCGTGGCGGAGCTGGTCGTTGAACGTCTTGGGGTAGAGGTACGCGTCCTCCGTGGCGCCCGCGAGCCCGGCGAGCGTCGAGAACCCCTCGGTCGTCGGGCCCGCGCCGGCCATGATGTGGTCCGGAACCGCCAGCCCGTCGAACCCCAACTCCTCGACGGCGACGGCGTAGTCGCGCTGTTTCGCCCACGAGAGCTCCTCGCAGAACGCGAGCGTGCTGTACTCCGAGCTCCCCGCGCAGACGGGGACGTTGACGGCGAACTCCATGCGTGAGCATCGACGTGTTGGTACTTGATGGCACGCCTCGCGGCGAAGCGGGCGCGCCGGAGCACTGGCTCGCCGCGACCGGCGCCGTCGACGCCGCTCCGGCCGGGCTGTCGCCGACCCGCACGCACACTCAAGTCAGACGCGTGAGAAGACTGCTACATGGACACCAAGCGGTTCCTGTTCGTCTCGGCCGACGCGGCGCTGATCACCGACCTCGCGTGGCAGGTCCACGGGGAAGGTCACGACGTGAAGTACTACATCGAGGCCGAGAGCGACCGCGAGATCGGCGACGGGTTCGTCCCCAAGACGGACGACTGGGAGGCCGAACTCGACTGGGCCGACGTAATCGTCTTCGACGACATCTGGGTGGGGTCGGATATCGGGACGGGCGAACTCGCCCGTGAGCTCCGCGAGGCGGGCCACGCCGTCGTCGGCGGCACGCCGAACACCGACCGGCTGGAGGAGGACCGCGGCTACGCGATGGAGGTGCTCGAGGAGCACGGCGTGAACACGATCGACCACCGCGAGTTCGAGAGCTTCGAGGCCGGGATCCAGTTCGTCCGGGAGAACCCCGCGCCGTACGTGATCAAACCCCTCGGCGAGGTCCAGAACGTCAAACGCCTGCTGTACGTCGGCGACGAGGACGACGGCAGCGACGTGATCGACGTGCTCGAGGCGTACGAGCGGGCGTGGGGCCACCGGATGAAGGGGTTCCAGCTCCAGCGCAAGGTCGACGGCGTCGAGATCGCCGTCTGTGGGTTCTTCGACGGCGACTCGTTCGTCGACCGCGTGAACTTCAACTTCGAGCACAAGAAGCTGTTCCCGGGCAACATCGGCCCCTCCACCGGCGAAATGGGCACGTCGATGTTCTGGGCCGGGCGCAACGAGCTGTTCGAGCGGACGCTCGGGAAGCTCGAGGGCTGGCTGGCCGACGAGGGGTACGTCGGCAGCATCGACCTCAACTGCATCGTCAACGAGACCGGGATCTACCCGCTCGAGTTCACGCCGCGCTTCGGCTACCCGACGATCGCACTCCAGGAGGAGTCCATCGAGTCCTCCACCGCCGAGTTCTTCCACGATCTCGCCCACGGCGACGACCCCGAGCCCGACGTCCACCGCGGGTTCCAGGTCGGCGCCCGGGTGGTGCTCCCGCCGTTCCCGTTCGACGACGAGGGGACGTACGACGAGAACTCCCGCAACGCCGCGGTCGTCTTCGGAAGCGAGAGCCGCGAGGGCGTCCACCTCGAGGACACCAAGCGCGTCGACGGCCAGTGGCGCGTCGCCGGCGAGAGCGGGATGCCCCTGGTCGTGACCGGGAAGGGGGAGACGATGGCCGAGGCCCGCGAGCAGTGTTACGGCCGCGTCGACGAGATCGCGATCCCGAACCGCTACTACCGGGACGACATCGGCGAGCGCTGGATCGACGGCGAGGGCGACCGCCTCCAGGCGTGGGGGTATCTCGGGCCGGCGGGGGACGTTTATTAGGCAGCTCGCCGAGCGGTCGGCCATGAACGAGCCGGCGGTGTTCGAGGGCGTCGTCGACGAACTCGCTGCGCGGAGCTACGAGCCGCTGGTCCACGTGCCGGCGGCGCACGAGGACGCCCACGCCGACGTACTCGATCGCTGCGAGCGCCACGAGATCACGATCCGCGGGCGCTACCCCGACGTGATCGGCTTCACCGAGGCCAACCGCGTGTTCGCGATCGAGGTGAAGGGGGCGAGCAACCTGCTCCGGGGGATGGGTCAGGCGCTGACGTACCAGCAGGGCGCCCACGTCGCCTACCTCGCCGGCGACGCCGACGCCGTCGCCCAGCACACGGAGCTACTGCGGGCGAAAGGCGTCGGCGTCATCGGCGTCGACGACGGCGGCCTCGACAGCTGGCGCCGCCCGCCCAGCGCCGAGGCCGACACCGAGGTCGCCGACGTGGCGGGCCAGCTCTCGGTGCGGCTCCGCGGGAACGAGTTCGGCGGCGACGTGACGACGCTGAGCCTCGCCCAGCCGCTGAACTACCTCGCGCCAGTCGTGGCCGTCGACCGCCACGGGCCGCTCGCGAGGGACGAACTCGTCGACGCCCTCGCCGACGAGTTCGGCTTCGGCGCCGGCGACGCCGCGGTCGCGAGCGCCCGGACGCTCGGCCTGCTCACCCGGGAGCGCCCGCACGGGCTCACCGAGCAGGGCGAGCTCTCCGCGACCGTCCTCCGCGGCTACGGCGTCGAGGCCCTCGACGACCTCCGGCTCGTCAAGGAGGAGACCCGCGGCTCGACGGTCGCCGACACCCACCGCCCGCTGGCGATCCTGCTCCGGAACGCGTTCGCCCGCCACCCGGAGTTCGGGCTGTTGCTCGACGCCCTCCGCGAGGCGGGCCCCCGTGTCCACTTCCTCGACCTCGTCGAGCGACTGGTCCACGAGTACCCCAACGTGTTCCTGAGCGCGTTCTGCACCGACCGCGGCGCCGACCGGGCGCGCCGACTGATCGAGGCCGGCGAAACCCGCCGCCTGTACGCCGACCCGTCGGTCTGGCGCGAGGTGGTCCGGAGCAACGTGCTGTTCAACTTCGTCCAGCAGCTCAAACACGTCGGCGTCCTCGCCCCGGAGACGCGGAGCCACTCGGGCGCGATGGCCGAGTACGACCCCGACGAGAAGCCCTGGATCGTGGCGTAAGCGGCTTGCTCGGCCTCGCCTAGGCGAGTCGGTTCGGACGGCCCGATGTGCCGTGGCAGAACCGGCCGACGACTTACGGTAGTTCGACGTCCTCGGACATGTCGATCTCGAAGCGTGCGCCGCCCTCCTCTCCGTCGGTCAGGGACAACTTCCAGCCGTGGGCTTCCACGATCCGGTTGATAATGGTCAGCCCGAAGCCAGTTCCGTCCGTCGTCGACGAGTAGCCCACTTCGAACACCGCTTCACGTTCGTCAACGGGTACTCCTGGCCCGTCGTCCTCGACGTAGATTCCGTTTCCGCCGACCGAGCCGACACGGACGTTCACGTCGGACCCCCCGTGTTCTACGGCGTTCCGGAACAGGTTCTCGAACACGTGGCGTAGTCGCTCGGAGTCGCCCTGGAACTCCACGTCGTCGACGATTTCGATTGTCGCGTCGCCGGTGTCAACTGTCGACCAGCACTTCCCGACGAGGTCAGTCAACCTGATCTGCTCCGTTTCGGTTATCGTGTTCCCTTCCCGTGCGAGCGTCAGCGTATCCTCGACGATCGCCTCCATCCGATCGAGCGCGTTGAGCAGTGGCTCGAGATGGTCGTTCCCTGTTTCTTCGGCGAGGAGCGTCGCACGACCCTGTGCGACGTTGAGCGGGTTGCGCAAGTCGTGTGAGATCACAGTTGCGAACTCGTCGAGGCGTTGGTTCTGCTGGCGGAGTCGCCGTTCGCGCTCCACGCGATCTGTCACGTTCCGCGTGATCCCGACGAGGCGAGTGATTTCACCATCGCTGACAACTGGGGCCAGCTTCGTGTGCCAGAAGCGTGCCCCCTCGTCGACCTCCAGCTCTTCCTGGTAGGAGATCGACGTCCCGGCGTTGACACAGCGGTGGTAGTTCGCTTCGAGGCCCGCCCCCTGTTCCTCTCCGAACACGTCCCGGGGAGTTCGACCCTGCACTTCTTCGGTCGTGATACCGGTTTGTTCCTCGTAGGACGGGCTGAGGCGTTCGAACTCGAATCTGATCTCCTCCTCTCCTTCCTCGACGTCGACGAGGAAGATCGCGTCCTCGACGTTGTGTAACAGGGCCTCGTACTCGTCGGCGAGTTTCTGCGCTTGGCGCTCGTACGCTTTTCGGTCGGTGATATCTCGACTGCTGAGGAGGATACCGTCGATAACGTCGTTTTCGAGTCGATTCCGCATCGTGGCCTCGATCCACCGCCACGACCCGTCAGCGTGCTTGAACCTGACTTCGACAGTCTCGGAGCCGGTGCCATCCGCTAGCACGGCCTCCACCGCCTCGGCGTTCCGTTCCCGATCGTCGGGATGCACGAACTCGTACCCCTCGTGGCCGATCAACTCGTCGGGGTCGTAGCCGAGTATCCGTGTAACTGCTGGGCTGACGTACGTGATCGTCCCGTCGGTGTCGATGACCGTCGCGAGATCGTTCACTTCCTCGACCAGCGTCCGATACCACGCAGCAGCCTCGTGGTTTTCGACAGGCGCCGTACCGTCTTTCATTGGCCCACGTTTGGCCGGTACACACAAAAGCGGCTATGCTGCGGTCCCGAGAGGTCGGTCTCCCCACGGACGTGTATCCAGAGGTCAGTAGCGCGGCACGCCGCAACTACCTGATGCGGGACTTTCTGTATCGTTGTATTTAGTTTATCAGCGGGGAGGCCTGCTTACCCCGTCTTGTACACCCCGCGGGCGTCGGCGACGTGTGTCTCCTCGGTGAACACGCCGACTTCGACGACGCCGATCTCCTCGCCGAGTCGGACCACGTCGGCCTCGGCCGTCAGGTCGCCCGTGCCGGCCTCGAGGTAGTCGATGCGCATGTCGACCGTCGGCACCGGCTGTTCGACCAGCGAGACGAGCGCCGCGCCGCCGACGGTGTCCGCTAGGGTAAACGTGACGCCGCCGTGAGCCGTCGTCCCGTCGGCGTCCCACGTCAGCGCCTCGCGCAGTTCGACTCGGCCCTCCGCGTGGCCCTCCTCGACCGCGGTCACCTCGATACCGAGCAGGTCCGCGAACGGCATCTCCTCGAAGAACGTGTCGATCTCCATACCGAACCGTCGGGGCTACGGAACAAAAACTCTCGCGCGCCCTACTCGCCGCGCCACTCGGGCTCGCGGTCATCGAGGAACGCGTCGATCCCCTCGTCCTTGTCCGCGGTGGCGAACAGCTGGGCGAACAGTTCGGCCTCGTAGTCGAGCCCGTCCTCCAGCCCCAGCTGCGAGGCGGCCTTGACGGACTCCTTGGCGAACTCCAGCGCGACCGGGCTGTTCGCGGCCATCGACGCCGCGAGCTCGTCGACCGCCTCGTCGAACCCGTCGTCGCCGTACACCTCGTCGACGAGGCCGATCTCTTCGGCCTCCGCGGCGTCGACGAGGTCGCCAGAGAGGATCAGCCGCATCGCCTGCCCCTCGCCGACGAGGCGGGGGAGCCGCTGAGTGCCGCCGCCGCCGGGCATGATCCCGAGGCCGATCTCCGGCTGGCCGACCTTGGCGTCCTCGTGGGCGATGCGCACGTCGCAGGCCTGGATCAGCTCACAGCCGCCGCCGAGGGCGTGGCCGTTGATCCGGGCGATCACCGGCATCGGGCAGTCGGCGACGTGTTCGTACACCCGCGGGCGCTTGCTCGCCTCGCGCTGCTCCAGCGCGTCACGCTCACGGAGCTCCGTCACGTCGGCGCCGGCGGCGAAGGCGCCGGCCTCCTCGGCGCCCGTGAGCACCACCGCCCGCACGTCGCTCTGGGGCACGGCCTCGACGACCTCGGTGAGCTCCTTGCGAAGCTGGCCGTTCAGCGCGTTCCTGGCGTCCGGGCGCCGGAGCGTGATCGTCGCGACGTGCTCGCCCCGATCCCCGACCTCGGCGTCGACGGTCTCGCAGTCGGCCGCCACGTCCTCGATCATCACTCTCCACCCCAGTCGCCGCTGGTGCCGACGATCTCGCCGTCCTCCCACAGGTAGAACCCCTCGCCGGTCTTCTTGCCGAGCTTGCCGGCCCGGACTTTCCGCTTCAGGATCTGCGGCGGGCGGAACCGCTCGCCCAGCTCCTCACGGAGGTGTTCGAGGATGTCCAGGCGCACGTCGAGGCCGACCACGTCGCCGAGCGCGATTGGACCCTGCGGGTGGTTGTAGCCGAGCTCCATCGCGGCGTCGATGTCCTCCGGCGAGGCGACGCCCTCCTGCACCATCCGCATGGCTTCGACGCCCAGCGCGACGCCGAGCCGGGAGGAGGCAAACCCCGGCGAGTCGGTCACCTCGACGGGGGTCCGGTCGATCCCCTCGACGAACTCCCGGGCGGCCTCGAGCGTCGCGTCGCCGGTCTGTTCGGCGACCACAATTTCCACCAATTCCATAATGTGCACGGGGTTGAAGAAGTGTAGACCCACCGCACGCTCCGGACGGTCCAGCGCGCTCGCGATCTCCGTGAGCGACAGCGAGGAGGTGTTCGAGGCGAGGATCGCGTCGCCGTCGACGTGTTCCTCCACGTCCGCGAACGTCTCCTGTTTGATCGTCATCTCCTCCGGAACCGCCTCGATCACGATGTCGGCGTCCGAGACGGCCTCTTCGAGCGACGTGGTGCCGCTGATCCGGTCCAGCGTGGCCCGCTTCTCCTCGGGGGTGACTTTGTCGCGGTCGACGCCGCCCTGGAGGTTCCCCTCGATCGCGTCGAGGCCGTCGTCGACGAACTCCCGTTCGATATCCCGGAGCCACACGTCGTGGCCCGCCATGGCCGACACCTGGGCGATCCCGTGGCCCATCGTTCCGGCGCCGAGTACGGCTACGTGCATGTCCCAGTGGGGGGCCGGGAGCGAGAAAAAACCGCGTGACACGCGGTCGGGGTGGCTATCGGCGCCGCTCGACGGGCCGCATCTTGAACCCGTAGCGGATCACGCCCTCCTGGTCGTAGATCCGCCGGATCGTCGCCGCCACGCGCGTCCCGATCCCGACCGCATCGGCGTCGCCGAGCACCTGCGTCGGCACGCTCACCTCCCCGCCGTCGGGCCCCTCGAGCGCCACGACCGCGCTCAGGAACGGGCCGCTCCGGGACTGCTGCTCGACGAACTCCGGCGGCGCGCCGCCCTGGGCGATTGTGGTCACCGCCTCGACGGTTCCCTGTCCGGGAAGTTCGACCTGTTCGTAGGACTCGGGGCGACCCCCGCAGTCCCGACAGGCGCCGCCGGGCGGGAAGTTCAGCGCGCCGCAGTCCGGACACCGCCCCGCGACGAGTCGGTGGCGCTGTGGCGTCGTGCGCTGCCACGAGGGGACGCTGACGTACGCCCCGCCGCCCGCGGGTTCGCCGCCAGTGATCTCGCCGCGCCGGCGGAGGTACTCGGCGTAGGAGAGGCGCTCCTCCCCCGTCAGCGCCGCGTCGACGGGCACCGGGCCGTCGATCACGACCGCGTTCGCCCCCGCACCGCTACCGTACGCGGCGAGCAGCACGCGCTCGGCGCCGTCGTCGAACGCCGAGGCGGCGCCGAGGAACGCGCTCGCGGCGCCCGTGTCGCCGAGGTGGCTGACAGTCTCCCCCGCCGCGATGGTCTCGGTGTCGACGCCCAGCGCGCCGGCAGCGCGGTACGGGAGCTTCCCGTCGGGCGACTGGACCGCCGCGGCGTCGACGCCTGAAGGATCCGCGTCGAGGCCGTCGGCGGCGCCGCCGAGCGCCGTCGTGAACGCCTCGCGGTCGTACTGGGTGATCCCGAGGCCGCTCGTCTCGTCGTCGCCAGCCTCGCGGAAGCGCGTTCCGGGGTAGGACGCGACGTGCGAGGCGCGGTCGACGACCTCCCCCGGCGCGTCGGCGTCGACCACGAGCGCGGCGGCGCCGGCGCCGGCGGCGTGTTCGACCCCGCTGTCGGGCTCGCCGCGCGGGCAGTCGGCGACGACGACGAGGCCGATCCCGCCGTCTGCCGGGCCGCCGTCGCCCCACGGCACCGCGTCGAGCGCGCCAGCGAGGGCCTGCGCGCCGGCACGGGTGCTGCCCGTGAGCGTGCGCGTCGCCGCGTCCTCGGGCGCGCCGAGCGTGCTCGCGATCCGCGGCGTGAGATCCTCCTCGGCCATCGGCGGCGTCGTGGTCGCGAACGCCAGGTGGGCGATCTCGTCGCCCTCACGACCGGCGGCGTCGAGCGCTCGTTCTGCCGCGGCGATCCCCATCGTCAGCGCGTCCTCGTCGGCCTCCGGGACCGCCTTCTCCTCGACGCCCGCGGCGTCGAAGCGGCCCCACGCTTCCTCGAACGCCTCGGCGTCGATCCGGAGCCGCGGGGTGTAGGCGCCGACGGCGTCGATCCCGGGCTCGCTCGCCGACTGTTCGGCAGTCATCGCGCCACCTCCCGTTCGAGGACGTGCACGACGGCTGCACCGCCGCTGCCGCCGACGTTGTGGGTGAGCCCGATCTCCGCGTCCGCGACCTGCCGGTCGCCTGCTTCCCCGCGGAGCTGTTTGTACGCCTCCGCGATCTGCCCGGCGCCAGTCGCGCCGATCGGGTGGCCCTTCGACTTCAGGCCGCCCGAGGCGTTGACCGGGAGCTCGCCGCCGAGTTCGGTCGCGCCGGACTCGACGAGTTCGTGGGCCTGCCCGCGCTCACAGAACCCCAGATCCTCGTACGCCAGTAGCTCCGCGATCGCGAAGCAGTCGTGGACCTCCGCGAAGTCCACGTCGTCGGGCTCGATCCCCGCCCGCTCGTACGCCGTGGCGGCGGCCTCCATCGAGGAGTCGATCCTGGTGTAGGTGTCACGCTGGAACAGCCCCACGCGCTCGCTGGCGGCGCCGACGCCGGCGACGCGGACCGGGTCGTCGGTGTACTCTTCGACGGCGTCCTCGCTGGCGACCAGCACCGCCGCGGCGCCGTCGGAGGTCGGACAGCAGTGGTACAGGTTCAACGGGTCGGCGACCGCCGGCGCGCTCGTGGCGTCCTCGAGCGAGCACTCGAAGCCCAGGTGGGCGTTGGGGTTCTTCGCGCCGTTCCCGTGGTTCTTAACCGCGATCTTCGAGAGGTGCTCCGGCGTCGCGTCGTACCGGTCGAAGTACGCGCTGGCCATCTGGGCGTACACACCGGCGAAGGTGGTGCCGGTCAGGCGCTCCCACTCGGTCTCGCCGGAGACGCCGAGCCAGTACTTCGCCGTGTCGCCGCTGAGGTCGGTCATCACCTCGACGCCGCCGGCGAGCACCACGTCGGCCATCCCGCTTCTGACCGCCTGGACCGCCTGTCTGACGGCGTACCCCGAGGCCGCACACGCGTTCTCGACCCGCGTGCTCGGGATCCCGTCGAGGCCGGCGTGTTCCGTCACCGCGGGCCCGGAGAGCCCGATCTGCCGCCCGCCGACGCCGAGCGAGCCGACGACCGCCTCGTCGACGGCGTCGGCGTCGATGCCGGCGGGCACGCTGTCGATGGCGTGATCGACGGCCTCGGTGAACAGCGACCGGTAGCTCTCGCCGGGCATCGCGCCGAACTCCGTCTGCCCCGCGCCGATGATGTAGGCGTCCCGCATGGGGAGCCGTTCCGCCGGTTCGGCGAAAAGGCTTCCCGTGCCGGGTGGCGTGAAAACCCCCGCAGGGTTGCCGAACCCTCATGGTTTTTACTCCCGTCGGCCCTGGAAACGGTGTCGAATGGTACACAAGCCCATAGAGTCGGCCGACCGGTCGGAGATCAGGGAGCTCCAGGCCGAACGGCTGCGCGAGACGGTCGAACGCGCCTGCGAGAACGTGCCGTTCTACCGCGAGAAGCTCGACGAGGCCGGGATCGAGCCGGGGGAGATCGAGAGCGTCGACGACGTGCGGAAGCTCCCCACGACGACGAAGGAGGACTTCCGGGACGAGTACCCCGACGGGCTGTTCGCCGTCGACGACGACGAACTGACGCGGATCCACGCCTCCTCGGGGACGACGGGCAAGCCCAAGATCGTCGGCTACACCGACGCCGACGTCGACGTGTGGAGCGAGGTCGTCGCCCGCTCGCTCGCGGCGGCCGGCACCGAGGCCGGCGACACCGTCCAGAACGCCTACGGCTACGGCCTGTTCACGGGCGGGCTCGGCCTCACTACGGCGTCGAGGAGCTCGGCGCGACGGTAATCCCCATCGGCGGCGGGCAGACCCAGCGCCAGATCGAGCTGATGGTCGACCTGGAGAGCGACGTGTTCACCTGCACGCCCTCCTACGCGCTGTATCTCGCCGAGACCGCCGAGGAGATGGGCCACGACCCCCGCGAGCTCCCCATCTCGACGGTCGTGTTCGGCGCCGAGCCCTGCACCGACCCCATGCGCGAGGAGATCGAGGAGCGACTCGACGTGACCGGGATCGACATCTACGGGCTCTCGGAGATCATCGGCCCCGGCGTCTCCAACGAGTGTCACGAGGCCCAGGACGGCCTGCATATCTGGGAGGACCATTTCCTCCCCGAGGTCGTCGACCCGCGAACGGGCGAGCCAGTCGAGGAGGGGGAGGAGGGCGAACTCGTGCTCACGACGCTCTCGAAGGAGGCGCTGCCGGTGCTGCGCTACCGGACGGGTGACCTGACGACGCTCGACTACGAGGAGTGCGAGTGCGGGCGGACGATGGTGCGGATGGACAACGTCACCGGCCGGGCCGACGACCTGCTGATCGTCCGCGGGGTGAACCTCTACCCCAGCGAGATCGAGCACGCGGTGCTGGACGTCGACGGCGTCGCCCCGCACTACCGCATCGACCTCGACCGCGAGGAGAACCTCGACGTGCTGGAGCTCACCGTCGAGCGCGCCGAGGACACCGACAGGGGCCACGCGGAGCTGCGCGAGGAGATCCTCGAGCGGCTGGAGAACGTGCTCAGCTTCACCCCGGACGAACTGACGCTCGTCGAGGCCGGCGGCATCGCCCGCAGCGAGGTCGGGAAGGTCCAGCGCGTGTACGACCACCGATAGGCGTCGACGCCGCCGACCGCGCGTCCCACCTACTCGGGGCGGTACACTCGGCCGCGGAACGTCGCGACGCGGTCCCCGTTCTCGTCGACGACCTCGACCTCGTACTCGGCGGTGCTGCCGGCGAGGTGGGTCTCCTCGGCCGTCGCGGTCAGCGTCTCGCCGACGTCGACGGCGTCGAGGTAGGAGATGTTGGTCTCCAGCGCGAGCGCCGTCTCGCCCCGCGAGTTCGACGCCGCGGCGAAGGCGGCGTCGGCCAGCGAGTAGATCGCACCGCCGTGGGGCGTGCCGTGGAAGTTCAGCAGCTCCTCGGTGACGGTGATTTCAGCCACAGCCCGGCCCGGAGAGAGGTCGACGACCTCGATGCCGAGTGTCGCACAGAACGGGTCCGACGCCACCTGCTCGCGTGTCTCCTCGGGAACCTCGGTCATGCCGACCCGTTCCGCGAGTGAGGCCAAAGGACTGCTGGTCGTGGGGGGCGTCGACGCCCACGGTGGCAACCCCGACTGGGGCGCCGCTGTCCGGGAGCTATATACGGGAACTGGGCGAACCCGGGGGGTATGGCTTACAGCTACGAACCGCACTACTTCGAGGACTTCGAGGTCGGCGAGGAGTTCATCAGCGTCGGGCGGACCGTCACCGAGTCGGACTTCGTGATGCACTCCGCGCTCAGCGGCGACTGGACCGAACTCCACACTAACGCGGAGTACGCCGAGGAGCAGGAGTTCGGCGAGCGCATCGCCCACGGGCCGATGACGTTCGTGCAGGCCACCGGGTTCGTCTACCGGACGGGGATCGTCGAGCGCACCGCCGTCGCCTTCCTCGGGATGAACTACATGGACCTCCCGAACCCCGTCACCATCGGCGACACGCTCCAGCTGGAGATGGAAGTCTCGGAGAAGAAGGAGCTCAGCCGCGAGGACGCCGGGCTGGTCGTGCTCGACTGCGTGATGGAGAACCAGGACGACACCGTGGTTCTGGAGGGCGACATGAAGTTCCTCATCAAGCGGAAAGCCGCCGACGAGGACGCGGAGTAGGCCGCGAGCCGCCACTCGGGCCGTATCGACTACTCGAACTTCTTGAACTGCTGCAGGCAGTCGTTGCAGTAGTGGATCGACTGGCAGCGCGACGGCCCGCGGGGGTGCTCGCGCTCGGTGTTCTCCGAACCGCAGTAGGGGCACTCCGCGCCCGTGGTCTCGCCGCTGGTCGTGACGCTGGGGTCCTGCTCGCCCGAGCCGGGGGTGGGTCCGGCGGCGTCGTCGCTCATCGCTCCACGCTGATGCCGAACTCCCGGAGCGCTTCCTTCCCCTGTTCGGTGACGAGGTCGAGCGACCAGTCCGGCGCCCAGACGAGGCGCACCTCGGCGTCGTCGACGCCGTCGACGCTCTCGGCGGCTTCCTCGACCTCCTCGAGGATGATCTCCCGGGCCGGACAGCCGCTGTAGGTCAGGGTCATGTCGATGGTGGCTTCGCCGTCGTCGAGTTCGAGCCCGTAGATCAGCCCGAGGTCGACGACGCTGACGGGCATCTCCGGGTCCTCGACCTCGTACAGCGCGGCCCAGACCTCGCGTTCGAGCCCCTCGGCGCCCTCGCCGGTTGCGGGCACCTCCTCGGTCGTCCGCTCCTTCGTGTCGTACTCGGTGTAGCCACACGGCGTGGCCTCCGGGTCGGCTCGGGGGCGGTCGAACTCCTCGGGGCCGTCGGGCTCGCTACTCATCGTCCATCAGTTTGGTCGCTTCGTGGCGACCGAGGTTGCGGTACGAGGAGACCATCTCCTCGTGCAGGTCGTGCCAGTGCTGGGTGTGTTCGTTGTCCCGGCCCGTCGGCGTCGCCGGCTCGGCGTCGTCGGGCACCTCGAAGCCGAGGTCCATGAGGAACGCCGTGATGCGCTCCTCCCACTCCTCGCGCATCTCCTCGAGCGTGGCGTCGCGGATGCCGAGGTCGACGATATCCTCTTCGATATCTCCGACTGGCTCGAACAGCGTCAGCGCGTAGGGGTAGAGCCGATCGAGCGCGGCCTGCACGCGCCGGCTGGCCTCCTCGTCGTCGGCCATGCGGCGGAGCCAGTTCTCGGCGTGCTCGACGTGGTAGTCCTCCTCGCCCTGGATGCGGCTCGTTCGCTCGCGGATCTCCCGGTACGTCGACTCCTCCAGCGCCGCGAGCCGGATCTCCTCGGCCACGTCGTAGAGGTAGCCCCGGAGGATCGCGTCGCCCCAGTCGCCCTCCGAGAACGGGAGTTCGACGAGGGTGCTGTGCTGGAAGTCGTCCGGTTCGCTCTCCCAGAGCAGCGACTCCTCGGAGTAGCCGAACTGCTGGATCGCGTCGTACCAGAGCCGGGCGTGGCCGAGCTCGTCCTGGGCGTTGTTCGCGACCGCGAGGTCGGACTCGAGCGTCGGCGCCCGCACCTGCCAGAACGTGTAGCGCTCGGCCTGGATGTACTCGTCGTCGGCGAGCCGGAACAGCTGGGCCTCGACGGCGTCGCGCTCCCGCTCGGTCAGTTCGTCGGGGGCGCCGAGGTCGGCGTCGGTCGCCGCCATCAGCTCTCACCCCGCCGGCGCTCGGCCTCGATCTGCTCGCTCTCGGAGGCCGCCACCTCCTCGGCTGCCGGGTCGACGTTGTACGTCTGGGCGAACCGGTACGCCTTGTTCGTCGTGCCCCCGAACGTCACGTCTTCCTCGGTGATCTCGCCGACGTAGCGCGACTGGACCACCCAGATGCTGTTGGGGTCGTCGTCGCCGAACGCCTCGTCGGCCGCCGCCTTCGCGGCGTCGACGCCGTCGGCGGACACCTCGCCGCAGTGCTCGTGGTAGCCGCCCGCTTTCGCCTGTCTGAACACCTCCCAGTCGGTCTCGCCGTCGACGGGGCCGGCGTCCTCGTCGCCGTACACGCCGCTGACTTTCTCCTGCGGGGCGACCCACAGCGAGCGCGTCGGCTTGCGACGCCCGTGCTGGATCACGGAGAACTGCTTGGCCATCTCCCGGTCCGGCGCGTGGACGTTGCCGCAGTGCTCGTGGGCGCCGTCGGGCGTCGACTGGCGGAACACTTCCCAGATCATGGTCAGTCGGCCGCCTGCGGCGTCGGGCCGTCGCCGGTGGTCGCCTGCCCGTCGAGCATGTCGCGCACCCACTGGACAGCCTCCTGGGCCCGGGCGCGACTGTCGATCTGTTGCTTGCTCCCTTCGTACTCGTTCTTGGAGACGGTGAAGAACTCCTCCCAGTCGAGATCGTCCTCGACGACCTCGTAGGTGCCGTCGCCGTTGTCCCGGATGCGCGGCTCGTCGGGGATCTCCAGCCCGTACTTCTCGGCTTTGGGCATGTACGTGTTGAGGAACGCGTTGCGGAGCTCGTCGTTGGATTTCGTCTTCAGCCCCACCTGCTCGGCGAAGTCGTGGTGGGTGCTCTGGTCGTCGGTCGGCCCGAAGAACTGCAGGATGCGGGGCCACCACTCCTCGAACGCCTCCTGGGTCATCTCCTGTTCCTTCTTCGAGCCGCTCATCAGCTCCCGGAGGATCGACTCGCCGTGTTTGACGTGCATCCCCTCCTCGAAGCAGATCTTGTCCATCGCGTGGGCGTACGGCTCCCAGCTCGAGGACTTCAGCGTCGCCTGCCGGCGCATCGCCGCGCCGTCGACGAAGAAGGCGATCATCGGCGTCTCGACGTAGCGCTCCATCGGGTAGTGGAAGCAGTTGAGGAACTTCCCGTCGCCGTTGGCGAGATCCGCGAGCATCTCGTCGCGGGTCTTGATCCCCAGCGACTCCGCGGCCCGGTACAGCATCTGCCCGTGGCCGATCTCGTCCTGGGTTTTGGCGCTGAACGCCATCTTCCGCTCGAGGCTCGGTGCCTTCCGGATGAACGGGCGCTCCAGGTACGCGCCCATGATCTCGCTGTTCGCGTGGAACTCGAGCATCCGCGTCGCGGCCTCGCGGTACTCGCGGGGCAGGTCGTCCCGCGGGCTGAACTCACGGGGCCCTGCCTGCTGTTTGACCTCCTCGATGTTCATGATCGATCCTTGCCGACGGCGGACCTTACCGGTTCGGCAGTCCATAGACGGGTTTTAAATACACGTAGCGCCTCTTTTCGCCGATGATCGACGAGTGCCTGATGGCGGAGTTCCGCATCAGGGGCGACGACTCCCCGCTCGCGGACGCGAGCCGGGCCGCCGACGCGACCGTCGACGTGGCGCCGCCGCTGCTGCGCGACGACGGGAACGTGCTGCTGCGGTTCAGCTCGCCGCCGAACGAGGCGTTCACCGACGCGCTCGACGCCGACGACCGGATCCGGTATCTTTACCGCGCGGTCGCCGACGACCGCCACAGCTACCGGTGTCTCTCGCTCCAGCGCAGCGTCGTCCACGAACTCGTCAGCGCCGGCTTCGTCGTCGAGTCGCTGCGCTACCAGCGCGGCGACGCCCTGCTCACCGGCGCCGTCGTCGGCCAGGAGATCCTGCAGGCCGTGATGGAGACCGCCGGCGACACCGTCGGCGTCGAACTCGAACGCGTGTACGCGCTCGGCCCCGGGGAGGACTCGACGGTCGCCGAGCGCTGGGACCTCACGCCCGCCCAGTCCGAGGCGCTCCGCACCGCCGCCGAGATGGGCTACTTCACCGTCCCCCGCGGCGTCACCGCGGGCGAGGTCGCCGACGAGATCGGGATCAGCAAGTCGGCCTTCCTCGAGCGGCTCCGCCGGGGGCAGGGCGCGCTGTTCGCCCAGCTGTTCGGCGTCGACGGGAACTAAGGGCTCGCCCCCCGCGAGTACGGGCATGCGAGTCACCGACGACGCCGTCTACCGGATCACGTTCGACCGCCCCGACGTTCGCAACGCGATGACCACCGAGGTCGCCGCCGAACTGGCCGACCATCTGGCGGAGCTCGACCCCGAGCGCCACGACGCCGCCGTCATCACCGGCGACGGGCAGTCGTTCTGCGCCGGCGGCGACATCGACTCGATGGCCCAACGCGACTGGACGACCGCGGAGGCGTACGAGCGCGTCCGTGAGACGTTCGGCCGCGCCGCCGAGAACGCCCTCTCGGCGCCGGTTCCGATCGTCGCGAAGGTGAACGGCGACGCCGTCGGCGCCGGGCTGTCGCTGGTCGCGCTCTCGGACTTCGCCTACGCCGCCGAGTCGGCCCGCTTCGGCGCCTCCTTCATCAACGTCGGCCTCGTCCCCGACATGGGCGCGACCGCGATCCTCCCGCGGCTGATCGGCCTCCGGAAGACGAAGGAGCTCGCGTTCACCGGGAAGCTCGTCGACGCCGACGCGGCGGCGGCGATGGAGCTGGTCAACGAAACCGTGCCGGACGACGAACTCGACGCCCGCGTCGACGAACTGCTCGAGACGCTCCGGAACAAACCGACGGCGAACATCGGGCTCGCGAAGGAGGCGATCCACGACAGCCTCGGCCAGCCGTGGCGCGAGGGGCTCCGGCGCGAGGCCGGACTCCAGTCGATGGCGTACGACACGCCCGCCCACGAGGAGGGCGTCGACGCCTTCCGCGAGGGGCGTAAACCGGATTTCGATTGATAGAACTCGGCGAGTCGACCGTTGGCCTCGTACTGGCGCCGAACGCCGCCGACGCCGCGAGGGCAGGAACTTTGGGCCCCGGGCGCCTCCTACGAGTGAATGACGACTGACACGCCCTCCGCCTCGGAGGCGGGCGAGCGCTGCGCGGCGGTGCTCGACGCCATCGAGGGCGCCGTGATCGTGCGACGGGAGTTCCTCGAAACCGTGCTGGTGGGCGTTCTCGCCCGGGGGCACGTGCTGCTCGAGGACGTTCCCGGGACGGGGAAGACGCTGACCGCTCAGAGCGTCTCGACGGCGCTGGGGCTCTCCTTCTCCAGGATCCAGTTCACGCCGGACCTCCTGCCGGCGGACATCACCGGGACGAACGTGTTCCACGAGAACGAGGGCGACTTCGAGTTCCAGCCCGGTCCCGTGTTCGCCAACGTGGTGCTGGCCGACGAGATCAACCGCGCGCCGCCGAAAACCCAGGCCGCGCTGCTGGAGGCGATGGCCGAGGGGCAGGTCACCGTCGAGGGCGAGACCCGGGAGCTCCCGGAGCCGTTCGTCGTCATCGCGACCCAGAACCCCGTCGAGAGCGAGGGGACGTTCCCCCTCCCGGAGGCGCAGGTCGACCGCTTCGCGGTGAAGGACTCGATGGGCTACCCCGAGCGCGACGGCGAGATCGAACTGCTCCGTCGCCGCGCGGGCCGCACCGAGCAGGTTCCCTCCGTCGACCGCGTGCTCGACGACGGGATGGTCGAGACGCTCCAGGGGGTGCCCGAGACGGTCCACGCCGACCCGGACCTGCTCGAGTACATCGCCGACGTGGCCCGCTCGACCCGGGAGGACCGCCGGGTCGAGGTCGGCGTCTCGCCGCGTGGCACCCAGCGCCTGTTCGAGATCAGCCGCGCCCACGCGACGCTGAACGCTCGGGAGTTCGTGACGCCCGACGACGTGAAAGCCGTCGCCGGCCCCGCGCTGGCACACCGACTCGTTCTCACGCCCGAGGCCCAGGTCGACGGCGTCGAGAAGGCGAGCGTGATCGGTGACGTGCTCGACTCGGTCGAGGTACCGACCGTCGAGGCCGCGCCCGAGGCCTGATCGGCCGTCCGCTGCCGACGCTCCGCCAGATTCTCAGCGCCCGGGCTCCCGGAGCCCTCGCTCGAAGAACGCCGCGTCGACGCCGCCGTCGCCGGCCGCCAGCGCGACGGCGAGCTTGATCCGGGCTTTCCACGCCGGGAGATCGCCCGCCCACAGCACCCCGAGGTCGTCGAGGGTCGTCCCGCCGCCGTCGCCGCCGTACAGCGGCGCCGTCGCGCCCCCGTGGCAGCGCGAGGCGATCACGACCGGCACGCCGGCCCCCCGAACGTCCCCGATCGCCTCACAGAGCGCACCCGTCGTGTTGCCGAGCCCCGTTCCAGCGACGACGACGCCATCGACGGCCGGGCCGTCCTCGAGGTCGACGACTCGGCGGAGCGCGTCGCCGGAAGCCCCCAGTCCGGAGGTGAGCACCGGGATCTCCGCGTCGACCCCGTCGACCGCCGGCGCCGCCGCCGAGTAGCTTCGCGCGTCCCGGAACAGCCGAAGCCCCTCGGGCGTGAACTCGCCCACCGGGCCCCGCTCGGGCGAACGGAACGTCGAGAGCGCGCTGGTGTGGCTCTTCACCACGTCGCGTGCGGCGTGGACCTCGTCGTCGAACACGAGATACGTCCCCGACCCGACGCGGTCGTGGGCGACCGTCCGGACCGCCGCGAGCAGGTTGGGCGGGCCGTCGGTTCCGACCTGATCGAACGGGCGCTGGGCGCCGGTGAACGCGACCGGCACGTCGAGATCGGTCGTCAGATCCAGCAGGTACGCCGACTCGGCCATCGTGTCGGTGCCGTGGGTGACGACGATCCCGTCCGTCGCGTCGGCGGCGCGCTGGGCCGCGTCCCGGAGCGCCGCCGCGCGCTCCCAGGTCACGTCGAACCCCGAGACGCTCGCGACCCGCTCGACCGTGAACGAGGCCAACTCGTCGAGCCCCGGGACGGCGTCGACGAGCTCCTCGCCCGCCTTCGTCGGCGTCTTCCCGTCGTCGCCACCGGTGCTGGCGATCGTGCCGCCCGTGCTCAGTACCGTAATCTCCATGCCCCAGCCCCACACCGACGAGCGATACACCGCATGATGGCGGCGAGTGTTGCCGAGAGTCTCGCGGCGGGTTCGGGTCGTCCCACGGATTCTTACCGGTCGGGGACCACGTCGCGGTATCTCCCCCGCATGACCGACACCAGCGCGCCGGGCGCCGTTCGGGCGGTCGTCGGCGACCCCGACGAACTGCTCGATCGGGCGGACCGGGCCCCCGAACCGACCGAGTTCGTCGTCACGCCGGAACGGCTCCACCGCCGGAACCTGAAGCGACGGTTGGCCGAGCGCGCCAGCCCGCGGAGCAGCCTCCGGCTCACCGACGCGACCGCGATCGCCGCCGAACTCCTCGAGGCGGCCGGGGCGCCGAGCGGGACGATCGACCGCATCGACCGGCTGAAACACATCGAGGCCCTCCTCGAGAGGGACACGGCGGCCAACGAGCGGCTCCGCGCGGCGATCGGCAGCGACCTCACCGCCCGCATCGAGACGATCGCGGCTGCCCACAGCCGCGTCGCCGAGCTGACGGGCTGGGACGAGCGCCGACTCGACGCCCTCTCGTCGGTCGCCGACGACCTGCCCCCAGTCGCCCGGCAGGACACCGAAGACATCGTCGCCGGCGTCCGCGCGCTGGAGCGGGGGCTGATCGACCGAGCCGGGGCGGTCCACTCCCGGGAGCCGCTGCTGTCGGCGGCGGCGGACGCCCTGCGCGACCGGCCAGCGCTCTGGGGCGAGACGTTCCCCGCGGCCGAGCGCCTCGCGGTCGCCGGCGTGAGCGTCGTCGACGCGCCGCTGACGGAGCTGCTCGGCGCCGCGGCCGCCGCCGGGGTCGAGGTGACGCTCTCGCTCCGCCCGGGCACCGGCCCGGCGATCGTCGACCGGCTGCCGAACCGCCTCGAGGAGCCAGTGACGCTCGACGCCGACGACGGACGGGCGCGTCCGGAGGTTCTCACGGCCGCGGAGCTCGTCGCCGACACCCCCGAGGAGGAGGCACGCCTCGCGGCCGCCGTCGTCGCCGCCCACCTCCGGGGCGGCGCGTCGCCGAGCGACGTCCTGGTCGTCGCCCGCGACGCCGCCGAGTACGAGCGGGCGCTGGAGCGCGCCGTGGACCGCCACGGCGTGAATCTCGCGGTCTGGGCCCAGCTCCCGGTCGAGCAGACGATCCCCTACCGGCAGTTCGCGGCCGTCTGTGCGGTGCTCGGACGTGACGAGCTCACCCTCGACGAACTACTGGCGCCGCTGGAGTTCCACTGGGTTCCACCGGCGGTCGACGACGCCGACGCCACTCCGTGGCCGCTCGACACCGACGCCGTCGGTGATCTGCGCGCGGCGCTGGCGTCGACCAGTGAAAGCGAACCCGAGGCGGCCAGCCTGCCGGAATGGGGCGACCGACTCGCCGCCGCGGTCGACGACGGCGAGCTCGACCCTGCGAGCGCGGACCCACTCCGGTCGTTCCTCGACTGGGCCCGCGAGCAGCCCGACACCCCCGAGCCGGCCGCGCTCCACCGGACGTTCGAGCCGCTGGTCGCGGCCGGGCGCGCGGTGACGCTCCCGACCGTGTTCGCGTCCGACGCCGCCGACCTCGGTCGGACGTCGCGGTACGCCCGCGCCCTCTCGCGGATCGAGGAGCTGCTCACCGACGCCCGGGCGAAGTACCGCGAGTGGCTCGACGCCGGCGACGTGCCGCGGTCGTGGCTGGCCATCGCCGACCTCGCGGAGCGCGTGGTCACCACCCGTCCCGGGCGCCGGGAGCACGCCAACGCGGCGGCCGTCGACGTGATCGACGCGACGGACGCGTGGCTCCGCGAGGCGCCCCACGTCGTCGCCGTGGGGCTCGTCGACGGCGTCTGGCCGCGCCGCCCGGAGAGCGTGTTCCCCGAGGCGCTCCGCCAGGCGGTCGTCGCGGGCGACAGCGCCGCCGCTCGTCGGCTGGCGGTCCCCGGCCGGTGGACCGCCGCCCGCGAACGCGACCACCTCGCGAGCGGTTTCGGCGCCGCGACCGAGACGCTTGCCTGCACGCGCTACCACCGGGACCGCGAGGGGACCGAGCGGGAGCGCTCGCCCCTGCTCGCTGAAGTGCCGACCCGGCAGGTCGACGCCTCGGCGGCGCAGTCGCTGGTGGCGACGGGGACGCTCCCGGACGCCCTCGGCGCCGACGGGGGTGGTGCGCGATGACTGATAAGGGATCGGCCGGAGCGGACACCGGCGGGGACGGCTACCGCCGCCTCGAGGGCGCCCAGGCGGCGATCCGCGACGCCTTCTTCGCCGCCGACTCGGGGCTGTTCGTGCTCGACTGCGGCCCCGGCGCCGGCAAGTCGGTCACCGCCGACAGCGTCGCCGCCGAGGACCTCGCGCGCAAAGCACGGGCGGGCGTCGACAGTCCGACGGAGACGCTCTGTCTCACGTCGTTCTCCCGGGACGACGCCGCGAGCATCCTCCCGGGCGTCGAGCGGGCGCTCCGCGGGTTCGCCGACGATCCCGAGGCGCCGGTTGATCTCGACGCCGACTCGGCGGCCGAACTGGGGACGGCGCTCCGCGGGAGCGACCGCGTCGGCACGATCGACAGCGTGCTCGGCGCCGTGTTCGAGGCCCTGGCCGGCGAGGTCGGCTTCGAGGAACTGCCGGAAGTCGGCGACGGCGCCGCGCTCGCGCAGGTGCACGGCGACGCGCTCGAGGTGGTCCGGAGCGACGAGTCGCTCGCCGGGGCGCTCGCGACGCTCGACGACGGCTACCCCGGCGGGCGGTACGACGCCGACACGGCGGCGCTGCTGGCGGCCGCACGCAGCGCCTGTCGCGAGCGCCGGCTCTCGGTTTCGGCGCTCCGGGAGCGACTGGAGGCGGTCGTCTCGGGCGCGTACCCCGACGGGCCGCCGGCGTCGATGGCCGCGGTGCTCCGCGACGCGGAGCGCTTCTTCGGCGCCGAGGAGCGTGGCGCGGTCGAGCGAGCGCTCGAGAGCGCCTCGGGCGACCCGGACGCGGTTGTCGATGCAGATCAGGACCTCCACGACCGCTGGCTCGACAGCGTCGACGCGCTCTGTACGGTGCTGCCGGCGTACCTCGACGCCTACGACGACGCCTGCCGCGCCGCGGGCGTGCTCACTCACGTCGACGTGGCCCACTGGATCGCGACGTTCTTCGAGGACGACCGCTACGAGAGCGCGTTCCGTGAGCGCCTGCGGGCGCGCTGGACGGGCCGGCTCTCGACGGTGATCGTCGACGAGGCACAGGACGTGTCGCGGGCGCAGCACGACGCGCTGGCGCCGCTGGTCGACGCCGACACGCGCGTCCTGCTGGTCGGCGACCGCGAACAGTGCATCTACGCGTGGCGCAACGCCCAGCCGAGCCTGTTCGACGCCGCGGCGAGCGAGGGGCGCTACTTCGGCGTCGACTGGGACACCCACGAACGACGCAGCGCGACCCGAACGTACCGCCCGAGGCCGGCGATCGCGGCGGCGATCGACACGGTGTTCGAGCCGGTGTTCACGGACCCGACCCGGGGCGCTGCCGACGCCGCGGCCGACGGGCGGGCCGTCGGCGAGTACGACCGGCTCTCGGCCGTCCGGGAGCCCTCCCCCGAGCCGAGCGTCCACGTCGCCGCCTTCCCGGAACACGGCCGGCCTGGGTCGCCGACGTGGGTCGATCCGGCGGAGGGGCTCGGCGAGGCCGAGGCGCTGGCCGACTGCATCGCGACGGGGCTGGCGTCGGGGCGCTTCGAGCGCGAGGACGGCGACGACCCGGGCGTGACGGTGCTGTTCCACCGCCGGACCCACATGGACACGTACGTCGACGCCTTCGCCGACGCCGGGCTCTCGGTCCGTGACACCAGCCGCGCGCTGTTCGACCACCCGCTCGTGGGCGCGGTCTGTGCGGTCGTCGACTGGCTCCGCGCGCCGACGACACAGGACGCCACCCTCGACCTCGTCAACGACGACGACCTGCCGGTCACGGGGCTCGTCGACAAGCTCATGCGCGCGGACTGGTCGATGGCCGCCGTCGCCGACGCCGGATCGATGCGGGGCGCCGAGGCCGCGGTGGTCGAGGGGCTCGCCGAGCTCGCGGGCCGGCGCGCCGACCACCTCGCCGCGCCGGGGGCGGACGTGGTGCGTGACGTGATCGAGACGCTCTCGCTGGCGGCCGACCCGCTGGACCAGAGCGCGACCGCCGTCGCCGACGAGGCCGTGCTCGACCGGCTCGTCGGCGTCGTCGCCGACTGGGAGGGCGACCGGACGTTCTCGCTGGCGGAGCTCGCGGCCGGGCTGGACCACGCCCGGCGGAACCCGAAGGGCGGCCCGGCGCTCCCGACCGCCGCCGAGGCCGACGTGACGTTCCGCACGATCCACGGCGCGAAAGGCGACGAGGACGACGTGGTGGCGGTCGCCGACCTCGGCACGGGGCTGGGGCGCTACGGCGCCTACCTGGACCAGTTCGTCGCCCACGGCCGCCACGTCGCGCTCGCGCCGCCGAAACTCGACCCGGGTGACACCTACCCCGACCTCGGCGGCACGGTGCTTTCGGGCGGCCCCTACGACGCCGGCGCCTCCCCAAGGGACGGCGAGGCTGGCCTCCGGTGGGCGAGCGAGCGGTGGATCGACGGCAATCAGCCGCGGCTCGCCGGCCCGCCGCCGCTTCGGGAGCCGGTCGCGGCCGCGCGCGCCGAGCGCTGGCGCCTGCTGTACGTCGCGCTCTCGCGGGCGCGGGACCACCTCGTGCTCCCGCTGCCGGGGCGGCGCTCGGCGCCGACGCCGCGGGACCGCTGGGTCGACACGCTGCGTGAGGCGCTGGCGTTCGACGCCGACCGCTCGGGGGAGTACACCGTCGACACGCCCGGCGAGCACGAGCCGTTGACGGTGGCCGTCCACCGCGCGGCGGGGGGTACCCCCGAGTCCGCAGCCGACTCGACGCGCGAGGGGGCGACCGTCGACCGGCCCGAGCCGCTCCCGGAGCGGGGCTGGACGCCCAGGTTCGTCAACCCGAGCACGGTGTACGAGCTCTCGGCGGCGCCGGATGACGGCGTGCTGGCCCACCTCAGCGGCCAGGCGCTGCACGCCGAGCAGGACGGCGTCACCGTCCCGCTCCCCTTCGAGACCATGGGGCCGGAGGTGGTCGGCGACGTGGCACACGACGTGTTCGCGGCCGCGCTCTCGGCGGGCATCGACGCCGGGACGCTGCAGGACTGCGGGGGGCCGCTCCCGGGGGCGCTGGACCGCGCGATCGAGTCCCACGCCCGCGGCGTCGCGCCCGAGGAGCGCGAGCAGTTGCGCCGCTACGTCTCGGGGACGCTCTGCCCGCAGCTGGCCGAGACGGACGTGTACGACCGGTTGGTGTCGAGCCCGCGGCGCTACGTCGAGGAGCCGCTCGACGCCGTCGCCAGGGTCGCCGGGCTCGCCGTCGAAGTCGGCGGCCGGGCCGACGTGGTCTCGGTGGACGATGCGGGCCAGTGGCACGTCGACGAACTCAAGGTCGGGCTCCGACCGCCCGAGCCCGAGCTGCGGGAGCGGTACGAGCTGCAGGCGGCGACGTACGCCTGGCTGCTGGAGCGCCAGGAGGGCGTGTCGGCGACGGCGACGGTTACGACCGTCGGCGCCCACCGCGAGACGACGGTCGTCGAGGCGGGCGAGGCGGCGGTGCGGGACCGACTTGACCGGCTCGCGGACCGGCGCTGGGACTGTCAGGAGTAGGGATCGGCGCGGGGGGCGTCCCGGCGCGGCCGCTGGCGACGGTCGATCGGTCGAGAGAAGACCCCCTGGTTACAGGGTGAGCGAGGCGACCAGGGCGACCGTGAACACCGCCACGGCGATCGCCGTCACGCCTGAAGCCGTGTTGTTCCCCTCCGGACCGTCCGTCAGCGCCATCGTGCCCAACACGCCGGCGACGGCGACGACGACGCCCGCCCACGCGTAGGCCATGTTGACTAACTCACTCGCCATACCACCGCTTACAGCCCATCCACCATAATTCCCCGGACCGCGACAGTTCGGCCGAGGTGAACAGCTATATCCGCCCCCATCCCCCACGCCGGGGTATGCGGATGGAACTGCGGGTGTGCAAACACTGCTACGAGGGCGAACACGGGAACCCCGAGAAGACGGCGGTGACTCGCGACATGGTCAGCGCCGCCGAGCGGGTCCGGGAGTACAAGGACCTGATCGGGATGGACAGCCTCTACATCACCAAGGTGAAGGAGGGAGAGCCCGGCGGCTCCGAGGCGCTCCCGGCGATCGTCGCGTCGATCGAGGACGGCCAGATCCAGCTCTCGGACACCCAGCTGGTGATGGAGGACGACGACGGCAACATGCTGGTGTACCCCGAGCCCGAGGACGTGCTCGAGGTGCTCACGCGCAACATCGACCAGATCCAGCAGCACGCGACCGAGGACGTGACCGTCGAGCTCTCGACGGAGAGCGCCGAGCTGATCTCGTAACCCGTCGATCTTCTTTCGAGTGCGTTCCCGAGCCAGCGGCGCCGCTGGCGACCGTGAGAACGGAAGGGAGGAAGAACCGCCTCAGTCGGCGGCTTCGGCCTCGGCGCCGTCGGTCTCCTCCTCCGCCATCTGCTGTTCCCAGCGGATGCGGACGAGGTTACCGTACACCGACAGCACCATGCCGAAGAACAGCACGAGCACGCCGATGTTGACGCCGACGGTCAGCAGCAGGTTCGACGGCCCGCCGCCGACCAGCAGCTCTGTCGACACCGGGTAGCCGGTGTCGTAGATGCTTGCGGTCAGCACGCTGACGATGCCGATCACCGTCGCCGCGCCGGCGAGGTTCGACGCGCTCGCCCAGCTCGGGGAGAGCTGGAGGCGCTCGATGCCGGTGCCCTCGTCGTCGTCGTCGCTGTGCTCCTCGGGGATCATCGAGCGCGGGATGAACGCCTTCGTCTCCACCGGGTAGAACGCCGGGTGGAACCCGTGCTCGAAGATGTGGAACATGACCCCCATCAGCATCACGACGCCCAGTAGCCCGTGGAAGACGACGAACGCCATCGCCGCCGTCTGGGTGGCGAAGTACTGCATCAGGCCGGTCTTGCTCCAGATGAGCAGCCCGGAGATCGACAGCAGCGTCAGCTCCGCGGCGAAGATGAAGATCACGCCCTTGCCGACGTAGCTCAGCAGCGGGATCTCGTCGGCGGTGCCGCCCGCGAACTGGCGCGCGTTGGGGTGACGCTCGTCGGCGTTGCCCAGCACGAACTGGATGTCCTGCACGAACGCCTTCATGTCGCCGGGCGACGGCATGACCTCGCTGAAGTTCGAGCGCCCGGTGTCCGTGGTAACCATCATCAGCGCCCAGAACGTGATCAGCGCCAGCAGGCCGACGCCGAACACGCGGTGGAGCGCGGCGACGGAGCCGGAGCCGCCCATCAGGGTGAGCATCCACCAGAGCTCGTCGTTGAACATGATGGCGTACCCCGTGAAGAACAGGAAGAACACGTCCATGGCGAGCAGCGAGTGGAACACCGTCGTCATGCGCGTGAACTTCCCGTGGTCGAGGTTCGTCATCGACGCTCACCTCCGTTTTCGGCCCCGGAATCGTCGGGCGTCGACGCGCCCCCGTCGGGCATCGCGCGGGACTCGCCGGGCTGGCGCATCCGACTCGCGAGGCGGCGGAACGCGCCCCAGTGGACGAACACCATCACCAGGATGAACAGCCCCATCAGCACGTCGATGGCGTGGATCGCTTCGACCATGAACACGAGCCAGCCGATCTCGTTACCCTCCGCGAACGCCGCCCCGATCCCGCCGCCCTCGACGGTCGGCGAGACGCGGTCCAGCCGCTCGTAGAACACGTTGAACCCGTTGACGACCCAGACAGCGCCCAGCGAGACCGCCACCGCGATCACGGCGTTGACCGCGACGATGGTCCCCGAGTAGCTGCTGGCGCCGTTCTCCGCGGTAGAGTTGCTCATACGCCGAACGCCTCCGCGTCGTCGGCACCGAAGACGATCTCCATCGCGTCGTCGTTGAAGAACGTCCCGGAGTCTCGTTTGTCGAGCTCGTCAGCGATCTGGTCGGAGGTGCCGACGAGGATGGCGTCGGTCGCACACTCCTCGGCACACGCCGGCCCCTTGCCGACGTCCTGTCGGTCCTGACACATCGTACACTTGTCCATCGTGCCGCCGGTGCCGAAGATCTCCGCCGAGCCGTCGTTCGCGCCCGGGAACTGCGGGGCGCCGAACGGGCAGGCCGAGAGGCAGTACTGGCAGCCGATACAGACGTCGTCGCGCACGTCGACGAACCCGTCGTCCTTCTTCACGAGGGCGTCGACCGGACAGACCGACACACAGGGCGCGTTCTCGCAGTGGTAACACTGCATCGGCACGCTGGTCTCGCCGGGCTCCTGCCCCTGGGCCATCGCCTCGGAGGGGTTCGCGTTGAGCCCCTCCGGCCCCTCCTCGCCCTCGAGCATCGTCGAGATGCTGATGCGCTGTTCGTCGCGGGGCACGTCCCACGTTCGGTTACAGGCGACTACACAGCCGCCACAGTCGATACACGCGGCCACGTCGGGGAAGATGCGCGTATCCTCGCCGGTGCTCATCACCCCTTGGCCGAGTACTTCCGTGTTTGATTCGTTGGTAGACATCTTACTGAACCGTCGTGTTGTCGCGGGTGTCGAAGTCCTTCTGCATGCCGAACCCGTCCTCGTCCTGCGGGAACGTGAACGTCTCGAGGTCCACGTCCATGTTGAGCTCGTCGACGAGCTCCTGGGTGGCCGGCCGAACCTTCGCCAGCGCCGCCTTGGTCTCCTGCATCTGGGTCTCCACGTCGTACCCGCGCGAGGTGATGAAGTTCACCGAGTCGCCGATGGCGAACGGCTCGTTGCCGTCGGGGTACTTCTCGAGCAGGTCCTCACCCTTCGCGATGCCGCCCCAGTGGAACGGGAGGAAGATCTCCTCCTCCTCCGGCCCGTGGCCGGGACGCGGGGTGACGCGAGCCTTGACCAGCACCGAGCCGCGGTCGGTGGTGGAGACGACTACGAGGTCGCCGCCGTCGATCCCCATCTCCTCCGCCATGTTCGGGTGGATCTCCACGTACATGTGCGGCTGGAGGTCGGCCAGGTACTCGTTGGAGCGGGACTCCGCCCCACCGCCCTGGTGCTCGACCTGTCGGCCCGTGGTCATCACCGTGCTGAACGCCGACTCGTCGCCGGGGTCGTTCGCCGCGGCGGTCGCCCGCTCCTGGACGGTTGCGTTGTTCTGGTCGAGCCGGTAGAAGTTCTTCTGCTGGCCGTTCGCGGGCCACTCCTCCACCAGGTCGGGGCGCGGACTCTCGACCGGTTCGCGGTGAACCGGCACGGTGTCCATGAACCCCCAGACCACGCCCCGTGCGCGGCCACGCCCGGTCGGCGCGTCGGGCTGGGCGTAGTCGTACTGGGCGTAGAACTCCTCGTCGAAGTCGGCGCCGTAGCGCTCGTTCATCGCGACCGCCGTGTCGTACACGGACTGGTCGGGGTCGAGCGCGTAGGCGTAGGGGAGCGAGAGCTGGTCCGGGTTGCTGTAGTCCTCCGGCAGCGTCGTCGCGAAGCCGGGGTACTGCGGGACGCCCTGGACCTCCTGGTCGAAGTCGGACTCCCAGTCGGGCGTGTACGGGTCACGCAGGAGGTTCAGGCCCTCCTCGCCCTCCTGATCGTACGTCTCCTGCATCGGGTACTCCTTGTCGGTGTCCATCTCCGCCCACTCCTCGGGCGTCGGCGCCTGCACGCCCCACCGAGCGCGGAAGTCCTGCCCGCCGTTGCGCGGGTCGAGGTCGTCGTTCCAGATGATCGGCGTCCCGGGGTGGCCCTCGCCCCAGCAGGGCCACGGGAGCTGCCAGAACTCGCCGGAGACCGGCAGTCCCTCCTCCTCACACCGGAGGTTGTCCGTGGAGAACGCGTAGTCGTACTCCTGCTGCTCCTGCAGGCGCTGGGGATCCTGCTGGTAGCCGATCGTCCGGACGCCGAGGTTGACCTCCCGGAGCACCTCCTCGTAGGTGCTCTTCCCGTTGTAGAGGCCGGAGCCCGACCCCCAGTCGAAGTGGTCGCCGAAGCCGAAGCGGGCCGCGAGCTCCTGCATGATCTCGAGGTCCGGCTTTGTGTTGTGCGACGGCGGCCGCACCGGCTCGGACCACTGCACCGAGCGGTGGGAGTTGGTGAGCGAGCGGTGGTGCTCGTACTGGGAGGCCGCCGAGAGGATCACGACGTTGTCCTGGTCCGAGAGCACCGACGCCACCGAGGGGAACACGTCGACGACGACGACCAGATCCATCCGGTCCATCGCGTCCTTCATCTTCTGCATCTCCGAGATGGAGTTCAGCGAGTGCCCCCAGATGATGACGGCTTTCAGCTCGTCGGGCTGGTACAGCGGCGTCTCGTTGAGCCGTTCCTCCTGGGGGAGCCCGCCGTCGAACCACCGCGCGACGGTCATCCCCTTCTGGAACATCATCGAGCGCTCGCTCGGGAACGAGTCGTCGATCTCGTCGGAGTCGGACTGCTCCAGATACCGGTCCTCCGGCATCAGGTCGTACTCGTCGTAGAGCTCCTCGAAGCCGATCTCGCCGCTCGTGTAGGGGCTCTTCGACCAGACGTCCGCCCAGTACTGCCAGGAGCCGGGCGAGCCGACCGAGTAGTAGCCGGGCAGGATGTGGCTCGCGACCGCGAGGTCGGTCGCCCCCTGCACGTTCGCGTGGCCACGCATGACCTGCAGGCCGCCGCCGGACTGGGCGGCGCTCCCGGAGGCAAGCGAGGTGAGCGCGTAGGAGCGGATGTTCTGGGTCCCGTTGTTGTGCTGGGTCCCGCCCATCGCCCACTCGATCTGGACCTTCGGCGCGTTCTCGGCGATCAGGTCGCCGAGCTCGCGGATCTGCTCCTGGCTGATCCAGGTGATGTCCTCGACGGTCTCGAGGTCGTACTGGTCGAGCTCGACCTCCACGTCGGGCCAGCCCATCACCCGCTCCTCGAGCATCTCCCGGTCGAGGTTCTGCTCGTCCCGGAGATACTTCATCAGCCCCATCATCAGGGCCACGTCGGTGCCGGGCCGCATCCGGTAGTAGTAGTCACCCTTCGCCGCGGTCTTGGTGAACCGCGGGTCGACGACGGCGATCTCGCCGCCGCGCTTCTGGCCCTCGAGGATGTGCTGCATCGCGATCGGGTGGGCCTCGGCCGGGTTCTGGCCGATGATGAGGTTGAGGTCGAAGTTGCGGTAGTCGTTGATCGTGTTCGTCATCGCCCCGTAACCCCACGTGTTCGCGAGGCCGGAGACGGTGGTGGAGTGACAGATCCGCGCCTGGTGGTCGCAGTTGTTGGTCCCGAACAGGCTCGAGAGCTTCCGGAACGCGTAGGACTCCTCGTTGGAGAAGTGGGCCGACCCCATCCACATCACGGAGTCCGGGCCGTGCTCCTCCCGGATCTGGTTGAGTTCGCTCCCCACCTTCTCGAGGGCCTCGCTCCAGCCGGCCTTCCGCCAGGAGGTGTCGCCCTCCTTGATCAGCGGATGCTTGAGCCGGCGTTCGGAGTGTTCGCTGCCGTAGATCGCGGCCCCCTTCGAGCAGAGCGACCCGTTGTTGATCGGGTTCTCGTGCCAGGGCTCCTGCCCGACGAAGGCGTTGCCCTGTCGTTCGCCCCGGAACCCACAGCCGACGGCACAGAAGTTACAGACCGTCTTCGTGAGTTCGCCCTCTTCGTCGGCTCCGTCGACCTCCCCGTCACTTTGTGCGAGCGCCTGTCCCGCGCCGCCGCCCCCGAGCGCCACCGCACCCGCGAGTGCGCTGGCTTTCAGGAACGACCTGCGGTCCAGGTCGAGGGAGACTGGTTCTGAGCTCATTGTTGTATCCTGTCGCACCAACTGACACTAGCTGGCACGAATTAGCGGATACATGAACGGACCCACCTTCAATCCATCGCACCCGTGTATGTCGGTTTTAGCCGTTCCTAAACGGTTTTTCACCTCCCGTGTGAAACTGGTTTCACCCACATCAGATAGATGAACCGCTGTCACGAAACGTATATCACGAACTATCAAGTTGGTTTCGGGCACCCAAAAGAATTACTGCCCGTGTCGCAAGCCCTAATGCGGCCGGTGGGTTACCGCTCGGACGATGAAGGTAGGCGCGTTCGTCTGCGACTGCGGCGCCCCCGACGCCATCGACGCCGAGGGCGTCAGGGAGGGCGTCGGCGACGACGACGTGGAGGTGGTCGCCAGCGCGAGCCACCTCTGTGGCGACGGCCTCGAGAAGGCCGCCGCCGTCGTCGACGAGTACGACCTCGACCACGTGGTGGCGACCGCCCCCGACGCCGGCTGTCAGCGGCGGATCCGCGAGATGGCCGAGGCCCAGGGGCTCCACCCCGACGCGACGGCGTTCGTCGACCACCGCGAGGGCTCGGGCTGGGTACACGACACGCCCGCCGCCACCGAGAAGACCGCCCGCACCATCGACGCCACCGTCGCCGGCCTGCGCGAGGAGTCGCCCTCCCGGACGGTGTCGAAGGAGGCCGGCGACCACGTCGTCGTCGTCGGCGACGCCGCCGCGGCGTCGTCGCTCGCCGGCCGCGCCGACGTGACGCTGGTCCCGAACGGCCGCGACTTCGCCGACCCGGAACACGACCTCGACGACGTGACCGTCGAGCGCGGTCGCGTGCGTGAGGTGTCCGGCTCGTTCGGCGAGTTCGAGCTGGCGCTCGAGGCCCGCGTCACCGAGGACTGTATCGGCTGTATGGAGTGTGTGAAGCAGGGGCCCGACGAGGGCGTCACCAGCTACCCCGTCGACATCGCTCCCGAGGCGCCGGACGGCGACTACCTCGACTGCTGTCCGGTCGACGCCATCGAACCCGACGGCGTCGAGCGCACGATCGCCGCCGATCAAGTGGTGTACCCCGGCGGCCCGACGAAGAGCCGCGGCGGCCAGCTCGGCTACTTCAGCCACTTCGACGGCGGCGTCGCCGCGGCCGTCGAGAGCCAGCTCGGCGGGATCTCCAAGCCCCAGCATCTCGACATCGAGATGGAGATCTGTGCCTCGGGCGACTCGGGCGTCGAGGGCTGTACGCGCTGTACGGACGCCTGCCCCCACGAGGCGGTCTCCCGGCCCGCGGTCGACGAGGTCGCGTTCGACGAGACCGCGTGCATGGACTGCGGCGCCTGCACCTCCGCCTGTCCGACGGGCGCCGTCCAACTCCGCGAACCGACGAACGAGCGACTGGCCCGCGAGGTGGAGTCGCTGCTGGACATCGACGAGGGCGGCCGGATCAGCCAGTTCTTCGGCGGCGACGCCGGCATCGAGTCGCCGGTCGTCGCGTTCGTCTGCTCCGAGCAGGCCGCCGACGCCCTGGAGAGCTACGGGCGCCGGGCCGGCCGCGGCGAGGACGCCGGCTACCAGCCGATCCTCCCCGTCCGCGTGAACTGTACGGACACGGTCGGCGAGGCCAACGTGCTCCACGCGCTCGCGGCCGGCGCCGACGGCGTCGCGATCGTCGGCTGCGGCGACGCCTGTCTCCACTCCGGCCCGGACCCGAAGGCCGAACTGGTCGACCGGATGAACGTCGCGACCGGCGATCTCGGGCTCGGCGCACGGACCGCCTTCTTCGCGCCCGAGGGCGACGACCCCGCCGGGTTCGCCGAGGAGCTCGACGCGTTCGTCGCGGGGCTCGACGCCTCGCCGCTCCCGACCGGCGAGCACGAGGCGACCGGCACCGGTCGCCCGGACTCGCCCCGCGAGCCGTTCACGACGCACGACTGGGCGCTCGAGTCGGTTCGCCGGATCGTCGACGAGACCGACCCGGACCGCGACGTGATCCGCGGGCTGGACACGTTCGGCCGGATGGAGGTGTCCGACGACTGCAACCTGACGCCGACGTGTACGACGCTCTGTCCGACCGACGCGATCCAGCGGACGAACGACGGCGAGCTCCAGTTCAACCACGCCGACTGCGTGAACTGCGGCCTCTGTGAGAGCGGCTGCCCGGAGGGCGCCATCACGATCGAGCCGGGGCTGGAGCGCTCTCGGCTGCCGGAGAACCGCGACGGCGAGGAGTGGGAGCCCGTGTTCGAGGGCGAGATGCTCGAGTGCGTGCGCTGCGGAACGCCGTTCACCAGCCGCGGGTCGATGGAGTCGGTCCGCGACGAGGTGGGCGACCTCGTCGAGGGCGTCGCCGGCGACACCGAGCACAGCATCTTCGAGTACTGCGACAACTGCCGCGCGCAGGTCGTTTTCCAAGGGGACAACAATGGACGATAACGCCGTTTACGACGCACGCATCGAACTGGTCGACTTCGTGATCGAAGTGTTCCACGACACGCCCGACGAGGCGTTCGTGGAACGGCTGCTCGCCGGCGAGATCGAGACGCCCGGCGACGAGGTGAACGACCACCTCGACGCCGGCTTCGACGCGCTCGAGGAGTTCGTCGAGGCCAACCAGGGCCGCGACGTGGCGGAGGTCGTCGACGAGCTGGCCCGGGAGTACACCGCCCTGATGGTCGGCCCGCGCCCGGAGGTGCTGCCCCACGAGACGTACTACCGCGAGGACACCGAGTTCATCGGCGAGGGGCTGGCCGACGTGGAGGCGAGCTACGGCGCCGCGGGCTGGAACCCGCCCGAGGAGTACGGCGAGGAGAACGACCACATCGCCGTCGAGTTCGCGTTCCTGCGGAACCTGATCGACCGCCAGCGCGCCGGCCAGGACGAGACGGTCGGCTTCGAGCGCGTGTTCCTCGACGAACACCTGCTGACGTGGCTCGAGGAGTTCACCGACCACCTGATCGACCAGACCGACGAGCCGCTGTTCGTCGCCGGCGCACAGATCGCCGCCGGGACGGCGTCGTTCGAGGACGAGATCGTCGCGCAGCTGCTGTAGCGCGTTCTCCGGTTCCGTATTGGCGTCGACGACGGCCAGCGACCGCTACTCGTTCGAAGAACCGCAGGAAGAAGCGACGGCGTTACTCGTCGTCGAGGTCGTCGACGGAGGTGGCGAACTCGCCCTCCTCGTCCTGGTACTCGCCGAAGTCGATCTCGCCGTCGACCTCGCCCTCGTTGATCTCGTGGGGGCCGAGGTTGTACTCCCAGACCTCGTAGTCGCCGAACGCGTCCATCGCGCCGTCCGGACGCCAGCCACTGTCCTTGTGAGCCATGGAGAAAGCCTTGGCCCGACGGGGCTTAGTCGTTTTCCCTCACCAGTCCTCGGCCGGCGCGCCGGGGCCGGCCCCCGGCTGGACCGTGTCCTCCGGGAGGAACGTGCGAGCGAACAGCTCGAGGTGGAGTTCGAGCACCGCCGACGGCTCGGCGTCGACGCGCTCGGCCTGTTCGTCGAGCAGCTCTGCCAGCTCGTCGCTCGGCGCGTAGTGGAGCGTCCGCCCGTCGAGCTCGAACTCGATCTCCGTCGTGCCCGAGGCGAGGTGTTCGACCTCGAGCAGCGCCTGTTCGAGCTTCTGCTCCAGCGCGTCGTCGTCGTCGAGCATACGCTGGTCGGCCCACTCCCCGGCGGCGTCGGCGAGTCGGTCGCCGATGGTCACCGAGAGCGCCATCAGAACGACACCCCCTGTGCCTCGCCCTCGAAGGCGGGCTCCCAGCGGGTCACCTGCTCGCAGACCGGACACTCGGTGTCGACCGGCCCGGTCTCGGCGCCGAACCGAGCCATCGAGTCACACTCGGTGCAGACGTACTGCATTATTCGGCGGCGTCCTCGGGCGGCCACGCCTCGGGGGCGGGCTCGTCGCTCTCGAAGGCGCCCAGCACCACGGCGGCGAACAGGATCGTCGCCGCCATCACGAGCAGGCCGACGACGCCCGCGGCGGGGGTCATGCCGACCGGCTCGGGCGACCAGAACTCGAACTGGCCCAGGACGCGGGCGGTGGAGAACACCAACCACGCGATCGCGGCCAGCAGCGCCACCGTCAGGATTCGGGACCGCTGGAACGCGTCTGTCAGACTCATGGGCCACACATTGAGCCGTCGAGTCAAAAACCCCAGGGTCGGCGGGCGATCAGTCGTCGGCGAGCTCCCAGTCGGCCTCCGCGGCCGCGGTGTCGAGCGGCATGAACTCCCAGTCGGCCTCCTCGGCCCACGCCTGCTCGCGCTCGTCGACGCCGACGAGCACCATGCGCTCGGCGTGGAACATCGAGTTCGGACCCACGGCCGCGAGCCGCTCGGCGGGGCCGGTGCCGGAGCCGTTGAAGAAGTCGAGATCCAGCACGTTGTCGCGCTGGTACTTGTTGATCACCGTCGCGTCCACGTCGCCGACGATGCCGAGGTAGTCGGTCCAGTTCTCGGCGTCGGCGAGCACCGCGTGGACGTTCTCGAACCGGCGGATCGCGCGGTAGGAGAACGCCATCGTCATGTCCGCGGTCCGGGTCGGCGCGGAGCCGTGGGAGGCCGCCCCGGGCGTCGACTCCGACTGCTCCACGGGCTGGGCGTTCTCCCACTCCTCGCCGCGGGAGTGGCCCTCGGCGGTCCGGCTCGCGCTCGGCGTCGCCCCGTCGCCCTCGCTCGGCGTCCCGGGCTGGGCGCCGCCGGGGTCGTTCGCCCCCGCGGACTCGCCCTGCTCCCGCGCGGCCTCGCCCCACGCGCGGCTCGGCGTATCGCCGGTGTTCGCCGGATCGTCGCTCGTGGGTTCGGACGCGTCGCTAGCGCCCTCGCCGTCGCTCGGGGGGACGCCGCCGGTCGGGCTACTCCCCGAGCCCGCCGCCGACCCTCCGGCGCCGCCGCCCTCGACGGGGACGCCGACCGGTCGGTCGTCGTTCTCCCGGGGGATCCGCGGCGTCGCGGCGTCGGCGTCGCCGAAGTCGTCGGCGCCGATGTCGACGCCGCGGTCGGGGGCGTCGGGCTCGTCGTCGGGCGACCCCTCGCCGCGCCAGAGCCAGTCGCCGGGGTTGGGGCGGTCCTCCTCGGCCTCCTCGTCGGGCTGTGCAACGTCGTCGAGATCGATCCTGTCGGTCATTCTGTCTGGGTGTCGTCGGGAGCGGTCGCGTCGGCGGCGGTCGCGGCGGGCGCGTCGGCCGACACCGGTGTCTCGGCGTCGACGACGCCGTCGAGATCGAGCGCCGCGACCAGTTCGCGGGTCGGGAGCCCGTCGCGGCCCCAGCCGCGGTACTCGTAGTAGGCGGCGAGCGTGCGCTCGAACTCCTCCGGGTCGACTGCGGCGCCGTCGGCGCGGGCCTGGCGGAGCCGGGCCGGCAGGTCGTCGTCCGCGCTGTCGAACCCCTCGCGGGCGTTGAACAGCCGGATCAGCGTCCAGATGCGCTCGCCCGTCCGGGCCAGCGACTCGGCGTCGTGGTCGATACCCACCGCGCGGAGCCACTCGGCGCCGAGATCCTCGCGCAGCACGTCGCCCAGGAAGTCGTCGGCGACGAGGCTCCAGAGCACCGAGCGGGCGGTCTGGGCCTCCGCCACCTCGCGGACGGTCTCGGCCCGCGTTCGCTCGTGGAACACCTCCTCCTCGACCGGGCGGGCGCGCCGGTGGCAGCCGCCGCGGTCGCTGGTGGCGTACGCCAGCGCCATCCCCTCGGCGCCGCGGGGGTCGTACCCCGGCAGCGCCATCGCCTTCACGGTCGGGACCAGCTCTTCGCCGGAGAGATCGGCGTCGGGCGCCGCTTCGCCGGCCCCGGCGTCGGGTTCGACGAACGCGGCCGCCTCGGCGACGCCGTCGGCCAGCGCGTCCGCCAGCGGATCATCGCGGCGGGCGATGCGCTCGACGAGGTCGCGGGCCGCTGCCTCGTCACCGAACTCGACGGCCTCGTCGACGATGCCGGCCTCCGCCGCCAGCACGGTCCAGGAGACGGCGCTGCCGGACTCGATCACGTCGACGCCGAGGCGGTCGCAGGCGGCGCCCAGCGCGGCGACGGCGTCGAAGTCGTCGATGCCGAGGCCCGCGCCGAGGCTGATCGGCGCCGCGCCGCGGGGGACGCTCTCGCCCTCCTCGGTGTCGACGCGGAAGCCCCCGGGGACGCGGTCGTCCGGCCGCTCGCGCTCGACGGCAGCCTCCCGGGCGGCGTCGATGCCGACACCCTCGCTGCCCTCGAACTGGCCGGCCTGCCAGCCCTCGGTCGCGAGCGCGCCGACCTCGTCGGCGAACTCAACGGACTCGAGGGTGCCGCTGGCGGCCTGCCAGCGCCCGGTCGCGTGGTCGGCGTACTCGGCGTCGGTGCGCTCGCGCAGTCGCTCGACGGCGGGCGGGATCTCGGGCCGGTCGCCCCGGGCGACGACGGCTTTCAGCCGCTTCGCGCCCATGACGGCGCCGACGCCGCCGCGGCCGGCGTGGTGGTCGCCGGCGTCGGAGGCGACGGTGGCGTAGGCCACCTCGTTCTCCCCCGCCGGGCCGATACAGGCGACGCTCGCGTCGGGGTAGGCCTCCGCGGTCTCGACGGTGTCGGCACCCCAGTTCTCCGCCGGCACGAGGTCGGCCTCGCCGTCCTCGACCACGAGGGTTGTGGGTTCGTCGGCGGCGCCCTGCACGATCACGGCCAGACAGTTCGGCAGCGCGCCGGCGAGCGAGAGCGGGAACTGGCCGCCCGCGTAGGAGTCGAGGAAGCCGCCGGTCAGCGGCGACTTTGTGACCGCGGCGTAGCGCGTCTCGCCAGGGAGGTAGCCCGAGAGCGGCCCGAGCGCGAAACAGAGGCGGTTCTCGGGGCCGAGCGGGTCGGCGTCGGCGGGGAGCTCGTCGTAGAGGTAGCGTGCGCCGAGCCCCTTCCCCCCGAGGTAGCGCCGGCGCCAGCGCTCGGGAACGGTCTCGCGGCTGGCGACCCCCCGCGTGAGATCGACGCGCAGCACCGACTCCCGTTGCATCTGTCACTCCCAGGGTGGGCACGGCTAAAAGCGTTGCCCGACGGCGTCGTCGCGGCGCTACGCTTTTGTCGGGCGGCGTCGACGTGCCGTCGATGCGTGGGACACACGTCGCGGCCGTGGACGCGGTCCCGGCGGGCGGCTCCTACCTGTTCAGCGTCGAGGACGCGTTCACCAACGAGCGGGAGGCGATCCTCGTCCCCTGCGAGGCCGAACCGGGCGTCGAGGCCTGGCTCAACAACTGCCCCCACGAGGACCAGCGCTTCGACACCGGCCGCGGGGCGGCGATCCGGGACGGCGAGCTGATCTGCCCCAAGCACGGCTCGCTGTTCGACACCTGCGAGGGCGACTGCGGCAACGGCCCCGCCGCCGGCTCGTCGCTGCGGCCTGTGGATATCGAGGTCAGAGAGGGCGAGGTGTTCCTCGTCGACGACGGGTACAGCTACCTCCACGACGGCGGGCTGGACGACGACGAAGGGCCGAGTTCGACCTCCCACCTCTCGTTCTGAGACGCCGGCGGGGTACCAACCGTCGAGGCCGCCGTCGACGGGAGGGGCTGCGTCAGCGGGGAGCCGAAGCGGGCGAGGTGGCTTCCACAGCGACGGCATCGAGCTTCGTGATCGCCGCACGGAGGCGGCGGCAGGTCACTCGCCGCGGCTGGGTTACACAGCCACGGCGTCGCGCTCGTCGACGACGACACGGAGGTCGCCGTCGGTCGCTCGCCGCGGCTGGTTTACTCGAACAGTTCGACTGCCTGCTCGTACCGCGCGGCAGGCTCCTCCCAGTCGACGACGTCGAAGAACGCGCTGACGAAGTCGCCGCGAGCGGGGCCGTAGTCGTAGTAGTAGGAGTGCTCCCACACGTCCAGCGCGAGGATGGGGTGGGAGCCCCAGAGGGCGCCCTGGTCGTGCTTGTCGACGACGACGTTCCGAAGCTGGTTGCTGTAGGAGTCGTAGACGAGGAGGGCCCAGCCGCCGGCGGCGCCCGCGGCGGCCTCGAACTCGCCCTTCCAGGCCTCGTAGGAGCCGAAGTCCTCGGCGATGCGGTCGGCGAGCGCGCCGGACGGCTCGTCGCCGCCCTCGGGGCTCATCGACTGCCAGAACAGGTCGTGGAGGATGTGCCCCGAGCCGTTGTGGGTCACGTCGCCGATGGCACCGGGCGACGAGCCGAACTCGCCGTTCTCGCGGTTCTCGGCGAGCGTCTCCTCGGCGCTGTTCCAGCCGTTGACGTACCCCTGGTGGTGGGTGTCGTGGTGCCACGTCAGCACCTGCTCGCTGATCGAGGGTTCCAGCGCGTCGTAGTCGTACGGGAGCGGCGGCAGTTCGTAATCAGACATGCACCCGGGCGTTCGACCCCCGGCGGTATGAACGTTCGCTGAAACGGATTCAAGTTCGAAAGTCGATAGGTCGGCATCTGCCGATAAGTGGCTTCAAAACGATTCAGAATCGAGTTTTTCAGAATATAGTCCACGAACAGGTACGTTCGCCGTGCCGCCGCCGTCGCGGTTATCCGTCCAGCAGGACTCGTCTGGAGTATGTCCTCCGACCACGCCGTCGACGGGCCGCTCGCCGGCCAGACGGTACGGCACGGCACCGGCGTGAACTCGACGCGCGCGTTCCCTACCGACCAGTTCCCGCGGAACCTCGACCCGTTCGTGCTGTTCGAGCGGTTCTACATCGACCCCGACGACGGGTTCCCGAACCACCCCCACCGCGGGTTCGAGATCGTCTCCTACATGCTGGAGGGTGGGATGGACCACGAGGACTCGCTGGGGGTGAGCCACACCGCCCACGCGGGCGACGCGATGCACATCACCGCCGGCGCCGGCATCGAGCACTCCGAGATGCCGGCCGACGGCGCCGCCTGCAACGGGCTCCAGCTCTGGGTGAACCTCCCCGGCGAGCAGAAGGACGCCGAGGCCGATTACGAGGACGCCGACGCCGACGAGCTGCCGACCGAGCGCGTCGACGGCGCCACCGTCACGACCGTCGTCGGCGAGGGGTCGCCGCTGTCGCCGCACACGTCGATGGAGTATCACGACGTGCGCGTGGACGGCACCTGGGAGTGGACGGCGCCCGACGGCTGGGCCGGCTTCCTGTTCGGCGTCGCGGGCGAGGGAACGGTCGACGGCCGGGCGTTCGGTGAGGGTGACGTGTGGCCAACGACCGACGCCGGCGGCGTCGCCGTCGAGGGCGAGGAGCTTCGCATGGTTGCGGTTTCGGGCGACCCACACGGGGAGCCGATCCGACAGCGCGGCCCGTTCGTGCTCTGACCGATCACGGCTCGTGACCGGCGCCGAGGACGGTCGGCGCCCCAGAACCTGTTGCCGTGATCGTGTTGTGACCAGTTCTGGCTCGTGACCGGCGCCGAGGCCGGTCGGCGCCCCGAAACCTGATGCCGTGGTCGTGCGCGAGGGAATGGTGCGACTTTTGGCGCTCCACCCCCTGACGCGTGGTATGGCGACGCACGCATCGCGCGACGATCCCGCACCGTCGTCGCTGCCCGACGCCGTCCCGCTCGACCTCCGAAACCTCACGCGACAGAGCTGGAAGCTCGGCAGCCGCATCGCCGACGAGGCGGGGCGGCTCGGAAAGTGGCGACACGCGGGCGGCGGCTGGTCGCTGACGGCGTTCGAAGCGACCGAGGAGACGCTGGTGCTGCGGCTGCGAACTCCCGTGGGGCGCAGCCGGTTCTACGGCGCGATCGAGTCGGAGTTCCGGGAGGCGGTGTCCGGGCTGTCGTCGTCGCCCGCGTGGGAGCGCGTCGACGCCGACGCCTGACGGGGTGTTCCGCGGTTTACGACGGGCCCACGTCACGCACCGTGTAGCCCGCGTCCTCGATGTCCTCGACGATGCGCTCGATCGCGGCCTCGCTGGGCGTCGTCAGCCGGGCGACGATGTCGGCCTCGCCCACCGGGAGCCCCTGTTCGGAGCGGTCGTGGCGCACGTCGCGGATGTTGGTGTCGTGCTTGCCGATCAGGGAGGCGAGCTCGCCCAGCACGCCTGGGCGGTCGTCGATCCGGATGCGGATCGTGACGAACTGGCGCCGGTCAACCAGCGCGCGGGTGAGTACGTCCTGCAGCGTCGCGATGTCGATGTTGCCGCCACAGAGCAGCGGCGCTACCGTCCCGTCGACGTCGAGTTCGCCCGAGAGCAGCGGCGCCACCGAGGCCGCCGCGGCGCCCTCGACCATCTGCTTGGTGCGTTCGAGCAGCCACAGCGTCGCGTTCGCGATCTCGGTGTCGTCGACGGTCACCACCTCGTCGACGCGCTCCCGGATGATCTCGAACGTCTGGTCGGAGAGGCTCCCCGTCGCGATCCCGTCGGCGATCGTGTCCGGCGTCTCGTTCTCGACTGGCTCGCCCTTCCGCAGGCTCTGAGGGGCCGTCGCCGCCGCCTCGGCCTGCACGCCGACGACGCGCACGTCGTGGTCGGCGGCCTGCATCGCCGTCGCGACCCCGGAGATCAGCCCGCCGCCGCCGATGGGGACGACGACCGTGTCGAGGTCGGGCACCTGCTCCAGCAGTTCGAGTCCCAGCGTCCCCTGGCCCGCGATCACGTCCGCGTCGTCGTAGGCGTGGACGAACGCGGTGCCGGGTTCGTCGGCGCGCTCCTGGGCCGCCGCCATCGCGTCCGCGAACGTGTCGCCACGGAGTTCGACCGTCGCGCCGTACCCTCGGGTGGCGTCGATCTTCGCCTGCGGCGCCGTCTCGGGCATGAACACCAGCGAGTCGAGGCCGCACTCCGTGGCCGCGAACGCGACGCCCTGGGCGTGGTTGCCCGCGCTGGCGGCGACGACGCGCTCGGCCTCGCCTCGTTGGGCGATCTGGCAGATGCAGTTGTACGCGCCGCGCGGTTTGAACGAGCCCGTCTTCTGGAAGTGTTCGAGCTTGAGCCACACGTCGGCGCCGATCGTTTCGCCGAGCGTGGCGCTCTGTCGCACCGGCGTCTCGCGCATGCGCTCGACGCCCTCGATCCGTTCGCGAGCCGCCTGCACGTCGGTCAGCGAGACCGTCATCGCCCCGCTCCCCGTCGGTGACAGTCGCTCCGGTGTCGGTTCGTGTCGTCGTTCACGCTCACCGTACTCGGGCGACGTGAACTTAGACCTTCGTTCATCCGCGCGAGCGCTCCCCGCCCCGACCGCCGTGGACTTAACCCCCGCCGCGACACAGCGCGAATATGCGCGACGACGGCGACGACGGTCCCGCAGCCGACGCAGCTCCCACGGACGACGCGCCATCGGCGCCGGAGCTCGTGGCCGTCGGCGCGGCGACGGTCGACCGCTTCTACGACGTGACGAACCTCCCGGCGCCCGACGGCGGCGCGTTCGCCCGCGAGACGACCGAGCGCTTCGGCGGCGTCGGCGCCAACGTCGCAACCGGCGTCGCCGGGCTCGGCCCGGACACCGCCCTGCTCGCCCGGCTGGGGAACGACGACCTGGGCGACCGCGTGCTCGCCGACCTCGAGGCCGGCCCCGTCTCGACCGCGCTGGTCCGGCGCGGCCCCGGGACGACGACCCACTGCGTGATCCTCCGCGGTCCGGGGGGCGAGCGGATGATCGTCACCGCGGGCGACTCGACGGTCCGACTCGGCCTCGACGATTCGGCCCGCGGGACGATCCGGGCCGCCGACGCCGTGTTCGTGACCGCCTACGCGCCGGACGCGGTGACGAGCGAGATCGTCGAGATCGCCGCCGAGCCCGACGGCCCGGCGCTCGCGTTCGACCTCTCCGGACCGATCGAGGAGCTCCGGGACCGCGGTACGGAACCCGGGACGATCGACCGCGTGATCGAGGTGGCCGACCTGTTCGTCACTGCCGAGGTCGCCGCCGAGTCGTACCTCGACTGCCCGGCCGACGAGGCCGTCGACGCGCTCCGGGCCCGGGGCTGCAGCCGCGGTGCGGTGACGTTCGGCACCGACGGCGCGGCGCTGTTCGACGGCGGCGAACGGACCCGGATCCCGGCGTTCGACGTGGACGCGGTCGACACGACCGGCGCCGGCGACGCCTTCACCGCGGCGCTGGTCGAGCGCTGTCTGCTCGGGGGCGCGGCGGCCGAGCGGGCGGGCCGGTTCGCGGCGGCCGCGGCCGCGCTGAACTGTCGCGCCGAGGGGGCGAGGGGCGGTCTCCCGGACCGGGAAGCAGTCTCGGCGTTTCTCGCCGACCGGACGGACTGAGCTCTCCGGACCAATCAGCTCGGCCACAGGGTTATCTCGCTTCGCCCGTTACTGACACGTATGGCAGACGATAGACAAGGCCGAGACAAGCAGGCCCAGGACGCCGACCGACGCCAGCGCGAGCGAGCCCTCCGGGCCGAACTGGAGCGCTACGACGAGGCCGAACCGCCCGTCGACGACGCCGAACTCGACGAGATCGAGGCGGAACTGGAGACGGTTACCTTCCCCGCGACGGGCGCCGAGGTCGTCGACGCCGTCGGCGAGCGTCGGGTGACCGCGGGCCAGGATACCTACGCCCTCGAAGAGCTGCTCCCCGACGCCGAGGTCGAGACGTTCGAGGCGCCCGACGTGGTCCGGAGCCGGATCCAGCGACCGACGCCGCGTCGGCGATGAAGCGCATCGTCGAGGCCAGCGAGACGATCCCGAACGTGGAGTTCTCGTCGAGCAAGCGCGACGCGTACGAGAAGACGATCCGGGCGCTCCAAGCGGTCGACACCATCGACGAGGACGAGGGCGTCCACGCGATCACCGAGTGGATCGTCGAACGGATCGAGGAGAAGGGGAAGCTCCCGGGGTCGCGCGACGTCCGCCGGCAGGGGGCGAAGTTCACCCGTAACACCGGGTACGAGGTCCGGAGCGACGAGTGGCTCGGGGTCTGACCCGGCAGCTAACACTCCCGTTACCGGGTGAAGGTGGTGTCCGGGAACGGATTTACCCGTGGGCCGAGAACCCAGTATCACGAGACAACCATGTCCGACGTACCTACCCAGGCTGACGAGAGCGACATCCCCGTCACCGCCGAGAAGCCCGACAGCCCCGTCGGCGTCTCCGGCGTCGACCACATCACACTGATCGGGAGCAACGAGGCGGACACCGTCGAGTACTACCGCGACATCCTCGGGATGCCGCTGGTGCTCCGGCAGCCGAACCTCGACAACCCCGAGGCGACCCACCTGTTCTTCGACGCCGGAGACGGCCGGATCATCACCTTCTTCGTGAGCGATCGGGACTCCGACAACCGCCCCCAGCGCGTCGGGATGGGTGGCGTCCACCACCTCGCGTTCAGCGTCGACGGCGAGCGCCTGCCGGAGATCGCCCAGGGGCTCGAGGAGCACGGGTACGGCTACAACGAGTTCGACCGCGGCGCGTTCCACTCGCTGTACACCCGTGACCACAACGGGCTGACGATCGAGCTCGCGGCCGACAAGTTCGAGATCCCCGACGACCGCCGGGGCGAGGTGCTGGCCCACGCGCAGGCCCACCGCGTCGACAGCGGCGCCGAGTACGTGAAGGACGAGCACATGCGCGCCGCGCTGGAGGAGCTCGGCATCCCCGTCGAGGAGATCGAGATCCCGAGCACGGCCGCCTCCGGCTCGGGGGGACTGTGAGCGAGCGGGAGCCCGACCTCGACTCGGCGCTCGAGGCCGTCGACGACGCCGTCGGCGTCGCGCTAGACGCCGAGGATTCGCCAAAGTAAGGCACCGTCGGCGGCTTGTTTCAGGGTTCCTGTCTCGCCAGCTGGTGACTGAGCCGGGAGTTTATCACGGATAGCGCGGCCACGACCGTCGATGCGCTGAGAACAGCCCCGGGGCGTCAGCGGTAGTGCGGCACGCGCCTCGGGCGTCGACGGGCCGCCTGTTCGCCAGCCTCGTGAGCGACTGCGTCGACGACGGCTACTCCCGGACGTCGTCGGCCGCCGCGACCAGCTCCCGGGTTCGCTCCTCGCTCACGGGGTCGCCGGAGGCGTCGCCGGCCTTGAGCGCGGTGCCGACGATGACGCCGTCGGCGACCGAGAGGATCTCCCCGACCGTGTCGGCGGTGACACCGCTCCCGACGAACAGCGGCACGTCCAGCCCGAACTCCGCCCGGCGGTCGGCAGCCTGCTGGAGCTCCTCCCGGTCGACGGCGTGGCCGGTCCCCATCCCGGAGACGACCGTCGCGTCGGCCAGCCCGCGCTCGACGTTGTCCGCGAACGACTCGGCGGTGAAGTCCTCCGCGGCGATGGGTGCGGAGTGTTTCACGTCATGGTCGGCGAGCACCTTCACGTCGGCGCCGAGGCGCTCCCGCTCCCGCATCGTCTCGTAGGCCTTCCCCTCGATGATCCCCTGATCGGCCACGCGAGCGCCGGTGTGAATGTTGACGCGCATGAACTCGGCGCCGACGGCCTGTGCGACCGCGAGATCGGCGGCGGCGTCGTTCCGGAGCACGTTCACGCCCACCGGCAGGGCCACCTCGTCGGCGACGGCGCCGGCCGCGCGGGTCATCGAGGCGACGACGTGTTTGGGCACGTCGTCGGGGTAGAACGGTGCGTCACCGAAGTTCTCCACCATCACGGCGTCGACGGCGCCGGCTTCCAGCGCGCGGGCGTCGGCGCGGGCACGGTCGATCACGGCGCTTCGGTTGCCGTCGAACTTCGGCGCCCCCGGAAGCGGGTCGAGATGGACCATCCCGACGACGGGCTGGCTGTGGCCGAACGTGGCTTCGAGATCCATAGCCGGGGGTCGGACCGGGCCGGGTAAGCTCTGACGACTCCGGACCGACGGCCTACGCCCAGAGCTCCGTCTCCTCGCGGAGCCCGCCGGTGATGATCGAGCGAACGGTCTCGATCTCGGCGTCGACCTCGGCGGTGTTCTCGAGCAGCACGGTCTCGCTGGGGAACAGCTGCTCGCCCAGCACGAGCCCGTGATCCCGGGCGGTGTTCCCGGTCACGGTGAGGTAGACGCCGACGCCCGCCGCCGCGATCGCGGCCTCCTCCTCCTGGCCGTTCTCGGGGTAGACGAACTCGACCCCCTCGAGCGCGTCCATCCCCAGAACCGCCTCGACCAGCCGTTCGTACCGCGGCGAGATACACATCGGCCCCTCGTAGCCGGCGAGGAACTCCCGGTCGAGCTCGGTGCCGGACGGCGCGACCTCGGGAGTCCCCAGCAGCGTGTGGTACACCGTGTCCCCGAGCCCGGTGACGACGCGCACGTCCGACTCCGTCGGGTCGATCCGCTCGTTCACGTCCCCGAGGTCGGACAGTCCTGTCGGGCCGAGCGAGACGACCTCCTCCAGCACCAGGTCGGCGGCGTCGAAGCCGAGCGCGAACTCGTGGGTACGCAGCGCGCGGAACGGCTCCTCGCGGCCGACGAGATGCACGGGCGTCCCGTCGAGTTCGACCGTGAGGCTGTCGAACACGATCCGTCGTGGCTTCCCCTCGCGGTCGTCACGGAGCAGCGTGAACTCCGGACCCGTCGGATCGGCGGGCACTGAGTACTCGACGAGCCGCTCGTAGCTCCCCTTCTCGGCGGTCTGTTCGCCCTTCGTGATCGCCTTCTCGTACCGGAGCACGGAGGTCACCTGATCGACCGTCGCCTCGGCGTCCTCGGTGTCGGCGACGGCGGCGACCCGCTCGAGGACGGCCTCCAGCGGCCGCCCCTTCCGGGGAACTGCGACGGGTACCGGCTCAGTCATTGTGCGTTCGAGGGGGCCGACGGAAAAAGCGGTTGCGGAAGTGGCCGAGAGCCCGAACGGCTAACCCCTCGGCGACGAGAGTGAGAGGCGTGATCCGCCGTGGCACTCGGTGAGACGATCCTGCTCGTCGGCGTCGCCCTCGCGGTCTGGGGTGCGATCAGCGTGCTGCTCGACGCACTCGTCGGCGACGGGAACCGATGGTTCGTCGGCTATCTGGTGGGGTTACTGCTGGGGCTCGCCGTCGTCGGCTACCTGCTGCTGACACGGACCTGAGCGATAAGGGGGTCGGGATCAGTCAGTGCGTGTCGCCCGCGAACTCCACCCGGGTGCCGTCGTAGCGGCAGTCCTCGAGCGCGTGCTTGGCGGCGATGCCGGCGTCGTGTGGCGTCGGGCCGTGGCCGACGCCGACTTTCAGCTCCACGTCGGCGTCGTCGCTGACGTGGTCGATCGCGGCCTCGTACTCGGCCTCGCTCATCTCCGGGACGACCGCGATCACGTTGTCGCCGCCGACGAAGAAGGAGAGGGCGCCGTGGGCCTCGCGCATGTGCCGCATCAGGCTGGCGTACGCCTGCTCGATCCGGATGAACGAGTCGAACTCGTTCAGCCGGTCGGTGTACTTCCCGGTCGCGTCGTTCACGTCGAAGTGGGCGATCGCCACGTCGCTGGCCTCCGGCGGGCGGTAGTCGCCGGCCAGCACCTCGCGTCGACCACGGTCCTGTGCGCTGCCGGCCTCCTGGACCCGCTCAGTCGCTCCTTCGAGCGCCTCGATCGGCACGGAATCGACGGCGGTGCCGAGGCTGACCGAGATCGGGTAGCGGTTGCCGATCGACTCCTGGAGGAGCTCGTGGTCGGCCCCGTCGAGGCCGTTGGTGACGGCGACCATGTTGTCGAAGCGGGTGAAGAAGGCGTAGCCGTCGCGGGAGCCGACGAACTGCGCGATGTCCGCGAACAGCCGGGACTGGAGCGTCTGGAGGTCCATCTCCCGGCGCGGTTCGGGCTCGACGGTCCACGGGCCGTAGTTGTCGATCTGGATGTGGGTGAGCTGCAGCCGACTCATCTCGCTCCCGGATCGGGGGGTCGCGCAGTTGTAGTTTGGTATTCCCGAATGTGGGAGGGCCCTACCGCAGCGGCGTCAGCAGCAGGCCGGCGTAGTACTTCGGCGCGCTCCTGCGCGACCGTGCCAGCGCGACCCGCAGCGCCTCGTCGGCGTCGTCGAACACGCCCGGCCCGTGCCCGACGAGGATCCGGTCGGGCGAGACGTTGCGGAGCGCGCTCCGCGGCGGGAACAGCCGCAGCGCCGGGTGGACGCCGAGCCGCTCGGCGTCGGTGGTGAAGAAATCGACCGTGCCGACGGCCTCCGGCACGATCAGCGTCCCGCTCTCGCGGTCGTACAGCGCCACCTCGTGCCAGAGCCGGTTGTCGACCACCGTGATCGTCAGGAACTCCGTCTCCGGGAGCGCGCGGCTGTACACCGTCGTCTCGCAGTCGAGCTCGTCGGCGACGCCGGCCAGCGTCTCGGGCAGCGAGACCGGCACGCCGTGGCGCTCGGCGACCGCGGCCGTGTCGCGCTTGTGGCGGTCCAGCAGCAGCGTCACCCCGGCCACCTCGCCCAGCGAGGCGAGTTCCTCGTCGAGCCCCGGGGCGTCGACGGGGTCGATCACCCAGACGCCGGCCTCGGTCTCGACCGCGTGGCTGGTCCGGTGCATCCGGTCGACCTCCTCGGCCAGGGTCCAGCTGATGCCGCCCTCCCACCGATCGACGACCTCGAGTTCGCTCATACCGACCGTTCGCCCCCACGGGGCTTAACTCTCGGCGGCACCGGCCCGCCGCAGCGTTTACCCCTGTCAACGGCCAACCACGATCCATGGGTGACGAGATCGCCGCGGCGTTCGACGGTATCGACCCGGCGGACGTGCCCGAATCGGTCGACCGCGCCGCGCTCGAACGGATGCGCACCGTCGCGATGGTGCTCGACGAGTCGATCGAGCTCCCGGTGATCGAGTACCGGATCGGCGTCGACCCGCTGCTGTCGATGCTCCCCGGCGTCGGCGACGCGATCAGCGCCGGGATCTCGCTGTACATCGTCGTCGAGTCGGCGCGCCTCGGCGTCTCGTTCACGACGCTGCTGGGGATGCTCGCCCGGATCGGCGTCGACTTCGCGGGCGGCTCGATCCCGATCGTCGGCCCGGTGTTCGACGCCGCGTTCAAGGCGAACAAGTGGAACGTCGAGGCGGCGATCGACGACCTGTTCCCCGAGGACGACGACGAGGCGGCCGACCGAACGGTCGTCGAGATCCCGGTCGAGTAGTCGCGGCGAGCCGGCGCTTTTTGGTGATCGACGCCGTAGCCCCGTTCGTGCAGTTCCAGGGGGCGATCCTCGACGTCGACGGCACCGTGGTACGCGGCGAGGAGCGGCTCCCGGGCGCCGCCGAGGGGTTGGCGGCGCTCGCCTCCCGGTCGATCCCGCGGCTGTTCGTCTCCAACAACCCGACCCGGCCGGCGACGGCGTACGCCGAGAAGCTCCGGCGCGCGGGCGTCGACGCCGCGCCGTCGGAGATCCTCACGGCCGGCGCGAGCACGGTCGCCTACCTCGGCCGCCACCACACCGGCGAAACGGTGTATCTCGTCGGCGAGCGCGGCCTGCGCGAACAGCTCGAGAGCGCGGGGTTCGACGTCGTCGTCGCCGGCCGACACGGCAACCCCGAGCGCGGCGCCGACGTGGCAGTGGTGTCGATCGATCGGGAGTTCGACTACGACACGCTCACCACCGCCGTCCGGACGATCCGGACCGAGGAGCTCCCGGTCGTCGGAACCGACCCCGACGCCGTCATCCCGGCGGCGGCGGGCGACGTGCCGGGCTCGGGGTCGATGATCGCCGCCGTCGCCGACGCGGTCGAGCGCGAGCCGGAGGCCGTGCTCGGCAAGCCCCACGAGATCACGCGGGAACTGGCGCTAGACCGGCTGGACTGCGACCCCGCGGACTGTCTGGTCGTCGGCGACCGGCTCGACACCGACATCGCGCTCGGCGGCGAGCAGATGACGACGGTGCTCGTGCGGTCGGGCGTCGCCGACGAGTCGCGGATCGAACGGTCGTCGGTGGCGCCGGACTACGTCGTCGACTCCCTCGCCGACGTCCGCGCGGTGCTCGACGGCGACGCCGGTGAGTGAGTCGGAGTCGAACCGCTTAACCGCGGTTCCGCCCCATCGCGGGGCATGAGCGAACCACGTATTCTGGTGACCAACGACGACGGGATCGAGAGCCCGGGGTTCCGGGCGCTCTACGACGCCCTGGAGGCGGTGGGCGACCCGATCGCCGTCGCGCCGTACTCGAACCAGAGCGCGGTCGGTCGCGCCCGCTCCTTCGAGGCGACGGTCCACGAGTACGAGCTCGGCTACGCCGTCGAGGGGACGCCCGTCGACTGCGTCATCGCCGGCGTCGAGGCGCTCTGTCCGGACGTGGACATGGTCGTCGCCGGCTGTAACAAGGGCGCGAACCTCGGCGCCTACGTGATGGGTCGGTCCGGCACCGTCTCGGCGGCCGTCGAGGCCGCGTTCTTCGACGTGCCGGCGATCGCCGTCTCTCAGTACGTCCCCACCGACGGCGACGAGGAGTTCGAGAACATCAGCCCGCCGAAGGAGGCGTACGCCGACGCGAGCGAGGCCGCCGCCTACCTGGTCGAGCAGTCGCTGGACACGGGCGTGTTCGACGAGGTGGACTACCTCAACGTCAACGCGCCCGCGCCGGACGACGCGCCCGAGCGACCGGAGATGGTCGTCACCGACCCCTCGCCGCTGTACGCGATGACCGCCGACTTCGACGGCGACACGATCAGGCTCGAGGACAAGGTGTGGCAGCGGATGCAGAACGGCGACATCCCCGACGAGAACGGGACGGACCGCCGCGCCGTCGTCGACGGGAAGATCAGCGTCTCGCCGCTGACGGCGCCGCACAGCGTCGAGCGACACGACCGCCTCGACGACGTGGCGGCGACGTACAACCTCTAGCTGCCCGCCGACCGACTCAGTTGTACGTCTCCTCCCGCAGCACCGTCACCCGGGTGCCGTCGTGGACGGCGACGACGCGGTCCGCCTGTCCGTAGAAGGTCACGTTCCGCACGGTGACCGACTCGTTCGTCCCGGGCAGCGGCCGGCGGGCCGTCTCGTTCCCCTCGCTCACGAGCAGGTAGAACGAGTCGTTGCCCGCGGCGACGGAGACGTTCTGGTTCGCGATCCGCGGATCGGCCTGTGCGGGGGCGGAGGTGAACACCGTCCGGCGCTCGCCGTCGTGATCGAGCGCGACCGCGTACGCCGTCCCGCCGCCGACGGCGGTCCACCCGCGCCGGACGGCCGTGACGGTGTCGCGCCAGCCGACGCCGCCGACGACGACCGTCGCCCGCCCGTTCGCCGCGAGCCGCCCGCGGGGGACGACCGAGAGCCAGATCCGCCTGTCGGGGTTGGCGACGATCACCCCCGAGGTGGTGACCTGCGTCGTCTCGCCGAACAGCGTGACGGGGATCGCCGACACCATCTCGTTCTCGACGCCCTCGGCGTACGTGACCTCGTAGCCGCGGACGGACGCCGGCTCGCCCGGCAGGTCGCCCTCCGTCGACACGAGGTTGACCGCGACCGCCGGGCCCGAGAACAGCGCGGCCGTGATCACGATCGCGACGACCGCGAGCTGTCGCACCGAGAGATCCCTGAGCCGCGAGTCGTCGCCCTCGGTCGCGGTCTCGTCGCCGGCGAACGGCCTCCGTTCCGGGCCGGCGACGGCGACGACGATCACCGTCGCCGCCAGCGCGATCAGGCCGAGGCCGGCCGCGCGGTAGAGCACGTACTCGCTGCCGCCGCGGTACCAGTACACCGCCCAGAGCGACTGGCTGGCGGCGAGCAGCACGCCGCCGACCCAGAGCCGCGCCGGCGACGGCGTCGCCTCGCCCCGGCGCCGGAGCAGCACGGCCGCCAGCACGACGCCGACGAGGAGGCCGATCGCGTGGCCCTGGATCGCGATGTCGGCCCACCACGGCGTGACGAACCGCGAGCGCCCGGCGGCGGTGATCGTGGGGTTCCGCAGCGCGCTGTAGACGAGGTTCAACAGGTCCGAGGCGACGAGCGCGAGCACCGTCGCGAGCGGGTAGCGCGCCAGCGCGAACCCCGCGAACGCGAACACGACGCCGGAGAAGCCGATCACGGCGCCGACGGTGAACATCGTGAGCACGACGCCGACGACGCCCACGGCGAGCGGGAACAGGAGGAACGCCCGGGCCTTGGGGTTCCGGCGGAGCGCGTCGAGTCGTCCCCGGATCCGCGACGGCGTCGACGCCCCCGACAGCGTCGACGGCGACTCACTCGACAGCGTCGGCGTCCGCGGGTCGGAGGAGTCCGGCGGGTAGTGACCGACGGCGTACTCGACGATCGGTGCCAACGTGAGCGCGCCGAACAGGTTGCCGAGCAGGTGGCCCGGCCCGGCGTGGGCGAAGCCGGCGACGAGCATCCCCAGCGGCTCGAAGTACGACCACGCACGGAACGGGAGCACGACCGGCCGGTGCCAGTGGGCGTAGCCGCCCTGGACGAACAGGTACACCGCGAGCACGCCGGCCACGGTGACGACGGTCCCCCAGGGGACGCCGAGCACGAACCGCTCGCGCAGGCGGTCCTGGAGGCGGCCGTCGTCGAGCGCGAGCGCGAGCGCGACGCCGCCCAGGAGGGCGACGACGACGAACAGGCGCTGGAGGAGCGCCCAGGGGACGCCCCCGAACTGGCCGACCGGCGAGACGGACATGGGCGTAGTACTGCCGTCACCGGACTTGAAAGCTCGCCCGCCGGGCGCCGCCCGGGCGACTACTCCGGCCGCGGGAGCAGCAGGTAGCAGGCGGTCGCGATCACGGCCAGCACCGCGAGCAGGAGGAACGCGGCGTCGAACAGCGCGGCGTCGGCGAACGCGCCGACGACGACCGCGCCGAGCGAGGAGACGCTGGTGAACACCGTCCGCAGCAGGCCGTAGCCGCTCCCCCGGATCTCCTCGGGCAGCCCCGCCGCGACGTAGGCGGTCGCGACCGGCGTCGAACCGCGCTGGGTGCCGAGCAGGACGACGACCGCCGCCAGCAGCAGGCGCTCGCCGGTGAGCACCAGTCCGACCAGCAGCAGCGCGTAGACGGCCGTGATCGCGACCAGCACGACGCGCTCGTTCGTTCGGTCGGCGACCCGCCCCGCGAGCGGCTGGGTGACGGCCGCGACCGCGAACAGCCCGCCGAACAGGAGCGCCGCGGTCCCCTCGCCGAGGAGCTTCACGTCGACGAGATACGTCGTGAGGAAGGCGGTCATCCCCTGGAACGTGAAGAAGGTGAGCGTGATCGCGGCGGTCACGAGCACGATCTCCCGGTCACGGACCGCCGCGAGCACCCGGGGGAGGAGCTCCCGGAGCGAGGGCTCCGCTGGCTGCTCGGAGTCGTCGGTCGTCGACGACTCGACCTCGGACCCGGGCGCAGCGTCGACGGCGAGCCACAGCGCGGCGAACGCGACGAGGAACAGCGGGAGCTCCAGCCCGAAGCCGAGCCGCCAGCCGACGGCGGCCGCGAGCAGGCCGACCCCCGCCGGGAGCAGCGACGAGCCGACGTTTCCAACCGCCATCACGACACCGATGGCGGTGCCGCTGTCGTCCGGGAACGCCCGCGAGAGCAGCGTCACCCGGGGCGTGGCGAACAGGCCCCCGACGATCCCGAACAGCCCCGCGCTGAGGACGAACACCGGGAACGTCGGCGAGACGGCGAACGCGGCGGCGACCGCTCCGCCCAGCGTCATCGAGCCCAGCAGCATCCGCCGCTCGCCGATCCGGTCGGTGAGCAGCCCGGCGGGGAACTGGCAGGCGCCGTACACCAGCCACATCGCGGTGACGGCGACGCCGGCGCCGGTGTTGCTCAGCGTGAACTCCGCGCGGATGTACGGCAGCGCCGCCGGCACGGAGAGCATCGTGCCGACGATCATCGCCCAGCCGAGCGCGACGGCGACGACGGTCCAGCCACGCCCGTCGCCGTGGAAGGCGGCGAGCGACTCGCGGGCGCGGCCGAGAGGTGTCGAAGGCATGGCGGGCGGAGCGTGCGCTACCGGAGCGGTGGGTTCGAGCGCTAAATAGCTGCGTCTCCCGGCGAACTGGCCGCTCGGGCTACTCGTCGAGGCGCCAGAGCTCGGTCTGGGGGTCGACGACGTACTCGGTTCCCGCCTCCGTCACCCGAACCATCTCCTCCTGTCCGACGTAGCCCCACTCCGTGTCGAGGCCGAGCTCCATCGTGTACACCTCGCCCGGCCTGACCTCTCCCTCGACGGACGCGCCGTAGCGCTCCCACTCCGGCCCCAGCAGCGTGCCGCCGTCGTGGGCGCTGCGGCCCACCTGGTGGCCGAACGCGTGGTCGAACAGCTCCCGATCCCGGGCGACCAGTTCCGCTCGGGCGCGAGCGTCGACGCGGTGGCCGACGGCGCCGGGTTCGAGCTCGTCGTACCCCGCCTCGATGGCGGCGCGCACGTCCTCGAACGCCTCGAGGAGCCCCTCTGGCGGCTCCCCGTTGACCCAGAGTCGCTGGAGGTCGGCCGCGTACTCGTCCTGCACGACGCCGAAGTCGACGTGGAGCAGTTCGCCCTCCGGCACCGTCCGGTCGCCGGGGAGGGTGTGCCCCACGTCGGCGGCGCCGCCGGCGTGGACAGTCGGGCAGTACTCCCACGACCACGCGCTGTCGTAGCCCGCGTCGCGCATGCGCTCGTGGAGGTAGTCAGCCACCTCGGACTCGGTGGTGTCGGGGGTCCACTCGTCGGCGGCGGCGTGGAGGAGGTCGAGCGTCGTCTCGGCCGCGGCGTCGATGCGCTCGTGCTCGGTGTCGGACTTGATCCCGCGCACGTCGGCGACGATGTCGCCGGCGCCGACGAACTCCCGGCCCGGGAGGAGGTCCTGGAGCCGGAGGTACATCCCGTGGGTGAGCCCGTCGGCGACGTTGTCGTCGCGGTCGAAGTTGATCGCCACCGTGTCGGCGGTGATCCGGGAGAGCGCCGCCCGGAGCGGCTTCTGGATCGCCTCGTCGTACGCCCGGACCTTGTGGACGCCCAGCTCCTCGGCGGTCGGCGCGTCGTGCTGGCCGAGGATCACCGTCGACTCCTCGGGGCCGACGACGACCGCGGTCGGCCAGACCACGTCGAACCCCAGCACGTACGGCAGCGTCGGCTCGTGGATCTCGTCGGTCTCCCGGCAGAAGATCACCCACGCGTCGGCGTCGCTGTCCGCGACGGCGTCGCGGGCCTGTTCGACTTTCTCGGCGACGAGGCGCTCGTCCATACGCGCCCCTGTCGCGGGCGAGGCTTAGCTTCCGGGGGAGCGGAACCGGCGTGGGACCGACCGGGCGTTTATGGGGGTTGCCACGTGACGTGCCACCGAACACCGAGGCGATCGTGAGTGATCGAGAAGGCACGCCGGGGGGTCCGCGGGCTGATCGACCGGATCAGGCCCGAGCGGATCCGTCCCACTCAGCCGCCGTCGACGCTCGTCGACGCCGAGGGCCGGGAGATCGAGATCCGGCCCTACCGCGACGACGACTTCGAGGGGCTGGTCGAGATGTACGACACGTTCGACCCCGAGCAGCGGGCCCAGGGGACGCCGCCGCTCCAGCGGGACGAGATCAGAACGTGGATCGAGGGGCTGCTCGACGGGGTGAACGTCGTCGCGCTCCACGACGGCGAACCGGTGGGGCACGTGAGCTTCGTCCCCGACGGCACCGACCGCCACGAGCTCGCGATCTTCGTCCACCAGGCGTACCAGCGCGCCGGGATCGGCAGCGCGCTCATGGCCACCGGGCTGGGGTACGCGCGGGAGCAGGGGATCGGCTACGTCTGGCTCACCGTGGAGACCTGGAAGCGCGACGTCCAGCGGTTCTACAGCCGCGCGGGCTTCTCGACGGTGAACCCGATGGGCGCCGCCCACCGGATGTCCCGGACGCTGTGACGGACCGCAGCGAAGCCGCCGCTACTCCGTTAGGACGAACGAGCCGACGAGGTAGACGCCGACGGCGACGACGAGCGCGCTCGCGACGCCAAGCAGCAGCGACGGCGGTTCGACCACGAAGCCGAGCGCGAGCATCAGGACGCCGCCCGCGTCCAGGCCGAGTCCGAACACCCCCGGCCCGGTGCTGCGGGAGCGTCGCTCGCTCGCCGGCTCGAGGCTGCTCGCCTCCTGAGCGGCGGAGTAGCTCAGCAGCCACGGGACGAACAGGAACGCGCCGACGCCGGTGAGCCCGCCCGCGGCGACGCCGTAGGGGACGCTGTCGAACAGCAGCACGCCGACCCAGGTGAACGTCGCGAGTTGCAGCACGCCGGCGCCGGCGCCGATGGTCGTCAGCCAGTCGATCGCTCATCTCGGCTGCGTCCTCAGCCATGCGCGACGCTGCGCCCGAGCTACTGAAAACGGGTCGGTTCGCGTCGTCGATCGACGCGGCGCCGACGTGGCGCTCGATGCGGGCGACGTTGCGCTGGTTGGCGTTCCACGCGGATGTCGA
>NZ_BBJN01000038.1 GCF_000739555.1 Halolamina rubra
GCTCGAAGCTGTCCTGCGCTTCGAGCCGGGCTTCGAGTTCTGTGTCATCGTCCGACATAGTCAGGACTACTGTGTGTCTCTGCAGCCATAAACCCCACCGCCGGCGGCGGGAAATCGCGCGGTCGCGGGTCGATCAGGCCAGGCCGATCTTCTCGCGATACTCGCCGTACTCGGCCTCGAACACGTCCATGATCTCGCCCATCGTCGCGTACGCCTTCACCGCGGTGACGATGGCGGGCATCACGTTCTCGTCGGCGTCGATGGCGTCCTGCAGGTCGTCGAGCGCGGCCTCGACGGCCGCGTCGTCGCGCTCCTCCTTTACGGAGGCGAGGCGCTCGCGCTGGTGTTCGGCGACCTCCTCGTCGACCTTCAGCACCTCGGGCGAGGTGTCCTCGTCGGAGACGTACTTGTTGACGCCGACGACGACCTCCTCCTCGTCCTCGACGCGCTCCTGGTACTCGTAGGAGGCCTCCTGGATCTCGCGGTGGAAGTACCCCTCCTCGATGCCGGTGAGGACGCCGTCGCGGACCGAGCCGTCGCCCATCTCCTTGATCGTCTCGATGTACTCCATCGCTTCCTCCTCGACCTCGTCGGTGAGGCTCTCGACCATGAACGAGCCCGCCAGCGGGTCGACGCTGTCGGCGGCGCCGGACTCCTCGGCGATGATCTGCTGCGTGCGGAGGGCGACCCGGACCGCCTCCTCGCTGGGCAGCGCCAGCGCCTCGTCGTAGGAGTTGGTGTGGAGGCTCTGCGTGCCGCCGAACACGCCCGCGAGCGCCTGGATCGTCACCCGGACGATGTTGTTGAGGGGCTGCTGAGCGGTCAGCGACTGGCCGGCCGTCTGGGTGTGGAACTTCAGCTGCTTGGACTCGTCGGCCTCGGCGTCGTACCACTCGTCCATCACCCGCGCGTAGATGCGCCGCGCGGCGCGGAACTTCGCGACCTCCTCGAAGATGGAGTTGTGGGAGTTGAAGAAGAAGCTGAGCTGGGGCGCGAACTCGTCGACGTCCATCCCGCGGTCGAGGCAGTCCTCGACGTACGCGAACCCGTCGGCGAGGGTGAACGCGAGCTCCTGCACCGCCGTCGAGCCGGCCTCGCGGATGTGGTAACCCGAGATCGACACCGGGCTGAACTTCGGCGTCTCCGCTGCCGCGAACTCGATCGTGTCAGTGACGATATCCAGCGACGGCTCGGGGGGGATCACCCACTCCTTCTGAGCGATGAACTCCTTCAGCATGTCGTTCTGGAGGGTGCCGCGCACCTCCTCGCGGGGGACGCCCTGCTGGTCGGCCAGCGCGAGGTACATCGCGTAGATCACGGGCGCCGAGGGGTTGATCGTGAACGAGGTCGACACCTCGCCGACGTCGATCCCGTCGAACAGGATCTCCATGTCCCGCAGCGTGTCGACGGCGACGCCCTCCTTCCCGACTTCCCCGAGCGCCATCGGGTCGTCGGAGTCGATCCCCATCAGCGACGGCATGTCGAACGCCGTCGAGAGCCCGGTCTGGCCCTCCTCGATCAGGTAGTGGAAGCGCTCGTTGGTGTCCTCGGCGGAGCCGAAGCCCGCGAACTGCCGCATCGTCCACGTGCGGCCGCGGTACATCGTCGGGTACGGCCCCCGCGTGAACGGGAACTCGCCGGGGTTGCCCAGATCCTCCTCGTAGTCCAGGCCCGCGACGTCGCTCGGGTCGTACAGCCGGTCGACCTCGAGGTTCGAGACGGTCGCGAACCGGTCCTTCCGTTCCCCGTAGGCGTCGAGGGTCGGGTCGAGCGTCTCCGCCTCCCACTCCTCGCGGGACTCGCGTATCTCCGCGAGATCCTCCTCGTCGTACATAGCCAAGGGTTTCGCCGGAACGATTATGAAGGGTTCGGGTAGCGAAAGGCGAAAAACCCGATCGCGAACGGAAATAAACCGTTACCAGCGATACAGAACCCCGAGAGCTACTGCTCGCAGCCGACGACGCGGAGCTCGGTCCCGTCGTCGCCGATGGAGAGTTCGACGCCGTCGACACAGCGACGGTACTCGCTGGCGTGCTTCCCGGAGCTGCGGATCCGGATCCCCTCCTCGAGGAGGCCGAGGTCGACCAGCCGCTCGATCTTGCGGTACGCCGTCGACGACGGGATCTCACAGCGCTCGACGATGTCTTTCGCCGACAGCGGCTCCTCGCCGGTGACTTCGAGGACGGACCGGCAGTCCGGATCGTCGAGCGCGGCGAGCAGGTCGGTGATCTCGCTCTCGGCACGGATGACTTCCTCAGAATCGGTGCCCGGGCGCTGGTTCTGCGACGCGGAGACAGCGTAGCTCATACTCTACCGTGGGGGCCCGTTCCCCACAAGCGTGGAGCACGGATATTGGGGGTGGTTTATAAGCAACCGGCGACAGTCGGGGGACCACCGCACTCAAGAGGGTTCGAACACGATACGGTTGTGACACACATGAGCTCCGGTATCCGGGCGACCGTCACGTTCGATACCCCGGCGGGCTGTTCGGTCGCGCGGTTCTCGGCGGCGGCCGACGCCGAGATCGACAGCGTCGCCACCAGCGTCGCCACCAGTGGGGCGGCCGTGACGGAGTTCCTCGTCGACGACGCGTCGCGGCCCGAGTCGGGCGCCGACGCCGTCGACGGCAGTCCGAGCCAGTGCTCGGGGGAGCAGGTCGAGCCGGTCGCGGACGCCGAGCCGGTGTTCTCCTACGGGAGCGCCGACGTGTACCGGGTCGAACACGCGGGCGACTGTCCGTGCACCTGTCTAGGCCAGTTCGACTGCCCGATCCATCGGTTCCTCGCTTCGCCTACGGAGCTCACCGTCGTCTTCCACGCCGAGACGTTCGAGCAGCTCCAGGACGTGACCGCCGCGCTGCGCGAGCGGTTCCCGTCGATGGACGTCCAGCAGCTCCTGCAGCCGCCGCTGTCCGGGAGTCCGGAGGACCGCCGGTTCGTCAACTGCGGGAAGCTGACGGACCGCCAGCAGGAGGTGCTCCGGACGGCGTACGATCGGGGGTACTTCGAGCGCCCCAGAGGGGCCAACGCCACCGAACTCGCCGCGGAACTGGGCATCTCCCAGTCGACGTTCGCCGAACACCTCACCGCCGCCCAGCGAAAGCTGTTCGGGGACGTGTTCGACGACGGGTAGCCGGCGGGCGATCGGCTCTGCTGCGCCAACCGTAATGGATTAACCGGACGCTCTGTTGGGTCGGGGTAAGGATGCCACTCGCCCGAGAGACCGAGATGACGCGTGCGGAGACGGACGCGTTTCTCGGAGAGAACGAGACGGGGGTACTTTCGCTCGCCCAGGGCGACGACCCGTACGCGGCGCCGGTTTCGTACGGTTACGACGCGGAGCGATCGTCGTTCTACTTCCGGCTGGTCTCGACGCCGGAGAGCGAGAAACGCCGGTTCCTGGAGGCCGACACCCCCGCCCGCTTCGTCGTCTACGGCGACGAGGGCGAGGAAGTGTACCGCAGCGTCGTCGCCGAGGGGCGGCTCAGCGAGATCGACCCGAGCGAGCTCTCCGTCGACCAGATCGAGCAGTACGGCCACGCCAAGCGACCGCTGTTCGAGATCTGGGGCGAGCCCAAGGAGGATCTCGACATCCGCCTGTACGAGTTCGCGACGACGAAACTGACGGGTCGGCGTACCGAGGTCGACCGAGACGCCTGATTACTGATCGCAAAAATCGTCGGCCCGTGCGGGCGCCGAGCAGACCGGACAGCCGTTGTCGAGGATGGCCTCACGCATCGGTGCGTTGACCTCGATCTGCTGCCCGCATTCCTGACAGACGTACTCGTGCTCCTTCATCAGTATCTCTCTCGGTCGAGTTGGTGCTGGTTCGACCCTACGTAGGAAAGGGGTTTCCTCTTAGGAGTCGGTGTCGGAAAATCCCACCCAGTAGGAACCGGCGTCCAACGGGGCCGAACCTCGACGCAGACGTTCCTGCACGGAGGCTGGATGTGGTCGCGTGCCGGAGTTGGGTACACACGACTGCGGCAACAGCTCCGACGATCCAGCCCGGAGGCTGGATCGGGTCGCGTGCCGAGGAGGGTTCGACACGACTGCGGCAACAGCTCCGACGATCCAGCACGGGGGCTGGATCGGGTCGCGTGCCGCAGTCGGCTACAGCGAGTAGTCGTGGGCGCCGTCCTCGCTCTCGAGGAACGCGGTCAGCAGGTCGATCGTGGCGCGGATGTCGTCGCCGTTCGCCGTCTCGGTGACGGTGTGGAGGTAGCGCGTCGGGATCGAGATGGCGCCGACGGGGATCGCGCCGTTGGTGTTCTGGAACCCGGCCGTGTCCGTGCCGCCAGAGGGGAGCACCTCGAGCTGGTGGTCGATCCCCTCGGCCTCGGCGACCGAGCGCAGTCGCTTGTGGACCTTCGGCGTCGTGATGACCGAGCTGTCCTTCAGCTTGATCGCCGTCCCGTCGCCCAGCGAGGTGACGTGTTTGTCCTCGCTGACGCCCGGGATGTCGCTCGCGATCGTCACGTCGAGCGCGATCGCGAGGTCGGGGTCGACGTCGACGCCCAGCGCGGTCGCGCCGCGGATGCCGACCTCCTCCTGGACGGTCGCACAGAAGTGGATCGTCGCGTCGGGGTTCTCGATCTCGCGGGCGGCCTCGAGCATCGCGAACAGGCAGACCCGGTCGTCGAGCGCCTTCCCGGTGACCGAGTCGCCCATCTCGATCGTCGACTGGTTCATCGTGACCACGTCGCCGACGCTGACGAGCTCCTCGACCGCCTCGGCGTCGCGGCCGAGGTCGACGACGCGATCGCCGACCTCCTCCTCGCCCTCCTCGGCGTCGTCCAGCGTGTGCGGCGGGACCGAGCCGAACACGCCGGTGACGTCCTCCTCGCCGTGGACGGTCACGCGCTGGGCGCGGAGCACGCGCGCGTCCCAGCCGCCGAGCGCGTCGAGTTTGAGGAACCCGTCGTCGGTGATGTGTTTGACCATGAACCCGATCTCGTCCATGTGGGCCGCGACGGCGACGGAGTAGTCCGCGTCGCCCTCGATCGTGCCGACGACGTTCCCCATCGCGTCGGTGCGGACGTGGTCGGTGTTGGCCTCTAGCTCGTCGCGCGCGAGTTCGCGCACGCGGTCCTCGTAGCCGGGGACGCCGCTGGTCTCTGTCAGGTCTCGCAGCAGGTCGAAGTCGAACTCGAACGCCATGGCGGTAGCTCCGGCCCTGCGACCTAAAACCGGGCGGTTCCGGCCATCGACGCGGGTTCTCAACCGGGCGGGAACCGGTGTGACGTTCTCCCACGTTTCGGAAACGCTTATCCGACCTTCGGCGGCATTGGGGTGTATGGCCGACGAGGAAACCGAACGCGAACTCCGTGCACAGCTCACCGACGCCTTCGAGGGCGCCGACTTCCCGGTCGACAGCCAGATGGATCTCGTGCCCGCGCTCCCCCAGGGGCCGAGCACGAAGTTCGAAGCCGGCGACGTGTCGTTCACGGCGATGGAGCTGGCCGCGAAGCTCGGCGGCGAGCAGGAGTTCCCCTACGACGACGTGGAGTCGCTCGTCGACGACGTGATGGAGGGGCTCGAAGCGCAGGGGATGCTCTGACCGACGCGGCGAAATCCTGCCGACGCCTCCGGGCGTCGGCGACTGATACTCTGCCGCAGTCGTGTTGTGACCACCGTGGCGAAGTTCCGTCGAGACCTCCGTGTCTCGACTTCGAACACTCCGCCGTAATCGCGTCGTAACCAACGAACAGCGTGGTCGCTGCCGTACTGCACCGACGAGAGCCGCTTCTATAGGAAGTAGATCATCACCACGCCGGCGCCCAGCACCAGCACCAGCCACAGCAGGGTGATGAGCAGGAGGCGGTTGGCGTAGTACTCCTCTTCCTCCGTGGTGCCGTTGGCGCCGTCGTTCTCCGAAGTCGAGTTTGCCATTACCCCTACTAGCCGTTCGCCCCTTACTTAGCTACCGGTGACTGCCTGCGGCGGGCGGCGGCCGCGAACTGAGTCGGGGCAGTTTTTACCCCCCGGGAAGCAACCACTCCGCGTGCACATCGCGTTCGTCTCCATGGAGACCGCCCACCACGTCGACCGACGGGGGCTGGAGCGAGCGCAGCGGACCGCCCGCACGCTGGCCGACCGCGGCCACGACGTGACGTTTCTCTGTTCGCAGTGGTGGGGCGGCGACGCCGTCCCGACGTTCGAACACGAGGGGATCGAGTACCGCCGGGTGACCGCCGAGCCCGCGGCCGGAGCGTTCGCCGCGAAGCTCCCTGCCGCGCTGTGGCGCGCCGGCGCCGACGTGATCCACGCGGTCCACGGGCCCCCGCGACACGTCGCCGTCGCCGAGAAAGTCGGGACGCTGCTCCGGACGCCCGTGCTCGTCGACTGGTTCGGCGACGGCCCCACCGACCCGGGGAGCGAACCCCGGGCCGCGTCGGGCGCGGACCTGGTGACGACCCCCTCGGAACTGGTCCGCACGCGCGTCCGCGAACACGGCGCCGACGACGGGGCGGTCCGGATCGTCCCCGAGAGCATCGACGTGGAGCTGATCCGGGAGGCGCCGACGGACGACCGGTTCGACGTGGTGTACGCCCGCCGGCTGGACGAAAACGCGAACGTCAGTACGCTGCTGCTCGCGCTCGCCGAGCGACGGCGACAGGACTGGTCGGCGGCGATCGTCGGCGACGGCCCCGAGCGCGAGGCGATCGAGGCCGCCGCGCGCGACCTCCGGATCGACGACCGGATCACGTTCACCGGCTCGCTCGCCGAGCGCGAGCGCGTGAGCATCTACAAAGGCGCCCACGTGTTCGCCCAGACCGCCTCCGCGGAGGTGTTCGCGACCGAGCTCCTCCGGGCGCTAGCGTGTGGCTGTCTCGGCGTCGTCGAGTACCAGGCCGACTCCAGCGCCCACGAGCTGGTCGAGGGCGTCGACCGCGGGCGGCGGGTGACGAGCCCGGAGGAGCTGGCCGACGTGATCAGCGAGGCCGGGGCCGTCCCGCGTCGCGAGTACGACGACTCCTTCGAGCAGTTCGACCACGACGCCGTGCTGGGCACGTACCTGAACTGCTACGAGAGCCTCAGGGGCGGCGGCCTGCTGTAGCCTACTCGGCGTCGTGGCCGGGGCTGTCGCCGCCGTACTTCAGGAAGAAGAACGCGATCAGCAGCGTCGCCACCATCGCGAAGGCGGCGCCGACCCCCAGCGTCTTCGCGCTGTCGGGCACCGCGGGGCCGCCGCCGCCGGCGGCCTCGGTCGGTTCGAGCTCCTCGACGACCTCGACGGTGCCCACCATCCCCACGCCCTCGTGGGGGATACAGAAGTACTCGTGCGTGCCGACCGTCTCGAACGTGTGCTCGTAGCTCTCGCCGCCGGGGACGTCACCCTGGTCGGGGTAGTTGTCCCGCGCGGCCTGCTCGTTGTCGAAGCCGCCCGACGCCCAGAACTCGGCGCCGTCCGGGATATCCTCCTCGTAGGCGGTGACGCTGTGGCCGACCGAGCCGACGTTCTCCCAGACGATCGTGTCGCCGACCGCGACCGTGATCGAGTCGGGGTCGAAGATCAGGTCGTCGGTCATGTCGACGGTGTGGGTCGTGCCGCCACCGCCACCGCCGCCGCCACCGGTGCTGGTTCCGGTCGCGGTCTCGTTGCCCGTCGCCGTCCCGGTGGCCGTGCCGTTGGACGTGCCGGTCGGGGTCGCCGTTTCGGTCCCCTCCTGTGCCGCCGCGGTCCCGGCTGCCGCCGCCGTCGCGGCGCCGACGGTTCCTGCCCGGAGGAACGAGCGGCGAGAAAGGGCGTCGTCGTTATCCATACACCCGGGTTGTAGACGCCCGATAGTGAATACTTTGGTTCGGTCCCGACCCCGAGCTACCCGAAGTTCTCGACTTTCGCGCCGTCGGGGTCGCCGCCCGCGGCCTCGATAGCCGCGGTCGCCGCGTCGACGAACTCGGCGAATCCGTAGACGAACACGCCCTCGCCCTCGGAGTTCGTCAGCGCGTCGGCGACCGCGGCGTCGAACTCGTCGCCGTCCGCGAGCGTAATCACGTCGGCGCCGGCGTCGACGAGCGCGTCGAGTCGCGCCGTGTGAGCCGGTTCGTCGTCGTACTGGTAGACGACGGCGGCCTCGGCGTCGTTGGCGACCGCGGCCTCGGCGATCGCGACGGCGGCGCCGACGCCCGGCCCGCCCGCGAGCACGACCGCGCGCGCCTCGCCGTCGTAGTATTCGTCGCCGTACGGGCCGGCGACGGCGATCTCGTCGCCTGGGGAGAGGTCGTCGAGGTAGTCGCTGAACGGGCCGCCCTCGTCGGCGACCTCGACGGTGATCTCGAACGTGTCCTCGGTGTCCGGCGAGGAGAGCGTGTAGAACCGGGCGTAGCTCTCGCCGGAGCGCTCGGCGGAGAGGCGAACGAACTGGCCGGCGAGCCCCTCGAACCCCTCGGGCGTCTCGAACGTCAGCGTGAACGTGTCGGGGCCGACCGGCTCGCGGTCGACGACGGTGGCGTCCATGTCGCGAGGTTCCGTCTCGGCGGGGAAAGCCGCTTCCCTTCGGCCGAGGCGGTTTCGACACGAACGGTCAGCTTTTGCCGGTTGTACACGGTCGTAACTGACCGATTGACCCGGCGCTTCAGAAGGCTTTTGCGGGCGCCGGGGGTAGTTCGTGCCAGCATGCCTGCGGACTTCAACTGGGCCATCGGCGGCGAAGCCGGCGATGGCATCGACTCGACCGGGAAGATCTTCGCGCGAGCACTCTCCCGGGCCGGTCGACACGTGTTCACCTCGAAGGATTTCGCCTCCCGTATCCGCGGCGGGTATACGGCGTACAAAGTTCGGACCTCCGTCGACCAGGTCGAGAGCACCGTCGACCGACTGGACGTACTGATCGCGCTGACCCAGCGCACCGTCGACGAGAACATCGACGAGCTCCACGAGGGGTCGGTGATCGTCTACGACGGCGAGCGCACGTCGATGCAGGACCTCGAGATCCCCGACGGGATGGTCGGGATGGACGTGCCCCTCAAGTCGCTGGCCGAGGAGGCCGGCGGCGCCATCATGCGCAACATCGTCGCCCTCGGCGCGGCGTGTGAGGTCACCGACTTCCCGATCGAACATCTCGGCTCCTCGCTGGAGAAGCGCTTCAGCGACAAGGGGCAGTCGATCGTCGAGAACAACAAGACGGCCGCCGAGCTCGGCGCCGAGTACGTCGCGGAGAACTACGCGACCGAGAGCGACGAGTTCGAGTACGAGCTCGAGACCACCGACGAGGACTACGTCCTTATCAACGGCGACGAGGCGATCGGGATGGGCGCCATCGCGGCCGGCTGCCGGTTCTACTCGGGCTACCCCATCACGCCGGCGACCGACGTGATGGAGTACCTGACCGGCCGCCTCGAACGCTACGGCGGCCACGTCGTGCAGGCCGAGGACGAGCTCTCGGCGATCAACATGGCGCTGGGCGCGGCCCGCGCTGGCGCACGATCCATGACCGCGACCTCCGGCCCCGGGATCGACCTGATGGCCGAGACGTTCGGGCTCGTCGCCCAGAGCGAGACGCCGCTGGTCATCTGTGACGTGATGCGCTCGGGCCCCTCGACGGGGATGCCGACCAAGCAGGAGCAGGGCGACCTCAACATGGCCCTGTTCGGCGGCCACGGCGAGATCCCGCGGTTCGTGCTGGCGCCGACGACGATCTCGGAGGCGTTCTGGAAGACCGTCGAGGCGTTCAACCTCGCCGAGAAGTACCAGACGCCCGTCTACCTGATCGCCGACCTCGAGATGGCGGTCACCGAGCAGACGTTCCCCCCGGAGGCGTTCGACATGGACGCGGTCGAGATCGACCGCGGGAAGATCGTCGACGAGGACGAGATCGACGAGTGGCTCGACGACGAGGGGCGCTTCCGCGCCCACGCCGCCACCGAGGACGGCATCAGCCCGCGCGCGCTGCCGGGCACGACCGACGGCGCCCACATGTCCACCGGGCTCGAGCACAACGAGCTCGGCCGACGGACCGAGGACACGGAGATCCGCGTCGAGCAGGTCCAGAAGCGCCAGCGGAAAGTCGAGACCGCGAAGGAGCGCGAGGACTGGAGTCCGCGCGAGTTCGGCAACGCCGACGCGGACAACCTCGTCGTCTCGTGGGGGTCCAACGAGGGGACCATCGTCGAGGCGATGGACCTGATGGACGACGACGCCCCCGAGTTCCGGTTCCTCTCGGTGCCATACCTGTTCCCGCGGCCGGACCTCACCGACGCGGTCGAGGACGCCGAGCAGGTCGTCGTCGTCGAGTGTAACGCGACCGGGCAGTTCGCGGACGTGCTGGAGCACGACACGCTCGAGCGCGTGGATCGGGTGAACAAGTACAACGGCGTCGGGTTCAAAGCGGACGAGCTCGCCGAAGAGATCACGGAGGTGCTCCAATGAGCAGCGACGTTCGATTCATCGACTTCAAATCTGACAAGCAGCCCACCTGGTGTCCCGGCTGCGGCGACTTCGGGACGATGAACGGCATGATGAAGGCGCTGGCGAACACGGGGAACGACCCCGACAACACGTTCGTCGTCGCCGGCATCGGCTGTTCGGGCAAGATCGGCACGTACATGCACAGCTACGCGCTCCACGGCGTCCACGGCCGCGCGCTCCCCGTGGGCACGGGCGTGAAGATGGCCAACCCCGACCTCGAAGTGATGGTCGCGGGCGGCGACGGCGACGGCTACTCGATCGGTTCGGGCCACTTCATCCACGCGGTGCGCCGGAACGTCGACATGAGCTACGTCGTGATGGACAACCGCATCTACGGGCTCACCAAGGGCCAGGCGTCGCCGACCTCGCGCGAGGACTTCGAGACGTCGACGACGCCCGAGGGGCCGAAGCAGCCGCCGGTCAACCCCCTCGCGCTCGCGCTCTCGGCGGGCGGGACGTTCATCGCCCAGTCGTTCGCCTCCGACGCCCAGCGCCACGCGGAGCTGGTCCAGGCGGCCATCGAGCACGACGGGTTCGGCTTCGTCAACGTGTTCTCGCCGTGTGTCACGTTCAACGACACGGACACGTACGACTACTTCCGCGACAACCTCACGGATCTCGCGGAGACCGACCACGACGCCTCGGACTTCGACGAGGCGAAGGACCGCATCATGGACGGCAGCAGCGAGTACCAGGGGATCCTCTACCAGAACGAGGACTCCGTCCCCTACCACGAGGCCCACGGCGTCACCGAGGACATGACCGAGATCCCCGACGGCGCCCCGGAGGACGCGACGGACCTCGTCCGCGAGTTCTACTGAGCCGGCCGTCCCGTTTCCACGCTTTCTACGTTCTTTCAGGTTTCAGTAGTTTTAACTGTCTTCTGGGGCGGAACTCGACCACTCACTCCGTGTGAGTATCTCACAATGACTGACGACACGACAGACCCATCACTCGGTCGGCGACAGTTCGCGAAACTGAGCGGCGCGGCGCTGGGGCTCTCGGGGTTCGGCGGCGTCGTCGCCGCGGCGTCCACGGAGCGGTTCATCGTGAAGCGCCGCGGCGAGCGCTCCATCGACGCCGAGGTGCTCCACGACCTCCCGGAGATCGGTTATGCGGTCGTGCGAGGCAGCGAGGCGGAACTGGAGGATGACGGCGCAGTGCAGTCGTTCGCGCCCGACGTGGAGCTGGAGTTCGTCGATCCGGTCGACAGCCAGGAGCGGGAAGACGACGCTGCCGACGACGAGTACTACCCCTACCAGTGGGACAAGCAGGACCTCGACGTGCCGACGGCCCACGAGACGACGAAGGGCGAAGGGACCCGAATCGGGATCATCGACAGCGGCGTCGACGCCGGTCATCCGGACCTGACGGTCGACATAGAGCGCTCGCGGGACTTCACCGGCGATGGGCTCGGCGCCGGCGTCCCCGGCGGCGGCTACCACGGCAGCCACGTCGCCGGCATCGCGGGGGCGGACACGGCGGGCGAGGCCGGCGTCGCGGGCACCGCGCCCGGCGCCGACCTCGTCGACTTCCGCGTGTTCTCCGACTTCGGCGGGGTCAACGGCGCGTTCTCCGCCGTCGTCGCGGCGGTCGTCCAGGCGGTTCGGACGGACTGCGACGTGGCGAACCTCTCGCTGGGTGGCTACCCCATCCCGCGGGAGGGGCTCGGGAGCTTCTACGGCGGCGTCCTGAACAAGACCATGAACTACGCGAAGAAGCAGGGGACGCTGGTGGTCGCCGCAGCCGGCAACGACGGCGCCGACCTGCAGCACGACGGCGGCGTGATCAGCCTCCCGAACGAGTCCGCGGGGGTGCTCTCCGTCGCCGCGACCGGGCCGGTCGGGTTCGCCCCCGGCGTGGATCCGGCGGCGCCGGCAGACACGCCGGCCGCGTACACGAACTACGGTACGAACGCGGTCGACCTGGCCGCGCCGGGCGGGAACTACGGCGAGGGGTCGTCGACCTTTGACTACGTTTTGAGCCCGGGCTCGTTCTTCGTCAACGAGGAAGGGGAGTTCCTGCCCGTCGACGATGACGACGACGGCGAGATCGAGCCCGCGGAGCCGTCGGACATCGCGGGGGTCTATCGCGCGTACTTCTGGTCGGCCGGCACCTCCATGGCCGCACCGCAGGTCGCCGGCGCCGCGGCGCTGGTCAAGAGCGCGAACCCCGACTACAACGCGAACCAGGTCCGTTCCGCACTGGAGAACGCCGCCGACGTGCCCGAGGAGTACGGGAAGGCGTACTACGGCAGCGGCTACCTGAACGTCGTCGACGCGCTCTGAGCGCGTGAGCGTAATCCGACCCCGGCGAGCCGACGGAAACCGACCGACTGCGCCCTTGGCTCGGCCACTCCGGAGTTAGCAACACTCATTACGCACACGCCGCTTCGTCTGTTCATGTCCGAGCGTTTTGACGTGGTCATCGCGGGGGCGGGCCCGGCGGGCGCACAGTGCGCTCGCGACCTCGCCCAGCGAGGCTACGAGGTCGTCCTCCTGGAACTGGAGTCGGAGGACGAGTTCCCGCGTCAGAGCAACAAGTCGACCGCCGGCACGTTCCCGTCGATGATGGCGTCCTTCGGCGTCCCTGACGACGTGGTGATGAACTACACCGACGACGTCGTGCTCGAGTCACCGAGCCACCACTACGTCCAGAACCAGCCCGGGGCCGTGCTGGAGTTCGCCGAGTTCAAACAGTGGCTCGTCGCCGACGCCCGCGAGAAGGGCGCCGAGGTGTGGTTCGACGCCCGCGTCTCCCGGCCGATCACCGAGGACGGCAAGCCGGTCGGCGTCCGCTACAACGGCGACGAGGAGGTGTACGGCGACATCATCGTCGACGCCACCGGCCCCGCGGCGCCGCTGGCGAAGGATCTCGGCGTCAGCGACCTCGAACGCGAGAAGCAGGCCATCGGCGTCGAGTACGAGATGGCGGGGATCGATATCGACCACCCCGACTACGCCGACCTGACGGACTCGATGATGCTGCGGCTGGATCACGACCTCGCGCCCGGCGGCTACTCGTGGATCTTCCACACCGGCGGCGACGAGGCGAAAGTCGGGCTCTGCTACATCCAGAACGACAGCCACCGCCGTCACGGGAAGGAGGGGATGAGCATCGACGACTACCTCCAGTACTGGCTCGACACCGACCCGCGCTTCGAGGACGCCGAGCGGCTGGAGGGGAAAGTCCACCGCGGCTCGGCGCACATCCAGACGCCGGGCGACCTGACCACTGACAGCTTCATGGCGATCGGCGACACCGTCCCCACCATCGACCCGCTCTGGGGCGAGGGGATCCACAAGGGGATGCAGTCCGGCCGCGTGGCGGCGACGACGGCCGACCGCTGTCTCACACCCGAGGAGCCGGACACCTCGCGTCGGCGATGGCGGTGTACAACAAGCTCTGGCACAGCGAGGTCGCCCCGCGGATGCGCGAGCGCCTGCTGATGACGGAGCTGCTGTACCTCGCGCCCAACTCCCGCTACGACAAGCTGATGGCCGACCTCAACGACACCGAGGAGGAGACGCTGGCGAAGGTCAACGCCGGCAACCTCGGCGCGATGCGGAAGCTCCTGCGGCTGAGCGACGTGCCGCTGCTCGCGAAGTTCGCCCGCGAGCGCCTGTCGGAGTAACCCGATCACGGCGCGCGACCTGCAGCGACCGATGGGTCGCTGCAGGAGCCCCTTGCCGTGATCGTGTGACCCCAAATACGGCCCGGGCGTCTCGCGCGAACGCGGGAACCGGATCGAGCGACGATGTCTGACGGGCGTCATTTGTTAGGCGTTCGCCGCACCGCAACTTTCACTTCGGCGGGACTGCTCTACTCGCTCAATGCAAGGGCAAAGAACCGGCCTGATCGACGCGATCCGAATCGACGTCGCGCGCCTCCACGCGACGTGGATGGAGCTGGCGTTCCCCAGACAGCTCGACCCCAGCAGCGTGCTCGGCCGCTGGGAGCCCGAAACCGGCCCCCAGAAGGCGGCGTACTACGCGTGGGCCGCCGTCGGGATTCCGCTGGTCGTGATCGGCTACCCGCTCCTCCTGCTCGGCTTCGCGACGCGCTACTACGCGACCAAGCTCGACTCCGCGACGACGCGGCTGGGGATCGTCGGCGTCGTCGGCCTCGCCGCGGTCACGTGGGGGCTGCTGACCGTCGGCGCCTGGGTCAGACAGTTCTCGACGAACGGGCTGATCGCCGTCGGCGCCGCCGGCGGCGTCGCGACAGTCTCGGCCGGGCTCGCGTTCGTGCTCTCCCGTCGCGGCGGCCGGCTGACCAGCGTGCTGCTCGCCTACCCGGCGGCGATGACCGCGCTGTTCCTCCCGCCGGTCGTGGCTGCGCTGTACTCCCCCGCGCTGGCTGGCGTGCTCACGGGCTCGACCAACCTCGCGATCTGGATCCTCGACAACGTGCTGACGGTCGGCGGGCTGAACCAGCTCATCCGCGACCGGTTCGCCCTGGAAGGGCCGGCGTACGTCGCGATGTGGTTCGGGATCGCGGTCCCGCTCGGCTGGCTGCTCGGCGGCGTCGTGACGCTGGCCGACGTGATCCGCCCGCAGGAGAGTAGCTCGACCGCCTCGAGCTCCGGTCAGTTCTAGGACTGCTCGGGGTCGCCGTCGGACTCCTCGCCGGCGACGTTCTCCTCTTCGACGTCCTCGGTGACCTGTGACGCGACGCGGACGCCGACCAGCGAGACGACGATCCCCGCGACGATGAAGCCGAGCAGGCGCTGGCCCGGCTGGAACGTGATCTCGACGCTCAGAAGCGAGAGCGTCAGGTGGGGGATGTCCGCCTGCTGTTCGAGGAAGTAGCCCGCGAACCCGCGGATCACCAGCCCGACGGCGACGATGCCGAACGGGAGGTTCAACACGGGCGAGGTGAGTCGCTCGTCGCGGAGCCGTTCGTCGACCACCCGGCCGGCGGAGGCCGTCAGCGCCGCCAGCGCCAGCCACGGCACCGCGTCGTAGACGAACAGGACGAACCGGATCACCGCCGGGTCGCGCCCGCCTCGGTCGCCGAGAGCCCGCCGAGGAAGGCGCCGACGAGCGCCAGCCCGACGCCGACGGCGTACGTGACGACAGACACCTGCCCCGAGTAGAGCGCCTCGCGAACCTGTTCTGGGGTGTTCTCCAGGCGGTCGTCGATGGCGAGCCCCTTGAACAGCAACACGGCGCCCAGCAGCGACGCGAGCCCGGCCATCGCGATCTCCGGCGAGAACTGGATCGCCAGCGCCGGCAGCACGAGGAGGGCGACGCCCAGGGGGACGAGCACCGTCTTCCGCATCTCCTCGTCGCCGAGAAACTGCTTCAGCAGGTAGTACGTCGACTCGATGTCCCGCGCCTGCCGGACGACGACGCGGTCGACGCCGTCGACGCCGACGCGTGACTCGACGATGGGGACGACGCGCTCGTCCTCGGCGCTGTCGACGACGACGATGGCGGAGTCCGGCGAGTAGCGCTCCAGCAGGTCGTCGATCTGGCGGGCGATCGCGCGGTCGGCGTTGACGCGGGAGTCGGCGCCGCCGGAGACCACCGCGACGGTGGCGTCGTCGCCGCTGTCGGTCAGATCCCGGGTGACCCTGAGCGCCTCGAGCAGACAGTTGACGCTCGCGTCCTCGGGGTCTGCCAGCCCCACGTCCGTGACGAGCGAGCGGACCGCCTCCCAGCCGGCCACCGGCATCGACGCGCCCGTCTTGGCGCCGACGTCGTTCGAGCGGTCCACACAGAGGACCAGCGTGCTCACGCGCGGAGGGACGGGCCCCGGGACGTTAAGCTTCTGGTCAGGTCCCGGCGGCCGGCTGCGGCTCCCGGCGGTCGATCACGCCCGGAACTGGAACCCCAGCCCGTCGGCGTCGACGCGGCTGGCGATCCCGGCGCCGAAGGCGTACGCCACCGCGCGGGCGCCCATGCCCACGCGAGCCAGCGGGCCGCGCTGGGGCTCGAACTCGCGGACGCTCACTTCCTCGCCGAGCTCGTCCTCGAGGCGGTCGGTCACGTCCTCCCGGCTGCCGATCTCGTCGACGAGCCCCATCTCGGCGGCCTCGTCGCCCAGGTAGATCCGGGCCTCGGTGTCGCGGATCTCGCTCTCCTCCAGCGCGCGGCCCTCGGCGACGCGGTCGACGAAGCGGTCGTACAGCCCGTCGATGATCCCCTGGAGGTACTCGCGTTCGTCCTCCTCGATCTCCTTCAGGGGAGTGCCGGCGTCCTTGTACTCGCCGGCGGTGAACTGCTCGTAGCTCACCCCGAGCCGGTCCGCGAGGTCGGCGACGTTCGGGCGGGAGCCGATCACGCCGATCGAGCCGACGACGGAGGGCTCCCTGGCCCAGATCTCGTCACAGCCGGCGGCGATCCAGTAGCCGCCGCTGGCACACACGTCGGTCGCGTAGGCGATCGTCGGGCCGTCAAACGACTCCGCGGCGTTGCGGATGTCCTCGCTGGGGACCACCTCGCCGCCGGGGGTGTTGAGTTTGACCAGCAGCGCGTCGACGGCGGGGTCCTCGTCCGCGTTGTCGATCTGTTCGGCGATCTCGTCGGCGGTCGCCCCCACGGGACCGGTCGGGACGGGGTTGCTGCCGCCGCCGTCGCGGGTGATCGGCCCCTCGACGCCGACCTCGGCGACGTTGTACGTCGGGAACTGGCTCGCCGCCAGCCCGGAGGCGAAGCGGACGGCGGCGGCGCCGAGGAGCAACACGAGGAGGATGCCGAGCAGGTCCGCGAGATCCGCGGCGAACTCCACGAACAGCAGCCAGCCCGCGAGCAGCGCGAACAACGTCACGCCCGCGATCACGAGCAGCTGTCCCAGTCGGTCGGAGCTGTTGGACATGGGCGCTACTGCGACGGCGTGGTACAAAAAATGGTGGTCGCCGGCGTCGACGGCGCCGGGGCTATCGGGGCTGCGTCACGGAAAAACGAAGTACGATCCGTCGCGTCGGAAGTTACAGCAGGCCGGTCTTCTGCAGCTTCATCAGGTCCTCGGTGTCGAGGGTCTCGCCCTCCTTGAACTTCTGGTAGATCTCCTCGGCCTCCTCCTTCTCCTCTTCCATCTTCTGCTCGCGCTCGTCCTTGCGCTCCTCCTCTTCCTCCTTGTCGAGTTCGCGCAGGCGCTTCTGGACGCGCACGAAGTCCTCGTGGTGGCGGTCGGCGGCCTCCTGGGCCTCGACGAACAGCTCGTGCATCTCGTCGGCCTCGTCGCGGATCTCGTCGGCCTCGCGGTAGGCCTCGATCATCTCGTTGTGGTGCTCCTGGGCCTTGTCCGCCAGCTCCGTCACCTTCTGGTGGTGCTGGCTGGCCTCGGAGCGGACCTCCTCCGCCTTCTCGATCTTCTCTTCGAGCTCGTCGCTCTGGTCGACTTTCTCCTCGCGCTCGGCGAGCTGCTCGCGCTTCTCCTCGATCTTCTCGATGAGTTCGCGCTCGTCCTCGGCGGAGAGCACCTCGGTCTGCTGGCGGAACTCGAGGTCCTCGATCTCCTCGCGGAGCTCCTCGGCGTCCTTGCCGTCGTCGAGCTCGAGGTCCTCCTTCATCTCCTCGACCTCGTCGAACAGCTCGTTCGCGTCGGCGTTGAGCTCGTTCCGCTTCTCCTTGTGCTCCTGGACCTGCTCGTTGAGCTCGTCGCGCTGCTCGCGGTGCTCCTGTGCCTCGTCGACCTTCTCTCGGGTCTTGGCGTTCAGGTCGTCCCGCTTGGACGCGCGCTCCGAGGCGATCTGGTTCAGGTCGTTCCGCCGGTCGCGCAGCTGGCCGGCGAGTTTGATGAGTTCGCCCTTAGAACCGTCCTCCAGTTTATCGTCGGGGAGGTCGACGTTGTCGGAGTCGTTCAGTGCTTCGATGTCGTACTTCTCGAGTACGTCCTGTTTCGTTACCATGCTAATCGAACCTCTGTACCATCCGCCCTCCGGACACAGCGGACGCTCGTGAAACCGCAGTAAATCGTGGATAAGAGTTCCCGATCATTCTGCGTGCGGTGCCACCAGCGCCGGAGGCGTTCTGGTACCTGAACGTATGCTACTGGCGTAGTTAAATTCTTCGGTGAATCGTGGGTGTAATTGCGTCACACGGTCTCTATCGGCCGTCACGGACCCACACACCGCCCGGAGGGTCGTTCGAGTTCGGCAGGCACTTCCGGCGGCGTCGCCGACCGGCGGGTATGAGCGACGCCGACGCGGCCCCCGGCGCGGGCGACGACGGGACGGCCGACGACCACGACGAGACTACCGCCGTCGAACGGATCCACGCCCGCGGCCACGAGCACGTCGCGGGCACACACGAGAGCACCGTCGAACTGACGAGCGACGACTGGCTCACCCCCGCGGGAGACTGCATCGTCGGCGTCGAAGCCGACACCACGCCCGCCGAGTTCGACGAGGCGTTCGTCGGCGCCTGCCAGTCCGCGGCGGCGACGATCACCGCCGAGTTCGCCGTCGAAACCGAGGAGGGAACACTCACGGACACCATCACCGGTCGCGGCGACCCGGAGCTCACGTTCGAGGGCGACCGCAGCCTCGTCGGCCGGACCAGCGAGTACGTCGACGACCGGACCGTGTTCGTCGGAGCCGACGGCGCCGCCGCCGACCTGAATCGCGACCTGATCGACGCGCTCGCCGACGGGGCGACGCTGACGCTGACGCTGACCGTCGAGCCGTAACGACCGCCGCTGCCGGGCGATTTTTGCGGCCGCCGCGCCAACACCGGCGCATGAGCGACGACGCCGACGACCGACCCGACGAGCCGTCGAGGAACATCAGCGGCGGCCCCGAGGGTGGTGGCGAGGCGGTCGTCTACGGCGACGGCGAACCCGAGACGCGCGCCGAGGCGGTCGTCGACGAACTCGGCGCGATGTACTGGCAGAAGGCCTACGGCGGCCAGGACGGGTTCGAGTGTCTCGTGCGGACGATCCTGAGTCAGAACACGAGCGACAAAGCCAGTCAGCCGGCGCACGACAGCCTGATGAGTCGGTACGGGGAGCGTGGGGATCTCGCCGAGTCGCTCGGCGACGCGGCACAGGACGAACTCGCCGAGACCATCGCCTCGGCCGGACTGTACAACCAGAAGTCCGAGACGATCATCCGGCTCGCGAACAGAGTCGTCGACGAGTACGGCGGCGAGGCGGGCTTCGACGAGTTCGTCAAAACCGGCGACCCCGACGAGGTCCGGGACGCGCTCCTCGAGATGAAGGGCGTCGGCCCGAAAACCGCCGACTGCGTGCTGCTGTTCTCGGGCGGCCGCGGCGGCGTCTTCCCCGTCGACACGCACGTCCACCGCATCGCGCGCCGGATGGGGCTCGCGCCTGCCGACGCCGACCACGAGCAGGTCCGGCAGGCGATCGAGGCCGCGGTTCCGCCGGAGAAGTGCGGCTTCGGCCACACGGCGATGATCCAGTTCGGGCGGGAGTACTGCACCGCCCGTGAGCCGGCGTGTCTCGACGGACCAGAGGCGTGCCCGCTGGTGGCGCACTGCGACCAAGTCGGCATCGACGAACTGTCGGGCGCGGTCGTCGACCCGGCGGAGGTCGTCGCCGAGGACTAACTGCGGAAAGAGCCTCTCTGGCGGTTACTCGAACCGGAACGTCTCGAGGTTCTTCGGCGCGAGCGAGTCCGTAGGACGAGTGAGCGTTTTTTTTGCATCACCAGAACGCTCCGCGTTCTGGTTAGCAGTCAAAACCCGTCGGGTTTTGACGACATGAACGGGTTTTGCGGGGGTCTGGCCGCAGGCGGCGGTTACGCCGCCCAGGACATGCCCCCGCAAAAACGGGTCACTTGAACCGGAACGTCTCGAGGTTCTTCGGCGCGAACGTGCGCATGTTGAACTCGTGGTACAGCGCCGAGGAGAAGTCCTGCACGGAGCTCTCGTCGCCGTGGACACAGAGCACCTTCTCCGGGCGCGGGCTCATGTTCCGGACGAAGTTCATCAGCCCCTCGCGGTCCGCGTGGCCGGAGAACCCGTCGACGGTCTCCACGTCCATCTTCAGCGTCAGCTTCGACCCGCGGCCGTCGCGGCCCGAGCCGAAGTCCGAGACCGGGATCTCGTCCCAGCCGTTCTGGATGCGTCGCCCGAGCGTCCCCTGGGCCTGGTAGCCGACGAAGGTGAGCGTGGAGTCCTCGTCGCTGCCGAGGTGGCGCAGCCAGGACATGATCGGGCCGCCGGTGACCATCCCGGACGTCGAGAGGATGATCGCCGGACCGTCGTCGACGACCTCCTGTCGCTCCTCCTCGCCGCCGTCGATGTGGTTGAACTGCTCGGCGAGGAACGGGTTCTCGTCCTCGTGGAAGATGCGGTCCTGCAGCTCGTCCCGCAGGTACTCGGGGTAGGTGGTGTGGATCGCCGTCGCCTCCCAGATCATCCCGTCGAGGTGGACGGGCATCTCCGGGATCTTCCCCGAGCGCATCGCCTCCTCGATGACGAGCATGATCTCCTGGGACCGACCGACGGCGAAGGCGGGGATCAGCACCTTCCCGCCCTTCTCGTGGGCCTCGTTGATCACGTCGATCAGCGCCTCCTCGGAGTCCTCCTGGTCGGTCTGGTAGTCGTTTCGGCCCCCGTAGGTGGACTCCATCACCAGCGCCTCGACGCGGGGGAAGTCGTTGACGGCGCCGTTGAACAGGCGGGTGTCGTCGTAGTGGATGTCGCCCGAGAACGCGACGTTGTACAGCCCGTCGCCGACGTGGAAGTGGCTCACGGCGGAGCCGAGGATGTGGCCCGCGTTGTGGAAGGTGAGCTTCAGGTCCGGCGCGATGTCGGTCACGTCGCCGTACTCCAGCGGGATGCAGTGCTTGATCGCCTCGCGAACCTGCGCGGAGTCGTACGGCGGCGTCCGCCCCTCCTTCGCGGCCACGTCGAGGTAGTCGAGCGTCAGCAGCCCCATCAGGTCACGGGTGGGCTCCGTACAGTAGATCGGGCCGTCGTAGCCGTACTTGAACAGCAGCGGGATCAGCGCGGAGTGGTCGAGGTGGGCGTGGGTCAGGACGACCGCGTCGAGGTTCTGTGCCCCCGCACCGAGCGCCTCGGGAATCTGGAGGTACGGCACCTCGCCCTCGGCGCCCGGCTTGTCGCCGCAGTCGACGAGCACGCGCGTCTCCGCGGTGTTGAGGATGAACGCGGCGCGGCCGACCTCGCGACAGCAGCCGAGCGTGGTGATCCGGACCCACTGCTCGTCCTGCATCTCCTCGCGGTGGATCTGCCGGCCCACGCGTTCGAGGATGTCTCGGCGCTCCTGGCGCTCCTGTTTCAGGAAGTTCCGGACGTTCGACACCGTCGACGACTCGATCGGCGGCGTCCGGACGACCTCGGGCGTCCAGCCCACCTCCCGGGTGATCTCCCGGAGCGTGGAGCCGTGGCGGCCGATCACCATGCCGGGCTTCTCGGCCTCGATGACGACCTCGCCGGTGTCCTCGTGGAAATCCAGATCCTGGACGCCGGCCTCCTCCGGGATCACGTCCATGACCTTCTCGCGTGCCTCCGCGGGACGGGAGAGCACGTCCGGGTCGGGACGGACCGTGATGCGCTTGCGAAGCTTGGAGGCCAGCTGGCGGACCAGGTTGCCGTCGCCGGCGAACTCCTTGGGGTCCCGGGTGTAGACGACCAGCTCCGGCCCCTCGTACTTCACGTCGGTGATGGAGATCGTGCTGGGGATCTCGGCCTCGATCTCACTTTTCAACTCCTCGAGTTGCGTATCTACTTGACTCATGTGTCGAAGACGCTCGCGTCGGCGGCGTTGCCCGACGCGAGGGTAGCGGTGATCGCTTCGGTGGTGCCGCGCGGGAAAGTACAGCGAGAACCCGCTTACCCCGAAATATTCCCGCGCGGTGGTAAAAACCTTCCCAAAGCGGGTGCGCTCCGTCGGCCGACACGCTTTTCTCGGCACCGACGAACCGCCGACCGTGTTCGCGGACGACCCCGTCGACGAGCTGCCCGCGGCGACGCTCTGCCACCTCGTCGACCGTGGCGACGACGCGACCGGCACCGAGCAACCGGACGGTGACGACGCCGCAGCCGGCGACGAGACGCTGCTGATCCACAAGAAACGCGGCGTCGGCAGCGGCCAGTGGATCGGCCCCGGCGGCAAAGTCGAGCCCGGCGAGACGGTCCGGGAGTGCGTGGTCCGCGAGGTGCGCGAGGAGGTCGGGATCGACGTGCTCGACCCGGAGAAGGCGGGCGTGTTCGTCTACCGCTCGGACGGCTGGGACGCCGTCGTCCACGTGTTCCGCGCGACCGAGTACGCGGGCACGCCCGAGGAGACCGCGGAGGCCGACCCGCGGTGGTTCCCCGTCGACGACCTCCCCTTCGCGGAGATGTGGCAGACCGACCGCGAGTGGCTCCCGCACGTCCTCGACGGCGGCACGTTCCGCGGGCGGTTCGTCTACAGCGACGGCGAACCGCAGGCGGTACGCATGGAGACCGGCGTGACGCCTTCCCTGTGACTCCTCCCCCGTACTGCGACGCCACGTGAGCGCGGAGCAGGGGCACACACCTTCGGACGTTTTAAGCCGCGACCACCACTTCCTCGCGGTATGAGCGACGACGACCAGACGCTCGGGATCACCGAGTCCAAGGAGTACGCCACCGGCGATTGGTACGCCGAAGTCTGTCAGAAGGCGGGCCTCACCAACTACGGCCCGGAGGGGATGTCCGGGTTCATCGTCGCCCGCCCGCGCTCCTACGGTCTCTGGGAGCGCGTGCAGGGCGAGCTCGACGCCCGGTTCAAGGACACCGGCGTCCAGAACGCCTACTTCCCCCTGTTCATCCCCGAGTCCTACCTCGAACGCGAGAAGGACATCGTCGAGGGGTTCGACCCCGAGGTCGCGTGGGTCACCCACGGCGGCCACGAGGAGCTGGAGGAGCGCCTCGCGGTCCGGCCCACCTCCGAGTCGATCATCGCCCCCTACATGTCCCAGTGGATCCGCAGCCACCGTGACCTCCCCCTGCGCGTGAACCAGTGGGCCTCGGTGGTTCGCTGGGAGGCGACCGAGACGAAGCCGTTCTTCCGCACCAAGGAGTTCCTCTGGCAGGAGGGCCACACCGCCCACGAGACCGACGAGGACGCGTGGGAGGAGACGCTCACCCGCCTCGACCAGTACGAGGAGGTGTACGAGGACGTGCTCGCGATCCCCGTGATGCGCGGCCAGAAGCCCGACCACGACAAGTTCCCCGGCGCCGACACGACCACCACGGTCGAGGCGCTGATGCCCGACGGGAAGTCCGTGCAGGGCGCGACCTCCCACCACCTCGGCCAGTCGTTCGCGGAGGCGTTCGACATCACCTACAGCGACGAGGACGAGGAGGAGCGCGTCGCCCACACGACCTCCTGGGGGTTCTCGTGGCGCTCGCTGGGCGCGCTGATCATGACCCACTCCGACGAGCAGGGGCTCGTGCTGCCCCCCACGCTCGCGCCCGAGCAGGTCGTGATCGTCCCCATCTGGCAGTCCGAGACGAAAGAGGAGGTCATCGACTACGCCGAGGAGGTCGCCGGCGAGCTCGAGGACGCCGGCGTCCGCGTCGAACTCGACGACCGCGACGAGCGCAACCCCGGGTTCAAGTTCAACGAGTGGGAGCTGAAGGGCGTCCCCGTCCGCTTCGAGATCGGCCCCCACGAGGTCGAGGACGGCGAGATCACGGCGGTCCACCGCCCCGACGGCGAGGAGGTCACCCTCGACCGCGAGAACGTCGCCGAGTCGGTCCGCGACGAGCTCGACACCGTCTACGCCAAGCTGTTCGCCGACGCCGAGGAGAACATCGAGGCGAACGTCCGCGACGCCGACGACCGCGCGGGCATCCTCGGCACGCTGGGCCAGCACGGCGGCTACGTGAAGGCGCCGTGGTGCGGCGACGAGGCGTGTGAGGAGGAGATCAGCGAGCAGATGGCGGCCGAGATCGTGATGGTCCCGTTCCCCGACGACGAGGAGAAACACCACGACGACGTGCTCGCGGGGGACGCCGACTGTGCGGTCTGTGGCGACGACGCCGACGAGACCGCCTACTTCGCGAAGTCGTACTGACGCCCGCGGCTGCACCCGCGAAGCTCGTTTTTACGTCGAGACGGCGTGCAGACCGACGATCCCCACGACGATGACGCCGATGAATCCCAGCCGCGAGGCCGTCGCCGGCTCGTCGAACAGCGCGATCCCCAACAGCGCCGTCCCGACGGCGCCGATCCCGGTCCAGACGGCGTAGGCGGTCCCGACCGGCAGCTGTTCGACGGCTTTCGCCAGCAGCAGCATCGACGCCACGAGCGCGACGACGGTGCCGGCGGTCGGAACCGGTTCGGTGAACCCCTCGGAGTACTCCAAGCCGATCGCCCACGCGATCTCGAACAGCCCCGCGGCGAACAGGAGGTACCACGACATGCCCGTGGCTGGACGACCGCCGGCCATAGCTCCCGCGGTTCGGTCGGGCCGGAGGCGAACGACTCAGGGGGCTGGCCCGCCTCCGGGGTCGCATGGACGTGGCCATCGTCACCGTCGGCGACGAGATCCTCGCCGGCGACACCCGGAACACCAACGCCGAGTGGCTCGCCCGCCGGCTCGACGAGCGCGGCGCGACGGTCGTCCGGATGCTCACGATCCCGGACGACGCCGGCCTGATCGCCGACACGGTCGCCGACTGGGCCCGACAGTTCGACGCCGTCGTCGTCGGCGGCGGGCTCGGCGGCACGCACGACGACGTGACGATGGCGGCGGTCGCCGACGCGTTCGGCCGCGAACTGACACTCGAAGAGGAGGTTCGCGAGGACCTGATCGCTCACCTCGCCGACTACCGCGGCGTCGACGCCGACGCTCTAGATCCCGAGGAGATCGACCTCGACCTGGCGGCGTGGGGCGCGACGCCCGCCGGCGCGCGGCCGCTGCTGAACCCCGAGGGGCTCTGTCCCGGCGCCGTCGTCGAGAACGTCTACGTGTTCCCCGGCCCGCCCGCGGAGTTCGAGGCGATGTTCGCGAGCGTCGCCGAGGAGTTCGGCGGCGACGCCGTGAGCGAGACGTTCGAGACGACCGCGCCGGAAGGGTCGCTGACCGGGACGCTCGCGACGTTCCGCAGTCGATTCGACCTCGCCGTCGGGAGCTACCCCTCGACGGAGGGGCGGAACCGACTGAAGGTGACCGGCGACGACGCCGAAGCCGTCGCGGAGGGTGTCGAGTGGCTGCGCGAGCGCGTCCCCCGGCCCGACGAGTAGCCCCGCCGACTGCCGCGGGGCGCGTGCTTTTGCCGGCGGGGACGCATCTCCACCCATGCCCCCAACCGCACTCGTCGTCGGCGGCACCCGGTTCGTCGGCCGCCACACCGTCGAGGAGCTGCTCGATCACGACTACTGCGTCACCACGTTCACGCGCGGGGAGTCCGACAACCCCTTCGCCGACCGCGACGGCGTCCGTTCGCTCCACGGCGATCGCACGGACCGCGACGCGCTGGAAGACGCCCGCGACCGCGTCGATCCGGCGATCGTGATCGACACCTGCGCCTATCACCCCGGCGACGTGGCGACCGCGACCGAGGTGTTCGCCGACGCCGACGCGTACGTCTACGTCTCCTCCGGCTCGGCGTACGACGCGCCGGACGTGCCGATGCGGGAGGGCGAGACCGCGCTCCACGACTGCACGGCCGAACAGGCGACCGACGACTCGACGGAGAGCTACGGGCCGCGGAAAGCCGAGGGCGACCGCGTCGTCGCCCGCGCGGCCGAGGACGGCGTCCGCGCGATGGCGGTTCGGCCGATGCTCGTCTACGGCCCCCACGACTACACCGAACGGTTCGCCTACTGGACCGATCGCGTCGCCGAGTACGACGCGGTCGCGGTCCCCTTCGACGGCGACAGCCTGCTGCACCGCTCCTACGTCGAGGACGTGGCCAGTGCGCTCCGCATCGTCGCCGAACGCGGCGAGGCCGGCGAGGCGTACAACGTCGCGGACCGAAACACGTTCTCGCTCTCGCGCTCGCTGGAGCTGGTCGCCGAGGGGCTGGACACCGAGGTCGAGATCGTCGAGACGGGTCCCGCCGACCTCGATTCCGCGGGCGTCGAGCCGACGGAGTTCCCGCTGTACACCCCACAGCCCGCGCTGGCGGCGACGGGGAAGCTGGCCGCGCTCGGGTGGGAGTCGACCGACCCGGCCGAGGCCGTGGCGACGACGGCTCGGGCCCACCGCGAGGCAGGTCGTGACGGCGTCGAGAACGGCCCCGATCGGCAGACCGAGGAGGCGATAATCGAGGCGGCACGGGGGGAGTAAGCGTCAGTATCGGTCAGCGGCGCTCACGGGAGGTTCTCGTGTAGCGCTTCGGCCCGGCCGAACGCCGCCTCGCGGGTCGGATCGTTCGCCGCGAGCGCCACGAGTCCGACGTACCTCCCAGCGCGGAACAGAACGCCCGTCTCGAACGCCTCGGGGTAGGCGGCGTACGTCTCGTCGCCGATACGGCCGTCCAGCGACTCACCGCCGGCGAACTGGCCCAACGCCGACTCCGTCGCCTGCTCGGCGAGGAGGACGCTGTCCTGGGCCCGCAGACCGACGAAGAGCTCTCGGTCGGTCTCCTCGTTCCGGAACACCCGTTCGGCGAAGTTCGGTTCGGACTCGCCGTTCGTCGTCTGGGCGGTTCGAGTCCACGCGTCGCCGAGGCCCTCGGCGGTGAACAGGTACGGGAGCAGTTCCTGCTCGGGGCCGTCGGCAGCGGTCGGCGACACCGTCCCGGTCGCCGTCGACGAACTCGGCTCGCTCTCGCTGCTCGGCGTGTCGCCCGAACAGCCCGCGAGTGAGAGCGCCGTCCCGACTGCGAGGAGGAGTCGGCGTCGTCGCATGTGGCCTGATGGTCGTTCGCGACTGATGAATATAGTGAAACGAAAAACGGGGGTCGCCGTTCGGTCGGCTACTCCCGCTGCTCGCGGACGCAGTCCTCGATCGGGCCGAGCACCTCGTCGGCGACCGTGTAGGGGTCGGTCTCGCGGTCGAGCACGCGCTCGGCCATCGCCTCGACGCCGCCGCGGCGATCGAGCTCGTCGTCGATCAGGTCGGCGGCGTCGGCCCGGAGCAGCTGGCGGATCTCCGCGGCGTAGCGCTGCTTGGCCTTCGTCTCGCGGCGGCCGGTCTCGTCGAGCCACGCCGAGTGGGCGTCGAGGGTGTCGAGCAGCTCCTCGACGCCCTCACCTGATTTGGCGACGGTCTCGAGCACCATCGGCTCCCAGTGCTCCGCCTCGTCCTCCTCGGCGTCGGCCCCGTCGGCGTCGATCCCGTCCTGGTCCGGGTGGTCGGGCTTCTCGAAGCCACCGGTGTCGAGTTTGGCGGTGGGGTCGCGCTCCATGTGGAGCATCTCCTCCAGGTCGGCGACGGTGCGGCTCGCGCCGTCCATGTCGGCCTTGTTCACCACGAACAGGTCGCCGATCTCGAGGATCCCGGCTTTGAGCATCTGTACGTCGTCGCCCGACCCGGGCTGGACGAGCACGACGACGGTGTCGGCGGTGCGGACGATGTCGACCTCGTTCTGGCCGGCGCCGACGGTCTCGACGATGATGCGGTCCTTGCCGAACGCGTCGAGCGCCTTGATCGCGTCCGAGGTCGCCGTCGAGAGCCCGCCGAGCGTGCCGCGGGCGGACATCGACCGGAAGAACACGTCCATGTCGCCGACGTTGCTCGCCATCCGGATGCGGTCGCCGAGGACGGCGCCGCCGGTGTACGGCGAGGAGGGGTCGACGGCGATCACGCCGACGGTCTCCCCGCGCTCGCGGTACTGTGCGGCGAGCTTGTCGACGAGCGTCGACTTCCCCGCGCCGGGGGAGCCCGTGACGCCGATCACGTCTGCGTGGCCGGTGTGCTCGTGGAGCCGGGAGACGATGTCGCGGTAGCCGGGCTGGCGGTTCTCGACTTTCGAGATGACGCGTGCCAGCGCGCGGTGTTTGCCCGCGAGCAGCTCCTCGACGAGCTCGGTCTCGGCGGCGGCGTTCATCGCTCGGGCGCGTTCGCCTCGACGAACTCGACGGTCTCCTCCATCGGCGTCCCCGGACCGAACACCTCGGCGACGCCCAGCTCCAGCAGCTCCTCCTTGTCCTCGTCGGGGATGATGCCGCCGACGAGCACGAGCGTGTCGTCGAACGCGTCGTACTCCTTCAGCCCCTCGATCACCTTGGGCACAAGCGTGTTGTGGGCGCCCGAGAGGATCGAGATCCCGAGCACGTCAACGTCCTCCTGGACCGCCGCCTGCACGATCTCCTCGGGCGCGCGGTGGAGCCCGGAGTAGATGACCTCGAAGCCGGCGTCGCGGAACGCACGCGCGATCACGTGTGCGCCGCGGTCGTGGCCGTCGAGCCCGACCTTGGCGACGAGACAGCGGATGGTGCGTTGCTCCTGGTCTGCGCTCATTGGGAGCTACTTCGCCCGGCCGCGGTTTCACTCTAACGGGTCGGCATCACCCCTCGAGAACCAGATCGCCGAAGGGTTGAATACTGTGAGTGACTATTGGTAACACGTAACGATGAAGAAGTCGCCGAACGAGTACCGATCGGGGAGAAAAGTGTACGAATGTACAGACTGCCTCGAACACCACACGGCCGACGCGGGGCTCACGGTCTGTCCGGCGTGTGGCGGTCGGGTCGAGAACCTCACGAAGGACCGGGCGGAGTAGCGCAGAAGCGGTCGGTCAGCCGGCGAGTCGCCGCGTCTCGCGTCGACGCCACGCGGCGACCAGCGCGGGCAGCCCCAGTGGGAACGCCAGGATCCCGAACGCCGCGAGCGCGGCCACGTCCCCGCGGAGCCGCCGGGCCGCGACGCCGGTCGCGCCGACGCCGAGCGCCGCGACGGCGTACGCCGCGTTGCTCCACACCGGCTCGTAGGAGGAGCAGTAGAGCCAGCAGACGAGGGTGTAGGAGGGCGCGTTCCACGTCGGCGGCTGGAGCTTCGGCCAGAGGAACCGACAGTACGTCGTCCACGCGAGCATCGCCGCCGCCGGGAGCCCGACCAGCCAGCCGGTCGCGCCGACGCCCCAGCGGAGCCGTCGATAGCCCGCGAAGAACAGCGTCGGGAACGCGCCCACCCACAGCCAGATACCCACCGTGTACGTGACAGGCCAGTGTTCGATCCGGGGCTGGCGCACCGGCAGTCGCAGCGACGCCGGCAGCGTCGCCCACGGGAACGACGGGTCCGGGACGGGGTTGGTGAACAGCGCGACCAGACAGAGCCCGGTCCCGACGACGAGCGCGTACAGGCCCACCGTCGTGTAGCGATCGACCCACCGCGGGAGCGAGCGCCGGTCAGGCTGTCGAGCCGCCACGACCGATCACCCCTCGCGGTCCCGTTCGAGCGCCTCGCGACGGCTCTCGTACTCCTCGTCGCTCAGCTCGCCGCGAGCGTACGCCGAGCGGAGCTCCGCCATCGCGGGGTCCGTGCCGTCGTCGCCGGCGACGGCGCGGTAGAGCAGGTAGGCACCACCGACGAGCGCGAGCAGGAACAGCAGCTGCATCGCCAGCCCGAGCAGGGGGACCCAGCCGCCCGTGGCGCCGCCGTCCCACATGTGGCCGCCCCAGGCGCCGCCCATCATGCCGCCGACGCCCATCATCCCGAACCCCATGAACAGGACGGGGAAGACGAACAGCGCGACGACGACGGCGAGCAGTACCAGTCCGAGCTGTCGGCCGTCCGAGTTCGAGGACATGGTTGAACGTACGGGCGGCTACCTTACCACGTTTGCTCTTTCGAGAACGCGACTCATTCCGGTCTCGAACTTGGCGGACTGGTGGTGAGTAGCCGAGTTGCTTTGCGACGCGAAACCGACTTTACGATCCCGCCCTCGGCGACGAGGACCCGGAGTGGGTCACAACCGTGAAGGAAGCCCCCACCCTCGGAGTCCACGTGACCCGTCCGACTCCGCGGCTCGGCACCGAGGGCGAGACGTTCGGCCGCCGCGTGGGCGCGTTCCTCCTCGACGTGCTGCTCATCGGCGCCGTCTTCGGCGTGTTCTCGGGGCTCGTCGCCGCGCTCACGTTCGTGTTCGTCGCCGACCCCACGGGCCCGGTCGCCGTCGAGATCGCCGTGCTCGCCCTGCAGTCGCTGACGGTCGTCGCGGGGTTCGGCTACTTCGTTCTCACCGAGGGGAGCAGCGGGCAGACGCTCGGCAAGCGCGCGCTGGGGCTCGTCGTCGTCACCGAGGACGGCGAGGCCGTCGGCTACTGGGCGGCGCTGGTTCGGAACCTGCTCCGGGTCGTCGACGCGCTGCCGGCGGGGTTCCTGCTCGGCGCGGCGCTGATCGTCGTCACCGAGCGCGGCCAGCGGGTCGGCGATCTCGTCGCAGAAACGGTCGTCGTGGAGACGGCGTGACGCGCTTCAGATCGCGGCTCCGTCCTCACTCACCGCGCCCGACACGTCGACGACCTTGCCGAAGGCGACGCCGAACATGTAGAACGCGGCGACCTGGACGTAGAACTGGATGAACGGCACCACGATCAGCCCGACGACGGTGACCGCGAGCAGGAACACGACGACGTTCATCAGCGCGGCGAGCACGAACGGGATCAGCCACGCGACGAGGTAGTCGCCCGTGAGGATCACCTGCTTGATCGTGCCGAAGTCGAAGGCGGCGCCGAAGCTGTCCTCCAGCGCCATGTTCGTCAGCGCCGCGGGGATGAGGTAGTAGAGCAGGAACATCGCGACGACGCTCACCAGCATCCCCAGCAGGCCGATGCCACCGAGAATCCCCATGCCGGTGTCGCTACCGGACGCGGTCCCGCCGGCGATCACGAAGACGCTGAGGAACACCAGCACGAACGGGATAATCCCGTAGACGATCGTGACCGCCGTCGCCTTCAGCCCGTCGACGATCATGTCGCCCCAGTTCTCGAAGGCTGGGGGCTCCTCCTCCCCGCGAGCGGCGCCGTCGAGCACCCATACCAGATACCCCATGAGCGCGATCGCCGGGACGATGAGGAAGCTACCGAAGCCGAGCAGCCCGCCGATGATGATCCGCCCGAGCGCACTGTCGCCGTTCAACGGGTACGAGAGTCCTTCTTCCAACATGGCTGACCGGAACAGCCACCGACGGCGACTTAACTATTTCCCACCAGACTGGTAGGTCTGATAACGCCCCCAGCGCCGCGCGAACTGGCTGCCGGGCGCCTACGGCCTGGTTCTCGCCTCCCGGCGGGCGCCGATGCGCTCCGGGACGAACCGGTAGAACTCGAACGACACCGTCTCGAGCGGCTGGTCGAAGATGTCGACGTACTGGATGTCGACGTTGCCGAGCCCCTCGAGCGTCTCGAGCGCGATCGAGTCCTTCTCGGTCGGCTCCAGTCGCCCCTCGGCGACGACGCTCTGCCAGCGGTCCGCCGGCCGGTCGTACGTCACGAACGTCGCCGGCCGGTCGTCGAGCTCGCCCTTCTCGCTGTCGGCATCGGCCGCGAGCCGGAAGTAGAACGTACCGGTCGAGCGGTCGTAGCCGTAGGACACGGGGACCGAGTACGGCGACTCGCCACTGGCAGTGCTCAGCGAGAGGACGCCCGTGCCACCGGCTCCGAGGAACGCGTCCCGTTCGGCCTCGTCCATCTCGTTCGGGTGCTCGGCACTCATACGGACCTGTACGGGAGCCGAGGTGATAAGGAGACGCCCGCGTTCACGGCTCCCGGGCGGGCTGCAGTACCCTCTCGGTCGCGAGCTGGTAGCCAGCCGGTCGCGACTCGGTCGGTGGGACCGAGCTGTCTCCCCTGCGAGGAGGGAGCCGGTGACCCGGCCTCAGACGTGCTCGTCGAGGAACTCCACCACCGCCGAGTACGCCTCGATGCGGTTCTCCAGCTTCGAGAACCCGTGGCCCTCGTCGGGGAAGATCAGCTTGCGGACGGGAACGCCCTGGTCCCGAACGTCGTCGACGATCTGTTCGGCCTCGCTCACGGGCACGCGCGGGTCGTTCTCGCCGTGGAGCACGAACAGCGGCGCCGTGATGTTCTCGATGTTGTTCGTCGGCGAGATCTCCTGCAGGAACTCCCGGTCCTCGTCGAGACTGCCGTACTCCGCCTCGCGGAGGGAGCGCCGCCAGTCGCTGGTGTTCTCGAGGAACGTGACGAAGTTCGCGATGCCGACCACGTCGACGCCCGCGGCCCAGAGGTCGGGGTACTCCGTCAGCGCCGAGAGCACCATGAACCCGCCGTAGGAGCCGCCGTAGGCGACGATGCGGTCGGCGTCGGCGTCGGGGTGGTCCTGCAGCCACTCGACGCCGGCTTTCAGATCCTTCACCGAGTCCATCCGGTTGCGCACGTCGTCGAGGCTGGCGTACTCCTTCCCGTACCCCGAGGAGCCCCGGACGTTCGGCTCGAACACCGCGTACCCGTTGTTGAGGAAGTACTGCTTCACCGCGCGGAACGAGGGGCGGCGCTGGCTCTCCGGCCCGCCGTGGATGTCGACGATCCGGGCAGTTCGCCGTCGGCGTCCTCCGGAACCGAGAAGAAGCCGGGGATCTCCCGGCCGTCGAAGCTGGGCACGTGGACCAGCTGGGGCTCGACGAACGTCTCGCGGGGGATGCCCGCGGTGGCGGCGTCGGTCCAGCGCGCCGCCTCGCCGGCTGGCACGTCGCCGACGTGGACGTTGGTGTTGTCGGTGCTCGCGGTGACGGTGAGCGCGTAGCGGTCGCCGTCGGGCCCCCACTCGACGCCGGCGACGACGCC
>NZ_BBJN01000037.1 GCF_000739555.1 Halolamina rubra
TCGACACGCTTCGCTGTCGCTCAGCGGTCTCACGGGCGCGGTGGGATTCGAACCCACGACCACCGGATGGCTCCCCCCTGGGGACCACCGGGGTTAGAAGTCCGACGCTCTGTCCAGCTGAGCTACGCGCCCTCACCGGACAGTCTGGCTCCGAGCGCAAAAACCGTCGGGTTCGTCCCGTAGCCCTTAACCCCGCCAGCCGAGAACCCCGAGCCGATGCGAATCATCGGCACCGTCGGGCTGCCGGGCAGCGGCAAGGGCGAGGCCGCCGCCGTCGCCCGGGAGGAGGAGATCCCCGTCGTGACGATGGGCGACGTGATCCGGGCGGAGACCCGCCGGCGCGGGCTCGACCCGAGCGAACACCACGGCGAGATCGCGGGCAAGCTCCGCGAGGAGGAGGGCGAGACCGCGATCGCCGACCGCTGCATCCCGATGGTCCGAGAGGCCGCCGAGGAGCAGGACGGCGACCCCGTCGTGCTCGTCGACGGCCTGCGCTCGATGGCGGAGGTCGAGCGCTTCGTCGACGCCTTCGGCGACGACTTCCTGCTGCTGTCGATCGAGGCCCCCTTCGAGCTCCGCGCGAAGCGGCTGGGCGACCGCGGCCGGGAGGCCACGGACCTCGACCGCGAGAAGCTCCGGGAGCGCGAGGAGCGCGAACTCGGCTTCGGGATGGGCGAGGTGATGGACGCCGCCGACCTCACGATCGAGAACGACGACTCGCTCGAACGGTTCCGCGAGCAGGTCCGTGCCGTGCTCGACGCCGGCGCCGCCGCGGTGGAGGGTGAGAACGAATGATCTACAGCATCGACGTGACGATCGAGGCGCCGGTGCAGGCGACGGAAGTGCCCGAGCGCGTCGAGGACGCCGTCACCAACCTGTTCCCCGACGCGGAGTTCCGGCGCGAGCCCGACCGCTTCGTCGCCGAGAGCCACTCGCTCGACGCGTTCTCCGACGTGCTCCACGAACAGGAGATCCTCGACACCGCCCGCCGGGAGTTCTTCGACGGGATGGACGAGGAGGGGTTCGCGTTCGCGCTGAAGAAACAGCCCGCCTTCGAGGGCGTGGTCAACTTCGCGGTCGGCTCCGAGGACGAGCTCGGCGACATCCGGGTCCGCGTCGACGTGCGCGAGCCCGACGTGGAGTCGTTCGTCGACCACGTCGCCCCGCCGACGGAGGAGGGGCGCCCGATCGACCCCGACGACCGCTGAGTCGATGGACGGCTCGGTCGAAGTCGGCGCCCGCGCCGGCGCGCTGCTCGCGGCGACCGGCGTCGCCGCCGTGCTCACCGGGAGCCCGTTTCTCTTCCCGAGCCTCGGCCCCTCGGCGTACCTGCTGGCGACGGCGCCGGAGGCGCGAGCCAGCCGGCCGCGGAACGTGCTCGGCGGCCACGCCGTCGGCGTCGTCGCGGGGCTGCTCGCGACCCACCTGATCTCGCCCGGGCTGGTCGTGATCGAACCGCTCCCGCCGCTCTCCCCCGCGATGCTCCGGCTCGGCGCCAGCGCGATCGTCTCGGTCGCGCTGACGACCGGCGGGATGCTGGCGACGGGGTACGAGCACGCCCCGGCGTGTGCGACGACGCTCATCGTCGCGCTGGGGCTGCTCTCGACGCCCGCCGAGGGCACGATCGTGCTCGCCGCGGTGCTGCTACTGCTCGGCACCGAATCGCTGTTGCCGGCGACGAGGGCGTGAGCGAGGCGGCCACCGCACGGCGGCTGTCGGTATCGAGCGGGATCCACACCCCCGTAACTCCACGTCGTCGCCGCGGGTGAACGACCGGGCGACGACCTACTCGCTCCCGCCCAGCACCGCGATGACGCCGAGCAGCGCGAGCGCGACCACCATCCCGCCCCCGAGCGTCGCGAACGCGGCGTCGTACCCCCGGGTGTCGATCAGGAAGCCGGTCACGCCCGGCGCGACGGCGCCGGCGGTCATCAGCACCGTCCGCACGACGCCCAGCCCCCCGCCGGCGGCGTCGTCGGGCAGCAGCGACATCAGGAACGCGCTCCGGACCGGCCGGAACCCGTGGGCGCCCAGCCCGAACACGACGACGGCGACGGCGACGGCGACGACGCCCTGCACCGAGAGCAGCAGCGCCGCGCCGGCGACGGCGGCGCCGACGGTGACGAACAGCATCGGCAGCCGCCCGACGCGGTCGGTGAGCTCCCCGGTCCCCAGCTGGATCAGCGAGACGACGAACAGCCCGGAGTACAGCGTGTTGGCGACGCCCTGCTCCAGCTCGGCGGCCTCGGTCAGGTACAGCGGGAGGAACGCTACCACGCCGTTGTACGCGAACGCGAACGCGACGGTGACGCCGACGAACAGCCCGACCCGCGGGGCCGTCATCAGCCGCAGGTAGCCCGCCAGCGAGCCGTCGGTGTCGCCGTCACCCTCGGTCGCCCGCGACCCGTCGCCGTCGAGATGCCGGGGCGTCCGGCGGACGAACAGCACGGTCAGCGCGGCGACGAGCAGCGCGCTCGCGAGGAAGAGGCCGCGCCAGTCCGGCAGCGCGTACGTCACCGCCAGCGGCGCGGCGACGCCGCCGAACGCGGCGACGGTGTCGAGCACGCCCAGCGCGCGCCCCGGCCGCTCCTCGTGGACCGCCGCGAGCAGGCGCACGGCGACGGTCTTGTGCGCGCCGGTGCCGACGCCGATCAGCAGCATCCCGCCGACGATCGCGAGGAACTCGCCGGGCACCGACGCCACGGGGCCGGCCGGGAGCGAGAGATCCGGGAGCGGCACCGGCACGACGAGCGCGAGCGAGCCGAGGCCGGCGACGACGGCGCCGCCGGCGATCACCCGGACCGGCCCCTGTCGGTCGGCGACGACGCCGGAAGGGAACTGCATCAGCGCGTACACCGTCATCAGCGCGGAGAACGCGAGTCCGGTCGCGGTGTTGGAGACGCCGAAGGCGGCCTGGAACGGCTCGAACAGCGGCGGGAACAGGTAGCGGACGAACTTCGCCATGAACCACAGCAGCGACGTGAGGATCAGCGCGTCGTAGCGTTCGAGGCGGCGAAGCTCCATTCGGGCCGCGATACCCCGGCCGCGGGGAAAAAGCGCGCGGATGCGGCGAACGCGGTCGGGGCGTCGACGCCCGGGCTCAGAACGGGCCCATGCCGCCCATCCCGCCGCCGCCGTCGCCGCCCTGCATCTTCTTCATCATCCGCTGCATGTCGCCGTCGCCCATCCCCTGGAACTGGCTGAGCGTCTGGTCCATCATCTTGTGCTGCTCGAGCAGCTCCTGGACCGTCTCCTCGTCGGTGCCCGAGCCGCGGGCGATGCGCTGGACCTGCTGGGCGCCGATGCCGCGGGGGTTCTCCAGCTCGTCGTCGGTCATCGAGTCCATGATGACCTCGAAGTTCCGCATCCGGTCCTGGGTGACGTCCATCGCGTCGTCGGGGAGCTGGTCCATCATCCCGCCGCCCATCCCGGGGATCATGTCCATCACCTGGTCGAGCGGCCCCATCTTGTTCATCGCGTCCATCTGCCGCTGCATGTCCTTCAGGGTGAAGTTCCCCTGCAGCATGTCCTCGGGCTCCCAGTCGTCCTCCTCGTCGCCGGTCTCGGCCATCGCGCGCTCGACGCGCTCGGAGAGCTGCTTGAGGTCGCCCATCCCGAGCAGCCGGGAGATGAACCCGTCGGGCTCGAAGCGCTCGATGTCCTGGACCGTCTCGCCGGTGCCGAGGAAGGCGATGGAGGAGTCGGTCTCGTTGACCGCGGTCAGGGCGCCCCCACCCTTGGCGGTCCCGTCGAGCTTCGTGATCGTGACGCCGTCGATGCCGATCGCGTCGTCGAACTCCCGGGCCTGCTCCTTGGCGCCCTGCCCGATCGCGGCGTCGAGCACTAGCAGGTTGCGGTCGGGGTTCACCTCGCTCTCGATCTCCTCGATCTCGTCGATGAGCTCGGTCTCCAGCGCGTGTCGACCCGCGGTGTCGACGATGTGCACGTCGGCGTCCGACGTGGCTTCGAGCCCGTCGCGGGCGATCTTCACGGGGTCCTCGGCGTCCGGGTCGCCGTAGAACTGCACCTCGGCGTTCTCGGCCATCTGCTTTGCCTGCTGGTAGGAGCCCGGCCGGAACGTGTCGGTCTGGATGACCGCGGGGCGCAGCCCCTTCTTCGAGAACCACCAGGCGATCTTGGCGGCGGTGGTGGTCTTCCCGGAGCCCTGGAGCCCGGCGAGCATGATCGTCTGGGGCTCGAGCGGGATCTCCGTGGAGTCGCCGACGACCTCGACCATCTCCTCGTAGACGATCTTGAGGATGTGGTCCCGCGCGGAGGTGCCCCCGGGCGGCTCCTCGTTGAGCGCGCGCTCCTCGATGTTCGAGGAGAGATCCATCACCAGGTCGACCTCGACGTCGGCCTGGAGCAGCGAGCGCTGGATCTCCTTGACGATCTCCTGGACGTCGTCCTCGTCCAGGCGGGACTTCCCGCGGAGCTTGTCCATCGTGCCCCGCAGGGAGCTCCCGAGGTTGTCGAGTACCATCTTACCTCTCTCTTGACGGTCGACCCATAAACGCTTGTCCGTCCCAGCGGGCTACAGCGGCTCGACCCGCACCGAATCGAGGTAGTGGGTCGCGTCGGCCTCCCAGACCACGGTCACGCCGAGGGAGAGAAACAGCGTCTCCGGCACCGACGCGGGCTCCCACGTGAACCGGTACTCCCGCCAGCCCTCCGCGAGATGCAGCGGCTCGCGCAGCCCGCCGTACGGCGCGCCGTCGACGTTCGTGGAGTTCTGGCCCGGGTCCGGGAAGTCATTCTCGCCCTCCGGCGCCTCGGGGCCGAGGGAGGCGACGACGTTCCTGAGGGTGTTGAACGACTCCGACTGGCTCCAGGCCTGGAACGTCACCTGGAACGAGTCGGCGTCGCCCGGCGAGAGCTCGGTCGTCGCCCACGCGGTGCCGTCGTCGTGGTCGCCCTCGGTGAACACCTCGAGGCTCCAGTCGCCGTCGGCGGCCTGGGTTTCTGAGCGCTCGATCGCCCACTCGAAGTCGGACAGCTCCGCCTCCGGGCCGATGTGGGCCGCGGTCTCCCAGCCGTCGAGCCCCTCCTCGAAGCTCTCGGTGAGCAGCGGACCGTCGGCGCCGTCGCCGTTCCCGGGCAGCGTACAGCCCGCGAGCGCGGCGCCGAGACCGACCGCCGTCCCCGCTTTGAGCGCGTCGCGGCGGCTCAGGCGCGTGTCGTCGTTCATACAGTACCGAACAGTCAGCGAGCTAACTCTCTTTCGTCTCGATCGATCGGTATGAGCCGGCTACCGGAGCGAAGGCACTGGCTTGTTTTGTGCGCCCTCGACAAAAACCACTCCAACAGTGTCTCGCAACCGGACGATCGGGTTGTTCCTCCTGGTCACGCTGCTGTTCGGGTCGGGGTTCCCGGCAGTGAAGACCGGCCTCTCGTTCATCCCGCCACTGCTGTTCGCAGCGAGTCGGAGCTACCTGGCCGCCGTGCTGCTGTTGATCTACGTCGGCGCGACGACGGCGTACTGGTACCCCCGTTCTCGAGGCGACGTGACGGCGGTACTCGCCGGGGGGCTGTTTCTGGTCGGCGGAACGGGGCTGGGCTTCGTCGCCCAGCAGTTCATCACCGCCGGCGTCGCTGCGATCATCTTCAGTCTCGCCCCCATCATCACCGCGGTGCTCGCGTGGCCGCTGCTCCCGGCGGAGCGGCTCGCCGGCCGCGACTACGCCGGTGTTCTGGTGGGCTTCGTCGGCATCGCCGTCGTCATCCGTCCGGACCCGGCGGGCCTTCTCGACCCGGAACTCGTCGGGAAACTACTCTTCTTCGGCGCCTTGGTCGTCGTCGAACTCGGGGCTGTCCTCATCAGACGGAGCCAGCCGTCCATGCCGATTCCGGCGCTCACCGGCTGGGCGATGTTGCTCGGGGGGACCGTCCACGTCGTGTTAGCGATGGCCGTGGGCGAATCGATCGCGAGCATCCAACCGACGCCGCTGGCACTGGCGATGGTGGTTTACCTCAGCGTCTTCATCGGGGTGTTCGGGCTCGTGACGTACCTCGTGCTGATGGGCGAGGTGGGGCCGTTGAAGGCGAACTTGACGACGTATCTCACCCCCATCGTCGCCCTGGCAATCGGCTGGGTACTGCTGGGCGAGCGCATCCAGCCCCTGACTCTCGTCGGCTTCGGCATCATCGTCGCGGGATTCGCGCTCCTGGAGAGCCGGGAGATCAGCGCCGAGCTCGTCAAGTACCGCACCCTGTACAGGTAATCACGTCGACGGGTCTGGCGCCCAGTGAGAGTCGACCTGCATCGGTATCACGCCGTCCCCGTTCGCGGCCCTACGCCCGCTTGGGCTGTCGCCCGGAGCCGTCGCCCCCGAGCGCGTTCGCCACCTCGGGCGTCAGCTCGCTGTACACCGAGCGACCCTCCCGCTCGCGCTCGACGAGCCCGTCCTCCGCCAGTCGGTCGAGGTGGTGGCTGACCGTGCTCACGTCCCGCTCGAGCTCCTCCGCGATCGCCGAGACCGACGCCGGCCCCGTCTCCGCGAGGCAGTCGATGACCGCGGCCGACGCGTCGTCGGACAGCGCCGCCGCGAGCGCCTCGTCGGCGTCCAGCGAGAAGTAGCGCCGCTTCCCGCGGACGTTCGCGGTCGTCACGACGCCCTCGCGGACGAGCACGTCGAGGTGGTGCCGGACCGTCGACGTGGGCACGTCGGCGCGGTCGCTCAGCTCCGAGAGGTAAGTTCCGGGCGAGGCGTCGATGAGGTCGTACAGCTCCGCCCGCGTCTCGTGGGTCAGCGGGTCGGAGTCGTCGTACCGGCTGTAGCCGACCGCCGCCAGCAGGCGCGGGAGCCACCCCCGGCCCGTGCGCCAGAGCCGTGCGAGCGGCGACGGGAGCCGCGAGGCCGTCGCCGCTGCGTCCGGGACGAGCGCGAGCAGCGTCGCCGAGCGACGGGCGAGCAGCGTGACCGCGGCGGCGCCGAGCCCGGCGAGCGCCGCGCCGGCGGCCGCGGTCGGCACGTCGCTCCCGCTCCCCGAGTCGGGGCCGTCACTGTCGCCCCCGACTCCGGCGCTGGCGTTCCCCTCGGTCGTCCCGCTCGGCGTCGACGTCCCCGCGGCCGTGGCGTCGCTCGCGGTCGTCGCGCGCAGTAGCCGCGTCTCCCCGTCCGCGGTCGCGTCGGCGGTGACGGCGAGCGTGTCGCCCCCGTCGACGGTCGCCGAGGCGGTGCCGCCGGAGTCGTCCACCGCGAGTTCCGCGTTCCCGGACGTGGCTGCCACGGAGCCGTTCAGGGTGGCGTCGACGGTCGGCTCGTCGTCGGCCCCAGCCTCGACGCTCCCGCTCGCCGTTCCGCCGTCGACGCCGGCGTCCACCGTCACGGTGGTCCCGTCGTCGGTGACGTTCGTCGTCGTCCCGCCGTCGAGCGTCTCGGTGGTCTCGTCGTCGACCGTCTCCGTGGTGTTCGTGGTCCCGTCGTCGATCGTCTCCGTCGTGTTCTCGACCGTTTCGTTCAGCGTCGTCGCCGTGACTGTGTGGACGCCGTCGACAGCCGTCGCTGTCACGGTGCCGTGAGCCGACCCGCCGGCCGCACTCGTCGGCGCCGCCCACGCGCCGCTCGCGACGAGCAACGCGACGGCGAGCGCTGTCACTGTCCCCCTCACGACGGTCACCCTGGGCGACTCGTTCCAGGCACGGTGTTGAATACTTTTTTGCCGATCGTGGGTCGTGTCACCGACACGCGGAGCGGCTCGAGCCGGACGTTTGGACGGGTTTGTCAGAAACTACTTTTCCGGACGCGGGGGAGCGTCGGTGGATGCAACGAACCACGATCGCGGTCCTCGCGTCGGTACTGCTGGTCGTATCGGCGGCGGGGGTCGGCTCGGTCGCCGCGCAGGACGCCGAAGCGTACTCCGGCACGAACGTCACGTTCGAGACGGAGAACGGTGCCGTCGTCGACTACGCGGTCGACGGACAGACGATGATCGAGTCCGTCGAGACCCAGTCACAGAGCAGCGCGGAGAGCGAGGGCTCCGTCGAGGCGGGCGTGAGCCTCTCGGCGGTCACTGACGTCTCCGGCTCCGCGCTGTCCGTCGAGTCGACGACCGAGACGAGCGCGAGCGTCAGCGCCGAGAGCGGCGCGGAGATGACCGCCCACGACAACGAACACGGGATCCTCGTCGTCAGCTCGGGCGAGGAGTCACAGTACGTGACCGCGAACCTCTCCAGTTCGACCGAGGCCGAGCAGTCCGGCGAGAGCCGCGTCGTCGTCACGAAGGAGGACGGCACGCAGGGGACGTTCATCGTCGTCGGCGACGGCGAGGTAACCGTCAACGAGGCGGGCAACGTCTCCGCCGACCTCGGGCAGGACGGGACGCTCGTGTTCCGCTCCTACCCCGACGAGCGCTCCAGCGAGGACGAGCAGCAGGAGCAGCTCATCGCCGACGGCACGGCCGCGGCCGAGGTGTACGTGATGAACTCGGCCGAGTCGGGCAGCGAGAGCGGCGGCGAACTCGCGACCGACGTGGTCACGTACGGGCAGGACACGACCGTCAACGTGACCGAGCGGAGCGAGGGCACCGTCCGGATGACCGTCGAACGCTCCCAGGAGCAGGGGAAGGTCGTCATCACCTCCGTCTCCGAGGAAGCGATCAGTTCGACGGAGGACATGCAGGTGACCGTCGACGGCGAGGCCGCCGCGCGGGCGTCCTCCTACAGCGAGCACGAGAGCGCCGCCGACGGCGGCGACCGCTCGAAGTTCCTCGTGAAGCAGTCCTCGAGCGCCGAGGCGAGCGCGGACGTGCTCGTCGCGATCAACGAGTTCTCGAGCAAGGAGGTCGCGATGACCGAGGGCGGCGGCGGCAGTGACGGCGACAGCGCCGGCGGCAGCGGCGACGACGCCACGAGCACGAGCGCGCCGGGGCTGGGCGTCAGCGCCGCGGTGCTCGCGCTGCTGAGCGTCGCGATGCTCGCGCGCCGTCGGGCCTGATCCGCGTCGAACTGCTTCTCAGACGTTTCTGCGGCGTCAGTCGTTCGCGAGCGTCCACACGTCCGCCTCGTCGCCCGTGCGCGTGTCGCGCTCGCCGACGCCCTCGATGAGGTCGCGTGCGAACGACGCCGCCTCCTCAAGATCCGCGGGAACGCCGGCCTCAAGCCGGCCGAACGCCAGCTCCGCGCCGGTGCCGAGCGCGACCGGCGAGTCGTCGATGACGCTCCCGTCGGCGTACACCGCGCGGACCCGCGCCCGGCCGTCGTCGTCCCGCGCGGCGACGGCGGCGTCGGTGCCGACCTCGCTGGCGACCTCGGTCGCCAGCTGGGTGAACGGCTCGATCCCCGGGTTCCCGCCGTGGTCGGCCTCGTACCCCCGGCGCTTCCCGTCGAGCTCCCGCCGGAACCGGTCGGGGTCGTCGACGGCGGCGCCGCCGCAGTCGCCGAGGTCGACGATCCGGTTCGCGCTTCTGCTGCTGACGCGGTCGTTGCTGACGACGAGGCGGTCGGCGGCGACGACGGCGCCGCCCTCGGTCTCGAACGCGACGACGGTGGGCATGGGGACGCGTTGGGGCCCCTCGGTGAAAACCTCCGCCCCGCGTCGGTGCCGCCAAGTGCCCCCGCCACCAACGCCGGCCAATGCCCTCCCGACGCGATCTGCTCGCGACCATCGGCGCCGGCGCGGCGCTGGGGCTGGCGGGCTGTGCGAGCCGCGACTGTACGCCGATCGAGCCCGCGGGGACCGACTGGCCCCAGCCGGGCGGCGACTCCGGCAACACCGCCGCGATCCCCGACGGCTCGCTCCCCGCCCGCGTCGGCGACCGCTGGCGCGCCTCGATCGTGCCCGACGCCGACCTGCTCGCGTTCGCGGGTGCGGTCGTCGACGGCGAGCGGATCGTCGGGCTCGGCCGGATCGCCGAGACGGGGCTGTACACCGAGTACGACCTCGCGGACGGCAGTACGGGAACCCGCGTCACGGTCCCCGAGCGGATCGCCAGCCCGCCCGTCGTCGTCGCCGGGTTCACCGCGGTCGTCGCCGCGACCGACGACGGCGCCGAACTGCGACTGCTCAGTAACGGGACGGAGTCCGGTCGCTACGCGCTGGGCGCTGCGCCGGCCACGCCGCGGGCCGCCGGGACGACGCTGTTCGGCGGCGACGCCGACGGCGCGTTCGCCTACGAGGTGACCGACGGCCGGGAGCGCTGGCGCCGCGAGTTCGGCGACCAGCAGGAGGGCGGCGCGGTGTCGTTCTCGCCGGCCGTCGACGACCGGCGGGCGTACGTGACGGTGACCAGTTCGAGCGACCGCGGGATCTACGCGCTGAACCGGCTCCACGGGGAGACTGACTGGTCCGTCACGGGCCCGCGGGCGACCCGTGCGCCCGTCCGAGCCGGCTCGCTACTGCTCGTCCCCACCCGGAACGAGCTGCTGGCGTTCGACGCCGAAACCGGGGAGCGCCGCTGGTCGACGCCGACGCCGGCCGACCGGCGGACGTTCAGCTCGCCCGCGGGGACCGAGGCGGGGCTGGTCGTCGCCGACGGCGCGGCGATCCACGAACTCGACCCGGAGACGGGCGAGCTCGGCTGGTCGGTCGACTTCGAGGGGGTCGGCCGCCCCCTCGTCGTCGGCGACGCCGTGCTCGCGTCGAACGACGGCGCGACACGGGCGCTCGAACTCGGGGACGGGAGCGAGCGCTGGCGGATCGACGACGTGTCGCTCGTCGCGCCGCTGGGGAACGGGGTACTGGTGCGTCGGGGGGACGAGCTGATCGCGTGTACTGCCTGCGAGAACTGACGCGGAGAAGCGGGCTACTCCTCGTCGGCGAGTAGCTCCGCGACCAGCGCCTCGGGGTCGAACTCCTGGAGGTCGCCGTACCCCTGGCCGGTGCCGAGGAACAGCACCGGTTTGCCCGTCACGTGGGCGATGGAGATGGCGGCGCCGCCGGAGGAGTCGGCGTCGGCCTTCGTCAGCACCGTGCCGTCGATCTCGGCGGCGTCGTCGAACTCCTTGGCGCGCTCGACGGCGTCCTGGCCGGCGACGGCCTCGTCGACGAACAGCGTCATCTCGGGGTCGACCACGCGGTGGATCTTCTCCAGCTGCGTCATCAGGTCGTTGGAGGTGTGGAGGCGACCCGCAGTGTCGCCCAGCACCACGTCCACGTCGTTGGCCTCGGCGTACTCGACGCCGTCGTAGATGACCGCGGCGGGGTCGCCGCCCTGCTCGTGGGCGATCACCTTCCGGCCGACGTTCTCGGCGTGCTCGGTGATCTGCTCGCTGGCGCCGGCGCGGTACGTGTCGCCGTTGGCGAGGACGGAGCTGTACCCCCGCTCGCCCAGCCACTCGCTCATCTTGGCGATGGAGGTGGTCTTGCCGACGCCGTTGACGCCCGTGAACACGATCGTCACGGGCTTGTCGGCCTCGGCGATGCGCTGCTCGAAGTCGAACTGGCCGACGGAGATCACGTCGACCAGCGCGTCGTGGAGCGCGTCCTCGACCAGTTCGGCGGTCGTGTCGACCTGCTTGCGGCTCTCGCCGATCAACTGCTCGCGGACGGAGTCGAGGATCTCCTCGGCGACGCTCATCTCCACGTCGCTCTCGAGCAGCGCCATCTCCAGCGACCAGAGCGGCTCCTCGAGATCCTCCTCCTCGATGATCACCCGCCCGGTCGCGAAGGCGGCGGCCTGGCGCAGGCGGCCCGGGCCGCCGTCGTCGTCCTCCTCGTCGCTCGACTCGTGGTCGGGCGCCGCGGCGGGCGTCGAGGACTCCTCGTCGTCGGCCGCCTCCGCCTCGGCGGCGGCTTCGGCCTCCTTCTCCTCGACCTCCTCCTCGACGTCCTCGCGGAACGAGCCGAGCTTATCCTTCAGTCCGTCGAACATGGGGCCTTACTCGTCGTCTTCCGCCTGCTGCTGCATCTGCTGCATCTGCTGCTGCTGCATCTGCTGCTGCATCTGCTGGGCGCGCTGTTCGAGCTCGGCGCTCTCCTCCTCGAGGTCGGAGATCTCCGAGCGGACCTCGCTGATGCGGTCGTCCAGCGACTCCTTCTTCGACTCGAGCGCGTCGACGGCGTCGGTGCTGTCCTGCTCGGCCGCGTAGCCGCCGCCGAGGTCGACGATGACCTCGTCGATGTCCTGGACCTCCGCGCGGACGTAGGCGCCGCCGCCGAGGGGGACCTGCACCGTCGAGCCGGTGTCGAGGGTCTCGATCGCCTCGATGGCGTCGTCGACGCCCTGCTTCTCCGCCTGGAACTCCTCGATCTCGGCCTCCTTCTCCTCGATCTCGACGTCGAGCTCCTCGAGCTCCTGGGAGAGCTGCTGCAGCTGCTGCTGGCCACCGCCCATCATGCGGCGGTCACCTCCTCGATCTCGATCTGCGTGCGCTTGAGGTTGTGCTCGGCGCCGAACTGGGAGAGCACGTGCTCCTGGGCGACCGACTCGTTGTCCGCGTCGACGCTCCGCTCGAAGGCCTGGCGACCGTCCCGGGCCTCGAACGTACCGCTCACAGTAAACTGACTCATACCCGAAAATGGCCGGGCGAACGGGAAGTAGCTTCCGAAAGGGTACTCCCGGGCTCTGGGCTCACCACAGCCACGGCATCGAGCTCTGCGGGAGTGACACGGCGGTCACTCCCGGTCGCTCGCCGTGGCTCAGTCTAGGTAGCCCAGCGTGTCCTCGATGCGACCCAGCTCCGGCCCGGTGGTGTCGCGCCCGACGACGTACCCCTCGTCGTTGGCGACCAGCCCCGAGCCGACTAGCGGGGCGCCGTAGTTGATCGTCCCCACGTCGGCGTACACGTCGAGCAGCTCCTCGAGCGCCTCCAGCTCGGCCTCGCGGGCGTCGGGCTGACAGAGCACGCCCTCGTTGGTTGCCACCGCGGCGGTGCCGACGGTGTCCACGTCGCCCAGCGAGCCGCGCTCGACGGGGACCGCCAGCGCCTCGGCGACGGCGTCGACCTGCTCGTCGGTCAGCTCCGGGTGGACGTACGCGCCGCTGTCGTTCGCGAGCACGACGTTGCCGGCGGCGTTGATCTTCCCGGGCAGCCCGTAGACGGGCCGCTCGGTCGCCGACTCGATGCGCTCGCGCTCGCGGTCGGTGACCCGCCCGGAGACGAGCAGGCCGTTCTCGTTCCCGACAGAGAGGGCGCCGACGGTGTTGGAGCCGGCGACAGTGGTCGGGAGGACGTCGACGCCGAGCTCGTCGCTCATCCCCTCGATCACGTCCTCCTCGGCGTCGGGGCGGATCAGCAGACAGTCGTCGGTCGCTCGCGCGAACACCCCGACGTACGAGGAGCCGGCGAAAGCCGCGCGGAACACAGCGTGTTACTCCGCCGGCTCGGCCTCGACGACCGTCTCGCCGTCCTCGTCGAAGCGGGCGGCGCGGACCCGGATCGAACTCGGGGGCTTGCTGCGCCCGCGCTCCCAGACCGTCTCGTTGACGGCCGGGTCCAGGCGGACCTCCTCCTCCTCGACGGAGAACTGGGTCGCGAGGTGCTCGGTGACGATCGACATCGCGGCGTCGGCCCGCTCCTGCTTGGGCGCGTTCTTGGCGTCTCGCAGCGGGACGGTGACGACCCGCTCCTCGAAGTCACTCGCGCTCATTACTCGTCGATGTTAGACCGCCGCCAGTTGCGCCGCTTCGGGTTGCGGGTGACTTCCATATCCGTCTTCATCATCACCCACGCCGGCACGCGGGAGTTCTGCCGCTCCTTCTTGCCGAGTCGCTTCTTCTGTGCTTTCGACTTCTTCCCCATAGTGGCCGTGAGTTCCCTCGCTCGACGTAAAACGCTGTCCATCCCGTCGCTCAGGGGAGCGACTCGATCCCGAGATGCACTGTGAGGCTGAGTTCCTCCCCCGCCCGGGCTGCGTGGTGGAAGCCACAGGCCCGATGGTTCCCATCGAGCAGTACGGGCGGCCACTCCTCGTTGCGCTGCCACGCGACCGCAGCACCGAACTCCTCGTCGGCGTGCTCGGCGAACCACGAAATCTTGTCGGCGGCGTCGGGGAAGTCGTCGACGACCGACGGGTCGTCCAGCCGTTCGACCGCTCCTGCCACGGTGCCGTCCCCGGAGAGGTGGTCCCACGCTGGTTCCGGGAACGTCCCCAGTTCGCCCGCTTCGTCGCCGGTCAGTTCGACCGCGCGCCAGTGGCGCCCATCGTCGACGGCCGGCTCCGCCGGCTCTTCGTACGTGTCGGTCAGTTCTCGGCGGAGCCGCTCGCGGTCCCAGTCGGTCGGATCGGCGTCGGGGTAGCCCTCCTTCCGTGCTTCACGCTCGACCCACTCGCGGAGTACCGTCTCGACGGCGACGCACTCGCCCCGGTCGATCCAGTCGGTCACGGGCTGAGTGCTGTCGGGAGAACGACCAAATCGATTGCGGTCGGGCAGTGGTTCAGTTCCGCGTCGACTTGGAGCTCCCCTCGTTGTCGGGGGAGGAGAACTCCGCGCCCTCGACGGCCTCGGCGGCCTCGACCTGCTTCTCGGTGTCGACGTGCCAGCGGTCGACCTCGTCGTCGTACTCCGCCAACCGGTCGCTGACCTCGTCTTTCAGCTCGTCGTCGTTGACGTTCACCTCGAACACGAACTCCGTCTCGCCGCCCCGCGAGCTGCGCTGGATGTTGGCGCTGATGAGCTCGTTGTCGAAGTAGTACGGCGCGAGCTGGGTCATCACCTTCCGGTAGACGGTGTCCTCGACGGTCCGGATCGCCTTCCGGCCCGCCGAGTCCGCCGCGCGGGTCGCGTAGTCGATCGAGTCCTGCCAGCGCTGCAGGGCGCCGTCGTTGTCGCCCTCCTCGACTTTCTCGTAGGACTCGGTCAGCTTCTCGCCCGCGGACTTGATGTCCTCCTCGGGGCCCTTCCCCTCGCGCTCGCCGGGGCCCTCGCTGATGCTCGCCTGCTCCGCGGTCTTCTCCTCGACGTCCTCGCCGAGGGTCTCGTGGGCCTTCGGCCGCCACTCGTCCCAGGCCTCGAACGCCTCGCTCTCGACGCCGGCGTCCCGGAGCGCGCGGCTGATGCGTTCGCCGTGTTCGACGATGTCGCCCCACGAGCCCCGCTGTTTGAAGCCCGCGATGCTCTCCTCCATCTTGGTGGAGCGAACGGCACGACGACACATAAGTCCACGTAGTCCCTGTGCACGTACCGCACGGCGGCGCTCCCGGCGTCACGCTCCCCGGCCGCCGCGACGTGGCGGGCGGGCGACGGGGCGGCCCGACGGCGGCCCACTTTTCTCCCCCGCGCCCCCAGCCACAGTCGATGACCGACGCGCTCTCGCTCGACGCCCCGGCGCCGGTTCGCCCCGACGGCGTCGACGCCGACTGCTGGCTGGCCTGTATCGACTGCGGCGAGACGTACCCGCCGTTCGCGGCGGTGCGCTACTCGTGTGACGACTGCGGCGGCCTGCTCGAGGTCCGCTACGCCGACCTCCCCGACTGGGACGCGTTCTCCGGCCGGGGGGTCTGGCGCTACGCCGCCGCCCTGCCGTTCGAGACGGGCCGGACCGGCCCCATGGACCCCGAGCACCCCTCGGGGGTGAGCCTCCCGGAGGGGGACACGCCGCTGTACGAACTCCCCCGCCTCGAGGCCGACCTGGGCGTCGACCGCCTGCGCGTGAAACACGAGGGGATGAACCCCACCGGGAGCTTCAAGGACCGCGGCATGACCGTCGGCGTCGGCGCCGCCGCCGCGGTCGGCGTCGACCGCCTCGCCTGCGCGTCGACGGGCAACACCTCCGCCGCGCTCGCAGCCTACGGCGCCCGCGCGGGCCTGGAGACGCTCGTCCTCCTGCCCGCGGGGAAGGTCGCCGCGGGGAAGGTCGCCCAGGCCGCGCTGCACGACGCCCGGATCCTCGAGGTCGACGGCAACTTCGACGACTGTCTCGACCTCGTGCAGGAGCTCGCGACCCGCGGCGAGGCGTACCTGCTCAACTCGCTCAACCCGTTCCGCCTGGAGGGCCAGAAGACGATCGGCCTCGAGATCCTCGAGCAGTTCCGCGACGAGGAGGGCGGGTTCCCGGACCGGGTCGTGCTCCCGGTCGGGAACGCGGGCAACACCGCGGCGCTGTACAAGTGTTTCCGCGAACTCGTGCAGGCCGGCGCGCTGGCCCGCGAGGACGTGCCGAAGCTCACCGGCGTGCAGGCCGCCGGCGCCGCGCCGTTCGTCGAGGCGATCGAGTCCGGCAGCGACGGCGTCGAGCGCTGGGAGGACGTCGAGACCCGGGCGACCGCGATCCGGATCGGCGAGCCCGTCAACGCGCCGAAGGCGCTCCCCGGCGTGCGGGAGACCGGCGGCACCGCCGTCGCCGTCGACGACGACGCCATCACCGCGGCCCAGCGCGATCTCGCCCGGGAGGGGGTCGGCGTCGAGCCCGCCTCCGCGGCGTCGATCGCCGGTTTGCGGGAGCTCAGGAACCGCGGCGTCGTCGACGCCGACGAGCGCGTCGTCTGTCTGACCACCGGCCACCTGCTGAAGGATCCCGAGGCGGCGGCCGCCGCGAGCGACGACCCCGAACCGGTCGCGAACGACGTGGACGCGGTGCTGGAGCTCGTCGGCGAGTAGCGGTCGACAGACGACAGCCAGCGTCAGCCTCTTGCTCGCGCCGCCGTTCTCCCTCGCTATGGAGCGTGCCGCCGCCCTCTCCCGCGTCGAAACCCTGCTCGACACCGTCGATAACGACACCATGCCCGTGCCGGTCCGGGAGGTGTGGCTCTACGGTGACGCCGCACTCGGGCTCGATCCGGTCGACCGCCTCGAAATCTACCTCACGAAAGACATCCTGCTGGAGAGCGACGACGAGGCCGCCGAGCGCTTCGAGCGGGAGTACGGAGTCCAGGGCGTCGGTAGCACCGTCCGGACGGAGTGGGCCGAGCAACACCCCGACTGCCTGCGGGCGAGCGAGAACGGGTACGCCGCCCCCGAGAAGTGTCTGGCTGCCCACCTCACCCGTCCCGACGAGCCGATCCACCTCGAAGTCTGCAACGCCTCCTTCGGCGACAACGTCACCCAGCGCCTGCAGGGGGCGCTCGACCGCGACGCGTACGAGCAGGTGATCGACCCCCGCGGGGCGTGTCTCTGGGTCGACGGCGAACGCGAGACCGAGACGATCGAGAAACTCCGGGCGGGCGAACTCGCGTTCCCGACGCTGCCCGAAGCGCTGGGGATGCTCGGCGCCGACGAGGACGACGCGCGTGCGGCCGCCGAGGCGGTGAACGACCGCCGTGAAGAACAGGACGGCGCGACCGTCCGCGGCGACGTAGTGTAGCGACGGCTCGCCGACCGAGAAAACGTAGAGAACGGGGTTGCGCTAGCGGATGACGTCGACGTTGCTGTTCGAGTCGTCGGGCTCGTGCCCGCCGCCGTCGCGCGCCGCACCGCCGCGCTGGGTCGCGGTCTGGGCGTTGCTCTTGGCGTCGAAGTCGACGTCCTCGAGGTCGTCCTCCCCGAGCGCGCGCCGGGACTCGTTGGCCTGCTTCTGGGTCGTCGAGCCCAGCACCTGCGCGGACTGGACGCCGGTCATGATGGCCATGACCCGCACCTTACCCTTGTACTCCTCCTGGATCCGAGCGCCCCAGATGACGTTGGCGCTGGCCTCCAGCCGCTCGGTGATGTTGTCGGCGATCCCCTCGGCCTCCTTCAGCGTGAGGTCGGGGCCGCCGGTGATGTGGACCAGCCCGCCGGTGGCGCCGCGGTAGTCCACGTCCAGCAGCGGGTGGTTCATCGCGTCGTTGACGACCTCGTCGGTCTTGTTGGAGTCCTGGGTCTCGCCGACGAGCATCACGGCGACGCCGCCCTGATTCATGATCGTGGACATGTCCGCGTAGTCCAGATTGATCAGCGACGGCTGCGTGATGGTCTCGGAGATGCCCTTGACGGTCTCGGCGATGATCTGGTCCATCACCGAGAACGCCTTCCCGATCGGGAGGTTGGGCACGTAGTCGAGCAGTCGGTTGTTGTCCAGGACGATGATCGAGTCGGCCTCCTCGCGGAGCTTCTCCAGCCCCTCCTCGGCCTTCACCGTGCGGGCGCGCTCGACGTTGAACGGCGTCGACACCATCCCGACGACGATTGCGCCCTGCTCTTTAGCGATGTTGGACACGACCGGCGCCGCGCCGGTGCCGGTACCGCCGCCCATCCCGGCGGTCACGAACACCAGGTCCGCGTCGCCAAGCACCTCCTTGATCGTCCCCTGGGCCATCTCGGTGGCGCGCTCGCCCATCTCGGGGTCGCCGCCAGCACCGAGCCCCTGCGTGAGGGATTTGCCGACGAGGATCTTCGTGTCGGCCTCGATCATCTTGAGGTGCTGTTTGTCCGTGTTGATCGCCACGGTCTCGGCGCCGTCGACGCCGATGTTGTACAGCCGGTTGATCGTGTTGTTCCCGGCGCCGCCGGCGCCGACGATGACGATCCGGGGATCCCCGAACTCGTCGTCGTCGCTTTCGACGTCCTGCATCGATCGCTGCTCGGCCTCCGCGTTGTCGAGTGCGTCCTGAACGATGTCCTGCATGTATTACACCTTGGCCCAGCTGCGATCGCGACTCGTCCCCTCGGACGCGTCGCTCTCGTTGATCATTTCGCGGACGGCCGACCGGATCGCCTCGCTCCGGTTCGGGAACTCCCCGGTCTCGACCATCTGTTCGACCTCTTCCACCTGTTGTCGCGGTATTCGCAGTGTGACACGCTCCATTGTTGGTTTCCCCCGGTAAGACGAACCGGCGCGAGCCGTCGCCTACAGTCCCAACCGACCGGGGTCCCCGCCCCGACCGGCGCTGTAAGACGACCGTCTTACGCGTGACCACCAACGTAGCTATCCATTAAAAAGCTACCGCCGATTTCACCCCGGATGTAAGACACTCCCGTCGGACAGGGGTTACGCGCGGTCGAACCTGCCCGAGGCCGGGCTGCGTCGGCCACACCCGGGGCAGAACGTCCAGTCCGCCTGGATCTCGGCGCCGCACTCACAGTGGGCCTGCCGCTCGCGCTCCTCGCCGCAGTTCGGGCAGAAGGAGTGTTCGGCGTTCAGGCGCTCTCCGCACTGTTTACACGCGTTCTCGTCGTTGACGCTCATCTCGTCGCCGCTCCGGTCCGCGGTGTCGTCGACCGCCGTCGGCGCCGCGCCGTCGAAGCTGACGTTGATCGTGAGCTCGGGCGCCCCGGTCGCGTCGTCGACGCGCATCTCGGGCGTCGTCGTCACCTCCCGTCCCGTCCCCACCTCCGGATGGCGGTCCAGGAACTCCCGCAGCGCCTCGCGCATCACCTCGCTCTTGGAGGCGTCGAGCACGTCCAGCTGCTCGACGAGCGCGTCGTCGGCGCGGAAGGTGATCTTGCTCATGCCCCCGCTCGTTGACAGGCATGGGTTAAGTAGTTTCCCCATAACTACCCGTTTCGCCCCGCGTTCGCGCACGCGTAGAAGAGCGATAGCGTCCCCTCGGAAGCCATAAACCCCCTGCGCCGATTACTACGGGTATGGAGTACGAGGAGCAACTCGACCGGGCACTCGAGAACGTGCCCGAACTCGGGGGGAGCGACGAGCGTCTCAGCGTCCCCGACCCGGAAGTACAGAAAGACGGGGCGTTCACCCGACTCACCAACCTGAAGGAGATCGCCGACGCGCTCTCGCGGGACCCCGAACACCTCCACCGCGAGATCCAGGGCGAGCTCGGCACCGCCGGCCAGCTCGGCGACGGCCGCTCGCGCTACAACGGGAGCTTCTCCGAGCGGGACTTCCAGGCGGCGATCGACAGCTACATCGAGGAGTTCGTCCGCTGTTCGGAGTGTGGCCTCCCGGACACCCGGCTGGTCAACGAGGACGGCACGATGATGCTGCGGTGTGAGGCCTGTGGGGCGTTCCGCCCGGTCACCAAGCAGTCCACCTCCAGCAGCCAGCAGCCCAGCACGGAGATCGAGGAGGGCGAGACGTACGAGGTCGAGATCACCGACACCGGCCGGAAGGGCGACGGCGTCGCCAAGCGCGGCGACTACACCATGTTCGTCTCCGGCGCCGAGGAGGGCGAGACCGTCCGCGCCCGCGTCAACAACGTCTCGGGCAACCTCGTGTTCGCCCGCAAAGTGAACTAACCGACGCCGTCCGCTTCTCGTCGGCCGCTACCGTTTTCGCTGCCCGTCGCCGTCCGTCCGTGCCCGACGCTGTAGCACCACCGTCCCGCCGGCGACGACGACGACTGCGAACAGGTGGCCCACCAGCGCGGCCACGAGCACCGGGTGATCGAGCACGAACGGCACCAGCAGCAGCTGCACCCCGGCGAACAGGACGTTCAGCGCGTCCAGCCGGGTGAGCTCGCGGGTCGTCGCGGCGTCGAAGCCGTACCGGAGCGCGCGCCAGAACCCGACCACCGTCGCCCACCAGCAGGCGCCGATCCGGTAGATCACGTCCCAGGTGACCAACAGCAGCAGTACGACCGCCACCACCGGCGGCTCCGACCCGAGCAATCCGGCCAGCAGCGACCCGCCGTCACCCGGGTCGACGACGAACAGGTAGGTGACGAACAGCACGAACGCCATGACGCTGAGCGCCAGCTCGATGCTGGAGCCGAACAGCAGCCGCCGGTAGCCGTCGGGTGGCTGGAGCCGCCGGACCGTCCGGCTGAACGTCAGCATCAGCCAGCTCCCCGCGACGGCGACGACGATCGCGGCCGTGGCGGCCGGCACCGCCGACCAGAGCCCGTACACGCCCGCCACGGCCAGCACGATCGCCTCGAACACGACGAACTGGGTGACCAGCGCGGCCCGGTCGGAGAGGTTCAGCCCCGGGACGGCGCCGATGAGGCTCTCGTACACCCACGTCTCCCCGTACTGTGGCGCCATCAGCGACCGCCACCGGCGGTCTCCTCGTCGATCGCCCGCTCGACGGCCGTCTCGAACGGCGTGAGCTCGACCGGCACCAGCGACCGGATGCGGTCGTCGGTCACCACCACGTCGGTCGCCATCCCGTCGATGAGGGGGTGGGCGACGCCGGCCGGCACGTCGGTGACGAGGTCGACCCAGTACGCCGAGAGCCGCGGCGTGAGCACGGGCACCGGGACGATGTACGGCTCGCGGCCCGTGAGGATCCGGCCGACCGTCGACAGCATCTCCCGGTACGTCAGCAGCTCCGGGCCGCCGATCTCGAACGTCCCGCCCGCGGTCTCGGGGGCGTCGAGCACGCCGACGAGGTACGCGATCACGTCCGCGATCGCGATCGGCTGAACTCGGGTCGACACCCAGCGCGGCGTGATCATCACCGGGAGCCGGGAGCTCAGCTGGCGCACGATCCGGAAGCTGGCGCTCCCGTGGCCGACGATGATGGCCGCCCGGAGCACGGTCAGCTCGTACGCCCCGCGGCCGAGCACCGCCTCCACCTCCCGGCGCGAGCGCAGGTGCGCCGAGAGGTCGTCGCCGGACACGCCCAGCCCGCTGAGGTAGATCACGCGGTCGACGCCCGCCGCCTCGGCCGCGCTGGCGAAGTTGCGCGCCCCGCGTCTGTCGCGCTCCTCGAAGCCGCGGCCGCCACCCATCGCGTGGATCAGGTAGTAGGCGGCGTCGACGTCCGCCAGCGCGTCGTCGAGCCCCGCGGGTTCGAGCACGTCGCCCTCGTACACGGCGACGTTGTCGGGTGCGTCGTACCGCGTCCGGTCCCTGACGAGCACCGACACCTCGTGGCCGGCGTCGAGCAGCGCCGGCACCAGCCGCTGGCCGACGAACCCGGTGGCGCCCGTGACGAGAACGTTCATACGCCCGATACGCTCTCGCGGCGCTTAGGTGCTGGGACGGTGGCCCCCGCTCGGCCTCCCGCGACCACCCCGCCAGCTTCGAACCGCACGTTCGGCTCACACCGAAAACGACGATTATCGGGCTTAGGACGCTCTTAACCGACGGTTAGGACGTTCTTTCAGGAAAAGTGATATATCTGTCCACTTCGAACTGTGAGTGTGCCACACAGTACCAACCTCGACCGACGGACGCTGTTGAAACTCACGAGCGCCGGCGCGGTCGGCTCGATCGCCGGCTGTCTCGGCGGGAACGGCGACGACGACGGCGGCGCGGACTGGGAGGAGGCGGTGACGGGGCTGAACCTCGGCGAGGGCTGGCAGGCCCGGCGCATCGGCGCCGCCGACGACTGGCCGATCGAGCAGCGCCGCCAGGTTCCCGACCGGCAGAACGACACGACGTGGACCGACTCGGGCGCGTTCCAGAGCGCGGCCGAGAACGACGTGTGGACGCCGCCCGACGGCTGGGAGGAGACCGCCGCGGGCGACGTGGACAGCATCACCATCCTCAACCACGGCGCCGCGAACATGGAGTTCGACCCCGCGACGCTGGCGGCCCACGAGCTGTTCACCGAACAGACCGGGATCGACGTCGAGGTGATCGAGATCGGCGTCGACCAGGCGAACACGCGCGAACAGCAGTTCCTCTCCTCGGAGGAGCCCAGCCCCCACGCGTTCAACGTCGACGGGATCCTCGTCCCGCAGTTCGTCCAGCAGGGGTATCTGGAGGTGACGGACGCACTGTATCCGGAGGGGAGCTATGAGCCGTACATCCCGGCGCTGCAGAGCCTGGTCCGGTGGGATCTCGACGAGTCCCGCGAGGGGACCCACACGTACGGCTACCCCAACATCGGCGAGGCGAGCATGGGTCACCTGCGGCCCGACCTCGTCGAGGAGCAGGGGATCGACCCCAGCCGCTTCGACGGCGAGTGGACGTGGGACCTGCTCGAAGAACTGGGCGAGGCGTTCGACGGCACCGACGTGAACGCGTTCGCGTACTACGCGGGCACGTCGACGTATCTCGCCTACTCCTTCCGCGAACTGCTGTTCCAGCAGGGCGGCAGCATGGTCCAGGACGACGGGACGGTCGTGATGAACTCGCCGGCCGCGGTCCGGGTGATCCGGAAGATGAAGGAGTGGCGCGACGCCGGCTACGTGCCGAGCGACGTGATCTCCTACGGCGAGGGGGACATCGTCGACCTGTACGCCTCGGGCCAGCTCGCGTACACGACGGCGTTCAGCGACTTCGTCCCGCGGCTGCTGCAGGAGTACGAGCCCGGCTCCGAGTACCAGGTCGTCGTGCCGCCGGCCGCCAACGCCGGCCCGTCGCCGACGCAAGCGGGGCTCGTGGCGCCCAACACCACCAGCATCAACCGCTTCTCCGAAACCGGCGAGAAGCTGGCGGCGATGCTGTACGGCGACCTGAAGCTGAGCTACTACACCCAGTGGCTGGAGTTCACCTACGAGGGGAACATCTCCTACATGGAGCAGGTGTACACCGACTCCGCGGAGAACGAGTTCGTCACGTTCGGGGACAACATCGGCCAGGCGATCGAGGCCGGCCAGCTCGAGCTGTTCCCGCAGATGGCGTCGGTGTTCCAGCAGATGCTGAGTCCGGTCCAGCGCGCGCTCCAGGGCGAGATGAGCCCGCAGGCGGCGATGGATCAGGTGCAGGACTTCGTCGACGACGAGATCAACGACTGATGGCGGCGACTGCCGGAGGCACCCATGGCGGCTGAGGAGCTCGGGGGCGCCCCCCACGGCGAGGGGGTCGTCGGGCAGCTGTCGGACTGGGTGAACGACCACATCCGGACCGTGCTGCTCGGCCCCTCGCTGGTCGCGCTGTTCGTCGTGTTCATCTACCCCGCGACGATGCTGCTGTGGCTCTCGCTCCAGAACACCCGCGGGATCGGCGAGACGTTCGAGCCGGCGTACAACTACGGCCGCATCTTCACCGACCCGACGTTCTGGAACGCCGTCGAGAAGACGCTGATCTACTCGACGGGCTCGCTGATCCTGTCGGTCGGGGCGGGGCTGGCGATCGCGCTCGCGCTCAACAAGGTGCTCGACAGCCGCGTCCGGAACGCCTACGCCACGCTGATCCTGATCTCGTGGGCGGTGCCGCTCTCGATCGTCGGCGTCACCTGGCGCTGGATGTTCAACGGCCAGCTCGGCGTCGTCAACAAGCTGCTCATCGACCTCGGGATCCTGGAGAGCTCCTACTCCTGGCTCGGCAACTCGCTGTCGGCGATGGTCGTGGTGATCCTCGCCGACTCCTGGTCGCGCATCCCGTTCGCCGCGGTGGTACTGCTGGCCGGGCTGCAGTCGATCCCCCAGGAGATGTACGACGCCGCCAAGATGGACGGGGCGACGACGCTGCAGACGTTCCGACACGTGACGCTGCCGTACCTCCGCCCCTCGTTCTTCGTCGCGGGGCTGATCACGTGGATGTTCGCGTTCCGCGCGTTCGCCATCCCGTTCTCGACGACTGGCGGCGGCCCCGGCGGCGCGACGGAGACCCTCGCTGTGTACATCCACCGCTTCGGCATCCAACTGCTCGACTACGGGTTCGCGTCGGCGGTCTCGGTGTTCCTGGTCGCGGTGACACTGATCGTCGCCACGGGCTACGTCTACTTCATCCTCGAACAGATCGAGGAGATCGAGGTGTAACATGGCGGGCCCGAACTTCACCGTCGAGCAGTACCGGCGCCGACAGCGGCTCTGGAACCTCCTGGAGAGCCGCTACGTCGTCCATCTGGTGCTGTTTCTCGCCGTGTTCTTCATCGTCTCGCCGCTGATCTGGCAGCTGCTCACCTCGTTCAAAACCCAGCAGGGGGTGCTCGAACTCACCTACCTGCCGACCGAGCCGACGCTCGCGGCGTACGAGCGGGCGCTGATCGACCGCGGGTTCTGGCGTGCGGTGGTTAACAGCGTGCTCATCGCCACCGCCTCCACCGTGATCGTGATGATCCTCGGGACGCCGGCGGGCTACGTGTTCAGCCGCTTCCGGTTCCCGTTCGACAACGCGGTGTTCGTGTTCGTGCTGTTCACGCGGCTGTTCCCGCCGATCGGGCTGGTGACGCCGTACTACCGGATCGTCACCACGTTCGGGCTGTTGAACACGAAGACGGGGATCGTCATCGCGAACGTCTACCTCTGGCTCCCGCTCGTGATCTACATCATGCGCAACTTCTTCATCACCATCCCGCAGGCGCTCGACGAGGCCGCCCGCGTCGACGGCTGCACGAAGGTGCAGGCGTTCCGGTACGTCGTGTTCCCGGTCGTCCTCCCGGGGTTCGCGGCCGGGACGATCCTCACCTTCCTCTACTCTTGGCGGGAGTTCCTCTTCGCGTTCACCGTCAGCACGGACCTGAACTCCATGACCATCCCCGTCGCGACGTTCCTGTTCGTCGGCGACGCCGGCATCGACTGGGCGGCGATGGCCGCGGCGGCCATCGTCGCGGTGATCCCCTCGGCGCTGGTGGTGGTGTTCTTCCAGCGCTACATCGTGGTCGGCCTGACCGGGGGGCTGAAAGGATGAGCCTCGCCCCGGCCGCTCGCCACGCGACCGACCCGCCCCGACGACGCGATCACCCAGGTGACTCCCATGAGTGACACGGACCACACGACCGACGGCGCGGCACCGACCGCCGACGAGGATCGGGCGCTGAGCCTCGAACTCGACGGCATCACCAAGGAGTACACCGAGGACGACGGCTCGACGGTCGTCGCCGTCGACGACGTGAGCCTCGACGTGTACGAGGGCGAGTTCATCGTGCTCGTCGGCCCCTCGGGCTGTGGGAAGACCACGACGCTGCGCATCGTCGCCGGGCTCGAGCAGCCGACCCGTGGGAGCCTGCGGATCGGCGGCGAGGACGTGGCCGGCCGGGAGCCCCGGGAGCGCGACATCGCGATGGTGTTCCAGAACTACGCGCTCTACCCCCACAAGACCGTCCGGGGGAACATCGCGTTCCCGCTGAAGATCCGGAAGTACCCCGACGACGAGATCGAGACGCGCGTCCAGGACACCGCGGACCTGCTGGGCATCGGCGAGCTGCTCGACCGCCACCCTGCGGACCTCTCCGGCGGCCAGCAGCAGCGCGTCGCGCTCGGCCGCGCGATCGTGCGCGACCCCGCCGTGTTCCTGTTCGACGAGCCGCTGTCGAACCTCGACGCCAAGCTCCGCATCCAGATGCGGACCGAGCTCAACAAGCTCCACGACCGCGTGGGCCGGACCTCCGTCTACGTCACCCACGACCAGGTCGAGGCGATGACGCTGTCGGACCGCGTGGTCGTGATGAACGACGGCACCGTCCAGCAGGTCGCGCGGCCGAAGACCGTCTACCAGCAGCCCGCCAACCGGTTCGTCGCGGGGTTCATCGGCGAGCCGCCGATGAACTTCTTCCCCGTGACCACCAGCCCTGAGGGCGACCGACTCCGCGTCGACGCCGACGGGTTCTCGCTCGTCCTGCCGCCGGAGATCACCGACACCGTGGCGGCCTGGGACGGCGACACCGACCGCCTCGAACTGGGGATCCGCCCGGAGGCGTTCGAGGACGCCGCGCTGGTCGAGCGCTCGCTCGCGGCGGGCGAGACGTTCCCGGCCTACGTGGCCGTCGTCGAGCCGATGGGGCCGAACACCGACCTCGCACTCCGCCCCGACAACCGCGCCGACGACGAGGCCGCGGAGTTCACCGCCCGGGTCGCCAACGAGACCGACGCCGCGGCCGGCGAGACGATCGAGATCGCCGTCGACACCACCGAGATTCACCTGTTCGACCCCGAGACCGGGGAGAACATCCTCGCCTGACGATGCCCCACCAGATCGGCCTGATCGGCTACGGACGCATCGGCAGCGACCTCGCGGAGCGGGTCCGGGCGGCCCCGGACACCGAGTTGGCGTACGTGTACGTCCGTGCCCCGAAACCCGAGATCGACGAACCCCAGCTCACCGGCCCCGACGAACTCGCCGACCACCCCGTCGACCTCGTCGTCGAGGCGGCGACGCCGGCGGTGCTCGCGGAGTTGGCCGAACCGGCCCTCGCCGGGAGCGACCTGCTGGTCCTCTCGGGCTCGGCGTTCGCCGACCCCGACGTGGAAGCGCGACTGAGCGACCTCGCCACGGCGGGCGACCACGATCTCTACCTGCCCCACGCGGCGCTGTTCGGCATCGACGGGCTCGTCGACGCCCGCGACGCGCTGGAGTCGGTCCACATCGAGGCCCGCAAGGCGCCGAGCCACCTCGACTTCGAGTACGCCGACGCGGTCGACGCAGGCTCCGTCGACGGCGAGACCGTACTCTACGAGGGGCCGACCCGCGGGCTCTGCCGGCGCTTCCCCCGGAACTTCAACTCCCACGCCGCGATGGCGCTGGCGGGGCTGGGGCTCGACGACACCAGCTCCCGGCTCGTCGCCGACCCCGAACAGGAGTCGGCCTACCACCGGATCACGGCGACCGGTCCGGGGTTCGAACTGGAGGCGGTCCGGGACTCCGCGATCGAGGGCGTCACCGGCGACTACACGCTCGTCTCGACGTGGGGGTCGATGCGGCGGGTGCTCGGCGCCGACGAGGGGCTGCGGTTCCTGTAGCTGGCTACCCGTCGGCCCGGATCACCACCGTCAGCGCCGTCTCCCCGCGGTCGTCGACGACCCGGAGGTCGTACGCGACCGCGAGCAGGTGGGTCTCGTCCGCTCGCTCCTGGACGACCATCCCGCCGATCGCCTCGCAGTCGCCGAACAGCCGGCCCGCGCCGCTCGGGCAGTGATCACCCGCCCAGTCGCTCGCGGCGCTAGCGTTGCGCTCGATCCGGACCGCGACCCCGCCGGTCAGCTGCGCGGACTCGATATCCCGCTCCCGCGGCGCGAGCGAGGCGTTTACGCGCCGAACCGCGCCCTCGCGGCCCGCCCACGGGTGGCCCGTCGCCTCGCCGCCGGCCTCGTACACCGCGCGTTCGAGCAGCCGGATCGTCTCGCTACCGGGCGTTTCGGGCGCCGTCGACGCCGTCACGTCCTCGTGGTAGCCCAACTGGAGGTAGGCGAAGCCCAGCGGGATCAGCGCCAGCGCGAGCATCGCCGCCGCGGCGAGCACCATCTGCCCACGGTCGTTCCGGCTCACGCGTACCACACCCAGATTGTCACCCGGCCGCCGACCGTCGGCACCGTCGCGCGCCCGGTCGGCACGCCAGTCGGTCGCTGGAACCCGACGGCGCCGTGGGGCGTTCGGACTCTGTACATCAGGTTCTCCGGCAGGATGCGCTCGACGCGGTGGGCGAGCGCCGCCCGCTCGCGCTCGAACGCGCTCGCCGACTGGGTAACCTCCGAGAGCCTGGTCAGCCCGTCGTGCCGCGGCGGCTCGCGGGAGAGCACCGTCCCGGCGTCCTCGGCGTAGCGGTCGAGCTGGGCGGCGTCGACGCCTGCGGCGGGCAGGCCGAGCGCGAACGTCGCCGTCGCCGCGAACAGCAGCAGCACGCCCAGCCCCGCCTCGACCATCGTGAGCGATAGCTGGCCGCGATCAGTCATCGACGGTCACCCGGAGCGTCGCCTTCTCGGTTCGGAGCGGCCGCGACTCGATCCCGACCTGGGCGGTGCCGCCCGCGAAGGAGAGCGTCGCCGTCTCGTACCGCGAGGGCTCGACGACGAACTGCCCGGCGAGCCCGCCGGGGTCGTGGAGCAGCACCCGGCCGTTCACGCGCACCGTCTCGACGGTCGACCCCGCGGCGAAGGTGAGCTCCACGCGGTCGGTCCGGCGGGGGAGCGTCACCGTGTCGCCGTCGCCGACCGCGACCGAGCGCGAGCGCGTCGTGCGCTCGGCGACGAGCACCACCCGCTCGACGGTGACCCCGGTCGGGTCGCCGCGCTCGAGCAGCGTCTCGCCGCCGAGCCGCACCCGAACCGAGCGGTCCGCGACCGGCGGCGCCAGCGCGTCGAGATCCGCCGCCGAGAGCCCCGCGATCGCCTCGCCGTCGAGCACGTTCTCCCGGACCGTCGTCGCCTCGGCGCTCACCAGCCGCTCGGCGGCGACGCCGGCGGCGCGGCGCTCGCCCGGCTCGCGGTCGGCGCCGGCTAGCGCGCCGTCGGCGACGACCAGCCCCAGCGTCGCCGCCGACACCAGCGCGGTCAGCGCGACCGCCAGCGAGAGCAGGTTCGCCTGTCCGCGGCGCCCGCTCATCGCTCCCCTCCGAGCGCCTCGCGGGCGGTCAGTTCGACGTGCAGTCCGCCGTCGCCGTCGGTCACGAGCACCACCGCGTCGTCGGTGCTCCGCCACGCGCCGCTCACGGCGTCGACGCGCGCCGGGAGCGCGAGGCGGGCGCTGGCGTCGACGGCCGGCGACGGGTGTTCGAGCACCAGCGTCCGGTTCTCGACGGCGATCCCGTAGTTCTCGCCCCGGATCGACCGCGGCAGGTCGACGCCGTGGACCGTCCGCACGTCGCTCGCCCCCGGCGGGACGGCGTTCTCGACGCGCTCGGCCGCCGCGACGACGGCGCGGTCGCCGACCTCCGCGCCGACGGCGTCGCGGTACTCCGGCACCGCGCCGCCGTACAGCGCGGTCGTGAGCACGCCGACGAACAGCACGACGACGGCGACCTCCAGCGCCTTCCCGACCGCGGGGGTGAGTCCGCGGTCGGCGCCGAGATCGGGGCTCACGTCGCCACCTCCAGCTCCGTCTCGTGGAGCACCAGATACCCCGTCCGCTCGCCGGGGAACCGGGCGACGACGCTCTGGTACCTGTCGCCGGCGAACGTTCGGCGGCGCACGCTGGCGTTCGCCGCGGCGAAGTAGCGCTCCCACGCGCCGGGCGCCGCGGTCTCGACCGCGAGGCGGTACTCGCCCGACCCGAGCGCCCGGCGGTCGTGGCTCGTGTCTGTCCGCAGCGTCGCGGTGACGCCCTCGCCGCCGATCGAGACGGTGTCGCCGCCCTTCAGCACGGGCAGCCCGACGAGCAACAGCCCGTCGCCGGTCGCGATCGGCGGCGACTCCTCCAGCACCGATGCGTTGCCGCTGCCGCGAGCCACGCCGCCGGCGAGGAACGTCACCCGGCGGTCGCCCGCCTCGAACACGAGCGCGTTCGCCCGGCGTTCGGCGACGACGCCGTCGCCGTCGAGCAGTCGGACCGTGCGCGGCTCGACCGTCAGGCGCCCCTGGCCGAAGGCGAGCTCGTGGCGCTGCACGCCCGTCGACGCCGAGGGCTCGATCCCCGCCAGCGAGTCGGCGACGCGGTCGGCGTCGGCGGCCGCGGCGTTGCTCTCGACGACGGTGCCGACCCCTGCGGTGAGCGCGCCCATCGAGATCGTCGTGATCGTCAGCAGGAGCGCGACGCCGACGACGTGGGACTGCGCGCGCGCTTCCGGGCCGCTCACGCCAGCCCCACCCCCGCGAACACCGCGGCCGCGAGCGCGCCGAGCAGGCTCGAGTGCAGCAGCGCGTCGTAGGGGCCGCGGCTGGCCATCCCGGCGAACCAGCCCGCGGCGATCGCGGTCGCGACGGCGACGACGGCGAACCGGAACCGCTCCCGTGCCGGCCGGATCGCGTCGGGATCGAGGGCGAAGCCGGCGGAGCCGGGCATCGCCGACAGCTGGGCGAACCCGTCGAGCACGTAGAGGTCGACGGCGACGACGATCCCGACGACCAGCAGCGCGGTGACCCAGCCCACCGCGACGTAAACTGCGAGATCGCTGCGCAGCGCGCGTTTCTCCATGTAGAGCTGGCCGACCTCGGTCTGGAGCGTCTCGAACACCGCTTCCGTGTCGCTGCCGGCGTCGAGCGCGCCCGTCACCAGCCCCATCGTCTGGGCCGCCAGCGGCGTCCCGACGCGGTCGACGAAGCGGTCGAGCGCCGCCGTCCGGCGGTCGGTGCCGTCGGGGCTGTCCGACAGCGAGAGGTCGAACGCCAGCGACGCCACGTCCGCCCCGAGCGGGCCGAGATCCACGTCCTCGGCGACCCGGGCGACCGCCTCGCCGAACGGGCGGCCGAGCCCGACGTGCCCCGAGACCGCGTGGACGAACTCCTGGATCTCCCGGTCCTTCGCGTCGTCGATCCGGGCGCGCCGGACGGCGACGACGCCGACTGGCACGCCCCAGGCGACGTAGCCCGCGAGCAGCGAGGCCAGCGGGTGGATCCCGGCGACGTGGCCCGCGGCGATCCCGCAGAGCGCCAGCGGCGCGAGCACGACGACGGCGCTCGCGGGGTTGGTCGGCGCCGTGCGGAGCGTGGCCAGCGCGCCCTCGGGGCGGCTGTAGGTCACCTGTCGCTCGGTCGGTCGGAGCCGGCCGACCGTCGCCGCCGCGCCGGCGCCGACGAGCAGCACGAACCCGGCGGCGCCGTAGATCAGCACCGCCCGCGGGGTGATCGACCCCAGCGGCGTCGGGATCGCCCGCGAGAGCCCCGGCGCG
>NZ_BBJN01000036.1 GCF_000739555.1 Halolamina rubra
AGCTGTACCATCGATCGATGCTCAGACGTACGTAGCTGTACATCGCCGTGCGACCGGCGCCGTCGACGACCCGCGGTGCCGCCGATCACGTACACGTCGCCCTCGACGGTCGCGTCGCTCGGGACCGTGGTGGTCCCGCCGGCGACGACGCGCACGTCCGCGAGCGTGTCGGCCTCGGTCTCACCCTCGAACGTGATCGACATCTCGCCAACGTCGCCGCCGCCGATCGAGACCAGCAGGAGGACGACGACGAGCAGCGGGATCGCTTCCGTCGGGCTCACGCGCGCACACCCCCCGTTCTCGCGGGCGAGTTCGACCATCCGCCTGGCGTACAGGCCGACCCCGAGCCCGAACAGGAGCAGCAGCGACAGCGCCTGAACCACGTTCAGGTGCGAGAGGAGCGTGAGCTCGGCCGCCTGGAAGTACAGCGCGAGCGCGGTGCTCGAGAACGTGGCGAGCCAGCCGGCGACGCCGATGCCGATCGCCGAGTGGGTCCCGACCGTCTCGGGCGTCGAGAGGTCGGGCCAGAGCGCGAAGTTCAGCGTCGTGTAGAAGCTCACGGCGATCGCGTACAGCGCGGGGTTCAAGGGCGAGGTCCCGTCGCCCGCGATCGCCGGGAACAGCGCCGCGAAGCGCAGGTCCGAGGTGTACATCACGTGGGTCAGGGCGAACAGCGCGAACGTCCAGAGGAACACCCGCGAGAGCGAGTAGTTCGCGTAGATAATCCCGGCCATGACTGCGCCGACGACGTGGGCGACGGCGATGAACAGCCGCGTCGAGAGGCTCGGCGACTGCCAGGAGCTCAGCAGCAGCGAGGGGGTGTCGATGATCCGGAGGAAGCCCAGGCTGTCGATGAAGAACACGCCGAACATCAGGACGACCGGGACGAGAAACGCCGCGCTGCGCGCCCGGACCGGGGTTCCGTGGCAGAACCGACCGACGCCGAACCGCTCGGACTGCTCGCCCAGGTCGTCGAGAATCGCGTCGAGTCGGTCGACGCCGGCGAACGCGAGGACGGCGAGCACGAGGATACCCGGCGCCATCGCGACGGCCATCACGCGACTGAACACGTCGATCGACCAGGAGAGCGGGATCGCGTTCGCCAGGAAGTACGCGATCGCCGTGATCGCGGCGGCGACGTACCCACGATCCGGGACGGGGACGAGGTCGACCGCGAGCGAGAAGGAGACGGGGAACCCCACCCCGAGCCCGATCGACGCGACGACGATCCACGCGCCGAACGCCGGGACGGTCCGGACCGACGGCGCGACGAGCGTGAGCACGAACTGGACGCAGACGACGCCGAACAGGAGCCTGAGCTTCGTTGGGAGCTGGGTGCTCCACCCACGGCGGTCCATCGTCACCCCGGTGGCGACGGCGACGACGAGCGTCACGAGCGCGAGCGCCGCCATCCACGCCGAGACGGCCGTCTCGGACAGCCCGACGAGACGTGTGCCGAGGTCGATGAGCCCCAGCTGGACGAACGTGATGTTGTAGTAGTAGCCGGCGACCATCAGGGCGACGAACAGCCCGTAGCCGGCGACCGTCGTCCACCGTCGCCGCCGGACGTGCGTGGGAAGCTCCATTCGTGACTCTTGACAGGTCGTGTGGCCGGCCGTCTAATAAACACGATGCCGGCGACGACGGCCCCGGGAGGCGCCGCCCCGGACTGGAGCCCCAGCGTCGCTCGGTCAGTCCGCCCGTGCCTCGGCGTCGACGCGCGTCGTCGTCGCCGCGCCTCGCCCGGGGATGGCCCGCACGAACCGCGTGACGAGCGCCAGACCGGCGACGCTCAACACCGCGAACAGCACGATCTGGGAGAGCGGGACGGGCTGGCCGTCCCGGAGCATGAAGGCGATCATGGCCAGCACCGCGAGGCCGAGGGTCGTCCCCTTCACGAGGAGGACGCCGGTGAACACGTAGCCCCAGGGTCGGCGCCGCCGGAGCAGCGCCGCCGAGAGCGCGAACGCCGGGACGACGACGGCGAGGTCCATCGACTGGATCACGGGCACCGGTAGCGTCGTCTCGGCGATGCTCGGGGGTCTGGTGCCGGCGAGGCTCGCCGGCCCGACCTCGGCGAGCCACAGGAGGGCGACGAGCACGGCGACGAGGAGCTGGAACGCGACGTACGCCCGAACCGGGTGGTCGTCGAGTGCCGCCCGCAGTTCCGTCGGGTCGATCCGGGCGACGCCGCCGACGAGCGTGAACAGCGTCAGGCCGAACAGCGCGACGTAGACGAGATACAGCTCGTTGAACGCAGTGAGAAAGGCGTACGAGGCGTACGTGTAGAGGAGGTAGCCCGTGACGCCGAGCCAGACGACGTACCCCCGGAGCGAACCGGCGTTGGCGGCGTACAGGGACGCGCCGAGCGCGGGAACGGCGACGACGAGCGTGAGGAGGTCCTGCCCGTACAGCTGCGGCAGCAGCACCGTGGCGTCCCGGTAGAACCCGGGGACGAACAGCCCGACCACGGTCGCGACGACCGAGAGCACGAGCGTGAGCGTCGACGCCGCCAGGTACGGGCGAGTCAGGCGCGGTGCTGATTGCGTGGCGCTCATGGGCTGGTGGGCTCCGTCCCCTCTGGCGTGACGCCGAGGCGGCCTTCGACGAAGGCGGCCACGTCCGCCGCGAACGCGTCAACCGCCTCCCAGTCGGTGAACTCCACGTCGCCGTCGGCCTCCCCCGTTTCGGCGAGCAGGTCCTTCGCGATCCGCTTCATCAGCAGCCGCTTGAGGAAGCCGTACTCGGAGAACCGGAGCGCGCCGCCGAACTGACCGATCCGGTCGGGGTGCCAGCCGGTCTCCGTGAGGAACGACTCGACGTAGCCCGCCGCCTCCTCGCGGTTCTCCTCGGTCGCCGAGGACAGCGACACCTGGAAGAACGCGGTCGGCATCGCCGAGAGCGCGTCCCGGTTCGCGGCGACGAACTCGCGGACGGCGTCCTGGTGTTTGCCGACGTGGATCGACGCCCCCACGACGGCGGCGTCGTACGACTCCAGACTGAACGAGTCCGGTCGATCCCCAACGTCGATCGTCGTCGCCTCGTGGCCGCGCTCGCCGATCGCGGCGGCGATCCGCTCGGCGATCTTCGCCGTCTGGCCCTCGCCGGTGCCGTACAGTATCAGGAAGGAGCTCATTCGTGTACCTCACCAGAGGTGTTCGCACGCCAGCGAATTAAGGGTAGTTGCCCCAGTGCTCATCCGGCACACGGGGGAGCGGCAGGAGCCGGCTACTCGGCGGCCGTCGACTCCGCGTCCGGCGGCAGCCCGGCGTCCTGGGGCGTCGGCGGCTCGCGGTTCGCGAGGCGGCCGGGGCCGTAGACGACGACCAGCACGACCGCGATCAGCACGAGTGGGATCGCCCCCGTGACCTCCGCGAGCAGGTTCAGCCAGGGGTCCGGCACGCCGTTCGGGACGAGCGCGTCCGGGTCGGCGGGGTGGTAGATCCCCATCGAGTTGACGCCGGCGTGGAACACCGCGACGGCGAGCACGCTCCCGCCGGTGCTGTTGTACATCCACGTCCAGAGGATCGAGCCGGCGAGGATGGAGACCATCCAGAGGAGCTGCTGGGAGCGCGGCCAGCCGCCGTGGGTGGTCGTCGCGTTCAGGAACAGGGGGAGGTGCCAGGCGGCCCAGGTGACGCCGACGATGACGCTCGAAGTCAGCGCGCTGTAGGAGTCCTGCAGGATCGGGAGCATGAAGCCACGCCAGCCGAGATCTTCCTGGCCGCCGCCCCACACGGTTCCCCAGGCCATCGCGAACAGGTAGATGAGCGGCGACTCGAGCCCGGTGAGGTCGATCGGCCCCCCGGCGACGACGAACAGCGCGACGCCGAGGACGAGGATGAGGAGAGGGAGGCCGAGCGCCAGCGCCCACCATTTCGCGCCGATCCGCCACTTGAACATCTGGCCGATCCAGGTGCCGAGGCTTCCCCCCGAAGCCCAGACGACGGTCGCCGCGCCGATCGGCGGCCCGAACCCGCCCAGCCCGATCAGGATCGAGTGCGTCCACGACGCCTCCATACCCGAGTACGCCAGCGTGCCCTGGATCGTCCACGTGAACGCGTAGGCGATCGCGACGAAGGTGATGAGGCGGTGACGGTCGATCCACGACCGGATCCTGTCGCTCATACCCAACGTTCTCCGGGAGGCGTCACTTAAGCCTACGCGCTGCTCCTGCTTGGCAGTACACTCTTCGCGGTTCGCAGCGAAGCAACGCGCATGACTGACAGGATTCTCGTCGCCGTCGACGGCTCCCCGCTCGCCGAGCGGGCACTCGTTTACGCGTTCGAGAACTACCCGGAGGCGTCGATCACCGCGATCTACGTCATCGACCCGGTCGATTCGGTTCTGGCGGTGGAGGCCGGCGGGTTACCGGTCGCACAGGACTGGTACGAGGATGCCCGGGAGCGCGCAGCCGGCGTTCACCGGACGGCCACGGAGCTCGCGGCGGCTCACGATACCGAAGTCGACACGGTCACGGAGGTCGGGAACCCCGCACGAGCGATCCTCGCGTCCGCCGACGAGCAGGACGTCGACCAGATCGTTATGGGGAGCCACGGCCGCTCGGGGATCGACCGCGCGATCCTCGGCAGCGTCGCCGAGGCAGTCACCCGTCGGGCGAAAGTCCCGGTGACGATCGTCGGATGACCCGCCCCTCACGCTCCGTCGACGACTCGGCTGATCGAGTTCACCCAGAGCCGAGGGAACCACGGGCAGCGCACCTCAAACCTCAACCCCCGGGAACCCGTTGGTGGAGAGACAGTGGCGGTGACTGAGTCCGCTCCGCCGTCGACGTGTACGGTCCGGATCGAACGACGCGGTGGCCGCGGCGACGCGGGGGCACGGGCGCTCGAGAAGCGGCTCCGGCGCATCGACGGCGTGCAGGACGCCGAGGTGTCCTTCCGGACCGGGAGCGCCCGGGTCACCTACGACGGTGAGATCACGTCCGAGGAAACGATTCGCGACGCGGTCAGGAACCGGCAGGTCTCGATCGAGGACGACCCGGAGTCGGACCCCGACGACGTGAGCAGCCGGTCGGGGCTCCGCCGCGAGGCTGTCTTCGTCGCGCTGACGCTGCTGGGAATGGTGACCGGACTGGTGACGGGGTGGCTCGCCGGCCCACAACCGCTCGCGTGGGCGGGCTACGCCGTCGCGTACGCCTTCGGCGGCTGGTACGGACTGAAGGGAGCGGTCGAGACGCTCCGCCACGGCGGCGTCGACATCGACCTCCTGATGATCGTCGCCGCCGTCGGCGCGCTCTCGATCGGCGCGCCGTTCGAGGGCGCGATGCTGCTGTTCCTGTTCTCGCTGTCGAACACGCTCCAGCACTACGCGATCGGGCGCTCGCGACGGGCGATCAAGTCGCTCGTCGAGATGCGGCCGGACGAGGCCCAGGTGCTCCGCGACGGGGAGGAGGTCACCGTCCCCATCGACGAGGTCGCCGTCGGCGACGTGTTCGTCGTCCGGCCCGGCGACAGGATCCCGCTCGACGGCGTCGTCCAGTCGGGGGAGGGGACGGTCGACCAGGCGTCGCTCACGGGCGAGTCCGTCCCCGTGCCGAAGGAACCCGGCGACGAGGTGTTCGGGGGGACGATCACCGAGAGCGGGAGCCTCGAGATCGAGGTGACGCGGCAGGCGCACGAGTCGGCGATCAGCCGGCTCGTCCACATGGTCGAGCGCGCACAGAGCGAGAAGGCGCCGACCCAGCGGCTCATCGACCGGCTCGAACAGCCGTACGTCGTCGGCGTGTTCGCGCTCACGATCGCGGCGATCGCCGTGCCGCTCGCGCTCGGGAGCGAGTTCGAGAGCACGTTCTACCGCGCGATGACGCTCATGGTCGCGGCGTCGCCGTGTGCGGTGATCATCTCGACGCCCGCGGCGGTGCTGTCGGCGATCGCCTCCGGCGGCCGGCAGGGGGTCCTCTTCAAGGGCGGCGAACACGTCGAGGCGGCGGCGACGATCGACGCGGTCGCGTTCGACAAGACCGGCACGCTCACCCGGGGCGACACGCGGCTGACGGACGTGTTCGTCCGCGAGACGGCGGCCGATCCTCCGGGCGAAGACGAGCTACTTTCGCTCGCGGCCGCGGTGCAGGCCCGCTCGGAGCACCACCTCGCCCGGGCGACCGTGGCGGCAGCCGAGGAACGCGGACTCGATATGCCGGACGCGTCGGGGTTCGACTCCGTCGCCGGGAAGGGGGTCAGCGCCGACGTCGACGCCGGCACCGTCCACATCGGCAACCGGAGCTACTTCGGCACCGTACTCGGCGACGCCGCGATCGAGGGGATCGATCCCGGCCTCGACCGGCTCCAGTCCCTCGAGGCCGAGGGGAAGACGAGCGTCATCGTCGCCCGGGAGGACGGCGACGGCGTCACCGTCGTCGGGTGGCTCGCGTTCACCGACACGGTCCGCCCCGGGGCCGCCGAGATGATCGAGGAGCTCCGAGAGCTCGGCGTCGAGCACATCGTCATGCTGACCGGCGACAACGAGCGCGTCGCCCAGCGGATCGCCGACGAGGTCGGCATCGACGAGGTCCAGGCGGAGCTGCTGCCCGAGGAGAAGGTGACGACGATCGAGGGGTTGGTCGACCGGCACGAGCACGTCGCGATGGTCGGCGACGGCGTCAACGACGCGCCGGCGCTGGCGACAGCGACGCTGGGGATCGCGATGGGCGGCGCCGGCACCGACGTCGCGCTCGACACGGCCGACGTGGTGCTGATGGGCAACGAGCTCGGGAAGATCCCGTACGTCCTCGGCCTGGGTCGGAAGACGCGCCGGACGCTGACCGTCAACCTCGCGATCGCGTTCGGCGCGATCGGGCTCATGGTCGGCACGATCCTGCTCCGCGGGATACCGCTCCCGCTCGCCGTCGTCGGCCACGAGGGGTCGACAGTGCTCGTCTCGCTGAACGGGCTTCGGCTGCTGGGGTTCCGGGGGTGAGTGAGTAGCGCTGCTTGAGGGATTTCCGACGTGAACTACCCGCCCGTGACGAGTACCTGACGCACGGTTTCAGGCTTCGATACTCCGGAGGGAGGACAGCCGTGTTTTCGAATCTGAATTATCAGTGCGCTCTGAATAGTAATCTCCTAACGACAACTGCAATAGATTATCCCTTCGTTGTTACATGTATGCAGGTACCGACCACCCAGGGCATTCTCGAAGCCCTCCGGATCGGTGTCGGGTTCCTCTGGACGGCTGCGTGGGCAATTATCATGGGGCTCACGATCACCAGTCTCGTTCAGGTGTACGTCTCCAAGGAGCGAATGGCGCAGGTACTGGGGGACGGCGACCTCCGCGGGCTCACCAGGGCGACCGCGTTCGGGGCCGCAAGCAGCGGCTGCAGTTTTGGCGCCGTCGCCATCGGCAAGGGTCTGTTCAAGAAGGGAGCGCACGCGGTGAACTTCCTCGCGTTCATGTTCGCGTCGACGAACCTCATCGTCGAGCTCGGCCTGATGATCCTCATCCTGCTGGGCTGGGAGTTCCTGCTCGCCGAACTCCTCGGCGGCCTCGTCCTAATCGCCGTCATGGCCGGGATCGTCCACCTCACTCTCCCCGAGAGCCTCTTCGACGAGGTCCGGGAGACACTGAACGAGCGCGACCGCGGCTCCGGCGTCACCGAGGACCCGACCTGCGGGATGGAAGGCAAAGACGAGTACAGCCTCACGACGGACGGCGGCAAGACGCTAAAGTTCTGCTCGGAAGGCTGTATGGAGACGTATCTGCAGGAGTCGGCGAGCCGGGGCGGCTGGCGCGACGAGCTACTGTCGTGGGGCGGCTGGTACAAGGTCGCCAACCAGTACCGCAAGGAGTGGTCGATGATCTACAAGGACGTCGTCGCGGGATTCCTCATCTCCGGCTTCGTCATCGTTTTGGTCCCACAGTGGGTCTGGAACACGCTGTTCATTCAGGGCGACGGCCTGCTGGTCACAGCCGAGAACGCCGTCATGGGCGTCGCCATCGCGGTCCTCAGTTTCGTCGGCAGTATGGGCAACGTGCCGTTCGCGGTCGCGCTGTGGGGTGGCGGCATCAGCTTCGCCGGCGTGATCGCGTTCGTCTACGCCGACCTGATCACGATCCCCGTGTTGAACGTCTACCGGAAGTACTACGGCTGGAAGGTGATGCTGTATATCCTCGGCGTCTTCTTCGTCACGATGGCGTTCACCGGGTTCCTGATGGAGCTGCTGTTCGACGCCTTCGGCATCGTTCCGGACCTGGCCGGCGGGGAGACGGCGACCGAACAGACGTACTTCGCGGTCAACTACACGTTCTACCTCAACCTCGTCGCGTTCGCGCTCTCAGGGTTCCTGCTCTACGTCTATCGCCGGGGACTCGGCGCACCCGGCCAATACCGCGATCCGGTATGCGGGATGCGGACCGACGACGACGGCCCGAGTTCTTCACACGAGGGGACGACGTACTACTTCTGCTCGACGGCGTGCAAGCGAACGTTCGACGAGGAGCCGACACGGTTCGCCGAACAGAACCCACGCGTCGCCGATCACGACCATGACCACTGAACACCCACCGGCGCCCGGATGCCGTGCCGTGACGGCGAGTGGCCGAACCGCAATACACACCCCGGTCGCGTCCGAACCGCACGTATGAGCAGTCAGGTAGACCGGCGGGAGGGCCACGGATGAACCGCCGGCGAGCCGACACCGTCGTCGGCGCCGTCGTCGCGGTCGTCCTCCTCGCCGGCGGGACGCTCAGTTGGCGGGCGTATCGACAGCGCCGTGAACTCGAGCAGTCGATGGGGTCGATGATGGACTCGTCGATGGGGACGATGCACGGACCCGACCCGCTCTCGTACGTGTTCGGGACGGTGCTCCTCGTCGCGGTCATCGTCGCCGGCTATGCCCTCGTTCGAGCGGAGGTCACCGATCCCGACCCGGCCGGCGACGGGGCGGACGTCGACGTCGACACCACTTCGTCGGCGGCGTCGGCGCCGATGGACGAGGCGGAGTCGTCCATTAACCCGGAGTCGAACCCGCAGTCGCGTGTCCTCGATCTCCTCCCGGATGATGAGAGGCGCATCCTCGAGCCCGTACTGGACTCGCCCGGGATCACCCAGATCGAACTCCGTGACCGGTCCGACTTCTCGAAGAGCAAGGTGAGCCAGACAGTGAGTTCGCTCGAGGAACGCGGCCTGTTGTACCGGGAACCCCAAGGACGAACGTATCGCGTGTACCCGAGCGACGACCTTCAGCGACAGTCCGGAGCGTAGCCCGGAACGGTTCACCGGTCGAGCCCGGCGAGTTCGACGGCGAAGAACGTTTTCCCGGAATCAAAACGATTAGAGACGGTTATAGACGGTTTCGAACGTTCTGCTCGGTGTGTTCACACCCACAGAAATACCTCCGAATCCCCCGTAGCACTACTTGAGGCGAAACACCATGACCACTACAAACCTCGGACGCTGGCTGCTCGTGGCGATCGCGATCGTCGGACTCGCGGCCGCAGCTCCCGCAGTCAGTGCCCACGGCGACGACACGGCCCATGGGAACGCGACGGCCGCCGGCGAGACGCCGGCCCACGGTGACGAGGCAGGCTGGCCGGCCTGGATGGAGGGCCACATGGCCGACTACATGGGCCCTGACACCGTCGGCGAGATGGAGTCGCACATGGGCGCGACGATAGACGAGATGGCCCAGTGGATGGCGGGCGACGACCACCAGAACACGGGCCACACGAGCGACGACCACACGACTGGCGGCCACTCCACGGGGATGAACGGCCAGGGGTACGGCTGCTAGCGACCCCCCGGGACTCCCCGGTGAACTAACGAACCCGAACCCAAGCCAATGACACATCACCGCAGTACTCTCGGACGGACGGCGCATCGAATCGCCACGGTGAGCGTTCCGGTAGTCGCAGCGACAGGCACTGCGGCCGCCTACGGTGGCGGTCACGGAGCCGGGATGATGGGCGGCGGCTGGGGCGTCTTCGGTGCCGGAATGGGCCTCTGGGGCCTTCTCTGGGTGGCGCTCCTGATCGGCCTCCCGCTATACGTCGCCTACACGCTACTCGATCGCGACTCCGGCGAGGAGGAAAGGCGGCCGCTGTCGATTCTCCGCGAGCGATACGCCCGCGGGGAGCTCTCTGAGGAGGAGTTCGAGCGCAGACGGCAACAGCTCGAGTCGACGAACCGCTGAACCGCGGCCCGGAACGCGGGGCGTTCCAACATGTCGAACTCTTCCGGACCCACGTGAACTATTACCCCGCGTGCCGCTGTTGGATGTGTTATGCACCCGAACCCATGACGTCCTCGACCGACCGGATTCGCATCCTCCACGTCGACGACGACCCGGAGTTCGGGGAGCTCGTCTCGGTGTATCTGGAGCGCGAAGAGGACCGAATCTCGGTGCAGACGGCGACGACGCCCGGCGAGGCGATCGACGTGCTGGACGCTCGCGAGATCGACTGTGTCGTCTCCGACTACGACATGCCGGGGATGGACGGGATCGAGCTCCTCGAAACGGTCCGGGAGCGCGACCCGGACCTCCCGTTCGTCCTCTACACGGGCAAGGGCTCGGAGGAGATCGCGAGCGACGCGATCTCGGTGGGCGTGACGGACTACCTGCAGAAGGAGCGCGGGACGAGCCAGTACGCGGTGCTGGCGAACCGGGTCACCAACGCGGTCGAGCAGTACCGGTCGACCCGCGCGCTCGAAGCGAGTCAGAAACGCCTCTCGCTGTTCTTCGAGCAGTCACCGCTCGGCGTCGTCGAGTGGACCGAGGCGTTCGAGGTCGCCCGCCTCAACGAGGCCGCCGAGGAGATCCTCGGCTACGACGAGGCCGAACTCCGCGGGACACACGGGCGGGAGATCGTCAGCGAGGCCGACCGCGAGTCGGTCTCGGGCGTCATCGAGGCGCTGCAGGAGGGGGCGGGCGGCTACCACAGCATCAACGAGAACGTCCGGAAGGACGGCGAACGAATCATCTGCGAGTGGCACAACCGCGTCGTGACCGACGACGACGGCGACGTCGTCGCGATCTTCTCGCAGTTCCAGGACATCACCGAGCGGCGGACCCAACGGAAGGAGCTCGAACGGCAGCGCGCCGTCATCGAGTCGGCGAACAACACGATCGTCACGATCGACGACTCGAGCGTCGTGCAGTCCGTGAACCCGGCCGTCGAGGAGACGTTCGGCTACTCGCCCGACGAACTGATCGGGGAGCCGCTGACGACGCTGATGGGCGACGACGTCGCCGACCGCCACCGGGAGGCGTTCGAGCGGTACCTCCAAACCGGCGAGCGAACGCTCGACTGGGAGTACACCGAGTTCGTGGCTCGACACCGCGACGGCTCGCCGGTCCCGGTCGGTGTGACGTTCGGCGAAGTCGTCTACGAGGGGGAGCGCTGGTTCGTCGGGATCCTCCGCGACATCTCCGAACAGCGGGCCCGGCAAGAGCAGGTCGAGTGGACCAACGCCGTGCTCTCGACGTTGTTGGGGACGCTCCCGGTCGGGGTGCTCGCCGAGAGCGAGGATCGCGAGGTGCTGGCGGCGAACGACCGGATCTTCGAGCTGTTCGACCTCCCCGGCACGCCCGAGGAGACGGTCGGCGCCGACTGCGAGCGGATCGCCGAGGCCGTCAGCGATCAGTTCGTCGACCCGGAGGGGTTCGTCGACCGGATCAACGAGATCGTCGACACGGACGAGCGCGTCGACGGGGAGGAGCTCGCGCTCGCCGACGGGCGGACGTTCGCCAGAACTCACGAGCCGATCGAGCTCCCCGACGGGGCGGGCCATCTCTGGACGTACCGCGACATCACCGAGCAGCGCGCCTACGAGGACCGACTGGCCGCGCTGAACGAGCTGGCGGGGGAGCTGATCGTGGCGGACTCCCGCCAGGAGATCGCCGAGATCGGCGTCGACGCCGCCCGGGACGTGTTGGACCTCGATGCCAACGCGATCCACCTCTACGAGGAGGACCGATCGGCGCTCGTCCCCGTCGCCGGGACGGAGAAGGTGTTCGACCTCGTCAACGAGCCGCCGACGTTCACCGAGGGCGACAGCATCGCGTGGCGCGTGTTCGAGGACGGTGAGGCGCTCGCCGTCGACGACACCCGGGACGATCCGGACATCTACAACCCGGAGAGCCCGATCCGGAGCGAGCTGCATCTCCCGCTCGGGGAGTACGGCATCATGATGGCCGGCTCGCCGAGCCCCAACGATTTCGACCAGCAGGACCTCGTGCTCGGGCAGATCCTCGCGGGGAGCCTCGTCAGCGCCTTCGAGCAGGTCGAACAGATGGAGCAGCGCCGGGCCCGGGAGCGCGAACTCGAGACCCAGAACGAGCGGCTCGAGGAGTTCGCCAGCATCGTCTCCCACGACCTGCGCAACCCGTTGAACGTCGCCGAGGGCCGGGTCGAACTCGCAAAGGAGAGCGGCGATCTCGACCACCTCGACGCCGTCGAGCGGGCTCACGAACGGATGAACGCCCTGATCGACGACCTGCTCACGCTCGCACGCCAGGGCGAGTACGTGAGCGAGATCGCGCCCGTGCCGCTCGACGGGCTCACCCGCGAGTGTTGGGAGAACGTGGCGACCGCCGACGCGACGCTCGACGTGCGGACCGACCGGGCAGTGCTTGCGGACCGCGGCCGCCTCCAGCAGCTGTTCGAGAACCTGATGCGCAACGCGGTCGAGCACGCGGGCAGCGACGTGACGGTGTCGGTGGGCGAGCTGGCCGACGGGTTCTACGTCGCGGACGACGGGCCGGGGATCCCCGCCGACGCCCGCGAGGACGTGTTCGACGCGGGCTACTCGACGACCGACCGCGGTACTGGGTTCGGCCTCAGCATCGTGAAACAGATCGCGACGGCCCACGAGTGGGAGATCGCAGTGACGGAGGGGGAGGAGGGCGGCGCCCGCTTCGAGATCACCGGCGTGTCGTTCGCCGACGAGTAGCGCCCGGGCGCCGATCCCGCAGGCTCAGAGCCCGTACTGCTCGCGGACGAGCTCGGCCATCCCGCGGTCCTCCAGGATCTCCATCGGCACGAGCATGTCGAGCTGGACGACGCCCGGCAGTCGACCGATCTGGACGCCGCCGGTGAACGTACAGCGGGCGCGGATCTCGCCCTCGCTCATGTCGAGCAGCTTCGACGCGCGGTCGAACGCGTTCTGCGTGGCGTCGTTCACCGTCGCGCCGGAGCCGACCACCTGGATCGGCCCCATGTCGGTCTCCACGTCGACGCCGTGTTCGTCGCCGAGATCGAGCCCCGCATCGCGCTCGTCGTCGCTGTACGGCTGGCTGATGAACGGCAGGTCCGCCTCGTTCGGTAGCAGGATCGGCCCGTCGAGTTCGAGATCCTCGATCACTTCCACGTCCATCTTGACGGTGCCGCTCACGTCGGTCGTGTGCAGCGAGAGCTCGCCGTCGCCCTGGTTGGCGTGGAGGTCGCCGACGTAGATCCCCGCGCCGTCGACGTCGACGGGGCAGATCAGCGTCGCGCCCGCCCGGACTTCCGGGATGTCCATGTGGCCGTCGGTCCGCTTCTCCAAGTCTTCCTCCGTCTCGACGCCGTAGTCGTGCTCGGCGCCGATGAGGCTCTGACCGAAGTCCCCGGCGTTGTGGGAGTCCGGCATCGTGACCGACGGCGTCGTGCCGACGTTGCCGATGAACGGCCGAAGCCGCCCGAGCGTGCCGGGCATCCCGTCGGGTTCGTACAGCAGGATGGGGTGCTGGCGGGAGTTCTCGGGGATGTCCATCACCTCCTCGGCGTTCTTCGCGAGCGCGTGAGCGCCCTCCTTGTCGAGCGTGATCCCGACCGCGTTCTCGTGGTCGAACGCGACCGTGTAGCCGTACTCGAAGCCGAACGAGGAGGCGTTGGCGCCACACTCCGCACAGCGGATGGCGTCCTCGCCGGTCCCCTCGACGACGGAGTCGGGCCACGTCGTCCCGCACTCCGGACAGCGGTGGTCGACGAACGGGTCGTCCGTGAAGGCGCCCTCGCGTTCGGCCATCGAGCCCGTGCTCGTCGCCATGCTCGTCACCTCCACGTCGCGGATGTGGATGGCGACGGCGTCGCCGACCTCGGCGCCATCGACGCGGATCGGCCGGGTCACCTCGTGGCCGCCGCGGAACGAGGGGGTGATCATCGGGCCCCAGCAGCCCGGCGGCGTGTACGTGGTGACCGTGCCGCCGTCGGCGACGGTGCCGGCCCACTCCTGGTCCGGCCCGACGAGTCCGAGCGTGTACTGATCGACGTACAGCTCCTGGTTTACTTCTTGTTGAGACATGCCACAGTAACGTTGGGTCGGACTCAGCATAAGTTCGCCGCCCGTGACACCTGTCGGCGGTAGGCAAACCCGGGTTGGGACCCGACCGCCGAGTCTGTCGTCGATTTGAATACTTCGCCCGTTCAAGCCTCGGCCATGCAAACTGAATCGACGCGGTACTCTACCACGGACGAGCGGTTCCCCGCGTACGGCCCGCTCGAGGCCGCGCTCGGCTACGTGCTGTTCTACGTGCTCGTCGACCGCGTCACGCCCGCGGTCGTCGAGCTGTTCTCGGAGACGGTGCTCGAGTTCTCGCCGTCGTTCGTCGGCTTCGGACTGGCGGCGCTGCTGTGGTTCGTGCTCGCCGTGACCGTCCTCGACGAGCTTCGGCGCCAGCTCGCCGCGCTGGGGGTCGTGGCCGGCCAGCCACGGGTGCGCGTCTGGTCGCGCGTCTCCCCCGGCTCGCTGCGGACGCTGGGCTATCTCGTCGGACTAATCGTCGGCGCCGGCGTCGCGGCGCTGACGTTCGAGCCCGCGGTCGCGACGATACTGTCGCTGATCCCCGCCGTTGCGACCGTCGACCCCGCCAGGATCGACCTCGTGGGCCTCCTCGTGATGGTCGTCTTCTTCGTCGCCTACAGCACGGCGACCCACGCGCTCGACCGGCTCGTGATCGGCACGGTTCGGTCGTTGTCCGCGCTGTGACCGGTCGGTCTGCCCACCCAGCGCGACCTGCTCCTCGCCGGCACCAACCCGCGTCCTACTCCTCGCCGTCCTCGTCGCCGTCCGTGCGGCGCCGCACGTCGACCTGGTAGTGCTGGAGGATATCCCGGCCGAGCAGCAGCGGGTAGTCCATGTGGCCGCGGTCCTCGAGCGACGCGGCGACGGTGTGGCGGTCGCCGCCGACGCCGACGACGATGTCGACGACCGGCCGGGCCTTCCCGGACTTCACGCTCCCGGAGCGGATCTTCGTCATCGACTTGATCGGGCCCGCGCCGATCTCGGCGGCGAGCCGCGTGTCGATGCTCGTCCGCGAGGCGCCGGTGTCGGACTTGGCGACGACGCGCTCGGTGCCGCTGGTGCCCGAGACGAGCACGTCCTCAGTGTAGCCGATGGTCGTGACTTCCTCGGAGCGTTTCTCGGGTTCGGTGGCGACGGTGGCGGGGGTGGAGTCGTCGAGTTCGGTCGCGAGCTCGGCGACCCGCTCGTCGTCGACCTCGCCGCCCGCGGTCTCGACGGCGAGCTTCGCGATGTAGGGCGCCGGGCTCACGCCCGTCGCCGCGAACAGCCCCTTGAAGCCGGCGGTCGGGTTGACCTCGAGGAGGTGCCAGCCGTCTTCACCCTCGACGAGGTCGACGCCGGCGTAGTCCAGCCCGACCGCCGCGGCGGCGTCCGTCGCCATCGCCGCGGCGTCGGCGGGGAGGTCGTCGACCCCCTCGACGGAGCCGCCGAGCGCGACGTTGGTCCGCCAGTCGTTCTCCGGCGCGTAGCGCCGCATCGTCGCGACCACCTCGCCGTCGACGATGTACACGCGGAGGTCGCGGTGGCGGTCGCTGTCGCGCTCGATCAGCTGCTGGAGGAACGCGTAGCGGTCGCCGACGCGGGGGTTGACCTGCTCGTCGGCGCCGATCTTCCACGTGCCGCCGCCGTGGGTGCCGATGGCGGTCTTGTACACGACCTCGTCGCCGAACTTCCCCTTCTCGGCGTTCAGTCGGTCGGCGTCGAGCGCGAGCGTGGCGTCGGGCAGCTGCACCTCGGAGTCGACCAGCGCGGTCGCAGTCGCGAACTTGTGAAACGCCGTGAGCACGTTCCGCGGGCGGTTCAGCATCGGTCGCAGGTTGCTCAGCGACAGCGCCAGGCCCAGCAGCTCCGCGGGCTGTTCGGTTTTCGACAGCAGCAGCCGGTTCGCGATCACGTCGACGTTCGGGTCGAGCGTCGCCGTGCCGTCCGCGATGTCGACACAGAGGTTGTCCTCGCGCAGCCAGACGCCGGTGTGGCCGAGCGCCTCCACGGCGTTCAGGATCGCCTTCGTCTCCTTGCTGTTGTGGAGGCTGAGCACGCCGACCGAGACAGAATCCGTCATTGGGAGAAACATCGGCCGATACCGACTAAACGATGCCGATGGGTGGCGTCGACGGCCGCCGCCGGCCGGACAGCCCAGTTTTAAGCGCAGGCACCCAAGCGTGGGCAATGACCGAGGGGGCGTTCACGTACAACGGCGGCCGGGTGGACCCCGGGGAGCGCGCGGACATCCGGTACAGCATCAGCGAGACGTATCTCGGCGACCCCGTCCGCATCCCGGTCTCCATCATCAACGGGGAGTACGACGGCCCGACGGTGTTCCTCTCCGCGGCCTCACACGGCGACGAGCTGAACGGTATCGAGGTCGTCCGCGAGGTCGCCCACGAGTGGTCGCACACGAACCTCCACGGCACGCTGGTCTGCATGCCCGTGCTCAACGTGCCCGGGTTCGTCACCCAGCAGCGCTACCTACCCGTGTACGACCGCGACCTCAACCGGTCGTTCCCCGGGAAGGCGGACTCGACGAGCGCGAAGCGGATGGCCGACGAGATCTTCCGGAACTTCCTCGCGCCGTGTGACCTCGGGCTCGACTTCCACACGTCGACCCGGGGGCGGACGAACATGCTCCACGTCCGGGGCGACATGGCCGACGACGACGTGCCGCGGCTCGCCCGCGCGTACGGCTCGAACGTCATCATCGACAGCGAGGGGTCGTCGGGCACGCTCCGTCACGAGGCGACGGAGGCGGGGGTCCCGACGATCACCATCGAGATGGGCGAGGCCCACCGGTTCCAGCGGCGGCTCATCGACGACGCGCTCGACGGCGTTGCGAGCGTGCTCGCGGAGTACGGCGTCTACCCGAGCGAGCCCGTGAACTGGCCGGGCTGGCGCACGATCGTCTCCAGCGAGGGGAAGACGTGGCTCCGCGCCGACGCCGGCGGGCTCGTCGACATGCATTACGACAGCGGCGACCTGGTCCACGAGGGCGACACGGTCTGCAGCATCTCCAACCCGTTCAAAACCGACGTCGTCGACGTGCCGGCGCCGTTTACGGGACTGCTCGTCGGGAAACTGGAGAACCCGGTCGTCTACCCCGGCAACCCGCTGATCCACCTGGTCGAACTCGATACGCCGACCCAGCGTGCCTACGAGCGCGCCCAGGCCGGGACGCTGCCCGAACGGCCGTCGTAGGTCCGCGGGCGGGCAGCGGCCCCCACGATGTCCGCAGTAAACCCCACCGTGTCCGGCGTTCCGGCACCCGGCTGCACACCACCGTGTCCGCTGTAACCGCCGCCGTCGCCTGGGGGTTGCGGCGGACAGCGCCACCGCTCGTGACTCGCGATCGACGCGACGCCGCGAGGCCGGCGGCGCCGAAAACTACGGGGGAGCCCGCCGCTCAGTCCTGGGCTCCCATCTCGACGCTCTCCCAGCCGGCGCGAACGTCGTCCGGGGCGACCTGCATCCCGTGGGCGCCGTCGGCGTGCTGCTGGACGTGCTCGATGAGCTCGTCGTCGTCGTCGGAGCGGACCATGAACGCACAGTCGCTACACTCGTACTGGTATGCCATATGCACTCCCTGATTCGGGCCGGAGTCACCTTGTTAGCTGGTCGACTCTCGCGAAAAACACGATCCTACTCGGCCCGGAATCGCTCCGACGCGGGGCGTCGTCGCCGCGGTTGCGGCCGCCAGCGTCGTCGACGCCACCCGCCGCGACCCGGCGGCGCGGGGGTGACAGTCTCCCTATAACAAATGGAGTAACCCCGAATCATCCGGGTATCGCCCGCCGACGGCGGACGCATCTTCCGACCTATGAGTACGATCACGATCGGACTGGACGGCGCGAACTGGGAGTTGATCGGCGACTGGCTCGAGGCTGGCCGGCTGCCGAACCTGCAGCGACTGGTCGACGACGGGATCGGCGGCGTCTCCGAGAGCTGTCTGCCGCCGATCACCGTCCCGAACTGGAAGTGCTACGCGACGGGCAAGAACCCGGGCAAGCTCGACGTGTTCCGCTTCGACCGCATCGACACGGCGAACCGCGAACACGTGTTCCACGACGCGACGGACTTCCGCAGCGCGGAGCTGTGGGACTACCTCAACGACGAGGGGATGAGCGCGGGCGTCGTCAACAAACCCTCCACCTACCCGCCGAAACCCATCGACGGCTTCGTCGTCGCCGGCGGCCCGGACGCCTCCGAGACCACCTACCGCTCGCTCGACGCCGGCTTCGCCACGCCGCCCGACGTCGAGGAGTTCCTCCGGGAGGAGCTCGACTACCGCGTCCACCCGAGCCCGATGATCTCGCCGACGGAGACCGGCGATGCCGAGGTCGAGGCCGTGCTGGAGCTGATCGACCTGCGGTTCGAGGCGGCCGATCGACTGCTCGACCGCGAAGACCCGGATTTCCTCCACCTCACGGTGTTCTACAGCATGGCGCTCCAGCACTACTTCTACGACGGCGAGCCGGTCCGGCGCGCGTGGGAGCGCATCGACGCCAACCTCGGCCGCTTCCTCGATGCGGGCCACGACGTGCTCGTGATGTCCGACCACGGCACCTGGCCCGTCGACACCGTGTTCTACGTCAACGCGTGGCTGGAGCAGGAGGGGTACCTCGCGACCGAGCGCGGCGTCGACGAGCTGCTCGGCCGGGTCGGGTTCACGAAGGAACGGGCGCTCTCGCTCGCGAAGGCGCTCGGGATGACCGAGACGCTGGCGAGCGTCGTGCCCGAGCGCGTCCAGCGGCTCGTCCCCTGGGACGAGGGGGTGAAAGCCGACCGCGTGCTCTCGGTGCTCGACTGGGACAACACCACCGCCGTCGCCAGCAACCAGGGGCCGATCTACCTCACGGTCGACCCCGCCAACCCGGCGTACGAGGCGATCCGCGACGAGCTCATCCGGAAGCTCGAGGCGCTCACCCACCCCGAGACGGGCCAGCAGCTCGTGAAAGCTGTCTACCGCGGTGAGGAGTACTACGACGGCCCGTACGCCGACCACGCGCCGGACCTCCTGCTCGACCAGGGCCGGAACGTCCACGTCAGCGACGCCGTCGGCCCGACCGACCCCATCGCCGACGAGGGGGTCTGGGCCGGCGGCAACATGCCCGACGGGATCTTCCTGTTCAGCGGTCCGAGCTTCCGGTCCTCGGGACTGGGCGAGCGGGCGTCGATCACCGACCTGGCGCCGACGCTGCTGCACGCGATGGGCGCCGCGGTCCCGGACGACGTGGACGGCGAGGTGCTCGACGTGTTCGCGCCCGGCTCCGAGCCCGCCGAGCGCTCGGTGGCGTATCGACGACCGCTCTCGGGTGACCGCGGCGGCGACGCCGGCGACGACGACGAGGCGGTCGAACAGCGACTGGCCGACCTGGGGTACCTGGAGTAATGCGCCTGCTCGTCGACGTGACCCACCCGGCGCACGTTCACCTGTTCCGGAACGCCGTCGAAACCCTCCGGCGCCGCGGCCACGAGGTCCGTGTCGTCGCCCGCGAGAAGGACGTGACGCTCGACCTGCTGTCGGCGTACGGTATCGAGCACACGTCGCTCTCGCGGGCTCGCTCGGGCGCCGCCGGCACGCTCCGGGAGTGGACCGGCCGCGGGCTCCGGCTGCTCCGACTCGCCCGCCGCTTCGACCCGGACGTGGTGCTGAGCCGGCTCAACCCCACCGCGGCGTACGTCGCGTCGGCGCTCGGCGTCCCGAACGTGGTGTTCCACGACACCGAGGTCGCCGGCCTGCTCGACCGCGTGACGCTACCGGCCGCCGCGGTCGTCGCGACGCCGGCGGCGTTCGACCGGGAGCTTCCCACCGAGCACCTGCGCTACCGCGGGTTCCACGAACTCGCCTACCTCCACCCCGCGCGGTTCGAGCCGGACGCCGACCGGCTCCGCGCGTACGGCGTCGACCCCGACGACCCGTACGCCGTCGTCCGGCTCGTGGCGATGGACGCCCACCACGACCGCGGCAGCGAGGGGCTCCCGCCGGAAACCGTCCGCCGGCTCCTCGACGGCCTCGCCGACCACGGCGAGGTGTACGTCTCCAGCGAGTCGCCGCTCCCCGAGGCGTTCGCCGGCCACGCCCCGCCGGTGCCCGTCGACGCGATCCACGACCTGCTCGCGTTCGCGGACTGCTACGTCGGCGACTCCTCGACGATGGCGACCGAGGCCGCGGTGCTCGGGACGCCGTCGGTGCGGTACAACCCGCTCGATCGCGAGATGGGGAACTTCGAGCAGCTGGGCGAGGCGGGGCTGGTCCGCTCCCACTACGACCCGGAGATCGCCGCCGACTCGGCGCTCGAACTGGCTGCCGACCCCGAGGCGGGCCGGCGCTGGCGTCGCCGCCGGCGCCGCCTGCTCGCGGAGGTCGTCGACCCGACCGCGTTCGCGGTCGCACTGGTCGAGGAGGTGGCCGAATGAGCGAGAACCCGCCGGACGTCGACGAGTTCCCCGGGCTGGACGGCGACGAGAAGCCGATCCCCGACGGCCACGAGTTCGTCCTGCTGCTCACGCACGACGTGGACCGGCCGTACAAGACGTACCAGGCGCCGTACTACGCGCTCCGGGACGGGGGGAACCGGCTCCACCACCTGGCGTCGCTGCTGCCGAACCGGGAGCCGTACTGGCAGTTCGACACCGTGATGCGCGTCGAGGAGTCGCTGGGCGTCCGGTCGGCGTTCTACTTCCTCTCGGAGCAGCGGCTCTGGGAGCGCCCCGTTCGGGAGTGGCTCAGCCCCCGTGCCTGGCGCCTGTACGCCGGCCGGTACTCGATGTCCGACCCCGCGATCCGGGAGGTCGTCGGCGACCTCGACGCCGGCGGCTGGGAGGTCGGGCTCCACGGCTCCTACGGCTCCCCGAGCGATCGCGACCGACTCCGGAGCGAGCTCGCGGCCGTCGAGGACGTGCTGGGCGAGGAGGTGGTCGGCGGCCGCCAGCACTACCTCCACCTCGCCGTCCCGGACACCTGGCAGCATTACCGCGCGCTGGGGCTGCGCTACGACGCCAGCCTCGGCTCCAGCGACGAGGCGGGGTTCACCCACGGCTACGGGCTCAAGCGCCCGTTCGACGACGGGTTCGTCGTGTTCCCGCTGACGATCATGGAGAACGCCCTCCCGGACCCCGGCGAGCGGTTCGACGACGCCTGGGCGGTCTGTGACGGCCTGCTCGCGGAGGCCGAGCGCAACGACGCGGTGATGTCGGTGCTGTGGCACCCCCGGGTGTTCAGCGTCGACGACTTCCCAGGGTACGGCCGGCTCTACCGGCGGCTCGTCCGGTCGGCGCTGGATCGCGGCGCCTGGGTCGGCTCGCCGGCCGAGTTCTACGAGACGGCCGAGCTCGGCGAGCGAGCGAGGGCGGATCCCGGGTAGCGAGGAGATAACTAACGGTCCCGCCCCGCTGCAGGCTGGCAATGGAGATCCGACAGCTCTCGGTCGCGGAGTGGGGCGACGCGCTCCCCGCGGACGGGTTCGAAGTGTTCCACACTCCGGCGGCGCTGCGCGTCCTCGACGACCACGCCGCCGGCGAGCTCCGACTGTACGGCGGGTTCAAGGGCGACCGACCGGTCGGGCTGCTCCCGGTCGTCGTCAGGGAGTCGGCCGTCGGCCGGGCGGTGCTCTCGCCGCCGCCGGGGTTCTCGATCCCCCGGCTCGGGCCGCTGCTCATGCCCGCCAGCCCCAAGCGCCGCAAGCGGGAGAAAGTGAACGCCGAGTTCGCCGAGGGGGTGCTCGAGGACGTGGGCGTCGACCGCTCGCTGACGATGCTCCGGTTGGTCTGCCCGACGAGCTACCCCGACCCGCGGCCGTTCGTCTGGTCGGACCTCTCGCTCGACACGCGATTCACCTACCACCTCGCCGTCGACGGCGACACCGACGCGCTGCGTTCCTCGTTCAGCAAGAGCCTCCGGCGGGAGATCCGCGACGCCGAAGCGCTTGACGTGACCGTCGAGCGCGCCGGCACCGAGCCGGTCCAGCGAATCTACGACCGGACCGAGGAGCGCTACGCCGAGCAGGACCGCGGCTTCCCGCTCGATCGAGCCTACGTCACCGACCTCACCGACGCCCTCGCCGCCGAGGACCGCTGCCGGACGTACGTGGTCCGCGGCCCGGACGAGGAGTTCCTCTCGGGGGTGGTGGTGCTGTACAGCGACGACGCGGCGTACTTCTGGCTCGGCGGCACCCGGACCGTCCACGAGGGGACGGGCGTCAACGGCCTGCTCCACTGGCGGATCATCGAGGACATCGCCGCCGGCGAACCGCGGGCGAGCGTCGACACGTACGACCTGATGGGGGCCAACACCGAGCGGCTCTGCCGGTACAAGAGCAAGTTCGGCGCGTCGCTGACGCCGTACTACGCCGTCGAGTCCGGCGGCCCCGGGATGACCGCCGCCAAGACGGCGTATCGACTGGTGAGCCGATGAGCGACCTGCGCGTCCTCAACCTCGTCCCCAGCGAGGCCTCGCGGTTCTTCCAGCAGCAGGTCGACACGCTCGAGTCGCTGGGCGTCGAGAACAAAATCCTCTCGGTGCCGGGCCGCCGCGAGTACGACGACGGCGACACGTCGGGGCGGTCGGTGCTCGACTACGCGCGGCTCTACCCCCACGCGCTCGCGGCGTCGTTCGGCGACTACGACCTGATCCACGCGAACTACGGGCTGACGGCGCCGCACGCGCTCTGTCAGCCGAACCTCCCGGTCGTGCTCTCGCTGTGGGGGACGGACCTGTTCGGAAAGTACGGCCGGGTCAGCAAGCTCTGTGCGCGCTGGGCCGACGAGGTGGTCGTCATGTCGCCGGACATGGCGGCGGCGCTGGACTGCGAGAGCCACGTCATCCCCCACGGGATCGACCTGGAGCGGTTCCGGCCCGAGCCGGCCGCCCCCGCCCGCGAACGGGTCGGCTGGACCGACGAGGGGTACCACGTGCTGTTCCCCTATCCGCCCGAACGGGAGGTGAAGAACTACCCCCGGGCCGACCGCGTCGTCGACGCCGCCCGGGACCATCTGGAGGCGCCGATCACGCTCCACGCCGTCACCGGCGTCCCCCACGCGGAGATGCCGAGCTACCTCAACGCCGCCGACGCGCTGCTGCTGACCTCCCACCACGAGGGGTCGCCGAACGCGGTGAAGGAGGCGCTGGCCTGTAACCTCCCGGTGGTCGCGACCGACGTTGGCGACGTTCGCACCCGGCTCGACGGGCTTCCCCAGGCACACGTCGGACGTTCCGACGCCGAACTCGTCGACGGACTCGTCGCCGTGCTCCGATCCGACGAGCGACCGCGGGGTCGCGATCGAGTGCGGGAGATCAGCCGGCAGCACACCGGCGAGCAGCTGCTGTCGCTCTACCGGACGGTCGTCGACGGCTGAGACCAGATCGCGTGCCGCGGACGCCGGGGGCGAGATCCGCTTACGCCGAACAGTCGTCGCAGTCGGTGCGGCGGCCGATCAGGAACGCGGCGATCCCCACCCCCAGCGCCGTGACGAGGACGCGGACGAGCCCGCCGCCGAGTGCGGCCGTCGTGCCGCCCGCGACGGTCGTCCCGACGGCGCCGGTCGCCGCCGGCGTGGCGAACAGACAGCAGAGGCTCACCGCGCCGCCGATCCCCACCAGTGATCGCCAGCCCGTCGAGGCGTCGTCCGTGTCGGTTGGTTCGTCAGTCATGGCTCAGGCGGTGTTGTCGGCGTCGTCGACGCCCCGTTCGCAGGTCGCACAGGTGCGCTGGGAGCGGACGTACAGCAGGCCGCCGAACAGGGCGACGCTCACGACCCCCAGCAGCGGGCGGAGCGGGTCGAAGTACGTCATCAGCGCGGAGCTGCTGAACAGCGCGAGCAGGAAAGCATTACAGATCGGGCAGCCGAACGCCAGGAACCCCAGCGCGGCGCCCGCGGTCGCCGTCTTCCCGTCGCTCTCGTCCGCGCCGGTTCGCTGGAACGTGTAGGCGCCCAGGAACCCCGCGGTGAGCACGAGAAACAGGTAGTCGAGCGGCCGACGCGGGATCATCCGCACGTAGAGCGGGTTCGGGATCAGCCCGGTGACGACCCCGAACAGCACGAACGCGCCGACGCCCACGCCGGCTGCCTTCAGGGAGCGTTGCGACGGTGATCGCATCTCTGCTCGGTCGTTCGGGGCCCGAGGGCTAAAGCTCCCCGGCCGACCGTTCGGCGAATCGATTGGACCGGCGATCCCCGGGTAGGCTGCTCTTTTCGCCCGTGCGGCCGCGGACCGCCCGGGGCCCCGTCGTCGTCGACATCGGCGCGTACGCTCCGCATAACTATCTCCCGGTCGGGCAGAGCCACAGTAACAGGTTGATTATGTCTGAACTGCGCGCCAGGTGGTCGAAGGCCGGGCTTCTCGTCGGGTACTCCGCGTTGGCGCTGGCGGTCGTCGCCGCCCGGCGGGCGCCGGCGGCGAGCTACGAGCTCTCGCTGTACGACGCGACGCCGACCGTGACGTGGCTGGCGCTCGGGGTCGCCCTCGTCGCCGGCGCCGCCGTCGCGCTCACCCGGGACCGGACGCGCTACCTCCACGTCGTCGCCCTCGCGCTGGTCGGCGCGGTCGCGATCGCCGTCTACGCGATGCCGGTCATCCGGGGGTACGCGTTCTACGGCGCCGGTGACTCGCTGAGCCACGTCGGCTGGGCCCGCGAGATCGCCGGCGACACGCTCGAGCCGACGGCGCTGCTCTACCCCGGGATCCACACGCTGACGGTGATAGTCGCACGGGTCGCCGACGTGCCGCTCGCGCTAGGGAACCTGTACGTCGTGCTCGTCGCGGTGCCGCTCGTCTTCCTCCTGTTCGTGCCGGCGACGCTCCGGCTGCTCGTCGACCGCCCCGGCGCGCCCGCGGTCGGGCTGCTCGCGGCGGCGACGTTCGCGCCGATCAACAACATCGCGGTCCACCCGATCGCCCACCCCGCGAGCCAGACGATCCTGCTGTTCGCGTTCGTGCTCTACCTCGCGGTGGCGTACGTCGCCGGCGTGTTCGGCGGCCGGTCGTACTTCGGCACCAAGCGCTCGCTCGGCGGCGGGATCCTCCTCGCGCTCGCCGGGTCGGCGCTGGTGTTCCTCCACCCACAGCAGGCGCTCAACGCCGTCGCGTTCCTCGGCGGGATGACCGCGCTGCAGTTGGGCGCGCGTCGGTGGCGACCCGCGCACCCGATCGCGGCCACGCGGTCGCTGCTGCCACACACCGTGCTGGTGCTCGCCGTGTTCTTCCTCTGGGCGCCGCGGTTCGATCGCGTCCGCGGCGCGGTCGTGGTGACGTTCGAGGGGCTGCTCGGGGGGAGCGCCACGGGCGCGGCGGTCGTCAGCTCCAAGTCCACGTCGCTGACCAGCGTCGGCGGCAGCCTGCTCGAGGTGTTCCTCAAACTGTTCGGCGCCGCGACGGTGCTCTCGCTGTTGGCCGCGATTGTGTTCCTGGTCGCGATCCGGCGGCATCGGCGCCGCCCGCTGGTGCTCCTGCTCGCGGCGGGGCTCGTCCCCGTGACCGGCGTGTTCCTCGTCGTGTTCGCGGCCAGCATGGGCGACATGTACTTCCGCTACCACGGGTTCCTGATGGTGCCGGTGACCGTCGTCGGCGCCGTCGGGCTGGTGACGATCTGGGACCGGCTGGCCCGGGTCGGCGGCGAGCGGGCGGGCATCGCCATCGCGCTGGCGGCGCTGCTGGTGCTCGCGCCGTCCGGGCTCGTCGCGCTCCACGCCTCACCGTACGTGTACCAGCCGACCCAGCACGTCACCGCCGCCCAGCTCGACGGCCACGGCGGCGCCTTCGAGCACCGCGCCCCGACCGTCGAGTTCGCGGGGATCCGGGGCGGCCCGGCGCGGTACGTCGACTACCACTACGGCACCGAGCAGGCCCGCGAGGAGCTCGCGTTCCCGGGGTACGAGTCGGGGATCCCCCCCTCGGTGTTCGCCGCCGGGAACTACACCGACGCGCTCGGCGAGCGCTACCTCGTGACGACAGAGGCGAGCCACCGGCAGGAGGTCGAGCTCTACGACGGGTTCCGCTACGGCGAGCGTGGGTTCGAGACGCTCGAGCGCACGCCCGGCGTCGACCGCGTCCGCGCGAACGACGGGTTCCGGCTCTACTACGTCGACGGGGGTGAGGCGTCGTAGATGGCGCTGGTCGACCGCATCGCCCGCGGGGTGAAAGCCAGCTTCGGCGCCAACCTGCTCAACCTCGCGTCGAAGGCGGTGCTGGTGCTGCTGCTGACGCGGGTGCTGTTCACCCCCGCGGAGTTCGGTCGGCTCAACTTCGTGCTCGCGGCGCTGGGCGTCGTCACCGTGCTCGCGACGCTGGGGCTCCCCCGGTCGGCGGCGCGGTACGTGACCGAGTTCACGGAGACCGACCCCGGGCAGGTCCCCTACGTGATCCGTCGCTCGGCGCTGTTCCTGACGGCGATGATCACCATCGTCGGCGTCGGGACGGCGCTGCTCGGGCCGGTCGTCCTCCGCAGGCTCAACTCGCCGGCGGTGGGGGGCCTGCTTGCGATCGGCGGGGTGTACGTCGCCGCGCGGGCGTCCCAGAGCTACCTCACCACGATCTTCCAGGGGCTGAACCGCGTCGACTGGAGCGCCACCCTCACCGCCGTCTCCAGCATCGCCCGCCTGCCGCTGGTCGTCGGGATGGTTCTGCTGGGGTTCGGCGTCGCCGGCGCCGTCGCGGGCTACGTGCTCGCGTTCGCGCTCGCGTCGGTGGTCGGTGCCTACGTCGTCTACACGCGCTTCTACCGCGAGTACGAGCCCGCGGCGACGGCGTCGGACCGACTCACGCGCCGGATCCTGGAGTACAGCGTCCCCCTCACGGCGACCCGGGGGGCGAACGTGCTCGACAAGAAAGTCGACACGCTGCTGCTCGGCGTGCTCGTCGACATGACTTCGGTGGGCTACTACACCGTCGCCAAGCAGGTGTCGGACTTCGTCGCGGCGCCGGCGTCCTCCTTCGGCTACACCATCTCGCCGGCGCTGGCCGAGCAGTCCTCGAAGGACCAGGCCGAGCGGGCGGCGACGCTGTACCAGCGCTCCCTGCAGTACGTCCTGCTGGGGTACGTCCCAGCCATCGTCGGGCTGATCCTCGTCGCCGAGCCGACGATCCGCTACGTGTTCGGCCCCGACTACCTCGGGAGCGTGCTCGTCCTGCAGGTGTTCAGCGGCTTCATGCTCGTCAACGCGATCAACAAGGTGACCAGCGACGGGCTGGACTACCTCGGCCGTGCTCGCTCGCGGGCGATCATCAAGTCGACGACGGCGGTGGGGAATTTCCTTCTGAACCTGCTGCTGATCCCCCGGATGGCGCCGTCGGCGCCGCGCTGGCGACGGTGATCACCTACACCGTCTACACCGGCTCGAACGTCCACTTCATCGCCCAGGAGCTCCCGATCGACCTCCGGGAAGTGGGCCGCCGACTCGGCGTCGTCGCGCTGATCACCGTCGGGATGGCGGCGGTCGTCGCGGGGACGCTCCCCCTCGTCACCGACCTGCCGTCGCTGCTGGCAGTCGTCGCCCTCGGGGCGGCGGTGTGGGCGCTGCTGTCGGTGCTCGGTGGCGTGGTCAGCGTCAAGCAGGTGCGCCGGCTATTGACGTGAGCGCCCGGAACACCTGACTCCAGGCCCCGCATTCACGGTACGCGCCTACTAACAATCCCCGCGTCCGGCGAGGGCGCGGGTATGCACCACGACCGCGTCCCGCCCGAACCGATCCCGATCCCCGAGCCGATCCGCGGCAGCACGGTGCTGGTCACCGGCGGCGCCGGCTTCGTCGGCAGCCACATCGCCCGCGCGCTCGCCGGGGCCTGCACCGTGCGCGTCGTCGACGACCTCTCGACCGGCGACCGCGAACGCGTCCCCCCCGAGGTCACGTTCGTCGAGGGCGACCTCCGCGAGACGGGGGTGGTGGCGCCCGCCGCAGACGGCGTCGACTACGTGTTCCACCAGGCCGGACTGGTCAGCGTCCCCGAGTCCGTCCGGCGACCGGTCGAGAGCCACGAGCGAAACGTCGACGCGACGCTCGCCGTCCTCGAGGCCGCCCGCGAGGCGGACGCCCGCGTCGTGTTCGCCTCCAGCGCCGCGGTGTACGGCCCGCCGTCGTCGGTGCCGATCGCGGAGGACGACCCGACCGACCCCACCTCCCCCTACGGCGTCGACAAGCTGGCGGCCGACCACTACACGCGGCTCTACGACGACCGCTACGGTGTCGAGACGGTCGCGCTCCGCTACTTCAACGTGTACGGTCCGGGGCAGCGTTCGGGCGTGATCAACGCCTTCCTCGATCAGGTCCGGGCGGGCGAGCCGCTCGTCGTCGAGGGTGACGGCGAGCAGACGCGGGACTTCGTCCACGTTCACGACGTGGTCCGGGCGAACCTCGCGGCCGCGACGACGGCGGCGACCGGCCGCGCGTACAACGTCGGCACGGGCGAGTCGACGCGCATCGACGACCTCGCGGCGACGGTGCGCGAGCTGGCTGGCGGCGACGCGGCGATCCGCCACACTGAGCCCCGGGCTGGCGATCTGGAGCAGAGCTGTGCGGACATCGGCCGAGCGCGCGAGACGTTGGGGTTCGAGCCGACCGTCCCGCTCGAGGACGGGCTCGCGGACCTGCTGGCCGTCAGCGCGGCAGAGCAGTAAGCCCGCGTCGAGAGTAACGTAGACAAATCAGCGCCGTCGACTCACGTCACCGACTGCTTTTCACGAGGTTGACGAGCGTCCGGGCCAGCCCCCCGAGCGTGAACTGCTCCGGCGCGATCCCGAGCTGTTGCAGCATCCCGAACTGGTCGATGTTCTCCCAGGTCTCCAGCGCCCGCCCGTCCTCGTCGTAGCGCGTGACGAACGTCCCGGTCACGCGGACCGTGCGATCGGTCGGTTGGAGCCCGACGAACTCGCCGGTGTGGGTTCCGGTCATCAGCCAGTGGCCGGCGACGGTGTCGCCCTCCACGACGACCGGGCCGAAGCTGAACTCGGCGTCCGGGAACCCGCGGATGAGCTCCCGCTGCATCTCCTTGTACTCACTGTTGGTGAGCTCCTTCCCGTCGAAGTGGCCGACCCAGTCCGACGCGTGGTACTCGTCGATGAACGAGACGTCGTGGTTGCCGTGTACTTCCTCGGCCCACTGCTGAGGGAGCTGTCGACGCGCTTCGATCGTGTCCGTCGGTTCGTCCGTCATGGGTGGGGTCCTCGACTGCTGTTCGTCGGGCTGTTCCCCGGTTGTCGGGGCCAGTGTGGCTCACTCCCCGTCGGCTTCGAGGCGCTGCCCCGCAGGCTGTCCCTGTGACTCGGCCGCCGAGTCGCGGATCACCTCCATCAGGTAGCTCGTCCAGCGGGACTCCGACAGCGGCACCGGCATCGCGCCGGGGTCGCCGGCCTCGAGCGCGCGGGACTCCGCGTCGTTCTGGTAGTAGTGCGCGTTCAGCAGGCGCACCGTGTCCCAGTCGTCCTCGGCACGGGCCCGACGCGCGACCGACCGGACGTTCGCGACCGTGCCCGTGAGCCGGTCGAACGCCTCGTCGACGTTGTTGAGCGCCCGCGTCGCCGCCGAGCGCTTGTAGTCGCGGTCGTGTTCGATCACGGTCTGGGAGAGCAGATCCACCGTCAGCGAACACTCCTCGCCGTGGATCAGGATCTGCCGCACGGGCCGGGTGCCGCCGAGAATCTTCGTCGTGCAGAGCACGTCGTCGTCGGTGACGTACTGGAGCTGGGCGCCGTCGTAGCTGAAGTCGCGGTCGTACTCGTCGTACAGCGCGGTGGTGGCGGTGACGGCGTCCTCGCTCCGCGGGTAGCCGCCGGTCCGGAGCGTGAGGTAGACGGGGTGGGGGATCCCCTCCTCGAACTCGCCGCCCGCCAGTTCGAGGTTCCAGGGGCCGCGGTTGGGGTCGTCCGGCCGGCTCGAGCCGGTGTAGATCACGTCGACGCCGCGCACGTCACCCAGCTCGCCGTCGCGGCGCTTGGCCATCGCCGCCCGGACCGCCGGGTCGAAGTTGTGGTTGTGCTTCTCCGACACCGTGACGCCGTGCTCGCGGGCGTAGTCGGCCAGCTCCTGGAACTCCGCGTACGTCTCGGTGATCGGCTTCTCGATCTGCACGGGGACGCCGGCGTCGATCGCGAGCTTGGCGATCGGGAGGTGGGTCTGGACCGGCGTGCAGATGTGGAGCCAGTCGAGGTCGAGCTCGGCGAGCATCGCCTCGGCGTCGAAGAAGGGGGCGATCCCGTACTCGGCAGCGAGCTCCCGCGCGCGCTCCTCGTCGGTGTCACAGATGGCGACGAGGTCGGTTCGGGGGTTGAGGCTGAGCCCGTCGAGGTGGACGCCGGAGACGGTGCCGCCGCCGACGACCGCGGTTCGGAGTGTCATCACCGACAGGTCGCCACCGCGGGGGATTGTTATGGGCTCAGTACCGCACGGCGCGGCCCCAGCGCCGTCGATTCCGGGCTTCCCTCTCAGCGACGCTCAGTCCTCGGCGCCCGGCGCCGCGGGCGTCGATACCCCGGATCGGTCAGCCCGACGATCCCGCCACCAGACGACGGCGGCCAGCCCGAGCAGCAGCGCGTCGACGGCGAGATAGATCGCCCCCCGTGGGGAGGCGAGCACCGTGAGGAAGTCACCGACGAGGTCGGCGAGGTACGGGACGCCGGCGCCCGAGCCGCTGCTGCTCACGGGGACCAGCGGCCACAACAGGAACCCGACGACGAGGTCGCCGTCGACGAGCAACGGGTACGCCACGTCGCCCGCGAGGTGGCTCAGGTAGGCGACGACGAACGCGGCCGTCAGCTTGCGGCGGCCGAACGCGACGGCCAGCGTCAGCAGGAGCGTCAGCACCGGCGCGGTGAGCAGCAACGAGTGCGCCAGCGAGCGCCCCGAGGGGAGCACGCCCAGCCCCCACGAGAGCGGCTTGTCGATCAGGTCCGGCAGGACGGCGGCGACGACGGCGACGGCGCCGACCCGGCGGCTCGGCGGTTCGGCCCACAGCAGCCGGCTCAGGCCGGAGACGAGCAGGTAGCCGACGGCCGCGTGGTCCCAGGGCCACACGAGTCAGCCCCCGCTCGGCGTCGGCGCGGCGACAGAGATCGACGCCGCGCCCTCGTCCACGTCGACCCAGCGGTAGAGGTGGTAGTCAGCGGTCGCCGGCGACGCCGATTCGGGGGCCGCGCCGACGTAGACGTAGACGCTCAGCCGGAGCTCCTCACCCAGGAGCGACGGCGTGAAGGGGAGCCGTTCGGTCGTCGTCTCGTTGTCGCGGACCGACAGCGTGGTCCGGGAGAGCTCCGCCCGCTCGACTAAGTCGGGGAGCGCGGCGGTCTCGCCCCCCTCGGGCGGGTCGTCGAAGCGCTCGAGCACGACGACGGCCGTGTACGACTGGTTCACCCCCTCCTGGTTCTCCACCGAGAGCCGCAGCGTCGCGGCCTCGCCGCGGACGTACGACTCGGTCCCATCCCCCGACTCGCCGTCGCCGTTCACCAGCGCGACCTCGGAGTACACCTCGCCGCGGTCCGGCGCGGCCAGCCCGATCGCCAGCGTCGTCATCCCCACGACGACGGCGATCGCGAGCGCGACGTTGAGCACCGCGTCGGCGCCGTCGGTCGCCGATCGGGCGTCACGGACGATCGTCCCGAGCGGGAGGCGGAGGCGCTCGTCCGGCGGCGCCCGAACTCGTCGTACTGCCGCCGTAAGCGAGGCGACCAGCGTCAGGGCGACGGTGACGGCGACCAGCGTCGCCGGGTCGTACCCCGTCGGCGCGAGCGCGATCGCGCCCAGCACCAGGAGCACCAGCGAGGTGGCGATGGCGAGCGCGCTGCGGTGCCGCCAGCGCGGCCGGCGGTCGCCCGTCGAGGGGTGTCGCGTCGTCCGCGGGAACAGCGCCGAGACGACCGCGTAGCCCGGACAGAAGCCGAGCAGCCCCGCGGCGAGCAGGACCTGCAGCGGGCCGCCGACGCCAGCCAGGATCGCGATCCCGGCCACCGCCGCGTAGCCGACGACGACGACCAGATCGCCCAGCTCGGTGCCCAGCCGGCCGAACCCGGCTTCACCGCCGGCGCTCATCGTGCACCCCGGCGGTCCTCCCGGTGACGACCGGCGCGGGTCGAGGACTGCCCTCCCCCCGGAGCGGCCACGACCACGTTCCCCCTGGGCCCGACCTGCGACTGCGGATGCCTGCGTCGCATACCCGGCACGAACGGGGAACGCCACTTTGTTAGGCACTGGTTCACCCCACGGCGCGGCAGCGAACCGCGATCGACGGCCGCGTAGGGCCGCATTTCGAGCCGTTCGGCCGTTCGGGGGTCGAACCGGGCAGAACCGGCTTGTCGAGGCGTCTCCGTGAGGGAAAGCTGTTTCTTACATTAAGCTCGTCCCGCCTGGGTTGGCCCGGACATGCACCAACCAACGTTCGACTCGACGGCGCGGGCGGCGGTCACGCTCCTAGTGGCCTGCCTCGTCGTGACGGCCGGGCTCCCGGGCGTCGCCGCCGGCGCGACGACGAGCGCCGACCCCGCCACGCCGATAGAGGACTGCAGGGAGATCGACGAGGCGGGCGAGTACACCCTCGCCGGCACGTCACCGCGGGCGACGACTGCCTCGACGTGACGGCCGACAACGTGACGATCGACGGCGGCGGTCACGCCCTCGTCGGCAACGGCTCCGGCACCGCGGTCACCGCGGCCGGCGTCGACGAGTTCACGCTCACCAACGTGACGCTCGTCGACTGGGCGGCCGGCGTCTCGCTGCGCGACGTTTCGGACGCCCGCGTCAGCGAGATCGCCGTCGAGAACGCCTCGGCCGTCGGCGTCGCGGTCGAGGACGACGCCCGCGACGTGCGGCTGGCGGGGAGCTCGATCCGGAACGGGAGTCTCGGCGTTCGCGTCCGCGGCGACGCGAGCGACGTGACCGTCGCCGAGACGGCGTTCGCCGACCTGACCGGCGTCGGCGTCGACCTCCGTGGCGACGAGGGGCGCGTGCTGAACAGCACGTTCGAGACGACCGGCGGCGCCGCCGTCCACGTGCGCGGCGACGGGGCGCTGGTCGCGAACAACAGCGTCCGCGACACCGTGGGCGGGATCGCCGTCACCGACGCCGCGGCCGTGACGGTCCGGGCGAACACGCTGGACGAGGTGCAGGGGCCGAGCATCCACGTCGCCGGTGCCGGCGACGTCGAGATGCCGCGGATCCGCCCCTCGCCCGGCTTCCACGGGGTCGACGTGGTGCTCCACCCGATGCTGCCCGCCGGCATGGCGGGCATGGCCGACATGGCCTACGGCGGCGGCCCTGACGGCGTCGACGACGGCGGGACGACAACCCGGCGCTACGTCGACGTGACGATGCTCTCGCCCACGCCGCCGGACCCGGTTCGCGTCGTCGACAACGTGGTCCGGGACAGCAACGGGAACGGGATCGTCGCCGCCAACACCTCGGCGGTGACGGTGACGGCGAACCACGTCGAGCGGAGCCGCGACGGCGTCCGGATCGCCGGCGGGAGCGACGCGACGGTCGCGAACAACACCGCCGTCCTGAACCGGGACGACGGGATCACGATCGCGGCGTCGGCCGACGCGACGCTCCGGAACAACACAGTCAGGAACAACACCGACGACGGGCTGTACGTCGTCGGCGACGGCGCGGTGATCACCGGCACCCTCGCTCGTGACAACGGCGACGACGGCGTCGACGTACAGAACAGCACGCTCGCGGCCGTCCGGGGGAACCGCCTGGTACGGAACGACGACGACGGGCTCTACCTCCGGTTCGTCCTGAACGGCAGCGTCGAGGCGAACGTGATCCGCCTGAACGGCGACGACGGCGTCGACCTGCGCGCGGTGACCGGGACGGTGGTCGCCAACAACAGCGTCTGCTGGAACGACCACCACGAGCTGGTGCGACGCGACGGCACCAGCAACACGACGGTCACGAACTCCGTCTGCTGACCTCTTTTCCGTATTTTTCGCCGGCGACGACAGCTAGCCCCGGCGCCGGACCAGCGCTGCCGCGACCGCGGCGAGTGCCGCGAGTGCGGTCAGTGCGCCGAGCCCGGGCGACTCGGTCGTCGTCGACGTTGGCTCTTCGGTGGTCTCGGTCCCGTCGACGACCGTGACCTGGACGGACTGGTTGCCGACCGTCGCGTCGTAGCTCCCCGCGGCCACCACCGAGCGCGTGAAGGTGACCTGTTCGGAGTCACCGACCGCCAGCGAGACGTTCTCCGTCGCGACCGTCTCCCCGAACAGCTCCAGCGCGACCGTGCGCTCGCCGGGCGCGTCGCCGGTGTTGGTGACGTTCGCGACGATCGTGAACTGCTCGCCGGGCGCGACCTCCGACTCGTCGACGCGCAGGGAGGCGACGGAGATGTTCGGCTCCCGCGGCCGCACCTCGACGTGCCACGTCCGGCCCTGGTCGACCTCGACGGCCTTGACCCCCGGCGAGGTGAACTGGTGACTGAACGACACGGTGCGGTTCTCCCCCGGCGCCAACGGGATCCGCCGGCTCTCGAGCTGCTCGCCCTCGACCTCGAACTCGACGGTCTTGGTGCCGGAGGCGTTCCCCCGGTTGGTCACCGTCGCCTCGGCCACCAGCGTCTCGCCGACCAGCAGCTCCTGGCTGCTGAGCGTGACGTTCGCCGCGCCGATGTCGGGCTCCGGGTCGGGCTCGGGCGTGGCCGTGGACTGCTCGGTGCCCGACTGGCCGCCGCTCTGACCGCCGGAGCTCCCGCCGCTGTCGCCGTCGTCGGTGCTCCCGCCGTCGTTGCTACCCCCATCGTTGCTGCCGCCGTCGGTACTGTCGTCACCGTCGTTCCCACCACCACCGCTGTTCCCGCCGTCGGTACCCCCGCCATCCCCACCGCTGTCGGCCGCCGCGACGCTCACGGTCGTCGACGCGTTGGCGGTCACCCCGCCCTCGGTCGTGATCGAGAGCGTCACTTCGTACTCGCCAGACGTGTCGTAGACGTGATCGACCGCCATTCCTGACCCGGCCGCGCCGTCGCCGAACGCCCAGTCGTAGCTCGCGATCGGCGTCGACGCGTTCGCGTCGCTCGCGTTGAAGCTGACGGGGTCGCCGGCGGTCGGCTCGGCCGGCTCGACGGTGAACGCGGCCGTCGCGTTGGCCTGGTCCCGAACCGTGATCGACGCGGTCGCGGTGGCGGTCTCGTTGTCGTCGTCGACGACCGTCACCGCGGGCGCGAACTCGGCAGATTCGTCGTAGACGTACTCGACGGTCGGCTCGGTCGAGGTGGCGTCGATCGTCCCGTCGCCCTCGAAGTCCCATCGGTAGCTCGTGATCGTCCCGTCGTCGGTCGAGTTGTGGGCGTCGAACGTGACTGCCTGGCCCGTTGTTGCTTCCCCGGGCACCGACAGCGCGGCCGACGGCGAGGTGGAGCCCTGGCCGACCCGTACCGACGCCGTCGCGTTGTCGGTCTGGTTCGCCGTGTCCACCACCGTCACCGTCGCCTCGACCGTGCCCGACGAGTCGTAAGCGTGCTCGACGACGGGCTCAGTGGTGGTGGCGTCGATCGTGCCGTTGCCGTCGAAGTCCCAGCGGTACTCGTCGATCCCCACGTCGTCCGTCGCGTTGCTCGCGTCGAACGTCGCCGGCGTGCCGACCGTCGCGTTCGCCGGGGCGTCGAGGCTGGCGTTCGGCGGGGCGTCCGGCAGCACGGCGACCGTCGTCGACGCCGTGTCGTTCAGCCCCGCGCTATCGACGACGGTGACGCTGGCGTCGACGCGCTCGCTGGTGTTCCCGTAGGCGTGCTCGACGACCGGTTCCGTGGTGGTGGCGTCGACCGAACCGTTGCCGTCGAAGTCCCAGCGGTACTCAGCGATCCCCTGATCGTCGGTGGCGTTGCTCGCGTCGAACGTGACGGACTGGCCGACCCGCACCTCGGCCGGCGCGTCGAGCGCGGCGGTGGGCGGCTGGTTAGCGGGCTGGATCTCGATCGACGCGGTCGCGGTGGCGGTCTCGTTGTCGTCGTCGACGACCGTCACCGTGGGCGCGACGGTGCCGGTCTCGTTGTACGTGTACTCGACGACCGGGTCGGTGGTGTTCTGGTCGACTGCGCCGTCGCCGTCGAGATCCCACGCGTAGCCCGTGATTGTCCCCTCGTCCGTCGAGTTGCCCGCGTCGAGCGTGACCGACTCGTTCACCGTCGCGTTCGCCGGCGCGTCGAGGCTGGCGTTGGGCGGCGTCGACGGCACCGTGACGTTCACCTGCAGTTCGGCGGTGTCGCCGTTGCCGTACGTGTCGAACGCCGTGACCGCGACGGTGTGGTTCCCCGCCTCCGTGAACGCGTGGTCGACGGTCGGCGCGGTCGTCACCGCCTCGAACTCGCCGTCGTCGTCGAAGTCCCACTCGTAGCCGCCGAGCGTGCCGTCGTCGGTCGTTTCCCCGGCGTCGAGCGTGATCGACTCGCCGGTCTCGGCGCTGTTCGGGCCGGAGAGCGCCGCCGACGGCGGCGTCACCTCACAGCCGCCGCCGTGGACGAACAGCCGGCGGTCCCGGTCCAGCAGCGTCTCCGAGCCGTCGGCGTCGATCAGCCGCCAGGCCTCCACTCGGTAGGCGTCGCTCCCGGAGTAGCTCCAGTCGCCCCAGTGAGCGGCGTCCTCGTTGAACCCCGGCGTGACGACGATCGGGCCCGAGACGTTGCCGATGCCGCTGTAGACGCCGCCGTCGGTGCGGTTCGGCCCCCACTTCCAGTCGATCGTCGCGCTCGTCTCGCCGGTCTCCCAGTCGTCGTCACGGTTCTCGTACTCGTCGTCCTCGACGACCCACTCGCCGTCGGCGGGCAGCCCATCGAACGCCATGGTGAGCGTGCTCCCGCCGAGCCCGTCGCCGAGCTCGCCGTGGACGAGCACGATGCTCGCGGCGTCGCTCCCCTCGTAGAACAGGAGCGCGCTCGTGTGTGTCTCCTGGTACTCGGTGGTGCCGAAGGAGCTGAACGTCGAGGAGCTCGGCTCCGTGTCGGAGTTGCGGTAGTCGTAGAACGCGGCGGCGGTCTGACTCTCGTTGGTCACCGGCTCGACCACGGTACAGGTCGTTCCCTGGGCGACCGCGTACGCCTCGTTCTCGACGGGCGCCGCCGAGACGACGACCGCACCGGCGGCGGGCGCGAGCACGACGAAGGCGATCACCAACAGGACGCGTCTGTCGCTCATTAAGATGAGACTGGACGGTTCGGCGCTTTGTTATGGATCGGCTTCAGCGACGCTCTCGGCGCCGGTTTCGGGCGCCGATCCGGCGACGGCCCCGCCGACCGCCCCCGCG
>NZ_BBJN01000035.1 GCF_000739555.1 Halolamina rubra
CCCCCTCCTCACGCTCCGGCTCCTCACCTTCCTCGAGCCGGCCTGCCGGCGTCTCGCTCCGCGCGTCGAGCGTGCTGAAGAAGCCGCCCTCGGGGTGTGAGAGCTCCCGTTCCGCGAACGCGAGCGTCTCGTCGACGAGCTCCGCGTAGCGCTCCCGGCCCGTCGCGCGGTAGCCCGCGAGGAAGGCCGCCGGTATCGTGGCGTTGTCGTACGCCATCTTCTCGAAGTGCGGGACGGTCCAGTCCTCGTCGACGCAGTACCGGTGAAAGCCGCCGCCGAGGTGGTCGTACAGCCCGCCGCTCCCCATCGCGTTCAGCGCGTTCTCGGCGACCGTCAGCGGCTCTGGGTCGTCGGCGAGCGCGGCGACGCGGAGCAGCAGTTCGACCCGTGCGGGCTGGGGGAACTTCGGGCTGCCCTGGCCGAAGCCGCCGTGCTGGCGGTCGGCGCCGCGGATCGCCGCCGCCGCGGCGTCGTCGAGGATCCCGTCGCTGGGCGGCGCGGCGTCGTCGGCCGATCCCGTCGGCGCCATGCGGTCGCGGGCGGCGCTGGTCCACTGCTCGGCGCGGGTCTCCATCTCCGGGCGCTGCTCGGGGTCGGCCCACGAGTCGCTGATCTGCCGGCAGAGCTGTTCGAACCCCGGCACGTTGCGCCCCGGCTGGGACTCGGGCGGGAAGTACGTCCCGACGTAGAACGGCTTGCCCTCGGGCGTGAGAAACGCCGACAGCGGCCACCCGCCGCCGCCGGTCACGAGCTGACAGACCGTCTGGTAGACGCGGTCGAGGTCCGGGCGCTCCTCGCGGTCGACCTTGATCGGGACGAACTGCTCGTTCAGGACCTCGGCGACGCGCTCGTCCTCGAAGGACTCCTCGGCCATCACGTGACACCAGTGGCAGGCCGAGTAGCCGACCGAGAGGAAGATCGGCACGTCGCGCTCGCGGGCCTCGGCGAGGGCGTCGTCGTCCCACGGCTGCCAGTCGACTGGGTTGTCGGCGTGCTGCTGCAGGTACGGGCTCGCCTCCTCGTCGAGGCGGTTCCGGCCGCTGGCGGAGTCACTCATTGTCGGAGAATGCGCGCCGAGGGGGAAGTAGCCCGTGGTCGCGGCGCTACCCCACCGCGCGGTAGACGACGACGCCCTCGTTCTCGTAGGCGCGCTCCCAGTCCGGCGACGCCGCGAAGGAGCGGTCGAGCGAGCCGAACGTCACCTCCGACTCGCCCCGAACCGTGTACGCCCCCTTCGGGAGGTAGACGTAGTCGGGGTCGGCGTCGACGCGGGCCAGTTCGCGCTCGACGCAGTCGACGCCGTCACACCGCGACAGCGTCTCGAACGTTGTCAGTTGGGTGTCGTACGCCTCGGGCCCGCGCCACTCCACCCCCCACGGGCCGACCAGTATCGTCCGATCAGCCAGCGCCGGCACCCACTCGGCGGCGTCGCCGAGGACGACGAACGTGGCGTCGGGCCGGGTCTCGCGCTCGGCCCACGCCATCGCCGCCACGTCCTCGTCGTCGAGGAACTCGGGAGTGGACGGGTCGCCCGGCAGCGTCATCTCGTAGGCGAGGTACCCCCCACCCGCGACGCTCGCGAGGAGGAGGCAGACGGCCGCGGCGACCTCGCGGCGCTCGACGGCGCGAGCCCCCGGGAGGGAGACGCGGCCGTCCAACGAGGGAACCCGGCGGGCCACGTCGACGCCGACGACCGCGGCGATCACGCTCCCGACGGTGAACGCGAACCGGGGCTGGGCGAACAACAGTTCCGCGGCGGCGGCCCACGCGGCGAGGAAGTACTCCCGACGGGCGTACAGCAGGTACGCCGCGCCGAGGAGGGGTAGCAGCGTCGCGGAGAAGCCGACCGTCGCCGCGCCGCCGCCGATGCCGCCGTGGGTGCCCGCGGCGCCCGTGAGTACGTCGGTCCCGTGGGTGCTCGTCACCCAGGCCAGCCACGGCGCCGCGACGACGGCGCCGCCGACGCCGACGGCCGCGCCCCGGAGCAACCCCGCTGGCGAGCGGTCCCGGGTCGCCCAGAGGAGCAAATACGTGACCACGACGAACAGCGAGTACGTCGGGTGGGTGAGCACGGTCGCACCGAAGGCGAGCGCGCCGACGGCGACCGCCCGCCGGGAGCCGGTCTCGAACGCCCGATAGCCGGCGTAGATCGCCGTCAGCGCGTAGCAGAACGCGAACGCGCGGACCAGCCCGCCAGCAGATACGTGCCACTGGAGCAGTTGTGGGTTGAGCGCGACGACGACGCCCGCGGCCGCGCCGGCGGGCCGCGAGCCTGTGTACCCCCGCGCGAGCAGGTAGGCGGGTACGAGCGCCGCGAGGACGCCGACTCCGGGGAGGAAGCGTGCGAGCGCGACCGGATCGGTGCCGAGATCCAGCAGCACCGCGAGCGCGTAGAACTGCAGCGGCGGGTAGGCGAAGGGGACGCCGTCGGCGGTGTAGCCCGCGATCCGCGCCGGCGGCGCGTAGCCGTTGGCGGCGATCGTGTCGGCGATCCGGAGGTACAGCCCCGCGCCGTAGGCCGGGTACGGGTTCGTCGCGAGGTAGATCCCGACCGCGAGCAGCCCCGCCCCGAGCGCGGCGCCGAGCCAGGGGGCGTCGTCGCGCTGGATCGGGAGGTCGTCGACGTGGCTCATTTCCGGCGGCGCTCGATGGGTGAGCGGAACGCGATCGTGTACTCCAGCCAGCGGTACTCGAGCGTCGCCCAGCGCAGCAGGCTCCCGAGCAGGACGACGAGCGCGGCGCCCTCGAGAAGGCCGACCCAGCGCGGGAACGCGTAGGCGACCGCGTTCACCACCGTCGGCGGCAGCGCGTTCTCGACGCGCTGGAGCATCGACGCCGCCTCGGGGGCCGGCTCACGGCTGGCCAGCCCCAGCGACGCCGCGCTCTCGCCGCCCGTGCTCTCGTCGCCGGTGCCGAGGCGTTCGGCCTCGTAGGGGAACCCCACGTCGGCGGCCCAGACGATCTCGCCCTCGCGGTCGACCTCGAACACGCGGTCGCCGTTGGAGTCGGTGACCAGCGTGTGGCCGTTGGGGAGGCGATCGGCGTCGCGTGGCCACTGGATGCGCTGGTCGGCCCAGGTCCAGGACTCGACCCACTCGCCGTTCTCGCGCTGGTACTCGACGATCCGGCCGTTCTCGGAGTCCGCGACGAGCAGCGCCGGGCCGCCCCGTTCGGCCGGGATGAAGTCGGGGTTGTGCTGCTCGTACAGCGTCGCGTGGTCGCCGTCGGCGCCGAGGGTCCACTCGTCCATCAGTTCGCCGTCCATGTCGACGAAGGCGACCTGGTCCTGGTTCCGGAGGCTGACCATCACCGCCGACTCGCCGTCGAGTTCGACGTGCTCCACGTCGTTGATGTGGGTCCAGTCCTCGGGGAAGGGGCCGCCGCTCTCCACGGGGTAGTCGGCCTGTGCCTCCCAGGACCACTCGATCAGCCCGGTCGTGGTGTTGACGACGAACGCGCGGTCCTGCGCGATGTCGGCGACGAGCAAGCGGTCGTCGTCGATTCGGTCGGCGTCGTGCCAGCGCGTCGAGTGCTTGCCGGCGGTGATCCGGCTGAACACGTCGGTACGCTCGCCCGTGGTGAGGTTGACGCGCTCGACGCCGTTACGTGTACAGACCGCCCCGTCGCACTCGTCGGCGTCGAGGTGGTCGGCGTAGACGAACTCGACGGTGTGGCTGGTGCCCGCGACGGGGTCGACGTCCCAGTAGCGCGTGTGGTCGTTCTGGTAGTAGTAGAGGCTCCCGTCGGGGGCGAACGCCGCGAGTTCGGCCTGTGCCCGCGGTGCGTCGCTCTCGTCGCTGACGAACGCGTTCGAGTCCGTCGCGACGACGGTGACGGCGTCGCGCGCGCCGACGACGGCGCCGTCGTCGCCGGACCGGAACGCCTGCTCGACGGCGGGGTCGCCGGTGACGCGGTCGTTCGTGCGCTCGCTCTCGGCGTAGCCCGCGACGAGCGTCGACGCGGCGACGAGGACCAGCGCCGCGAGCAGGAAGCGGCAGGCCCGCTTCGAGAACTCCATCGGGCGGTCAGTGTCGTCGTGGCCGCTAAAGTCTGTCCGTCACTGGGGGGTGGGGGCTGGAGGGTACAGCACAACCCCTATGGCCATCGATCACCCAATTTCGGTGACAATGGGTAGCGAGTCGCGGCTCCCCGCGGACCGGCGATCGGTTCTCGCGGCCCTCGGAAGCGGTGCGACCGTCTTCGGCGCCGGCTGCCTCCAGCGCGCGCGGAACCTCACCGGCTGGCGGTCGACACAGCCCGTCACGTTCCGGATCAAGACCCTCCCGACAGACGCCGACCCGTACGCGCTGGCGCTCGCCCGCGAGGTCGCCTCCTGGTTCCGCGCGGCCGGGATCGAGACCACCGTGCTCCCGATGGCGGAGCAGGAGCTGATGCGCCAGAGCCTGCTGCGCACGGAGTTCGAACTGTTCGTGATGCGCCTGCCCGAGAAGTTCCGCGAACCAGATGCACTGACGACGCTGCTGCACTCGCGGTTCGCCGACGCGCCGGGGTGGCAGAACCCCTTCGGCTACACCAACCTGGACGCCGACGAGGCGATCGAACGCCAGCGCCGGAGCGCGGGCGCCGAGCGCCGCAGCGCGCTCGAGAGTCTCCAGCGGACGATCGCCCGAACCCAGCCGTTCACCCTGCTCACGGTCCCGGACGACATCCGGGCGGCCCGGAGCGCCGCGGGGCCGAACTGGCAGGCGACCGACCTCCGCTCGCCCGTGGGCTACCTGCGCCTCGCCGGCGAGTACGAGCGGAGCGGTGAGGAGACGGTGCTCCGGGTGGTGAGCACCGACCGGCGCGCGACGACGAACCTGAACCCCCTCGCCGTCGAGTTCCGGCGCAGCGGCGTGTTGACCGGGCTGCTGTACGACCCGCTTGCCCGGCGGATCGACGGCCGGCTGACGCCGTGGCTCGCGACGTCGATCGACCTCGTCGACGGCGACCCGCCGGCGGCGCGGGTGACGCTGCGCGAGGACGTGACCTGGCACGACGACGAGGCGCTGACCGCCGCCGACGTGGCGTTCACCTACGACCTGCTCGCGGACACCACGCTGGGCGACGACGACGAGGACGCCGAGGTGCCGTCGCCGGAGTACCGGGGCCAGAGCAGCCTCGTCGACGACGTCGCGGTCGTCGACGACCGACGGCTCGACGTGACGTTCGCCGACGCCGATCGGGGCGTCGTCGGGCGCGCGCTGACGGTGCCGATCCTCCCGGAGCACGTCTGGCGCGACCGAACCGACACCGCCGCCATCGGCGGCATCCCGGTCGGCACCGTGACCGAGGCGCTCGTCTCGAACAACATCCCGCCGGTCGGGAGCGGCCCGTTCGCGTACGTCCGGAACACGCCGCGCGAGTCTCTCCGACTGGAGCGCGTCGACGGCCACTTCTCGACCAGAGAGACGGCCGAGTTCCCCGACTGGATCGCCGAGCCGGCGGTCGACGCGCTCTCGGTCCAGGTCGTCGGCTCCGACGTGACCGCCGTCGAGACGGTGGCCGACGGCGAGGCGGACGTGACCGGCACCGCCGTCGGCGCGGCGACGGTCCCCCGGATCGGCCGGAGCGAGGCCGCCGAACTGCTCGTGCGCCGCTCGGACCGGCCGTACGTTCTGGGCTACAACACCCGCCGGACGCATCTCGACAACCCGCGGTTCCGGAACACGCTCGCTCGCCTCGTCGACGAGCAGTTCCTCGGCGACCACGTCCTCGACGGGTACGCCCGCCCCGCCGTCGGGCCGCTCCAGGGGACGGAGTGGTACCCCGACGACCTCGAGTGGGACGGCGGCAACCCGGCCGTCCCGTTTTTCGGCCGCGAGGGCGAGCTGAACGTCGACGCCGCCCGGGAGGCGTTCCGCGAGGCGGGCTACCAGTACGAGGACGGCACGCTCGTCGGAGGTGGACCGTGAGCCTGCTCACGGTGCTGACGAACGTCGTCGCGGTGGTGCTCGTGCTGCATCTGCTGAGTCTCGGCGTCGTCCGGCGACTGGCCGGGCGGGAGCTCCGGCGCGGCTCGCTCCGGGAGAACGTCCGAGCCGTCGGCCCGACGGCCGCCGTCCTCGGCGTGCTGCTGGTCGCCAACGGCGCCGTCCGCGACGTGGGCGTCGAGCTCTCCTGGCTGATCGGGCTGAACATCACGGGCGCGATCCACGCCCTCGAGGGGGCGTTCGTCGCCGACCTGCAGGCGCTGGCGACGCCGGAGCTGACCGCCTACTTCAGCTTCGTCTACGTGTTCGGCTACGTGTTCCTGCTGACGTTCCCGATCGTGCTGTACGCGCTCCACGACGACACCCGCCCGCTGGCGGCGACGCTCGTGGCGTACGCGCTGAACTACGGGATCGGGCTGGTCTGCTACGTGCTGTTCGTCGCCTACGGGCCGCGGAACTTCATGCCCGGCGCGGTGGAGTCGCTGCTGTTCACCAACTGGCCGGAGGTCCAGCACCTGACGAGCCGGGTGAACGAGAACACCAACGTGTTCCCGTCGCTGCACACGTCGCTGTCGGTGACGGTCGCGCTGCTGGCCGTGCGCTACCGCGCGGCCGCGCCGGGCTGGCTCCCCATCGCGACCGTCGGCGCCGCGTCGGTGTCGGTGGCGACGATGTATCTCGGGATCCACTGGCTGACCGACGTGCTGGCGGGGATCCTGCTCGCGGCGTTCAGCGTCGCCGTCGGCGCCCGCGTCGCCGACGACGAACACGGCGACGGGACGGACGCGATCGGGACCGAACGGGCGCCCGGCGCCGGGCTCGAACAGTTCCGCCGGTAGCGGGCAGCAGCCGAGGGAGAATGGGCTCCGAGAACTGGCGCCGAACGGCTACATGTCGCTCCAGGCGCTCATCCCTCGGCCGACCGAGGAGATGGAGGCGATCCACCGGACCGCAGCCGCCTTCTTCAGGAACTTCGCGCCGGGGCCGCCGAACGTGCCGAACGGCAGCGCGTCGATCTCGTGGGCGATCGCCTCGTCGCCGACGGAGATGAGCGTCCCCTTGTCCTCGTACGTCCACGTCGAGAGCGGCTCGTCGAGCACGGCGTGGACGAGGTTCTCGCCGGCGACCTCCGCGGCGGTCCAGGCGGCGACGGCCGTCGGCGGCGCCACGTCGTCGTCGCCCTGGTCGATCAGCGCGGTGTCGCCGATGGCGAACACCCGGTCGTCGCTGGTCCGGAAGTCACGGTCGGCGAACACGCGGCGGGAGCGCTCGTCCCTCTCGAGGTCGGTGTTCTCCAGCTCCTCCCGACCGGTGATGCCGCCGGTCCAGACGAGCACGTCGTACGGCATCTCGTCGGGCGCCTCGTCCTCGCCGCCGCCGAGGTACACCGTCTCGTCGTCGACCTCCGAGATGAACTCGCCGCACTCGATGTTGACGCCGGCGTCCTCCAGCCGGCTCCGGATCGCCTGCTGGACCTCGTCGGGGTTGTTGGGGAACACCTCCTCCAGCCCCTCGACGAGGTGGACGTCGACGGGCGCGTTGTGCTCGTCGCGGTACGCCGCGATCTCGCCGGCGGCCTGGATGCCGGAGAGCCCGGCGCCGCCGACGATCACCTGCGCGGGGTCGGCGACGGAGGCGTCCGCGGCGGCCTCCCGCACCGAGTGGTGGATCTCGCGGGCGTCGGCGAGGCTCTTCAGCGTGAGCGCGTGCTCGCGCAGGCCGTCGATGCCGAAGAACGCGGTCGCGCTCCCGACGCCGAGCAGGAGGTAGTCGTAGTCGACGGGATCGCCGTCTTCGAGTTCGACGGTCCGGTCGTCGGTGTCGAGGCCGACGGCGCGGTCCTGAACGAACTCGCCCCAGTCGGGGAGCATCGACTCGCAGGGGACGGTGATCTTCGACGCCACGCTCGGGTCACGGATGACGCGGTGGGACTCGTGGAGGACGAGGTGGTAGTCGTGTTCGTTGATCCAGACGAGCTCCACGTCGCCTTCGAGGCCCGCATCGGGCACTTCGTCCTTCAGCGAGTCGACAGTTCCGGCGCCGGCGTAGCCAGCCCCGACGACGACGATGCGATCGGTCATGGCCGGAGGTGACAGGGGCACCGGTAAAGTCGCTACGGAACCGACGCGACGCCGCACGGCGAGGGCGTCCGGGAACGCAGGAACCAACAGCCCCGCCCCCCTCACGCCGACAATGACCGCACCGAACCGCAACACGCTCTGGGCGCGGGCGATCGTCGACGAGCTCGCCCGGGGCGGCGTCACCGCGGCCTGCGTCTCGCCGGGGTCGCGCTCGACGCCGCTGACGGTCGCGTTCGCCGAGCACGAGGAGATCCGCGTGTTCTCCCACCTCGACGAGCGCGCCGCCGCCTACTTCGCGCTGGGGCGGGCCCGCCGCACGGGCGAGGTCACCCCACTGGTCTGCACATCCGGCACCGCCGCCGCGAACTACCACCCGGCCGTGATGGAGGCCGACCAGTCGCGGGTCCCCCTCCTCGCGCTCACGGCCGACCGCCCGCCGGAGCTGCGCGACTCGGGCGCGAATCAGACCGCCGACCAGGAGAAGCTGTACGGCGACGCCGTCAGGTGGTACAAGGACCTGCCCGAGCCCGAGGCGGAGGCGCGGAAGCTCCGCTCGCTGCGGACGAGCGTCGCCCGCGCGCTGACCGCGGCCGAGGGGACCGACCCCGGCCCGGTCCACCTCAACGTCCCGTTCCGCAAGCCGCTGGAGCCGACCGAGGTTCCCGGCGACGTGCCCGAGGATCTCGACGCGCTCGCGGCCGAGGGCCGGCAGGGCGGCGCGGAGAACGCCCCCACAGCCCCCAACAGCGGCGCGTCGTCGCCCCCGTTCGTCGAGCGCACCCAGGGGGCGCCGGAGCTCCCGGACGCCGAGATCCGCTCGCTCGCCGACGACCTCGGCGTCGAGCGGGGGCTGATCGTCGCCGGCCCCGCCGACCCACACGAGATCGACCCCGAGGCCGTCGTCGCACTCGCCCACGCGACGGGGTTCCCGATCCTGGCCGACCCCCTCTCGGGGCTCCGCTTCGGCGGCCACACCCGCGTCGCACCCGTGCTCGGCGGCTACGACGCCTACCTCGACGAGGCAGTCACGGCCGACTGGCCCGATCCCGAGGCGGTGTTCCGGATCGGCGCCTCGCCCACCTCGAAGCCGCTGCGGAAGTACCTCGCCCGGACCGACGCGCAACAGATCCTCGTCGACCCCGCGGGGAAGTGGCGCGAGGCGGAGTTCACGGCCAGCGACCTCGTCGTCGCGGACCCCTCGCGGCTGGCCGAAGCGCTCTCGCGGGTCGTCGCCGGCCCGGACTCGGCAGACTGGCGGAGCCTCTGGGCCGAGGCCGAGCAAACCCACTGGGACGCCGTCGACGCCCAGGACGAGCTGTTCGAGGGCGGGATCGTCGCCGACGCCGTCGCCGAGGCGCCCGAACCGACGACGCTGTTCGTCTCGAACTCGATGCCCGTCCGCGATCTCGATCGCTTCGCGCCGCCGAGCCCGGACGCCGTGACCGCGCTCGGGAACCGCGGCGTCTCGGGGATCGACGGCATCACCTCGACGGCGCTCGGGGCCGGGTCGGCGACGACGGACCACCTGACGCTGGTGATCGGCGACCTCGCGTACTACCACGACATGAACGGACTGCTCGCGGTCGCCCGTTGTGACGTGGACGCGACGATCGTCCTGCTCAACAACGACGGCGGCGGGATCTTCCACATGCTGCCGATCGAGTCGTTCGACCCGCCGTTCACCGAGCAGTTCAAGACGCCCCACGGGATCGCCTTCGAGCCGACGGGCGAGCTGTACGGGCTCGAGTACGAGCGCGTCGACTCCCGCGACGGGTTCGTCGACGCCTACACCGAGGCGGTCGCGAGCGAGGGGACCACGGTCGTCGAGGTCGTCACCGACGCCGCCGACTCCCACGCGACTCGCGACGACCTCCGCGAGCAGGTGATCGACGAGCTCGCGGGCGAATCGGCGAACTGAGCGCCCGCGACGGCCGCGCCGACCGCGGGGTTTTTGCGGGGCGGCGTCGCCGTTCCGACATGGTCTCAGAGCTGTTCGACCCCGAGCGCTGGGAACAGGTCGACGGCGCCGGCGAGTTCGACGACATCACCTACCACCGCGGCGTCGACTTCCCGGCGGTCCGGATCGCGTTCGACCGGCCCGACGTGCGCAACGCGTTCCGCCCCGGCACCGTCGACGAACTCCACGCGGCGCTCGACCACGCGCGCAAGCAGGCCGACGTCGGCGCCGTCCTCCTGACCGGCAACGGCCCCTCCGAGAAGGATGGCGGCTGGGCGTTCTGTTCCGGCGGCGACCAGTCGGTCCGCGGCGGCTCGGGGTACGAGTACCGCGGCGACGACGAGGCCGCCGACGACGACTCCGAGGCGGTCAAGCAGGCCAAGGCCGGCCGACTCCACATCCTCGAAGTGCAGCGCCTGATCCGCTTCATGCCCAAACCCGTCGTCGCCGTCGTCCCGGGCTGGGCCGTCGGCGGCGGCCACTCGCTGCACGTGGTCTGTGACCTCACGCTCGCCAGCGAGGAGGAGGCGAAGTTCCTCCAGACCGACCCCGACGTGGCCTCCTTCGACGGCGGGTTCGGCTCGGCGTATCTCGCGCGACAGATCGGCCAGAAGAAGGCCCGCGAGGTGTTCTTCCTCGGGAAGACCTACTCCGCCGAGGAGGCCGTCGACATGGGGATGGCCAACGAGGCGGTCCCCCACGAGGAGCTGGAGGACACGGCGATCGACTGGGCCGAGACGATGACCAGCAAGAGCCCCACGGCGATGCGGATGCTGAAGTTCGCGTTCAACATGGCCGACGACGGGATGGTCGGCCAGCAGGTGTTCGCCGGCGAGGCGACGCGGTTGGGGTACATGACCGACGAGGCCGCGGAGGGCCGCGACGCGTTCTTAGAAGGGCGACAGCCGGACTTCTCGGGCTACCCCTGGCACTACTAGGCGATCGTCGACTACGTACGCGGGTCCCAGCCCCGGAACTCCTCGCCGTCCTCCAGCCCCACGTCGAGCGCGTCGAGCACACCCGCGAGCGATCGGTAGCCGTTCGCGAGCGACGCGACGCCGACGGCCGTCGACTCGTCGTACGCGCCGACGAACGCGTCGTGGAGAGCGTCGTCGACCTCGTGGTCCAGCACCGCTGCCGCGTACCGCAGCAGTACGGCCTCGTCGCCCTCGAAGCCGCCGAGGTCGCCGTCGGCGATGGCGGCCATCTCCGCCTCGGTGACGCCCGCGTCGCCGCCGATTCCTACGTGTTGGTGCCACTCGTAGCGGGAGTCGCTCTCGGCGGCGGCGAGCAGGATCACGAGCTCGCGCTCACGATCCGGCAGGCCGGTCGACTCCCACAGCGACGAGAGGAACGCGCGGGTGCCGGCCAGCACCTCGGGGTTGTTGCCGATCGCGGCGTAGACGTTCACGGGCTTGCCCTGGAGCTTCGAGACGACGAGATCGCGGTACTCCGCGGGGAGATCTTCCGGATCGACGTACGGGACGCGTGCCATACGGCACCGTCACGCGGGGTGCGTATAGCTCTCCCGTCCGGTCGTGGTCGGTGGCGGCCGAGAACCAACCCTTCATGGCGCGTCCGCCCCGACCACCCGGCAATGAGTACGGAGACGAGCGAGGCCGACATCTCTCGGCGGCGCGCGTGGGTGATGGCCGCCCGGCCCCAGACGATGCCGGCCGCGATCGCGCCCGTTCTGGTCGGCGTGGGCGTCGCCGTCCACGAGGGCGTGTTCGCGCCGCTGCCCGCCGCCGCGGCGCTGGTGGGGGCGATCCTGATCCAGATCGGCACCAACTTCGCGAACGACTACTACGACGCCGTGCAGGGCGCCGACACCGAGGAGCGCGAGGGGTTCACCCGGGTCACGGCGGGCGGGCTGATCGAACCCGCGGCGGTCAAACGCGCGATGTGGCTCACCTTCGCCGCCGCGATACTGCTGGGCAGCTACCTCGTCTGGGTCGGCGGCGTCCCGATCCTCGTGATCGGGCTGCTCTCGGTCGCCTCCGGGATCGCCTACACGGGCGGTCCCTACCCCCTCGGCTACCACGGGCTCGGCGACCTGTTCGTGTTCGTCTTCTTCGGCCCGGTCGCCGTCGCGGGCACCGTCTACGTGCAGGCCGCGGCCGCCGTCAGTGGGATCCCGACGGGGCTGCCCGCCGGAACCGTGCCCGCGCTCGCGCTGCTGGCCAGCCTCCCGATGGCCGCGCTCACGACCAACGTCCTCGTCGTGAACAACGTCCGCGACAAGGAGGAGGACAGCAACACCGGGAAGCGGACGATCGCGGTTCGGTTCGGCTACGGCGTCGCCCGCGCCGAGTACGTCGCGATGCTCGCGCTCGCCTACGCGGTTCCCGTGTTCCTGTTCACGCGATCGTTCGGCCCCGCCGTCCTGCTGCCGCTGCTCTCGCTGCCGTTCGCGGCTGTCGTCGCCCGGACGGTGCTGACGAAGACCGCCGGCGAGGCGCTGAACCCCGCGCTGGAGCGGACCGGCCAGCTGCTCGCGCTGTACGCGGCGCTGTTCGCCGCCGGGTTGATCTTCGGATGAGCCCCGAACGCCGACCGTTCACACTCGATTTGTCGCGGCCGCTGTCGACCGCCGACGGGACCATCGAGCAGCGTCGCGGCGTCCTCGTCGGCGTCGAACGATCGGTCGACGGCGGCACGGTTCGGGGGGTCGGCGAGGCGACGCCGCTGCCCGGGTGGACCGAGTCGTACGACGCCTGCACGGACGCGCTCCGGGAGCCGCCGGAGGCGTGGCAGCTCGTCGCCGACACGGTCGGCGAGGAACGGCCGTCGACGCCGGCTGCCCGCCACGGCTACCGGCTGGCGGTGCTCGACGCGGCGGCGCGGGCGGAGCGTCGCTCGCTCGCGGCCCTGCTCGCCGAGCGCGGCGGGTTCCCGACGCCCAACGAGTCGGTGCCCGTCAACGCCACCGTCGGCGACGGCGGCGTCGAGGAGACCGTGGCCGCCGCTCGCGAGGCGGTCGCCTCGGGGTTCGACTGCCTGAAGCTCAAAGTCGGGGCGCAGTCGCTGAATGCCGATCTCGAGCGCGTGCGGGCGGTCCGGAACGCAGTCGACGCCGCGATCCGCGTCGACGCCAACGGTGCCTGGAGCCCCGAGACTGCGGGGGAAGCCGTCGACGCCCTCGGCACGATCGGCGTCGAGTACGTCGAGCAGCCCCTCCCCGCCGAGGAGCTGTCCGAGCTCGCGGCGCTGCGGGGGCGGGGCGTCGCCGTCGCCGTCGACGAGTCGATCCGCGACTACGGCGTCGACGCCGTGCTCGACGCCGGCGCGGCCGACGTGGCGGTGCTGAAGCCGATGGCGCTCGGCGGGCCGGACGCCGCGATCGACGCCGCGGCGGCGCTGGTCGATCGGGGTGTCGACCCCGTCGTGACCACGACGATCGACGGCGCCGTCGCTCGCGCGGCAGCGGTCCACGTCGCCGCCGCGGTGCCGGGGGGCCGCGCCGGCGGGCTCGCGACCGGGGCGATGCTGGCGTCGGATCTGGGGGCGGATCCGGTGCCGGTCGTCGACGGAGCGATCGCCGTCCCCGACGGGCCGGGGTCCGTCGGGACGGCGTTCGACGACCTGCTCTGGGACTGAGCTGTCGCTGGCCGGACCGTTGGAGGTGGCGAACAGGCGACACGATCGCTCGCGGGGCGGTGTGTCGCACTCCCGCCTCGTTCGCCCCGCGGCGGTGGTCAGCGCACACGTGGGGTGGTCGCCCTATCCCGGATAAACTCTCGCGTGGGATTGGATCAGTCGTCTGCGGTGACTGCTGGCTCCGACCCGGCGTCGACGCCACCGCGGGGCGGCGTCGAGTCGAGGCCGACGCCTGCGAGCGTCAGGATGACCAGTACCAGCGGCGAGAGGAACGCGAAGAAGTAGTACGGCGCGTACTCGGTGAGGATCAGGAACGAGGTCTCCCCCTGCAGCCCGAACACGCCGGCCATGAACACGCCGCCGGCGTGCCACGGCAGCAGCGCGCCCGTCGGCGTCCCGGCGGACTCGACGGCCCGGGAGAGCACGGAGCTGTCGAGCTCGTGCTCGTCGAACAGTTCACGCAGCGTCATCCCGGGGACGACGATGCTCATGTACTGCTGGGCCGAGAACGCGTTGACGAGGAACGCCGACGCGCCCGTCCCGATGACCAGGCTCCGCTGGCCCGTGATCAGGTCCGCGAGCCGGGACGCGAGCGTGGAGAGCACGCCCAAGTGGTCGAGCAGCCCCCCGAGGGCGAGCGCGAGCACGACCACCGAGATCGTCCACGCGGAGCCGGCGAGCCCGCCGCTGACGAGCAGCTCGTTGACGAGCGTCACGCCGGTTTCCGGCGCGGTGCCGTTCAGGAACACCGCCCAGGCGTCGGTGAACGCGCTGTCCTGGACCAGCACCGTCGTGCCGGCGCCGGCGAACGCGCCCGCGACGAGCGAGGCGAGCGCGGGCACGCCGCGGATCGCGAGCGCGAAGGTGACCAGCAGCGGTAGGAAGACGAGGATCCCCAGGTCGTACGTGCCCGCGAGCGCGCCGCGGATCTCGGCGACCCGGCCCGCGGGAATCGCGCCCCCGGCCCGGAGACCGAGCGCGGCGTACAGCAGTACCGACAGCCCGAACGCGATCGCGGTCCCGAGCCGCATCGAGAGGATGTGGTCGTACAGGTCGGTGTCGGTCACCGCGGCCGCGAGGTTCGTCGTGTCCGAGAGCGGCGACTGCTTGTCCCCGGCGTAGGCACCCGAGAGCACCGCGCCCGCCGTCATCGGGATCGGGATGCCGAGCCCGGAGCCGATACCGGTGAATGCAACGCCGAGCGTCCCCGCGGTCGTCCACGACGAGCCGATCGAGAAGGCGACGACGGCCGCCAGCAGCGCCGTCGCCGGCAGGAACGTCTCCGGCGAGAGGATCCCGAGCCCGTAGTACATCAACCCCGGGATCGTCCCCGCGGAGATCCACGTCGCGATGAGCGCGTAGATGGTGAACAGGATCAGGATCGCCTGCAGCCCCATCCTGAGCCCGTGTTCGATCCCCTCCGTGAGGTCGTCGTACCCCACGCCGATCCAGTACCGGCCGACGACGCCGGCGAGCACCACGCTCCAGAGCAGGGGGGCGTGGGGGGACATCCCCAGCAGCCCGGAGCCGAGTCCGAGGAAGACGACGACGCCGAGCGTCGCCACGAGCGCCTGCGCCAGCGTCGGCGTCGCCGCCGACGAGCCATCCGCGGTCGAGTTATTCATCGAGGGCATATCCGTACCTTCCTGAATTACCTTCGAAAATAAATACTCGTTGGGACGGGAGCCGTCCGGCGTTTGGTAGCGTGGAACGAACCCGGCGGTCGCTCCCCCGGGAAAACTGCAGCGCATTTTTATTCTTCCAGGTATGCGTTATAGACATGACTCGCGGGTTCCGGAGCCGAACGCTCCACGGCGGGCACGAGCCGGCGGCCGAGGGCGGCTCGTACGCCCCGCCGATCCACCAGACCACGTCGTACCGCCTGGGCAGCGCCGACCGCGCCGCGGAGCTGTACGCGCTCGAGACCGAGGGCGACGTGTACAGCCGGATCTCGAACCCGACCGTCCGGACGCTCGAACGGCGGATCGCGGCGGTCTCGGGCGGCGTCGGCGCCGTCGCGACCAACGCCGGGATGGCCGCCATCGACAGCCTGACGACGGTGCTCGCCGCGGCGGGCGACAACGTCGTCACCGCGGGCGACCTGTACGGCGGGACGACGACGTACTTCGCGCACACCGCCACGCGCCGCGGGGTGGAGATCCGGACCGTCGACACGCTCGACTACGACGCCTACGCCGACGCGATCGACGAGGACACCGCCTTCGTCCACGTCGAGACGATGGCGAACCCCTCGCTGGTGACGCCGGAGTTCGAGCGCCTTGCCGAGATCGCCCACGAGCGCGCGACCCCGCTGATCGTCGACAACACGTTCGGCTCGCCCGCGCTCTGCCGCCCGCTCGAGCACGGCGCCGACGCCGTCTGGGAGTCGACGACGAAGTGGATCCACGGCTCGGGCACGACCGTCGGCGGCGTGATCGTCGACGGCGGGACGTTCCCCTGGGACCACCCGGACGCCGACTACCCCGAACTCGCGGGGGAGAACCCCGCCTTCGGCGTCGACTTCTCGGAGCGCTTCGGCGAGGAGGCGCTGACCCATGCGCTGCGCCACCGCGGGCTCCGACCGCTCGGCGCCCAGCAGACACCCTTCGACGCCTGGGCCACGCTGCAGGGGCTCGAGACGCTGGACCTGCGGATGGACCGCCACTGCGAGAACGCCCGCATCGTCGCCGAACACCTCGACGACCACCCCGAGGTGGCCTGGGTCACCTACCCCGGGCTCCCCGACCACCCGACCCACGACAACGCCGCGCGCTACCTCGACGGGTTCGGCGGGATGCTCGCGTTCGGCCTCGAGGACGGGTTCTCGGCGGGCAAGCAGTTCTGCGAGGCGGTGGAGCTGGCGGGATTCGTCGCCAACGTCGGCGACGCGCGCACGCTGGTGATCCACCCAGCGAGCACCACCCACGCGCAGTTGAGCGAGGCGGAACAGCGCGCCGCGGGCGTCTCGCCCGACCTCCTCCGGCTCTCGGTCGGGCTGGAGGAGCCCGAGGACATCGTCGACGACATCGACGCCGCCATCGAGCGCGTGACAGCATGACCGGGAACACTGACGGGACGGCCGCGCCACAGCACACCAGCGCCACGCGCTCGGTCGGCGCCTTCGAGTTCGAGGCGGGCGGCTCGGTCCCCGACCTCGAACTGGCGTACGAGAGCTACGGCGAGTACGACCCCGAGGGCGGCCCGGACGGCCGGGGGAACGCCGTGCTGGTCTGCCACGCGCTCACCGGGAGCCAGCACGTCGCGAGCGGCGCCGACGACGCGGGCGACGACGACACCGCCGGGCAGGCGCGGGCGTGGTGGGACGACATGGTCGGCGCGGGGCAGGCCATCGACACGACGGAGCTGTTCGTCGTCTGCGTGAACGTCCCCGGCTCCTGCTACGGCTCGACCGGACCCGCGAGCCCCCACCCCGACGGCGGCGTCTGGGGGAGCTCGTTCCCGGCGGTGACTGTCGCCGACTGGACCCGCGCCCAGCGGCGGCTGCTCGACGAGCTCGGCGTCGACCGGCTCCACGCCGTCGTCGGCGGTAGCGTCGGCGGGATGAACGTCCTCGACTGGGTGCGGCGCTTCCCCGCGGACGTGGATCGAGCGATCCCGGTCGCCACGGCGCCCCGGCTCGACCCCCAGCTCCGCGGGCTCAACGCGGTCGCCCGCCGGGCGATCCGGGGCGATCCGGACTGGCACGGCGGCGAGTACGGCGCGGAAGGCACCCACCCGGACCGCGGGCTCGTGCTGGCCCGACAGCTCGGCCACCTCAGCTACCTCTCGAAGGCGTCGATGGACCGGAAGTTCGACCGCGGCGAGAGCGAGTACGACGTGGCGTCGCCGTTCCCCGACGGCCCCGTCGACGACGCGTTCGCCTACGACGAGGTCGAGTCGTACCTCGACCACCAGGGGACGAAGTTCGTCGACCGGTTCGACGCGAACAGCTACCTCTACCTGACTCGGGCGATGGAGTCGTTCGACCTCGCGGCGGAGCACGGCTCCGACGCCGAGGCGCTCGCCACGTTCGACGGCGAGGCGCTGGTGCTCTCGTTCTCGGGCGACTGGCACTTCCCGACCGAGGGCGGCGCGGCGATCGCGGCGGCGTTCGAGGAGACGGCCACCCCCGTCGACCACCACGTCGTCGACTCCGACCACGGCCACGACGCGTTCCTCGTCGAGCCCGAGAACGTCGGGCCGCCGATCCGCGAGTTCCTCGCCGGGGGCGTCGACGCCTCGCGGCCCGGGGACGACCGACCCTGCTCCGACGCCGACGACGGAGTCGGCCGGGGGACCGAACTCGACGACGAGGCCGAATCCGACGAGCCCGCCCGCGGGGTTCCGGGGACGCCCGGAACGGCGTGCTCGGTGTTCATGAGCTGATCGCCCGGCCGTGACGCCGTCGTCGGTTGTCGCCGCTGTCGTCGACGCCGTCGTCGCCGCGTCGACTGCGGCCGAAATCGCTCGAACCACAGCGCTTTTCTCTGACCACACAGTTTGACTAACTAGTCAGTCAGTATGAGTGCCGGAGAGTCGACCAGCGATATCACCGAGGGAACGTACCGCGCGCTCTGTAAGCACGGGTACGCGGACGTGACCATGGAAGACATCGCCGCCGAGACGGACGTGAGCAAATCTGCCCTCCACTACCACTACGACAGCAAGCACGACCTGCTTGTTTCCTTCTTCGACGACCTGCTGGAGGGGTTCACCGAGCGCCTCGACGCCGTCGATGGCGAGAGCGCCTACGAGGGGCTGTTGAACCTCATCGACGCCGTGCTGTTCCCGCCGGACGACGACGCCCCGGACCTGGGGTTCCAGACGGCCGTGCTGGAGATGAAGGCACAGGCCCCTACGACGAGGCGTTCCGCGAGCACCTGCAGGCCCACGACCGGACGCTCCGTGACCACGTCGAGGCGCAGCTCGCCGCCGGCGTCGAGAGCGGCGAGTTCCGCGCCGACCTCGACGTCGAGGCGTCGGCGGACTTCCTCGTGACCGTGTTCAACGGCGCCCAGACCCGCAGCGTCGCGGTCGGGCGCCCCGTCGAGGAGACCCGGGAGACGCTGCGTGCCCACATCGACTCGATGATCGTCGCCGACGGGGGTTGCGAGTGAGCTTCCGCGACCGACTCGCGGGCGCCCGGCGCCTGTTCGAGCGCGCGTTCAACCAGGAGGAGCTGGACCTGACCGAGGGCGGCATCGCCAAGCCGTTGTTCATCCTGGCGATTCCGATCGTCATCACCAACCTGTTCCAGACCGCGTACAACCTCGCGGACACGTTCTGGGTCGGCCGGTACAGCACGGAGGCGCTCGCGGCGATCAGCTTCGCGTTCCCGATGGTGTTCCTGCTCATCTCGCTGGGGATGGGGCTCTCGGTCGCCGGCAGCGTGCTGATCGCCCAGAACATCGGCGCCGGCGACGAGCGGCAGGCGGACTACGCGGCGTCCCAAACCGTCTCGTTCGCGTTCGTCGTCTCGATAATCCTCGGCGCCGCGGGCTACCTCGTGGTGGACACGCTGGTCGGGATCTACGGCGCCTCGCCCGACGTGAAGCCGCTGGCAGTCGACTACATGGAGGTGATCTCGCTGGGGCTGGTGTTCATGTTCGGCTTCTTCGTGTTCATCTCCCTGATGCGCGGGGCCGGCGACACGGTGACGCCGATGGTGGTGATGGGGATCTCCGTCGTCGTCAACATCCTGCTGGACCCGTTCCTCATCTTCGGGTTCGAGAACAACCCGCTGTTCGCGATCATCGGGATGACCGGGCTGCAGGACCAGCTGTTCGCGATGACGGGGTACACCGGCGACGGCCTGCGCGGCGCCGCCATCGCGACCATCTTCTCGCGGGCGCTGGCGTTCGTGATCGGCCTGGGGATCATGTTCCGCGGGAACCAGGGCGTCCAGATCCGGCTGGGCGACATGGCGCCCGACCTCGAGTTCGCCAAGCGCATCCTCGAGATCGGCGTCCCGGCCTCCGTCGAGGGCGTGGGTCGGGCGCTCTCGGTCAACCTCCTCCTGATCGTCGTCGGCCTGTTCGCGACGCCGGTCGTGTCGGCGTACGGGATCGGGACGCGCGTGCTCTCGGTGGTGTTCATGCCCGCGATCGCGATGGCCCGCGGCGTCGAGACGATGAGCGGGCAGAACATCGGCGCCGACAAGCCCGACCGCGCCGCCGCGACCGCGGCGTTCGCGTCGAAGGCGTCGTTCCTGATCCTCTCGGCGGTGGGCGTGATCGCGTTCGTCTGGGCCGAGCCGATCGTCTCGATCTTCGTCGGCGCCGACCAGCCCGACGCCCCGCGCGTGATCGAGGTCGGCGCGCAGTTCATGCGCTTCGTCGCCCCCACGTTCGGCTTCATGGGGATCATGCGCGCCTACAACGGGAGCTTCCGCGGCGCCGGGAAGACGACGGTGGCCGCGGTGATCTCGGTGGGGACGCTGATGGTGTTCCGCCTGCCGATCGCGTGGCTCGCCTCCCAGACGTTCGCCATGGGGCCCGACGGGCTCTGGCTCTCCTTCGCGCTCTCGAACGCGTTCGGCGCGACGCTCGCGTACCTCTGGTACCAGCGCGGCACCTGGCGCGACGTGAGTCTGGATCGGACGCCGGGACCGACGCCGGGCGACGACTGACGCTCGTCGTCGACGCCGCTCACTGCCACACGCTCCTGCAGAAACAGCCTACCGAACGATCCGACAGCGTTCGCCCGCGCGCTCGACGTAGCCGGCCGACTGCAGCGAGCGCAGCGTCGGCAGCAGCTCGATCAGCTTCAGGTCCAGCGCCGCCGCGATGCTGTCGACGGTCGTCTCGACGACCGACGAGAGGTAGACGTACACCAGCTTCCCCGCGGTCGAGTCCACGTCAGCGGGCGGTTCCGTCTGCAGTTCCGTGGCGCCGTCGGCTCGTCCGGGCTGCGTTTGGGTCATTAGGTACGCCAACTACTTCGACATCCGTAAAGGTTGGTTACAACGATCGTCGAACAATCAGCCGTCGGTGCGCTCCATCCCGGAGTCGATGCCGGACTGCATGAACTGCGCGAGGATCCGGCCGATGCTGCTGTCGGCGGTCCACATCGCCTCCTCCCCGACGGCGTCGTCGGTGACCGCCGAGAGCAGCACCGTCCGGTCGTCGACCATCAGCGCACGCCCCGCGAAGTCGCCGGGGTTGTCCTCGTCCATCACGAACACCCGAACCGGGCAGTCGGCGAACCGCTCGCGCTGGCTCGGTTCCGCGGTGACGACCACGACGGCGACGCCCTCCCGAGCCCGCTCGCGGAGCGTCTCGGCCAGTGCCGCCGGGATCGACCGGGAGTCGGGCGCGACGAACACCACCTGCCCCTCGGCCCGGCGGAGCAGGTCGTCGATCCGGTCGTCGATGGGCTGGCGCCCCCGCAGGGTTGCGACCGCGCCGCCGGAGTCGCCGTCGTCGGTCTCGGTCCGGAGCTCCGCGAGGTTCTCGAACGCGCGGTCCCGCTCGCGTTCGAGACGCTCGCCCAGCTGTTCGCGGGCCGCCTCGAGGCTCACCGGCCGGTACTCCTTCGGCGAGGACGCGACCAGTTCGACCATCCCCCGATCGACCAGGTCGTCGGCGGCGCCGTACACCTGCGAGCGGGGCACCTCCGAGTCGTCGCTGATCTGCTGTGCCGTCCCCGTGCCGAGGCGCTGCAGCGCGGCGAACACGCGTGCCTCGTAGTTCGACAGCCCGAGTCGTTCCAGCGCGTCGACGGCGTCTCGTGTGCTCATGGGGCCCGGATCCTCCGATCGCTCGCCGGTTCGACGCCGGCGGGTATGAGTGGCCGGGGTCCGGTGGCAGGATATTTTGTAGTTATCTACAATATTTATTTCCCTCGGGCGAGTGAAGGTGACCAATGAAGCTCGCCGAGCGCTACGCCGCCGTCGTCACCGACCACAGCCGGCTGGTGATCGCCGCCGCCCTCGTCGCGACACTCGTCGTCGGCGCGGGCGCGGGGAGCGTCGACGGCGGGCTCACGATCGCCGGGTTCAGCAGCGACTCGCCAGAGGCCGCCGCCCTCGACGACATCGAGCGCAACTTCTCGGTCGCCGGCGAGAACACGACGACCGCGCAGGTGGTCGTCCGCGGCGACAACGTCCTGACGAAGGAGTCGCTGCTCGACACCCTGCGACTCCAACGGTCGGTCAGACAGGACGTGTCGATCAACGCGACGCTCCGGGAGGAGCAACCGACCGTCGGCATCGCGAACGTCGTCGCCACCGCGGCGTACTACGACTCCCGGGGCGGTGGCGGCCCGCCGCCGTCGCTCGACGCCCAGATCGACCAGCTCGAGTCGATGTCCGACGCGGAGGTCGAGTCGGCCGTCGACCGCGTGCTCGATCCCGAGGCAGACACGCGGGGGGACCCGTACGCGCTGCTCGCGACGAGCTACGAGCCGGGGTCGACGACCGCCTCCGGGCGGGTCGTGCTGGTCTATCAGGACACCACCGGCGCACCCGCCGACAGCCTGCCCGAAGACGTGACGGCGGCACAGCTGGAGCTCCAGGAGCTCGCGGCCGCGGAGCTCTCCGGGACCGACCACTTCGTCTTCGCGCCGGGGATCGTAGACGAGGAGAGCGGCCAGGCCACCGGCGAGAGCTTCGCGCTGATCTCGCCCGTCGCGCTCCTGCTGATTCTCGGGGTGCTGGGGATCGCCTACCGCGACGCGATCGACGTGCTGCTCGGCCTGCTCGGGGTCGCCCTCGTGCTCGTCTGGATGGCCGGCTTCCTCGGCTGGGCCGGCATCGGCATCACCCAGATCCTGATCGCGGTCCCGTTCCTGCTGATCGGGCTCAGCATCGACTACGCGCTCCACGTGGTGATGCGCTACCGTGAGGCGAACGTCGACGACCCAGCTCTCGATCCGCGAGCGGCCATGCGCCGCGGGCTGGCGGGCGTCGTCGTCGCCATCGGTGCCGCGACGTTCACGACCGCCGTCGGCTTCCTCTCGAACGCGGTGAGCCCGATCGCCTCGATCCGGGAGTTCGGCCTCGTCAGCGGCTTCGGCATCGCCGCCGCCTTCGTCGTGTTCGGGCTGCTGTTCCCCGCGCTGAAACTGGAGGTCGACCGACTCCGCGGCCGCCTCGGCTGGGAACCGAACCAGTCCCCGTTCGGGCGCGGCGAGCGCGTCGGCCGCCTGCTGCGTGCGGGGCCCGAACTCGCCCGCCGCGCGCCGTACGTCGTGATCGCCGTCGCGGTCGTGCTCGCGGCCGGCGGGGGCGTCGCGGCGACCGGGATCGACACCACGCTCGACCAGACCGCGTTCCTGCCGCAGGACTCGCCGGACTGGATGGACGCCCTCCCCGCCGCGATCCAGCCGAGCGACTACGATCTCAAAGCCAACGCCGTCTACCTCAACGAGAACTTCGTCCAGTCACGCGGGAGTTCGAGCGCCGAGTTCCTAATACGCGGCCCCGTCACGGACCCCGGGACGCTCGACGCGTTAGCCACGGGCCGCGACGCGCTCCGTGACACCGACTCCGCAGCGGTCCGCGCCGACGGCAGCCTGCAGGTGACGGGTCCGCTCGAGACGATCGAGGCCGTCGCCGCCGAGAACGACACCGTTGCCGCGATGGTCGACGACGCCGACACCGACGGCGACGGCGTGCCCGACGAGAACCTCGCGGCGATCTACGACGCCGTCTACGACGCGAACCCGGACGCGGCGTCGGCGACTATCCACCGAGAGAACGACGAGTACCGCTCGCTCCGGCTCTCCGTCGCGCTCTCGGGGACGACCGACACACGGACGATCACCGAGGAGATGCGCGGCGTCGCGACCAAGATGGAGTCGGGGAACGACCTCGAGGTGATCGCGACCGGCTCGCCGATCACCACCGAACTCGTCCAGCGCTCGCTGCTCCGCACGCTGGTCGAGGGGTTCCTCATCACCTTCGGGGTGATCCTCGCCTTCCTCGCGATCATCTTCCGGCTGCGGTACGGCTCGGCGACGCTGGGGGCGGTGGTGCTGTTCCCGGTCGTGCTCGCCCAGGCGTGGCTGTTCGGTACGATGTACCTCGCCGACCTCGCGTTCACGACCGAGACCGCGATCATCGCCGCCATCGGGATCGGGATCGGCGTCGACTACGCGATCCACATCGGCGAGCGGTTCATCGACGAGCGCGGGGCGGGCCGGGAGCCGATCGCCGCGCTGACCCGTACCGTCGAGGGGACCGGCGGCGCGCTGCTCGCGAGCGCGGCGACGACGACCGCGGGGTTCGGCGTGCTCGTGCTCGCGCTCGTGCCGTCGCTGCAGCGCTTCGGCTTCATCACCGCGGTCGCGATCACCTACGCGTTCCTCGCGAGCGTGCTGGTGCTGCCGAGCCTGCTGACGGTGTGGGAGCGACTCGACGGGACGGCGGGCGCGTCGGGGACGGACGCGTCGTCCTGAGGCCCCACCCGCAGATGTTCGGGGTCACGGGTAGGGAGCGAGCGCGCGTACGCTCGTCCATGCCCGGACTCTCCCCCTTCGGCGGCGGTAGCGACGACGCGACGTTCGACGAGCGCGGCGAGTTCGTCCCCGAGCACCTCCCCGAGCCCGGATCGTTCCTCGCCGACCACGAGGTCCTCGTCGGCGACGCCCACGTCGCGGTCCACGGGATCGCCCGCGAGCTGTTCGAGGAGCGCGGCGTGTACGACATGACGTTCGGCTACAACCTCGCCCGGCTGAACCTGGACACGCGCCACCCCGGCGCCGGCTTCCGGTACGCGGAGGAAGGAGGCGAGCGGAACGTGCTCCGCGCCGAGTTCACGCCGACGACGGCGTTCTGCCCGCAGACCCACACGCTCACGGTCGGCGCGTTCCGGGCGTGGAACGGGCTCTCCGAGCGCCACGACTACGAGCTGGTCCGGATCCGCGCGGCGCCGATGCACCAGGAGAGCGACGCCGTCAACGAGCAGCTGCGGTCACTGGAGCAGGAGTACCGGGAGACCGGAAGCGTTCCGGACGAGCGCGAGGAGTCGGCGACGACGGAGGGGTCGACCGCGGACGCGCCGTTCTGAGCCGGAACCGCGCTGTCGCTACGCCGTCGGCGCGAACACGACCAGCGCCGTGCTCGCCTCGATCGCGCGCGGCGAGATCTCGCGCTCGCCGCTGAACCGCGCCACGTCGCCGGGTTCGAGCTCGTGGCTCTCGCCGTCGAGCGAGAGGTCGAGCCGCCCGTCGAGCAGGTGGAGCACCACGTTCGTCCCGGGGTGGGTGTGCGGCGGCACCTCGTCGCCGGCGTCGAGGCCGAGCCGGACCGCGCGGGGCTCGGTGCGCTCGAACACCTCGGCGTGTGGCGTCTCGGTCAGGTCGTCGATGGCGGTGATCTCGGGCATCGACGCCACTCGGCGCGGCGCCGGCCTGAGGGTTCGCCCGAAGACGTTCGGGTCAGTCGCCCTCGATCGATCCGGCTACGTCGCGGGGCTCGACGCCGACCCAGCCGCCGAACACCACCGTCGCGAGCGACGCCGGCGCGTGCTCGCGGACGACGCCCGCGACGTTAGCGACGAACAGCAGGCTCCCGAGGAGGACGGCGACGCCGCCGACGAGCGAGAGCGTCGACGGGAGATCGACCAGGTCGCCCGCAACGAGCAGCGCGCTGCCGACGAGGAGGCTCCAGAAGTCCGCCACGGCGACGCGGCCGTCGTAGAGGTCGTCGACCATCGGCACCGGCTCGTACCCCAGTCGGTCGCTGTAGCGGTGGACCCAGACGACGAACGGGACGACGTGGTACACCGTCCCGAGGACGACGAAGCCGACGACGCCGAGCAGCAGCAGGTGGGCAGTTCCGGGGGCGCCCAGCAGGCGCGTCCGCGCGAGCGGATCCGCGAGCCACGCGGGCAGCGCGAGCGCGGCCCACAGCGCCGTCGCCGCCGCGACGACCGCGTACCGCGAGAGCATCGGTGTGCGCTCGACCTTCGTCTCCCAGAGCCGCCGCGCGAGCACGACCGAGAACGCGAGCAGTGCCAGCGCGACGAGCGCGCCGCCGACGCTGGCCAGCGCCGCCGCGTCGACGAGTCGCCCGCCGGCCAGCAGCAGCACGCCGGCCGGGTAGCCGACCTCCTCGATTCGGCGCAGGGGGCCGTCGATCCCGTGGAGCTCGGTCTGGGTGAACATCGTCGCCAGCTGGTAGAGCGCGCCGAGAACCGTCGTGAGCACCGCGCCGAACACGGCGAGGGTGACGTGGGCGCCCACGACGCCCGTTCGGGTCACGGGCCCCCCGGCAAGCAGCGGGCGAGTGAAGTCGAGCGCAAGCAGCAGGCCGAGCAGCGGCGCCAGCACGAAGAAGCCGAGCGCGAGCGCGAAGTGGCGCTCGGTGGTGTCGAACGGCCGCGCCGTGGCCAGCGTCCGGCCGACGTTGTAGACGAACAGCCAGAACCCCAGCAGCATCGCCGCGCCGAACACCGGCAGGAGCGCGAGCCGCGTCAGGAGCAGGCCGGCCGCGAACCCGAGCAGCCCGCCGGCGAGCAGCGGGAGCTGGAGCGCGGCGAGTCGCGTCGAGTGGAGGTCGACGCCCGACCAGACCGGGACGAACTGGGTCATCGCGCCGGCGATCGTGAGACAGATCCAGCCCACGAGCAGCAGGTGGACGTGGGCGAGCGAGAGCAGCCCCAGCCGGAGGTCGGCGACGGCGGCGACCGCGGCCACCACCCCCAGCGGGAGGAAGGCGCTCGCGACGAGGAAGTGCCGGAGCGGCACCGTCATCGGCGGCTGGCGGTCGGGGTCCACGTCGCCCGGGATCGCGCTCATGGCTCGGAAAAGGGGCTCCAGCCGCCTCCCGGTGGCTCCGAACACGTTCGGGTCGGGCGGCTGGACGGAGCGGCGGGTTCCGGCGCGCTACTGCTTCGGGAAGTGCGCCACGTACTCGTCGTCGTCGCGCCGTTCGACCGCGTAGCCGTCGGCGTCGAACGCCTCGACCTCGGCCTGCATCTCGTAGAACAGCGGTTTGGGCTCGTGGTCGTTGACGATCACCAGCTCCTCGCCGCTGTCGAGCGCGTCGAAGGCGTCGTGGATCTTCGGGTGGCGGTCCGACGGCGGCACGTCGCGAACGTCGAGAGTCGTATCGGACATCGGTCCCACTCGGGCGCGCCCACACCAGAGGGTTGCTCCGAACGTGTTCGCCTCGGGCTCCGGGTGAGGTTGCCCGAACATGTTCGGCAGCACCGACTGGTGTCCCAGGGGAGTACGCTGAGACATCGATGCCATGGGCCAACCACACGATCTCTCTCCACGACCGACGCCGACCCGCGGCGACGATCGACGCCGCGGGGCGCCCGAACGGACCGAGGCGGCCGCCGGGGCCGCGCCGGTAGCCGCCGATGGCGTCCGTACCGCCGCGCCGATCGCCCGACAGCCCCGAGACAGATGACTGGCTACGCACACGACACACCCCGACTCGCCGAGGAACGAACGATGCCGAGTGACCCCCTCGCCGCCGAGGCGCCGACGCTGCAGACCGTGTTCGACGCGCTGGAGGACCCGGACTGCCGGGCGATCCTCGAGCAGCTCGACCGACCGATGGCCGCCAAGGAGCTGTGTGAGGCCTGCGAGATCCCGCAGTCGACGACGTACCGGAAGCTGGACATGCTCAGCGACGCCTCGCTGGTCGATGAGCGAACCGAGATCCGGGAGGACGGCCGTCACACCACCCGCTACGTCGCCGACTTCGAGGAGATCAACGTCTCGCTGACGGAGGAGGGGACGCTCGACCTGTCGATCGACCGCACCGAGTCGACGCCCGAACAGCGGCTCACGAAGCTCTGGTCGGAGGTGCGCACGGAAACATGAACGTCGCCGTCGTCGCGCTCAAGACGCTCACGCTGCTGCTCGGCGGCTCGATCACGTTCTACGCCTACCGAGCGTACCGACGGAACGGCTCGCCCGCGCTGCGCGCGCTCGCGGTCGGCTTCGGCGCCGTCACGCTGGGCGCGCTGGTCGCGGGCATCGTCGACCAGCTCCTGCCGGTGAACTCCGACCTCGCGCTCGTCGTCGAGAGCGCGTTCACGACGCTCGGGTTCGCAGTGATCCTCTACTCGCTACACGTCGAGTAGCTCGGGCGGATCCGCTACTCACTACACGTCGAGTAGCTCGGGCGGATTCGCTACTCGCCACACGAGAAGTAACGGACACGGAGCGCCGGTTTTCGAGTTCGTGCGAGTGAACGCCTCCCGGCAAGAAACCTATCGGTGAAATTACGATAGAATAGATACATTTACCATCGCACACGAACGACTCCAACCAATAGCCATGCAGGAGCCCGCGACCGAATGCTCGAACTGCGAGGACGACGCGCGGACGGCCCGAGCGCACGCGCTCAGGATCTCGAGACGCGACGAGACGCGGACCAATCTGCAGCTCTCCCTCTGTGACTGCTGTCTCACGAGCCTGCTGGAGCTCGACTGGGTGACCCGGACGGAGGCGGCCACGGGCGAGGAATCCTGACCCCGGCCACCGCTCGTTCACGACATTCCCGTCCTAGCGCGAGCTCACACGCTCCGTCGCGCCACCAGTCGATTCGCCAGCCACGCGCCGCCGACGCTCCAGGCCGCCAGCGCCGCGACGAGCACCGGCGTCGTCACGCCGGAGCCGACCAGCACGTCGGCCATCCCGCCGGTGACCGTCGGCACCGACTGCAGCGCGAGCACGCGGAACGCGGTCGCGGGGTTCGCGAGCACGAACACCGCGAGCCAGTCCGGCCCCACTACGTCGGCGGCGATCAGCCCGACGGAGACGAGGTCGTGGACGAGCGCGACCCAGACCCACACCAGCAGCGCGCCGCCCAGCGCGTGGGTCTTCTCGGCGGCGAGCGTCGACAGCAGCACCGAGAGCGCGAGGAACGCGGCGCCGCCGAGCACCGCGGCGCCGACGAGCCCGAGGTACGCCGGCGTGAGCCGCCCCTGACCCGCGAGCCAGAGCCCGCCGACGCCGAAGCCGGCGACGACGCCGCCCGAGAACACCGCGAGCCGGCCGAGGTAGCTACCGAGCACGACGCGACCCCGCGGCACCGGCAGCGCGAACAGCACGCCCAGCCAGCCCGACTCGTCGCTGCCGACGACGGCGTCGTAGCCGAACAGCAGCGCGACCAGCGGGAGCAGCAGCGCCGACAGCTCGACCAGGCTCACCACCACCGCGTCGGCGCGGACGACGCCGCCCTGCCCTCCCAGGGCGACGACGAGCACCGACAGCGACGCGAACAGCGCCGTCAGCGCGAACGCCCAGCGGTTCCGGACCGCGAGCGAGAACTCCAGGCGCGCGATCGTGGCGATCTGGCCGAGCGCCGAGCTGTCGGCGGCGAGGCCCAGCACTCCGAGGCCGGTCTCCTCGGCGACGCCGCCGTCGGTCTTGCCGGACGGCGGCGACTGTCGGCCGTCGTCGGTCTTGCCGGACGGCGGCGATTGTCGGCCGTCGTCGGGTCCCGCGTCGCTCATCGCTCCACCTCCAGGGTCTCGCCGCGACTTCCGCCGGCGTCGGCGACGAGCGCGCCGAACCCGGCCTCGAGCTCGCCGTCGCCCCGTTCCTGCAGGGCGTCGACGGCGCCGTCGAACAGCAGTTCGCCGTCGTGGAGCACCGCCACGTCCTCACAGAGCGCCTCGACCTCCGCGAGCACGTGGGTCGTGATCACGACCGTGAGGTCGGACTCCTCGCGCAGGCGGTCGAGGATGCGGTGGAACTCCGCGACGCCCAGCGGGTCGAGCCCCGCGGTGGGTTCGTCCAACAGCAGCAGGCGCGGGCGGTCGAGCAGCGCCGACGCGAGCGCGAGCCGGCGGTTCATCCCGTTGGAGTAGCCGCCGACGCGGCGGTCCGCAGCCTCGCCGAGCCCGACGGTCCCCAGCGCGGCGGCGACCCTGTCAGGGCGCTCCGCCTTCGGGACCCCCCGGAGTCGGGCGTGGTAGCCCAGCACCTCCCGGCCCGTGAGCGCGTCGGGGAACCCGGCGTGTTCGGGGACGTACCCCACCACCTCGCGGAGCTCGTGGCCGGCCTGCGTCACGTCCCGGCCGCCGACGGTCACCTGCCCCGCGTCGGGGGTGAGGTGGCCGACGAGCAGCTTGAACAGCGTGGACTTGCCGGCGCCGTTGGTGCCGAGCAGGCCGTACGTGGTGCCCGCCTCGATCGACAGGCTCACGCCGTCGAGCGCGAGCACGTCGCCGTACCGTTTCGTCAGGTCAGTCGTCGCTATCGCGTGCATAGTGGTCCCTCCAGTCGTGTGGCGAGCGTTCGAGCGGGTGGTAGTCGACGACGCCCGGCGCGTCGACGATCGGCAGCGTGCGTTCGGCCCGTCGCAGCGCGCTGAACGCCGGGCTGTTCGTGAACACCGCGGCGGTCGGGTGCTCCCGGACCAGCTTCTCGACCAGGCCGGCGGGGCGGTAGCGGAGCTCGCTCACGCCGTCGTCGTCCAGATCCGCGGCGCCGCCGCCGCTCCAGTAGTTGCCGCGGCCGGAGCCGTTCCAGACGTGGGTGTCGCTGGTGACCGCCTGGACGTGCCGCGCGTTGCCGACGAAGCTGTTGCCGACGACGCGCTCGCCGTGGGTGCCGGCGGTCAGGTGGAAGCCGATCCGGTTGCCGAGCACGAGGTTGCCGACGATCTCGTTGTCGGCGGAGTTGAGCGAGTAGATCCCGCGCTTGTTGCCGACGAACGCGTTGCCGCGGACCGTCGAGTAGTCGATGCGCTTGAGCAGGATCCCGTGGCCGCTGGTGCCGGTGTTGTTCGCGGCGGTGTTGTTCACGACCGCGATCTCCTCCGAGAGCATCAGCGCGTACCCCACGTCGTTGTCGACGGCGGTGTTGTTCGCCAGCCGCGAGCTGTCGGAGTACATGTAGTGGACCCCGTAGCGCAGGTCCCAGAGGGTGTTCCCGCGGGCGGTCACGTCCGAGGCCCAGGAGTAGTAGATCCCGTCCCGGGCGTCGGTGATCCGGTTCTCCGCGACCAGCGTCCCCGCGGTCTTCCAGAGCTGGATCCCGTTGCCGCGGTACGAGCGCGGCGTCACGTCCTCCCGGCCGACGATCGTGTTGTTCCGCAGCACCGCGTCGTCGACGCCGTCGACCCAGACGCCGAACGTGATCTCGGTCAGCCGGCTGTCGGCGACGGTGACGTTCGGCGCGTCGACCCAGACGCCGGCGTCGTTGGTCGACGTGTCCATCCCCGAGTTCCGGATCCACACGTCCCGCACCGTCACGTTCGCGGCCTCGACCGTCAGCACGTCGCCCTCCTGCCCGCCGTCGATCACGGCCCGCGCGTCGGGCGCCGTCGCGATCGTCACCCCCGTGGTGTTGACGACGACGCGCTCGTCGAACCGGCCGCGGAGCAGCACCGTCTCGCCCGGCTCGGCGGCGTCGACGGCGGCCTGGACGGAGTCGAACGACTCGTCGCCGACGGTGGCGACGCCGGACTCGGTCACGGGGTCGAACGCGAAGCCGTCGGGGCGCTCGGCGTCCGCGTCGGCCGCGGGCACCGGCGCCGCCCCCGCCGCGGCGGGGGCGAACGTCACCCCCGCGAGCGCGGCGGCCACGACGACCACGAGCGCGACGAACCCGCGTTCGAGTCCGGCGTCGGTCATCAGCGGTTCACCCCCCTAAGTCCCGACCGCTCCCGCAGGCGGTCGGGGAGCCCCCGGAGGAGCCGGGGCACGTCGGCAAGCGTCGCCGTGGAGTCACGGGCCAGCCACGCGACCACCAGCAGGCCGATGGCGGCCACCGTCAGGTAGGCGCCGACGCCGAACCGGGAGTAGCTGGTGATGTTCGCGACCGCGTACTTCCCCCACAGCGGCGGGGTGAACGGGTCGACGCCCATCACCGGCGCGTCCGGGTCGAGCGTGTGGCCCGCCTGGTACAGCCGGTACTGGATGTCCGCGAGCAGGATCGAGAACACGAGCACCGAGCCGACGAGCTGTGCCGTGAGCCCGCGCCGGAGCTTCCGCGCCGTCGGCGCGACCGCCACGAACAGGCTCGTCGCCGCCACGCCGACGAACGCCAGCGGCCCGAACGACCACTCGGGCACGTCGATCGCGTCGGGGTGGGGCTCGTAGTTCGGCGGCCAGAACACCGGGTCCGGGTAGTAGAACCCGACGTAGTGGTTCAGACGGGCGATCTCGACGTAGTCGCCGCTGATCCGCGGGTAGGCGTACAGCCCGAGCGTCAGCGTCTCGCTGGGGTACTGGACCGCGTCCATCCGGATGTGCCACATCGGGAAGAGGAGGGCGACCACGAGCAGCGCCGCCGCTACGAGCGGCAGCAGCCGCCTGATCTCGCCGAACTGGCTCCGTTGCGGGCGTTCCATGGTCCTAGTCGGCCGGCTCCACGATCAGTCGCGAGCGCATCTCGAGGTGGAGTGCGCTGCAGAAGTACGTGCAGTACACCCAGTACACCCCGGGCTCGTCGGCGGTGAACGTCACCGACCGCGTGTCCTGGGGCGCCAGCGCGAGGTTCACGTCGTGCTCGGGGATCGCGAGCCCGTGGACGATGTCCTGGGTCCCCTCGATGTTGGTGACCGTCAGGTCGACCTCGTCGCCCTCCTGGACGGTGATCTCGCGCAGGCCGTACTCGCTGCGCTTGACGGAGGCGTACACCTCGACGGTGGAGTCGTCGACGCGCTCGATCCGGGAGTCCTCCTCGCCGACGAACTCCTCGTCGTAGTCCTCGGGATCCCACGTCGTCGCCGGCTCGATCTTGTCCTTGTGGGCGAAGATCGCGTCGTGTGGCTCGGGGTACACCGGGTGGTCGGCGACGAGCTCCATCCCGCCGGTCTCGTCGTCCTTGTCGTTCCCGATGTAGATCAGCTGGTCGTTGTCGGGGTAGATCGGCCCGACCGGGAGGAAGCGGTCCTTCGAGAGCTTGTTGAGCGCGACCAGCCAGTCGCCGGTCGGCTCCGTCGACATCGCCTGGACCGCCTGGATGTGGCCGGGGTTGTAGTGGACGTCGATCTTGCCGAGGATCGGCTCCTCGGAGCCCTTCTCAGCGTCGACAGCCTGCTCGATGTCCCACTTCACGACCTGGGAGTCGATGAACAGCGAGGTGTACGCGTGCCCGCGGCCGTCGTACGTCGTGTGCAGCGGCCCGAGGCCGACTTTCGGCTGGCCGACGATCGTGTCCGCGGGGTCGTCGGCGGTCGCCAGCTTCTCGATGTCGATGATCGACACCGTCGGCGACAGCTTCCCGGCGACCATCCCGTAGTTGCCGTCCGGCGTCACCTCGACGCAGTGGGCGACTTCGGCGTCGGGATGTAGCGCACGATCGGGTCGTCGCCCTCGTTGTGCGGGCTCTCCTTCGTCCCGTCGACGACGGGGACGCCGTTGACCTCCTCGTACTCGCCGGCGTCGACGAGCTCCTGGATCGCGGGCACGTCGAACGCCTTCACGTCGTCCCGGTCGTCCCGGGTCATCGTCTCGATCTCGACGCCCTCCTCGTCGTTGTACGCCGAGGCGAGCACCCAGCGGCCGTCCTTGTCGGAGTCGACGATGTCGAGCTGGCCGTCGACCTCGACCTGCCACAGCACGTCCATGCTCTCGGGGTCGATCGCCGAGAACACCGAGACGTACTCCTCGGGGCTGTTCACGTCCCGGCCGTCGTTCGGCATCGGCGTCCGGAACTCGCTGTTGGCGAACACGTACTCGGTGTCCGGGCTCTGGATACAGCAGCCGTGGACCGACTGAACGTTCGGCACGTCCACGATCGCGTCGGTCTCGAAGTAGGTGAGATTCACCCGCGCGACCCGGCCGTTCGCCTTGTCGTTGACGAAGATGTACTCGCCGTCGTACTTCCCGTCGGTCTCCGAGAGGCTCGGGTGGTGGGAGTCGCCCCACGTGTAGTCGCCGGCCTCCTCCAGCATCTCGCTGGAGCGGTCGTCGAAGCCGTACCCCTTCGCGCCCTCGCGGTTGAACACCGGGATCCGGGTGAGCTGGCGCATCGACGGGATGCCGTACACACGGATGTCGCCCGCGTGGCCGCCCGACCAGAACCCGTAGTACTCGTCGTGCTCGCCCGGCGGCACCTTGTGCGAGGGCACGTCGTCGCCGCCGTTCGCCTGGGTGTCCGTGCTGTTCCCCAGCCCGCCCGTGCCCGCACAGCCCGCGAGGCCGCCGACGGCGCCGACGGCCGCGCCCGCCTTCATCACGTCCCGGCGGGTGACGCCGTCGCCCAGCGAGGGGAGCGTCGACTCCGCCTCCGGCGCGTCGGGCCCCTCGACGTCCGCGAGCAGTTCGTTCAGCTGTGCCTCGTGCTCCGCGAACAGCTCGTCGGCGTCTTTCCGCTCGGTACTCGCTTCCTCGTCAGTAGTGTCGTTGGTACTCATCTCAGACCACCCGGACAGTGCCGACCATCCCGTTCATCTCGTGGGGGATGCAGTAGTACTCGTACTCGCCGGTCGTCTCGAACGTGTGTTCGTACGTGCCGCCCTCGGTGACGTTCCCCTCGTCCGGGTAGGCGTCGACGGCCGCCTGCTGGCTGTCGAAGCCGCCCGAGGCGAAGTACTCGGCGTCCTCGGGGATCTCGTCCTCGTACGCCGTCACCGAGTGGCCGATCGAGCCGACGTTCTCCCAGGTGACCGTCGTCCCGGCCTCCACCTCGATCTGCTTGGGAGCGAACGCCAGTTCGTCGTTCATGTCGACGGTGTCGGTCTGTTCGAACGAGTCGCCGCTGCCGCCGCCGGATTCGGTCGGCGTCGCCGTCTCTGTCGGGGACTCCGTCGACGCCCCGCCCCCGCCACAGCCGGCGAGCCCGATCCCGATACCCGTCGACGCCAGCGCGACCGCGAACCGTCGTCGCGAAATGTCGTCAGTCATGCTCCTACGGGCCGGCGTTGGGAGGTGCAGTACTAGAACCGTCCAGCGGATTCCCACGGGAGTAGAACTCACGAACGCGTTCGGGCGGGGGTTTATCCGTGTGAGCGGGACGAACGCGGCGTCGATTCTGTCGGCGTCGTGGTCGTCGAAAAGAACGGCGAACCCGGGCTCGATCCGGCTCGAACCCGGCGGCGGTCGGCTCGCGCGCGGTCGGCCGGAGACGCCCCCTACCGCTCGACGACGGCCCGCGGCTCCGCCTCCTCGAGCGCCGCGGCGGCGAACTGCTTCATCACGCGCTCCTCCGCGCGGTGGAGCGTCTCGCTCGCCGTCGACTTCGCGAGCCCGACGGCGTCGGCGAGTTCGGTCAGCGAGCACTCCCGGGGCGTGTCGTAGTAGCCGCGCTCGATCGCCGCGCGGACGATGGCGCGCTGGCGGTCGGTCAGCAGCTCCTCCGAGCCGCCGACCTCCTGCTGGAGGTAGTCGACGGTGTAGGCGATCCCCAGCGCCGAGAGCTGGTCGCCCAGCTCGGAGATGGCGTCCTGAGAAGCGGTCAGCGTCCACGTCGCGTTCCCGTCGCGGATCTCGAACGGCATCTCCAGCGGCAGCCCGGAGTCCCGCGCGGCCAGCAGCAGCAGCGGGAGGTGGGTCCGGAACTGCACGAGACACTCGTCGTCGCCGCACTGGAGCACCTCGACGTCGTCGACGGAGTCGTGGGCGCGGACGTCCGCGAGCACCCGTCGGGGGTCGGCGGCGGCGATCTCCGCCAACCCCACCCCGGCGTCGGTCTCGGTCATCGCCGCCAGGATCCGGATCGTCGCGTCGTCGTGGGCCCGGGAGATCTCGCCGGGCCAGGTCCGCTCGGGGATCGTGAGCGTGAGTTTCGCTTCGGGCATGGCTCTACATCCGCGTTGCGCACGGATACCCCAGTCGATGTTCCCGAACATGTTCGGCGTTTCGGTCCGGTCGCGTGGCGACCATGTTCGGCACAACCCCCACCCCCGACGCTCGCGTAGGCGAATTCATGCCCGAAAGGACCCTCGACGTGCGCGAGGTCGACGGCGAGCCGTTCGGTCGCATCGTCGACGAGCTGGAGGCGCTGGAGGAGCCGGAGACGCTCGTGTTGATCAACAGCTTCGAGCCCGAACCGCTGTACGCCGTCCTCGACCAGCGCGGGTTCGACCACGAGACCGAACGGGTCGCCGCCGAGAAGTGGCGCGTCGAGATCCGCCACGCCTGAGCCTCAGGCCTCCCAGATCGCGGTGACGACGGCGTCGTCGCCCTCGACCGTCTCGTAGGCGTACCCCCTGTCCGCCAGCCGCGGGTAGAGATGCTGCGGAGCGCGATCGTTCGTCTGGACGAGCACTGTCTCGGCGTCGAGTTCCGCGAGCCGTTCGAGCGTCTGCCGGAGCGGCTCGGGCGGCGGAAGCTCCCGCACGTCCAGGTGATCGAGCGGGCGGTCGGCGGGCGCCTCGTCGAACCGGTCGTTGATAGTTCGGCGGGGGTCGGACGACATACTCTCTCCTACGGCCGGGTCCGGGGGGAGCGTTCTGCCGAACTGGTTCGGGGCGACCCCGCCCGTGCGTTTATCTCGCTTCAGTACGCGTCAGCGGGTATGTACGGGAGGATCCTCGTGCCGGTCGACGGGAGCGACCACAGCGAACGCGCCGCCGAGCACGCGCTCGACCTCGCCGACCGGTTCGGCGCGACCGTCGACGCGCTGTTCGTCGTCGAGGAGGCGGGCCCCAGCGGCCACTGGGACTTCGAGGTCGAGACGCAGGAGGCCGCCGGCGAGCGCGCGCTCGACGCGGTGGCCGCGATGGCCGACGAGCGCGGCGTCAGCCTGAACCGCCACCTCCGCCGTGGGCGGCCCGCCGGGGAGATCGTCGACGCCGCCGCCGACTACGGCGTCGACCTGATCGTGATGGGGACCCAGGGCCGGACCGGCTTCTCGCGCATCGCCACCGCCGGGAGCACGACGGAGCGCGTGGTTCGGCTGACCGCGATCCCGACGCTGGTCGTCGGCGGCGCGGGCGCCGACGCGGCGTGACCGGTCAGTCGGGCGACGCCTCCGTGACGAACGCCGAGAGCGAGCCGTCGACTCGGTCGGCCAGCCGTGTCTCGATCCCCTCGCGGCGGACCCCCGCCGGCGCCAGCACCGAGGCCGCGGCGCGGCAGAGCCGGTCCCGGTAGTAGTCGGCGTCGTACGTCGTCGGTTCCTCGGACAGGAGTTCGACCCGCGCCCGACCGTCCTTCCCGTCGTCGACGACGACGTACTCGACGTTCTGGCCGGGCTGTTTCTCCAGGCCGCGGTCGGCCGCCCGCTCCAGCGCGGCGACGTTCGTCGTCGACTGGGTGTACTCCGCGAGGCGCTTGGAGACGCGGTTGGTGATCGCCAGCCGCGCCGGATCCACGTCGCCGGCCCGCAGGCGCTCGACGAACGTGCGGAGGCGCTCACAGACCGCGTCCGGCGAGCGCGTCCGGCCGAACTCACGGATCAGCGCCAGCTGGGCGTCGACGACGAACGGCGGCGTCGAGCGCTGTCGGGCCTCGATCCCGCGGCGCTTGTAGCTCGCCGTCTCGTCGACGGGCTCGCCCGCGCGCTTCCCGAAGTAGCGCGTGAGCGCGCCGGCGTCGTCGTTCCGGCGCGGGCAGAACGCGATCCAGTCGTAGGCGGCCTCGTACTCCAGCCTGATCCCGGCGTCGTCGGTGACCTCGGCGGCGACGGTCTCGAGGTCGGTCTGCTCGCGGTCGGGCATCGGCGTCACCCACAGCGAGTCGACGATGCCGTGGACGACGCGCCAGCCGTGGCGCTCGAGCGTCGCCTTCGCGTCGAGGAGGATCTCCCGGGCGAACGCGTTGATCGCCTCGTGGCACTCGATCCGGCCGAACTTCGCGTTCGAGAACCCCTGGTAGCCGAAACAGGAGACGAGGATCCACTTGATCGCCGACGCCGCGCCTTCGAGCGCCTCGGTGTCGCCCTCGCCGGCGCTGAGCTGGCGCTTGAACTCGTCGCGGTCGTCGATCAGGGGCTGGAGCACGTCGGGGAGGTAGCCAGGCTCGGGGCAGATGCCGTACCCCAGCCCGGGCACGTCCTCGCGGTCGGGGTGGCAGTCACAGCAGACGGTCTCGGGCGAGACGTTCCGCGTGCACATGATGTTCGGGTAGAGGCTGGAGAAGTCGAGCTCGTGGACGTCCTCGTGGACGCCCACGTCCGGCGAGAACGTGAACCCGCCGCGGTCGGCCGCCGCGAGCGTGCTGGCGCGCTTGAACCGCTCGGCCCGCCAGGAGCGCCAGGGGACGAGCACGTCGCGGGCCAGCGCCTCGCGGATCTGGATCGCGGTGAGCACGTTGCCGATCGACGCCCACGCCGCCTCCTGCAGCGGCTTGTGGGAGCGTTCGACCAGGTCCAGGATCCCCTCGATGGAGGTCTCCTGCAGGAAGAAGGAGTTGGCGGCGTCGACGATCGCGCGACCGGGGACGGCGTACCGCGCCGGCGAGTGGCCGACCCGCCCGTAGCTCTCGTAGCTGCTCGCGGCCGCGAGCTGGCTGTACCCCGGCTCGCGACCCAGCCGGAGCGGGCCGTCGACGGCGTCGAACAGCGCCGGGACGAGCCGGGCCGAAGAGAGCGTCAGCACGGCCGGCTCCGTCTCCTCGATCAGCGCCTCGACGCCGCGGGCGATCGCCGCCGGCTCGCCGTCGAACCGGCGCGTCCCGTCCGCCGGCGTCGTCGCCGTCACGGACGCGAGCCCGTCGTCGCCGATCGGCGGCGCCTCGAGGCGCAGCACGCGCGGCGATCGGTTCGGCGTCGGATCGACGCCGGTCTCGACGCAGTAGCGGAACTGCCGCGAGAGGTCGACGTTGAAACAGCGGTACTCCCCGGGGCGGCCGGCGCTCGTGATCGTCGACGCCAGCCGCGTGACCGCGTCGGGCGTCGTCACCTCGACGGCCAGCATCGGCGTCGGCTCGTGGCGCCAGCCGGGGCGGTGGCGCTCCCGCTCGACCGCCGTCACCGCCGGATGCGGGCGGACCGCCTCGGCGATCTCCGCGAGCGAGCCGTCGCCGGTCGCGCGGACGTAGAACCGCGGGCGGTAGGTGACCGCCTCGCGCTCGACGCCCGACTCGGTCAGCGTCCACTCGACGGCCGTCTCGGGTTCGGGGAAGTCGACGCAGTAGGTCACGAATCCCCCTCCAGCTCGGCTTCGAGCGCGGCGATCCGGCGCTCCTGGGCGAGCACGATCGAGACGAGCGCGAGGTCGAGCGTGCGCTCGGTGTTCTGGTAGCCGGACGCGTCGGCGTAGGTGGCGGCGTGCTCCCAGAGCCGGTCGAAGTGGGCCTGATCGCGGTGCCGGAGCCCCCGCCGGTAGTCGCCCCAGCGCTCCTCCAGCCGGCGCAGGCTGTCGCGGTGGGTGGGGTTAGACCGTCCCACGGGCGAACACCTCCCCGGAGATCGTGGCGGTGTCGTGGAGCGGCTGCCGGGCTTCGAGCACGCGCTGCCAGAAGGCGATCGTCGTCTGAACCCAGCCGTCGCCGAGCTCGTACCCCAGCGTCTCGAACCCGTCGCCGACGAACCGCGGGCCCATCGCCGTGTCCCGGACCGTGAGCGTCGACGCCGCCGCGGCGGCGACCGGCTCGCTGAACTCGTCTTCCCGGGAGCGGGTGCAGAGCACCGGGATCCCGTGCTCGCGGGCGACGGCGGCGACCCGCGCCAGCGCGCGGACGAGCATCGTCCGGCCGTCGTTGCCCTGGAGATCGTCGCCGCGGTACTGGGCGTCGATCTCGGGCAGGGCGACCACGGCGGTCCGGTCGTCGACGTGGGTCGCGAGGTCGTCCAGCAGCGCCGCGTGCTGGTACGGCGTGAACCCGCGGGCGACGTCGACGCGCTCGAGCACGCGCCGGTCGGGCGCGACCTCGGCGAGCGTGTCGGTGCTGCAGTACCGGCCGGTGCCGACCCAGACCCCGCGCCCGCCGGCGAGCAGGAGGTGGTCGACCAGCAGCGTCTGCAGCGGGAGCCGCGGGTCGCCGTCGGCCTCGAGCAGGGTGATGCCCGCCTCCAGCGACGGGAGTTCGGGGATCGTGAGCGACTGGGCGTCGGTGGTGGGAGCCATACCTCACTGTTCCGGCAGCAGCGTCATGAGTGTCGGCCGGCCGGTTCCGAACGGTTCCGGACGGGACGTGATCGACGGCGGGGAGCGGGGTTCGAGAGTTCCGAACGGTGTTCCGGTCGGTGGCGGAGGTTCGGTGTGGGAGCTGTGAGAGTAGTTGGTGTTTGACTACAAACGCTCGCGGTGGTCGCTCGCCGGTTCAACTCCCTCGACGATCACTGGATATCCGGCGCTCACGGTGTTCGCGACAGCGAAAAATGGGGACGGAGGGATTTGAACCCCCGATCGACTGATATCTCCGGTGCGCCTCGGTCCTCCAGAGGGTCGTCGTCGCCGGCGATGATCAGTCGCCGACTCGGTATATCAGTCTGGAGTTCGTCACCGGGCGCGTGGCCTCTGGAGTCAGTCGCCATCCCGGGCTTGGCCACGTCCCCTTGCACTCGTCGCTACATCCGTTCGGTGTAAAGGGATTTCGATCCGGTTCAGTCCCGGTCGATCTCGGCCCAGTCACACTCCTGGCACTTGTAGGCGGTCACGAACTCAGTGACGCTGGGCATGTAGCCGACGCTGATCACGTCGCCGCCACACTCCGGGCAGTCACGGTCGGCGTCCTCGATGGGTTCGGCCTCCAGGATCGACTCACCCTCGACCTGTTCGGCCAGCGATTCGGCTGTCACCATCCGGCCCTGCACGACGCGGTTGCTCATGTCCCGTCCCTCGTTCCGAGAGCCGTAATTCCTGTCGGTCCGCGCCGCGAGAACCTCCCTCACGGGACCGACAGGTCCACAGGGTTTTTGGGCTCGACCACATCCCCCCGAACATGGGATTTGGATCGTACGACGAGTCCGAGCAGGAGAACCAGAACCAGGACACCGACGAGCAGGCCGAGGGCGTCGACGTCGACGGGGGCGAAGAGGGCGACCTCTCCTTCGAGTCCACCGAGTCCACCGACGAACTGGTCGGCAAGCTCGACGAGATGCGCGACGACGACGACGAGTAGCGCCGTGACCGCCGCCGGCGCCGCCCACCTTTCTCGACCGCGCGATCCCGCCAGCCGCGGCTCAGAGCTGTTCGAGTAGCCGCGCGAAGCTCCCCGTGTCGTCCGCTTCCTTCCGCAGCACGTCCAGCGCGCGCCGGAACGAGCCGTGCTCCGCGAGGTAGGTGATCCCGACGGCCGACTTGAGCGCGTTCGCCGGCGCGCCGGTCAGCACCGTCGGCCCGATCTGGGCCACCGCGTCGTCGCCGACCGAGATCAGCCAGCCGGGGCTCTCCCAGCGCCACTGCGCCACGTCGACGAACCCGCCGTCGGCCGTCGCCGCGGCGACGACGTTCCGCGCGACCGTCTCCGAGGCTCGCACGGCCGCGGAGGCGCTCGCGGGCACGGGCTCGCCGTCGGCGTCGACGATCCGTACCGCGTCGCCCAGCGCGAACGTCCGAGCGTCGAGCCGGAGGTCACCGCGCACTTCCGGGCGATCGCCGCCCATCGCCTCGTTGCCGCGGATCCCGCCGGTCCAGACGAACTGGTCGTACTCGATCGGCCCGCCCTCCGTCGTGATCTCCGCCTCGTCGGCTGCTGTCACGGTCGTCCCCGGGCGCACGTCGACGCCCTGCGCCTCCAGTCGCTCGTGGGCGGCGTCCTGGAAGCGCTCGGGGAAGCCGGGCGCGACGGTGTCGAGCTGTTCGAGCAGCACGATCTCGACGTCGTCGGCGACCTCGCGCTCGCGGGCCATCGTCGCCAGCTCGCCCGCGACCTGCACGCCGGAGAGCCCGGCGCCGCCGACGACGACGGTGCCCGTCGTCTCGCTGGCCGTCGTCGGGTCCTCGTGGCCCTGCTGGTCGATCACCGCCTCGAACCCGCGGCGGATCTCGGCGGCGTGCTCCAGTCGCTTCAGCGGCGTCGCGTGCGCTTCGAGGCCGGGGATGTCGTAGAACTCCGTCTCCGCCCCCAGCGCGACGACGCAGTAGTCGTAGTCGAGCTCGTCGCCGTCGGCGAGCGAGACGGTGCGGGTGGCTCGGTCCACGTCGGTCACCCGGGCCTCCCGGAGCGACGCGCGGTCGAGGATCTCACCGAGGGGTACGTCGATGTCGTCGACGTACTCGGGGTCACGGATCGCCCGGTGGAGCTCGTGCTGGACCAGGTGGGTCCCGGTTTCGTCGACGAGCGTGAGCGTCGCCGACTCCGGGAGCCGCCGCTCCAGCTTCCGCGTCACGAGGAGCCCTGCGTAGCCGCCGCCGAGGACGAGAACGTCCATACAGCCTATGGGGCGCCTGTGGACAAAACGGTGTTTGCCGCGGCGGACGCCCGGGCGGGAGGGCCGCTACGAGACGCCCTCGCTCGCGGCGAACGACTCGTACTCGCCCGAGTCGACGACCTCGCGGAGCTGTTCGGCCACGTCGTACACGTCCGCGAAGCCGACGTACAGCGGCGCCGGGCAGATCCGCACCACGTTCGGCGGCCGGTAGTCGACGACGACGCCGCGCTCCCGCAGCGCCTGGCTCACGCGGTCGGCGTCGGGGTGCTCGACGGCGACGTGACCGCCGCGGCGCTCCCCTTGCCGTGGCGTGCCGACCGCGTACTCGTAGCCCGCGTCGGCGAGGTCGTCGACGAGCGTCGCGAGCAGGTCGGTCAGTTCGAGCGACTTCTCGCGGACGCGCTCGATCCCCGCCTCGTCGAGCAGGTCGAGCGAGCCCTCGAGCGGCGCCGCCGACAGCATCGGCACGGTGCCGATCTGCCACGCGCCCGCCGACGCCTCGGGGGTGTAGTCGAGTTCGAGGTCGAACTGGCTGGCCTTCTCGTTCCCCCACCAGCCCGGGAGCGCGGGCGCCAGCCCGTGGTAGCGCTCGTTCACGTACAGCCCCGCGATCGACCCCGGGCCGGCGTTGAGGTACTTGTAGGAGCACCACACCGCGAAGTCCACGTCCGCCGCCGAGAACTCGTGGGGCACCGCGCCGACCGTGTGGGCGGCGTCGAACCCCGCGAGCGCGTCGTGCTCGTGGGCGAGTTCGGTCAGCGCGTCCACGTCGAACAGCTGGCCCGAGCGGTAGAGCGCGGTCGGCATGAACAGGATCCCCACGTCGTCGTCCATCGCCGCGGCGACGTCCTCGCGCTCGATCGTCCGGCCGTCGCGGCTCTCGACCAGCCGGAGGTGCTCGTCGGGGTCGAGCCCCCGCTGGCGGAACTGCGCGCGGATCGCGTAGTGATCCGTCGGGAAGTCGAGCTCGTTCGCGACGACGACGCTCCCCGAGGCGTCGACGACCGACTCCTCGACCGTGTCGGGCGCGTCGAGCTCACGTGCCGGCACGTCGGCCACGCGGTCGAGGAACGTGCCGATCAGCGTGTGGATGTTGACGGTCGTGGAGTTGGCGACGACCACCTCGTCGGCGTCGGCGCCGACGTACGGCGCGAGCCGCTCGCCGAGGTACTCGGCGTACTCCCACCACGGCTGCTCACCCTCGGTCCAGCCCTCGATGCCGCGCTCGCGCCACTCGCCGACCACGCGGTCGAGCGTGCGCTCGGCGTCGTCGGAGACCGGCCCGAGCGAGTTGCCGTCCATGTACAGGTCGCTCGGCGGGTCGAACCGGTCGCGGAACGGAGCCAGCGGGTCGTCGGCGTCCCGCGCGGCGGCGGCCTCGCGGGCGATCGAGAAGGGGCTGCTCATGCCCGACACTCCGGCGGCGTCGACAAAGGCGTTGTCACACCGGCCACGCAGTCACCCGCCCCTCACTCCGCGCCGGCCAACTCGGCGTAGGCGTCCCAGGACTCCTCCCGCGGCGGCTCGGTCCACTCCTCGCCGCGGAACCGCACGCCCGACCCCTCGACGACCCGACCCACCTCGGCCACGGGCGTCCCGCGGGCGTCGATGGCGCTGCGGATCGCGTCGGCGTCGCCGGGCGACACCGCGAGCACGAGCGTCCCCGAACTGGTCGTCTTCCACGGGTCGATCCCGAGCGCGTCACAGACCGCCGCCACGCCCGAGCGCGTCGGCGCCGCCGCGGCGTCGATCTCGAACCGGACGCCCGCACTCCGGGCCATCTCACAGAACGCGCCCAGCAGCCCGCCCTCGGTCGCGTCGTGCATCGCCGACACGTCCCCCGCCTCGGCGGCCGCCACCGCGTCGCGGACGAGTTTCGCCTCGTCCAGCCCGGTGGCGGCGTCGGCGACCATCTCGGGAGCCAGCCCGCGCTCGCCCAACGCCTCGGGGTACAGCGACGCGAACAGCCCCGCGGTCTCGACGGCCGGCCCACGGGTCACGAACAGGTGGTCGCCCGGGCGCGCGCCGTCCGGGCGCACGACCGTCTCGGGGTCGCAGACGCCCATCGCCGTCGCGGCGCCGACCCACGGGAGCTCGGCGCCGGGGTAGCGCGCGGTGTGGCCGGTGACGATGCTCGTCCCCAGCGCCGCGCACTCCTCGTGGATCCCGGTCCAGAGCGCGTCGAACTCGTCGTCGCCGATCGACTCCGGGAGCGAGAAGGAGATCGCGAGATGGCTCGGGGCGACGCCGGCGACGGCCACGTCCGAGAGCGCGACGTGGAGCGCGAACCGCCCCGCGCGCTCGAACCCGAGTTCCGGGAGCACGGAGATCGGGTCGGTCGCGACCGCCAACCCCGTCCCCTCGAGATTCAGCAGGCCGAAGTCGACGCCCGCGGTCGGCCCCAGCGCCACGTCGTCGCGCTCGGCGCCGAGCCGGGGGGCGATCCGCTCGGCGAAGAAGGCGCGGTCGATCTTGCCGCGGTCGGTCATGGCGGTGGCTCGGGGCGACGCCGCCGTATGCCTACCGACTGCGGGCGAGGGGTGGACGGGCCGCCGGCGAGCGGTCAGTCCGGGTTCTTCTCGGCCCGCAGCGGCCGCTCGCTCACGAGCCGGCAGTCGAACGCCGGATGCTCGGCCAGGTGGCGGACGAGCAGGTGGCGCCGCGAACCGGTGACGCCCTCGTCACCGACTGCCTCGGCGCCGAACTCCGTCGGCAGCGACGCGAACAGCGCCCGCAGCGCCCCGAAGGAGTCGAACACCTGCTCGTTCCCGGGCGTGTCGGCGCCCCGGCGGGAGACGGCGTAGCTGCCGTCCCGGCGGTGGCGACCGACCGTCCGGAACAGCTCGACGCGGCGCTCCAGCGCATCGCCGACGGCGGCCCGCAGCGCGAGCGCCTGCTCGCGGCTCAGCCGCTGTGTCTCGCCGTCGACGCGCAGGGTGACCGTCTCCCCGTCACGCTCGACGGTCACGGGCGGCTCCTCGTCGGCGGAGAACGCGATCAGGAGGGTGGTGGCTCCGCATGCTCGACGGGACGGCCGGCGCCGCGAAGAACGTGTCGGCAGTTAGTGAACTCCCCTCACACCGCGGGGCCGGCGACCGAGAGGATCCCGTCGTCGGTGGGCGTCGGGGTCGGCGTCGGCGTGGCCGTCTCCTCGTCGCCGGGCGTCGCCGTGCCGTCGCCGTCGGTGGGTGTCGCCGTGCCGTTCCCGTCGCTTGGTGTCGCGGTCCCGTCGCCGTCGGTCGGCGTCGCCGTCCCCTCGCTCTCGCTACCGTCGCTCGTTCCGTTCCCGGCGTCCTCGTTGCCGAAGATGTCCGTCTCGATCGTGCGCTCGATCGAGTCCAGCCGGACCCGGACGGTGTCGCCGCCGAACTCCGAGAGGTCGACCCGGGCGTAGAACGTCACCTCGAGCTGGGTGACCTGCTCGTTCTGGAGGTGGGTGACCCACCACTCGTCGAGGTTCTGGTTCCGGATCGCGGTCGTCGCCCGAACGGTCTCGGTCTGCCCGGGGGCGATCGCGACGCCCTTCTCGGTCGCGCCCTCGCCCATCGTCACGTTGTTCATCCGGATCTCGTAGCCGATCTCCGAGATCGCGACGGGCGTGGGGTTGGGGTTGTACAGCTCGAACGCGGTGTCGATCTCGGTGCTCTCGTTGCTCACGTCGCCCCAGGCGCCGCTGGTGCTGTTGAGCCAGAGCACCGGGTCGGGCGCCGCGGGCTCGTCGACCTCGATCGGGCGGTCCTCCTCGCTGTTGAACCCGCCGATCAGGTTGGTCTGGACCGAGCGCTCGATCTGCGGGTTGAACTCCCGACCCAGCAGGTCGGAGTGGATCGACGCCTCGACGACCAGCGTGGTGTTCTCGTCGTTCTCCACGTGGCTGATCCACCACGGCGGGATGCGGTCGTTGTTCATCTTCGTCGTCAGCGGGATCGACGTGTTGCCGCTGGCGTTCACCCCGAGCCCCTCGCGTCCCCCGGTGGCCATGCGCACGTCGTTCATCTCGACGGCGTAGTCGATCGTCAGCCCGCCCAGCCGCACCCCGAACGGTTGGGGTTGTTGACGACGATGTCCGACTCGATCGTCGTCGTCGACTCGTTCACCGGGCCGAACGCGTTGTCGACGCCGGCGACCGAGGGCGCGCCGACGATCCCGGCGGCCCACGCGCCGCCCAGCGACAGCGCCACGACGCCGAACGCTGCGGCGGCCACCTTGAGCGTCGATGCGGCGACGAGCTTCCCACCCAACATACCCCGGCATGGACAGCGCGAACTCTTGAATGGTCGGATGTATCGCGACACGGAAGCGTACGGCTCAAGACGGCGCGCGCCCGAACCCGGCCATGGACGAACGCACGCGGACGGTAGTCGGACTCGGCGGCGCCGCGCTGCTCGTCGTCGGCGGCACGCTCGCGACGGGGTATCTCCCCAGCCGCCCGCGCTCCCAGCTGCTCGCCGGCGCCATGATCGTCGCCGGGTTCGCCCTGGGTTTCTACGTGCTCGGGGAGTTCGACCTCCCGGACTGATCAGGCCACGCTCGACTCGCGGAACGCGTTGGCGGCGACGAGTCCACAGCAGGCCACCGCCGCGGCCATCGTGAACAGCGGGTTCAACAGCCCCGCGAGCGCCAGCGGGATCGCGATCGCGTTGTACAGCAGCGCGCCGCGGTCGTTCCACCGGCGCCGCCGGTAGCTCTCCGCCGAGAGGTCGAACGCCGCCGCCACGCCGCCGAGATCGTCGTCGACGACCGCCAGGTCCGACGCCTCCGCGGCGAGGGCGGTGCCGCTCCCCAGCGACACCCCGAGATCCGCGGCCGCCAGCGCCGGCGCGTCGTTGGTGCCGTCGCCGACCATCGCGACCGGCCCCCGCCCCCGGAGTCGCCGGACCGCCTCGGCCTTCCCGGCCGGGGGGACCTCGGCGAACACGTGATCGACGTGGGGGCTCGCAGCGAACTCCGCGGCGGCGGACTCGTCGTCGCCCGTGAGGACGACCACGTCGAGCCCGCGCTCGCCGAGCCGTTCCAGCGTCGCCGCCCAGTCGGCCCGAGACTCGTCGCCGACGGCGACGACGCCCGCCGCCTCGCCGGCCGGGTCCGCCGTTCCTTCCTCGTTGGCTGTCGTCGCTCCCGAGCCGACTAGCACCGGCAGGTGGCCGGCGTCGCGGACCTCGTCGGCGCGCTCCCGGACCGACTCGGGGATCGCCCAGCCCCGCTCGGCGAACAGCTCCGGGTTGCCCACGAGCACGCGCCGGTCGCCGACGACGCCCTCGACGCCGGTGGCGTGGCTGGTGAACGACTCGACGGCCGGCGCGTCCGCGTCGCCGTAGGCGTCGACGATCGCCGCCGCCGCGGGGTGGGCGGCGCGGCGCTCCAGCTCCGCGGCCGCCGCGAGCAGGTCGTCGGACGCGTCCGCCGAGAGCGCCTCCATCCGGCCGGTGGTGAGCGTCCCGGTCTTGTCGAACACGACCGTCTCGACGCCGCGCAGGCGCTCGAACACGGTCTCGTCGAACACCGCGACGCCGCGGTCGAGGGCGCGCTGGACGCTGGAGCCGGCCGACAGCGGCGTCGAGAACCCCAGCGCCCACGGCGACGCCGCGAGCGGGACCGTGAGCGCGGCGACGACGCCCGCCGCGGCGCCGCCGCCGAGCGCGAGCGCGACGACGCCGGCTAGCACGGAGAGCGCGAGCAGCGGCGGCGTCACGCGTTCAGCGATGCGGTTGGCCCGCCGCTGGTCGCCGTGGGTCGCGCTCTGGAACCCCCAGACCGACGAGGCGAGCCGGTCGACGCTGCTCCGGACGTCGTCGCCGACGGCGACGACCGCCGCGCCGGCGGTCACGACGGAGCCGCCGATCAGCTCGTCGCCCGCGCGCTTTCGGACCGGCGTCGACTCGCCCGTGACGACCGCCTCGGCGACGGTGCACTCGCCCTCCGCCAGCGTGCCGTCGACGGGCACGCGTTCGCCCTCGGGCACGAGCACGCGGTCGCCCGGCGCGAGCTCCGAGACCGGGACCGTCTCGGTGCCGTCGGCGGTCTCGCGGGTCGCCTCGGCGACGCGGGAGACCGTCAGGTCGGTCAGCGCGCTCGCCGCCTTCCGTTTGGCGAGTGACTCGTAGAACGTCGCGCCGGTGACGGTCGCGACCGCGACGACCGCGAGGTCGTAGTAGGCGTGGGTGCCGCCCGCGAAGAACGCTGCCGTCGCGTAGAAGTACGCCGCGAAGGCGGTCAGCGTCACCAACAGCCCCGTGTTCGGCGTGCGGAGCTTCAGCGCGATGTAGGCGTCCCGGAGCACGGGCGCGCCGGTGACGAAGATGACGACGACTGTCAGCACCAGGAACACCGGCAGCACCATCGCGACGTTCCCCTCGCCGGCCAGCGGGTCGGCGGCGCCAAGCAGCGTGGCGAGGTGGGAGGGGTAGAACACGACCGTGTACGGGATCAGCAGGAACGAGGCGAACACCACCCCGGCCGCGTAGCGGTAGCCGAGCGCGCCCTCGACGACGCCCTCGGCGGACTCGCGCTCTTCCAGCGTGCGCTCCTCGCGGGGGGTGGCGTCGTAGCCGAGGCCGGAGAGCGCCTCGGTCAGGCGCTCGGTCGGCGGGTCACCGTCGCAGTCGACGCGGACGGACTCGGTGACGTAGCTCGCGTCGGCGTCGACGACGCCGTCGACGCCGCGGGCGACGGCTTCGAGGTACGCCTCGCAGGTCGCCGAGTGCATCCCCTCGACCGCGAAGAAGGCGGCGGTGGTGCCGTCGTCGGCGTCGTCCTCGGCGGCCGCTTCCGGCGCGTCGTCGGCCGGGAGCGTCCCGGCGACCGACCGACAGCCGTCCGAACAGAACCGGCCCTCGCGGTGCTCGGGGATCGGACCGTCACAGAGCTCGCAGGCGGGCGAACCGAACACGGTCGCACGTGGGCGTCCGAGGCGTAAGCCCTGTCGGTTCCCGGTCGAAAAACGGCGAGCTCAGTCGCTCCGGTAGCGCTGCTCGATCACCGCGTCGGGGTCCTCGTACTCCTCGCGGTGGCGGAGACACCGGCTCGTCCGCCCCGCGCCCACGTCGTTGGCCTCGGGGTGCTCCTCCGAGCAGACGCTGCCGAACGCGTCGTCGAGGCGCTCGGCGGCGCCCGCCTCGTCGCCGGCACGGGCCAGCTCTGCGGCCTCGTACACGACGCTCGCGGCGTCGTCGGGCATCTCGATCGAGATCCCGCCGTCGCCGTCGCGCTCGGCGTCGAACAGTTCGAGCAGCAGCTCGTCGACGGTGGAGACGTCCTGGATCCCCAGTCGCTCCTTCACCACGTCGACGATCCCCTTCTCGGCGTTCGAGCGGGCGCGGAACACCGAGTGAAGCTGGTCGAGCGCCTCCCAGTGCTCGCCGGAGACGCTGTACTCGTCGGGCCGGATCTTCGCCGGACAGCGCGAGGAGAACCGGCAGCCGCTGGGCGGGTCGCGCGGGCTCGGCGGCGTCCCGCGGAGCGTGATGCGCTCGCCCGTCTCGACCATCGAGCCGGGGATCGCCGACAGCAGCGACTCGGTGTAGGGGTGGGAGGGGTCGGTGAACACCTCCTCGGTCGGCCCGAGCTCCATCACCTCGCCGAGATACATCACCGCCACGCGGTCGGCGATGTGGCGGACGACGCTCAGGTCGTGCGCGATGAACAGGAAGGTGAGCCCGAGCTCGTCCTGCAGGTCCTCGAGCAGGTTGATGATCCGGGCCTGCACCGACACGTCCAGCGCCGACACCGGCTCGTCGAGCACCAGGAAGCGCGGTTCGAGCGCGAGCGCGCGGGCGATCCCGACGCGCTGGCTCTGCCCGCCCGAGAACTGGTGGGGGTAGCGGTAGAAGTGCTCCTCCCGCAGCCCGACCTGTTCGAGCAGCCCCCGCACGCGGTCCTCGCGCATCGCCGAGGCGTGCTTGTGGAGCGTCACGTCGACGCGGTCGCCGTCGGCGTCGACGGTGAGGTCCTCCCGGGTCAGCGGCGCGCCCTCGCGGACGGAGACCCCGCCGTCGGCGTCGACGGTCACGTCACGGCGCTCGTCGCCCTCGGCGCGGTGGACGCGCTTGCCGGCCACCTCGCGGTCGTCGGCGACCGACACCGCGAGGTTCGGCCAGTCGTGGGCGTCCAGCGGCTCACGGATTATCTCGCCGACGGTCATGCGGTCGTTGAGGCTGGCGTCCGGGTCCTGGAACACCATCTGGGCCTGGCTCTGCCAGCGGCGGAGCTCGCGGCCCGAGATGCTCGTCACGTCGGTCTCGTCGGCGAGCACCTCCCCCTCGGTCGCGGTCTCCAGGTTCAGGATCGTCCGGCCGAGGGTGGTCTTCCCGCAGCCGGACTCGCCGACGAGCCCGAGCGTCTCGCCCTCGCGGATGTCGAAGCTGACGCCGTCGACGGCCTTCACGGGGTCGCCGCCGAGCAGGCCGCCGTCGTCGTAGTACTTCTTCAGGTCGCGCACTTCGAGGAACGGCTCGGCCTCGCTCATGCGGTCTCACCCCCGTCGGCGACGACGCCGTCTTCGGGCGGCGACTCCTCGAACTCGTCGTCGTAGAGGAGACAGGCCGTCTCGTGGTCTGCGTCGGGGTCGCCCACGGCGATCCGCTCGGGGTGGACCGACTCGCAGGCGTCGAACGCGTGGGGACAGCGCGGCGCGAACCGACACTCCGAGGGTTCGCTCGTCGAGGTCGGCACCTCGCCCTCGATCGTCGGGAGCCGTTCGTCGCCCGCGGTCCGGCCGGGGATGCTCGCGAGCAGCCCCTTCGTGTACGGGTGTTTTGGGTCGTCGAACAGCTCGTCGACCGGCGCGCTCTCGACGAACTCGCCGGCGTACATCACGTTCACGCGGTCGGTCGTCTCCTCGATCACGCCCATGTCGTGGGTGATGAACAGCACGCCCAGATCCTCCTCGCGCTGGAGCTCGTCCAGCAGCTCGAGGATCTGGGCCTGAATCGTCACGTCCAGCGCCGTCGTCGGCTCGTCACAGACCAGCAGGTCCGGGTCACAGGCGAGCGCGATCGCGATCACCGCGCGCTGGCGCATCCCGCCGGAGAACTGGTGGGGGTACTCCGTGACGCGCCGGGCGGCGTCGGGGATCCCCACGTCCTCCAGCAGCTCGATCGCGGCGTCGGTCGCCGCCTGCCCGCGGAGCCCCTGGTGGATGCGCAGCGCCTCCTTGATCTGGTTGCCGACGGTGTAGACGGGGTTGAGCGAGTTCATCGGGTCCTGGAACACGATCGCGATGTCGCCGCGGTGTTCGTCCCAGTTGCCGCCGACGAGCTCGTCGCCGCAGAACTCGATCGACCCCTCCTCGATCACGCCGGGCTCGTCGACGAGGCCGAGCACCGAGCGGGCGGTGACGGACTTGCCCGAGCCGGACTCGCCGACGAGGCCGACGGTCTCGCCGCGCTCGACGTCGAAGCTGACACCGTCGACGGCGCGGATCGTCTCCTTCTCGGTGTGGAACACGGTCCGGAGGTTCTCGACCTCGAGCAGGGTGTCGCTCATGCGCCACCCCCCGCGCCCGCGGTCTCGCCGCCGGCGCTGTCGGACTGCGGGTCGATCGCGTCGCGGATCCCGTCACCCAGCGCGTTGAACCCGGTCACGACGAGCGTGATCAGGATGCCGGGGATCAGCGAGATGTGCCACGAGCCGGTTCGCACGTAGTCCTGTCCGAGGTTGACCGCGCGCCCCCACTCGGGGGTCGGCGGCGCCACGCCCAGCCCGAGGTAGGAGAGCCCCGCGATGGAGATGATCGCGCCGCCGAGGGTCATCGAGCCGTAGATGAGCAGATAGCCGGTGACGTAGGGGAGCATGTGTTTGCGCATGATCGTGATCGGCGTCTGTCCGAAGCTGCGTGCGGCGTCGATCCACTCGCGCTCGGAGATCTGGAGCGCGGGCCCGCGGATCGACCGCCACATGTACGTCCAGCCGGTGAACGCGAAGATGAGCGCGAGCAGGAACCCGCCGCTGTACACCTCGTTGATCCACGTCTCCCTGAGGACGGTGGTCAGCATGATCAGCAGCAGCAGCTGGGGCATCGCCATCACGGCGTCGGAGATCAGCACCATGCTGAGGTCGACCCGCCCCTTGTAGTACGCCGAGGTCAGCGCCAGCGTCGCCGCGATCGAGGCGCTCAGCGCCACCGAGAGCACGCCGATCACCAAGGAGATGCGCGACCCCACCACGAGGAACGTGAACAGGTCGCTCCCGTCCTGCATCGTCCCGAACGGGTGGAACCGGCCGTAGTCGTCGTACGTCCACGGGCCGATGTTCTGGTCGTTCCCCTGCGAGAGCGAGTCGAGGTTCGCGTCGCCGACGAGGATCGTCTCCACGGAGCCGGAGTCGCTGTCCCAGTACTTGGTCTCGTAGCCGTAGGAGTTGCGCATGTTCTGGTCGACCGTGGTCGGCCCCAGCGCGGGCGCGAACACGGCCATCGTGACGAACATGAACACGATCACGAGCCCGAAGATCCCCCACTTGTGGCCGCGGAAGCGGTCGAACACGTCGTCGCGGGGGGTCCAGTCGGCGGCGCGGTAGTTCCGGCGGTAGATCCGGTAGCCCCAGACGCCCCAGCCGAAGGCGGCGAAGGCGTAGAGGTACACCAGCGTCGCCCGCAGCGCCCACGCAATCGCGGGCGAGAGGCCGAGGAACGTCCCCTCGTAGCCGCTGCCGTCGTAGTACCCCTCGTTGGGGATCGTCTCCCGGGAGAGCAGCGTGGGGATCTCCCGGACCGCGCTCTCGACCGTCGTCAGGAAGCCGGCGGCGTCGACGCCCGGCAGCGCGAGGATGCCGTCGATCGTCAGGCCGACGACGAAGTTCAGGAAGGCGCCGGCCTCGAGGAGGAAGAGCAACAGGCCGACGAGGGCCCACAGCGCCGTCCGGCCGTCGGTGAGCGCGTCCGCGACGCGGGACGTGGTCACCGACATTTCACTCGCCCTCCAGCCCGACGCGCGGGTCGATCAGCGTGTACAGCACGTCCTGTATCAGGTTGATTCCGACGATCATGAGGATGAACACGTACATCAGCGTCCCGACCAGCGGGAGGTCGCCCTGGATGGCCGCCTGGAAGAACAGGTAGCCGATCCCGTTGATGCCGAACACGGACTCGACGAGCACGCTCCCGCCGATGAGCAGGAACGCCTCGCTAGTGATGATCGGGACCAGCGGCACCAGCGCGTTGCGGAGGATGTGTTTGTAGACGAGCGCCCGGTCGGAGACGCCCTTCACTTTCGCGAGTTCGACGTAGTCCTGGTTCTTCACTTCCAGCACGGCCGTCCGACCGATACGCATCTCGTTCCCCATCGACGCCGAGCCGAGCACGATGGCGGCGGGGGCCACCTTCTTGATCGCCTCGAGGGTGGCGTCGATGTTGGTGAAGAACGCCAGCGGATTGCCGGCGAGATAGCTGAGGTCGGGGTTGCCGGAGATGCCCGAGGTGAGGTTCGGCCCGAGCGTCTCCCAGCTGACGCCGAAGATCGCCTGCGAACTGCCGAGCACCGCCAGCAGCATGATGCCGAGCCAGAAGTTGGGCATCGCGCGCCAGACGATCCCGCCCATCGAGGCGACGTAGTCCGAGACGGTGTTCGACCGCATCCCGGCGTAGAACCCCAGCGGGACGCCGACAAAGATCGCGATCAGCACCGACCAGAACCCGAGCCAGAGCGTCCGGGGGAGGAAGTCCATGATGAGCGCGTTCACGCTCGACCCCTGGTAGAGCAGCCAGGTCCGGCCGAGATCGAAGACGATGAGGCTCGACAGCCAGTCGACGTAGTGCTGCAGCGGCGGCTGGTTCAGTCCCAACTGCGTCTGTGCGGCTTCGTACGCGGCGGGGTTCCGCACCTGCCCCTCGCTCAGCAGCCGCGTGGCGGGGTCGATCGGCCCCATGAAGATGATGTACCACGTCATCGACGTTCCCAGCCAGACGACCGGGATCGCCATGAGCAGCCGCTTCGCGAGGTAGCGGGCTCGGCTCACGTCTGGCCTCCGTCGGTCGGCTGTGCAGTTCGTCCGTACCGGAGGTCGAGACGGCGTGTTGGGTGCATTCGTGTGCGTTCGGACAGCCGTAGGAAGGGGGTGTTGAAAAGCCGGCCGATTACCGTTCTACCGGCTGAGCGTCAGGTCGGTGAACATCTGGTTCTCCATCACGCCGTACATCTCCACGTCGACGTGGGTGTGCCAGAAGCGCTGGCTCGCCGGGTTGACGATCGGCAGCTCCTGCATCGATAGCCAGTTCCCCTCCTCGATCGTCTGGAACGCCTCGGCCTCGGACTCCGACGTGGAGTCCTCGGCGGCGTAGTTCTCCTGCCAGGCGTCGATGGTGGTCTGGCGCAGCTCCTCGTCGTAGTAGCTCTCCTCGGCGCCCCAGCGGGTGAACTGCGTCGACGGGCTGCCGCCCCAGAGGAAGCGCAGGAAGTTCTCCGGGCCGGGGTACTCCATCCCGTCGCCCAGCGCGAACACCTCCATGCTGCCGTTGATCGCCTGGCTGATGATGGTCCCGAACTGGGCCTCGGTCACGTCCATCTCGATGTGGGCCTGCCGGAGCTTGGACTGCAGCCGGGTGAACACGCGCTGGTAGGCGCTGTTGCCCGAGATCGTCGTCGCCGTGATCTCGAACGTGTTGTCGGGGCCGTAGCCGGCGTCCTCCATCACCTGCTTCGCGGACTCGAGGTCGGTCTCGGCGTAGCCGTACGGGTAGCCGTCGGCCGCGGCCTCGAGGTTGGACTGGTACCCCTCCTCGGCGTGGCGGGTGTACGTCTCGCTCGGGCTCACGTCCTCCTCGAAGGAGGGGTAGGCGGCCGGCGGCACGATGTGGTACGCCGGCGTCGCCGTCCCCTTGTAGACGCTCTCGGCCACGTCGTGCTGGTTCAGCGCGTACGCGAACGCCTTCCGCACCGGGATCGGCACCTCGAGTGTGTTGAACACGAGGTACTCCGTGGTCAGCGCCGGGATCTGGCCGTAGTTGACCTCGGTGCCGTCGAGGTCGTACGTCCCGATCTGCTTGGCGCCGTCCTGCTCCTCGATGTTCACGTTGCTCGGCGTGAACGAGGCCGTCGGCATCCCCTCGAGGATGTCGGCGTTGCCGTTCTCGAACCGGTTGAGTCGGGCGTTGCCGTCGGGGACGACCGTGAACACGATCTCGTCGACGTTGGGCTCGGTGCCGTAGTAGTCGTCGTACTTCGACAGCGTGATCGCGTCGCCCTTGCTCCAGGAGTCGACCTCGAACCCGCCGGCGCCGGCGAAGGTGGGCCCCTCGCCCGCCGTGCTGAAGAACTCGTTGTAGGAGTACTCGCCGTCGTACCCCTCGACGTCGCCGACCGAGTTCTCCGGCAGGATCGCGAACGTGCCGCCCGCGATCTGGAACAGCGTCCACGAGAACGCGCTCTGCAGCGTCATCTCGAACGTGTAGTCGTCGACGGCCTCGACCTGCAGCGAGCCCGGGACCACGTCCTCGAGGGTCGTCTCGTCCTCGGGGGGTGCGATGGTCTGGTCCTTCTCGTGGGCGATCGTCATCGTCTCGCCGATGATGTCGTCCTTGTTCCGGGAGTTCTCGGACTCCGCGAGCCGCCGGTAGGAGTAGACGACGTCCTGTGCGGTCACGTCGTCGCCGTTGTGGAACGTGGCGTCCTCACGCAGCGTGAACGTGTACGTGAGGCCGTCCTCGGACAGCTCGTAGTCCTTCGCCAGCGCGGCCTCCGGCGGGTACTCCCCGTCCGGGAACTCCATCAGCTGCTGGTTGTACTGGTTGTAGCCCGCGCCGGACCCCTTCGCGTTGATCGGGTCGAGCGTCTGGATCGCGCCGGTCGCCATCATCTGGAGGGTGCCGCCGGCCATCGGCGTCCCCGGCTCCGTGTCGGTGTCGCCGGAGCCGCCCTCCGGCTCGTCCGTGGGCGATTCCGTCGCTGTTTCGTCGGGTGCGTTACCGCCACAGCCGGCGAGTGCCGCCGCAACGCCGGTACCTGCCGCCGCCAAGAACGACCGCCGAGTTTTCTCCTCGGGCATCACCTGAACAGGATTACCGGCGATAAAAATAGTTTGCCCTCTGCGGTGGCCATAGCTGCATATTCCGAGTGGAACGGGGGTTTCAGTATCGCTCCATATGCATATATAACGATCGACCGAACGAACGAAGCTCCACAGGTTTATGAACGGCGTCGGCCCAACCCCGGTATGGCTGACGGACCCGTCGACCACAGCGGTAGCGCACCCGGGAACGTGATGGCGCGGCTCGACCGCCCCCGCAGCGACGAGCGGACCCGCATCGCCGTCGTCGCGGACCCGCACGTCTCGACGCGCGAGGAGGGCACCTCGAAGCTGTTCGAGCACACCGAGACCCACCTCGAGAACGCCGTGGCGGACATCAACGACCGCGAAGTCGACTACACGCTCTGTGTCGGCGACATCACGAAGGACGGCGAGCGCTGGAACTACGACGCCGCCGACGAGATCCTGAACGACCTCGAGACGCCGTTCCGGGCGGTCCCGGGCAACCACGACGTACAGAAGGAGGGGTACGACCACGAGAACCTCCCCCTCGCCGAGTTCGAGGACCGCTACACCCCCGACGGCTCCCGTTCCACGAGCGCGTCGGCGGCGTCGACGTGGTCGGGCTCAACAGCTCCGGCGGCGACGACTGGCTCACCGACTCCCACGACGGGCTCGTCACCGACGCGCAGCTCGAGTGGCTCGACGACACCCTGCCCGAACTCGACAACCCCCTGATCGCGGTCCACCACAACCTGCCGACGATGTCGGATCAGCTGGTCCAGCACCGCGACAACAACGAGCCGGAGATGGCGATCCCGCCGACGATGCGCGAGCCGGAGGCGTTCCTCGACGTGCTCGAAGCCCACGACGCCCCCCTGCTGGTCACGGGCCACCTCCACCTCCCCTCGGCGACGAGAGAGCGGGGCGTCCGCGAGATCATGTCGCCGACGACGTGCTCGTTCCCGCAGTCGTACCTCGTCTTCGACGTGGGGCCCGACGGCACCGAGATCCGGCTCCACCCCGTCGCCGACCACGAGGGGATGATGCTCGGCCACTACGAGCGCCACCAGGACTCCGACACCGGGAAGGGGCTGACGGACATGGCCGCGATCCGGCTGGCGCAGTTCCCGCTGGTAGACGAGTCCTGATAGCGGGTCCCCCGTTCAGGTCGCTCTCGCGGCCGCCCGGAGCGCGGTGTCGCTCCAGACACCGACGACGATCGCCAGCTCCGCGACCGGCGGCAGCCCCTCCGGGAACAACACGTAGACGGTCACCGCAAGCGCAAGGAACACCGCCAGCGGCGGGATGTCGTCGAGCCGCGTCGATCGCGTCCCGCGGTAGTAGAACGCCGCGCCGGCGAGGAGGCCGACGCCGACGCCGAGCGCGATCTCGGTCGTTTCGAACGCCGGCACCGAGCCGCCCCAGAGTTCGAGGTAGATCAGCGCGGTCGCGACCACCGCGATGAACAGCGAGATCGCCACGGAATCGGACACGTCGCTCTCCGTCTCCATACCCCGGGCCTGTCTCGGCCCGCTCAAAAGCGTGCCCACTCCGTCCCGGGACCTCCTCGCGTGGATCGGCCTCGGAGGGGAAGGGTTATGGCCGGCGTCGTGCTCTATGTTCACATGGACGACATCGACGACCTCTTCGTGGCGAGCCTGATGAGCACCGACGTGAAAACGGTAACCCCGGGGACGCTGGTCGAGGCGGCCGCCGACCTGATGCTCGAACACGAGATCGGCTCGGTCGTGGTCGTCGACGACGACGGCGAGCTCCGCGGGATCCTCACCCGGACGGACTTCGTCGCCATCGTCTCCGGGCAGAAGCCGAAGGACCAGACGCCGGTGTCGGAGTACATGACGACCGACGTGCTGACGGCGAAAGGCGGCGACTCGATCCGCGAGGTCGCCGACCGGATGGTCGACGCCGGGATCCACCACATGCCCGTCGTCGACGACGACGAGGTCATCGGGATGATCACCACCTCCGACCTCACCGCGTACCTCTCGACGGCGCAGGCGCCGAGCCCGTAACCCGGCGGTCGCCCCGATCTCTCACTCGCTCACGTCCGCGCCCAGCCGGTCGCAGAGCCACGTCCACTGGTCGACCTGCTCCTCGACGATCATCTCCGTCGACTTGCCGACGCCGTGGCCAGTGTCGGTCTCGGTCCGGAGCACGATCGGCTCGTCGCTGGTCTGGTGGTCCTGCACCAGCGCGGTCATCTTCCGGGCGTGGCTCGGGTGGACCCGCGTGTCGCCCGCGGCGGTTTTGAACATCGTCGCCGGGTACTCTCGCTCCTCGACGTTGTGGTACGGCGAGTACTCGCGGATGTACTCGAAGGCGTCCTCGTCGTCCGGCGAGCCGTACTCGACGGTCCAGGACTCCCCGAGCAGGAAGCGGTGGAACCGCAGCATGTCGAGCAGCGGCACCGTACACAGGATCCCGGCCCAGAGATCCGGGCGCTGGGTCAGCGCCGCGCCCGTGAGCAGGCCGCCGTTCGAGCCGCCGTAGGCGCCGAGGTGGTCGGTGTCGGTGTAGCCCGCGTCGATCAGCCCCTCGGCGACGGCGTAGAAGTCGTCGAACACGTTCTGTTTGTCCTCGCGCATCCCGGCCTCGTGCCACGGCTCGCCGTACTCCGTGCCGCCGCGGAGGTTGGCGACGACGAACACCCCGCCGGCGTCGAGGAACGGGCCCGCGAAGCGCCAGAAGCTCGGCGTCTGCGGGATGCGGAACCCGCCGTAGCCGTACAGCACCGTCGGCGCCGCGCCCGCGGGGTCGAGCCCCTCGCGGTGGACGACGAACGCGGGCACCTCGGTGCCGTCGGCGGACTCGAAGAACTCCTGACCGACCGCGACGTCGACGCCGAGTTCCACGTCGGCCTGCCCGACCGTTTCGGGGGCGGCGTCGCCGCCGTCGAGTCGGTAGCGGATCAGTCGGTCCGGCGCCTCGAAGTCGTGGACGACGTAGAACAGCTGTTCGCCGTCGTCGTCGCTGTCGACGCCGTCGACGGTGCAGAACTCCGGCGCCGGCAGCGTCTCGGCCTGCTCGCCGTCCTCCCAGACGGAGAGCTCCGAGGAGGCGTCCCGGAGGTGGTTCGCGACCAGCGAGTCCCCCGCGACGGTGACGTCCTGCAGCACTGCGTCTGTCTCGGGGATCGTCTCGGTGAACTCGTCCGGGTCGAGATCCTCGCCCGTCGCGAACGTCCCCACGTCGGCCGTGAGCACCCGCGAGAAGTCGGCCTCGTGGTTCGTGAGGAGGTGGACCTCGCCCGCGTCAGAGGCGACGTGCGGGGCGAACGTGGCGTCGTAGTCGGTGAGAAGCGGCGTGAGCGACTCCTCGGCGTCGGGGTCGACCCGGTAGAGATCCGTGTGGGTCGTCCCCTCGTGGACCGCGGCGAGCAGCGTGTCGGTCTCCTCGTCGTACGCCAGCTCGGGCCAGGCGTGCTCGCTGAAGGCGTCGGTGAGCAGTTCGTCCGCGTCCGCCTCCTCGGCGTGCTCGTGGCTGTACAGCGCCTTCTGGAGCTGTTCGCCGTCGCCGGGGCCGCCCGTGCGGATCGAGTAGAACCCGTCGTCGGTCCACGCGAACCCGCCGGGGTTGACGCGGCCGGCGTCGGGCACCTCGTCGATCAGCTCGCCCGTCGCCGCGTCGACGACGCGGACGTCGTACTGCTCCTGGCCGCCCTCGTCGTAGCCGTAGGCGACGCGCTCGCCGTCCGGGCCGACGGTGAACCAGTTCATCGACGCCGCCTCGCCGTCGAACGCGTTGGGGTCGACCAGCGTCCGCGGCTCCTCGTCGAAGGAGTCCCGGACGTACAGCACGCCGTGGTCCTCCTCGGGCTCCTCGATCGTCTGGAAGTAGCGCCCGCCGGCGGCCGTCACCGCGCCGTAGTCGGTGACGCGGGCGACGCGCTCGAACGCGGGGCGGAGCGCGTCGCGGGTGTCGGTGTCGAGCACGCCGTCGGCGTACTCGTTCTGGGCGGCGACCCACGCCTCGACCGCCTCGTCGTCGTCCTCCAGCCAGCGGTACGGGTCGACGATCGCCTCGCCGTGAAGCTCCTCGGTGACGGGCCGTCGCTCGGTGTCAGGGGGACTGTCGCGCATACCGGAACGGCCCGCGCTGACGGCTTAAAAGACCGGCAACCGGCAGCCCCGGCGGCGGGCTACTCGATCCGGAACGTCGTCTCATCGTGGAGGTTCTCGGCGCCGTGGACGGCGTCGATGCCGACGCTGAGCGTGTGCTCGCCCCGCTCGGCCGCCTGCCACTCGCGCTCGTCGACGCGGACGCGGCCGGACCACGAGCGGCGGAACCGCTTGCGCTCGCTGCGGTCGAACCGGAACAGGCTCCGCTCGTCGGGGTGGTCGGCGGGGAGCTCCGAGCCCTCGGGGTTGCCGTCGACGGCCCACTCCCACGGCTTCGGGGTCGCGGTGACGATCGTGACCGGGAGCGGGAGCCGGTTGTAGAAGGTGACGCCGAAGTGGATCTCCTCGCCGGGCTCGTAGCGCTCCTTGCTGGTCTGCACGTCGACGGCGATCGCCCGGGAGCGCAGGAACTGCGGGACGAGCGCGTGGCTGACGTTGGTCCAGTTGACGTGGTTCCGGCTGGCCCCGTCGTCGTTCTCGACGGGCGAGAACGGGTCCTCGTCGTCCCGGCGCAGCGCCTCCGAGTCGTAGACCCGACGCATACGCTCTCGAACGCGGTCGACGCGGAAAAAGGTCCCGTGACCGGAGCCGTCAGTCGGCCGTCGACTCGGCGCCGGTCGAGTCGGCGGAGGAGCCGACCTCGTCCTCGATCTCCTCGTGGAACGGACAGCCGATGCCGTGAGTCGCGCTCACTTCCTCCAGATCGGGGTGTTCGTCCCACTCCGAACACTCGTCGTGCGCGATCGGACAGCGGGTGTGGAACTTACAGCCCGACGGCGGGTTGATCGGCGAGGGGACGGTCCCCTCGAGGATGATCCGGTCGCCCTCCCACAGCGGGTCGGGCTCCGGGATCGCCGACAGCAGCGAGCGCGTGTAGGGGTGGTACGGCGGGGAGAAGATCTCCTCCGTCGTCCCGACCTCCACGATCTCGCCGAGGTACATCACGGCGATGCGGTCGGCGATGTGCTCGACGACGCTCAGGTCGTGGGCGATGAACAGGTAGGAGAGGCCGAACTCCTCCTGCAGGTCCTCGAGCAGGTTGAGGATCTGCGCCTGGACGCTCACGTCGAGCGCCGACACCGGCTCGTCGCAGACGATGAACTCGGGGTCGACCGCGAGCGCGCGGGCGATCCCGATACGCTGGCGCTGGCCCCCGGAGAACTCGTGGGGGTAGCGCGACGCGTGGCTTGCCTGCAGGCCGACGGTCTCGAGCAGCTCCTCGACGCGCTCCTCGCGCTCCTCGCCGGAGGCGAGCCCGTGCACGTCGAGCGCCTCGCCGACGATGTCGCTCACCGTCAGGCGGGGGTTCAGCGACGCGAACGGGTTCTGGAACACGAACTGGAGATCCTTCCGGTAGTCCCGGAGTTCGGCCGAGGAGAGCTCCGTCAGGTCCTCGCCGTCGTAGTAGACGGAGCCGTCGGTCGGCTCCTCCAGCCCGAGCATCGTGCGGCCGAGCGAGGACTTCCCGCAGCCGGACTCGCCGACCAGGCCGAGGGTCTCCCCCTCGGCGATCTCGAGGTCGACGCCGTCGACGGCTTTCACCGACTGGGCGTCGCCGAGGATGCGGTCGAGCAGCCCCTCGTCGGTCGAGTAGTGCTTCGTCAGTCCGTCGATCTCGATCAGTGGCTCCTCGTCGGCGCTCATACTGACTCACCTCCGTCGGCCGCGGCGTCCTCACGGATCTGCACGTCGAACTCGACGCCGTCCTGCAGGTCGCCGGTGTACTCGAGACACGCGGCGGTGTGGATGTCGGCGTCGGGCTCCTCGATCGGCTCGCCGGTCTCCGTGTCGACCAGGGGCGGCTTGTGCTGGATGCAGGCGTCCTCCGCGTACGGACAGCGCGGGTGGAAGCTACAGCCCGAGGGGAGCTGGACGAGGTCCGGCATCGTCCCCGGGACGGTCTCGAGCCGGTCGCGGTCGTCGCCGATCCGCGGGATCGAGCTCATCAGCCCCACCGTGTAGGGGTGTTTCGGGTCGTAGTACAGCTCCTCGACGGAGCTCCGCTCGACGGGCTTGCCGGCGTACATCACCATCACGCTGTCACACAGCTCGGCGACGACGCCGAGGTCGTGGGTGATCAGCTGGATCGCCACGTCCTCCTCCGCGGAGAGCTCCTTCAGCAGGTCGAGGATCTGCGCCTCGATCGTCACGTCCAGCGCCGTCGTCGGCTCGTCCGCCACGATGAGCGACGGGTCACAGGAGAGCGCGATGGCGATCACCGCGCGCTGCTGCATCCCGCCGGAGAACTCGTGGGGGTAGTCCGAGTACCGCTCCTCGGCGTCGGGGATGCCGACGCGGTCGAGCATCTCGATCGCCCGCTCGCGGGCGGCCTCGTCACCCATGTCGAGGTGTTTCCGGATCGCCTCGGCGATCTGCTCGCCGACGGTGTAGACGGGGTTGAGCGCCGTGTGCGGGTCCTGGAAGATCATCGCGATCTCGGCCCCGCGGAGCTCCTGCATCGCCTCGTCGGGCGCGTCGAGCACGTCGACGTGGCCCGCCTCCACGTGGAGGCTGCCGTCGTGGAGGTCGGTCGCGACCTCCGTCGGCTGGTCGCGGACGGTCGCGCCCGGGTCGCTGCCCACGCTGCCGGACTCCGCACGGAGCTCGTCGACGTGGATGTAGCCCGAGCGGTTCTCCGTCGCGACGCCTCCGGGAACTTCCGGGCGAGCGACGCGACGGCGCTGGTCGAGCGGAACGTCACGTCGCCGCCCTTGATCCGGCCGGGCTCGTCGATCAGCCGCATCAGCGAGAGGCTGGTGACCGACTTCCCCGCGCCGGACTCGCCGACGACGGCGAACCGCTCGCCGCTGTCGATCTGGTAGGAGACGTCGTTGACCGCCTTCACCTCGCCCTCCTCCGTGTAGAAGGAGGTCTCGAGGCTGTCGACCGACAGCAGCGGTTCGTCGTCGACGCTCATTCTCGCACCCCCGCACCGCCGCTGGTGTCACCCTGCGGGTCCACGGCGTCACGCACGCCGTCGCCCACGAGGTTGATCGAGAGCACGAACAGGAAGATCGCCAGGCCGGGGAACACGGTGATCCACCACTGGCCCTGGATCAGGCTGCTCCGGCCGCGGGCGAGCATGCTGCCCCACTCGGGGGAGCCCGGTTCGAGCCCCAGCCCGAGGAAGCCCAGCGCCGCGGCGTTGAGCACGACGGTCCCGATACCGAGGGTCGCCTGCACGATCACCGGTGCCATCGCGTTGGGCACGACGTGCCGGAAGATGATCGAGCGGTCGCGTGCGCCCAGCGCCTTCGCGGCGGTGACGTACTCGTTCTCCTTGACCGAGAGCACCTCACCGCGCAACAGGCGGGCGTAGCTGATCCAGACCACGAGCACCAGCGCCGTGATCATGTTCCAGAACCCCTGGCCCAGCACCGCGATCAGCGCGATGGCGAGCACGAGGAACGGGAACGCGTAGAGGATGTCGACAAGGCGCATGATGATCTCGTCGATCCAGCCGCCGTAGTAGCCCGCGAGGCGCCCAGCGGGACGCCGACCGACAGCGCGATGCCGACGGTGATCACGCCGATCGTGAGGCTGTAGCGGCCGCCGAACATCACGCGGGAGAGGATGTCCTTCCCGGACCAGTCGGTCCCGAAGGGGTGGGCCGCCGTCGGCGCTTCGTTGAGCGCGGCGAAGTTCGAGTTCGTCGGGTCGAACGGCGCCAGCGAGAACGGCTGGATCGTGATCCCCTCGATCACGATCGGGCGCGCGAAGATGGTCGTGAACAGCATCACGGCGATGATCCCGAGCCCCACCAGCGCCGTTCGGTTACGCTTGAACCGCTCCCACGCTCGCGTCATGCGGTCGCGGGACACCGTGCTCTCGTCCTGTTGCCAGTCGAACCGGTCGTCGCGGTCCTCGAACACGGAGGTGTCGAACCCGGTCACCCGGATCCGCCCGCGTTCAGTCGTCGTCGTTCGCTGTGATTCGTGAGACATGTATCAGTATCGGATACGTGGATCGAGCCACGAGTAGAGCAGGTCCGCAACCAGGTTGACGAACACGATAGTGACGGCGATCATCAGGACGATCGCCTGCAGTACCGGCAGGTCGCGCTGGGTGATGGCGTCGATGAGCAGTCGACCCACGCCGGGCCAGGAGAACACCTGCTCGACGACGACCGAGCCGTTGACGATGAACGCGACCTGGATCGCCGCCACCGTCACGACCGACACCATCGAGTTGCGCAGCACGTGCTTGACGATCACGGTGCGCTCGGAGAGCCCCTTGGCCTTCGCCGTGCGGACGTAGTCCTTGTTCAGCTCCTCGACCATCGAGGAGCGGGTCAGTCGCATGATCAGCGCCGACGACGCCGTCCCCAACGTGATCGCCGGCAGTATCACGAACTTCAGCATCGACGGGCTCAGCACCGGTTGGTCCGGCGGGATGACCCGGAACAGCCCGAGCTGGACGCTGAAGATCAGCAGCAGCATCAGGCCGAGCCAGAAGTTCGGCGTCGCGATCCCGATGAGGGCGGCGACGCGGCTGGCCTCGTCGATCGTGTTGCCGTTGTTGACGGCCGCGACCACGCCCAGCGGGATCCCGATCGAGATCGCGATCCCGAACCCCATCACGCCCAGCAGCAGCGTGTTCGGGAGGCGGTTGAGGATCGCCCCGGAGACGCTGCGGTCCGAGATCAGCGAGTCGCCGAAGTCGAGCACCATCGCGTCCCGCAGCCAGAGCCAGTACTGGATGTATATCGGCTCGTCCAGGTTGTACTGTGCGCGCAGCTGTTCACGCAGCCCGGGGGTCGTCTCCTGGAACTGGAGGATGTAGTCGACCGGCGACCCGGGCAGCATCTTCGTGAGCGAAAACGTCAGTAAAGTTACACCAAACAGTACTGGTATCATCACCAGCAGCCGCTTGATTAGGTATCGTTGAAGAGACATGGAGGGGAGAGGTCGCTATTCCTGCGAGAGGTAGGTGAACGCCCCGTCGGCCGGCGAGTAGATCCCCTTGAACTCGCCGCCGTTGATCGGGTAGGTACGGAAGCCCTTCACGACGCTGTTGTCGTACACGTCGGTCTCCTCACCGAACCGGATGTACGTCATCGGCGCGTCCTCCGCCAGGATCTCGACGAGGTCCTTGTAGATCTCGTTGCGCTCGTCCAGGTCGTAGGTGCTCGTCCCTTCCTCGAGCAGCTGGTCCACTTCCTCGTTGGTGTAGTGGCCCATGTTGAACCCGTTCGGGGTGTGCTGCTCGCTGTCGACGAGGTCGCCGACGTACGCGTCGGGGTCCCAGCCGCCGGACCAGCCGACGGCGATGATCTCGTTCGTACTGGCCGAGGACTCGCCGGCGATCTTGCCGACGTACGTGTTCCACTCGTACTGGTCGACGGACACGTCGAAGTAGTCGGTGTTGTTCAGGCTCTCGGCGATCAGCTGCACCCACTGGACACGCTGGGGGTTCTGGTTCGTGATGATCGTCGTCTCGAACGGCGGCTCGATGCCGACCTCGTTGAACCCCTCCTCGAGGAGCGTGTTCGCCTGCTCCTGGTTGTAGCCCATGTACTCCTCGCCCAGTCGGTCGTTGAGGTCCTGCCACTCCTCGGTCTCGAACACCGCGGAGATCTGGGAGATCGCCATGTACGCCGGGACGCCGAGCCCCTCGTACACCGCGTCGACGATCTCCTCACGCGGCACCAGCCGGGAGATACCGCGGCGGACTTTCGCGTTCCCGTAGGGCTCAACTTCCGTCGGGAAGTACATCAGGTCGTAGCCGCGGCGAGTCGGCGGTTGACCGTGTAGTCCTCGTTCTCCGCGAAGTCGCTCAGGCTCGCCGCCGGCGCGGCGTTGGCGAGGTGGATGTCGCCGCCCTCGAGCGCCGCCTGCTGTGCGGACTGCTCGGTGATCACGCGGTAGGTGATGTCCTCGATCGGCGGCGTCGCCGGCACGCTGTCGTCGCCCTCGAACCAGTAGTCGTCGTTCCGCGTGATGCGGAACAGGCTGTCGGGCTGGTGCTCGACGAACTCGTAGGGGCCGGTCCCGATCGGGTCCTCCGTGATGTCGAGGTCGCCGGTCTCGACCTCCGCCGGAATGATCGGGATGGCGGAGATGTCGAACTTCAGCGGGGCGTAGTCGCCCTTGAGCGTGAACTCGATCGTGTAGTCGTCGACGATCTCCGAGGACTCGTACCACGAGAACACGTCGGTGGCGTTGACCTTCCCCTCGTAGCGCTCGAAGGTGACCTGCACGTCCTCCGCGGTCATCTCCTTGCCGTTGTGGAAGTTGACGCCCTCACGGAGCTCGGCCCGCCAGACGCCCTCCTCTACCTGTTCGAAGGTATGAGCGAGCGCGTTGTTGATGCTGCCGTCGAAGCCGACGGTGAGCAGCGTCTCGTACGTGAGGCCGAACGCCTTCACCGAGGTGGTGTCGGCGGCCTTCGCCGGGTCGAACTGCGCCACGTCGGCGCCGAAGGACGCGATCAGCTCGCCGCCCTCCTGGGAGTTGTCCGGGTCGGCCGGGGTGGTCGTGCCGCCGGGACGGGCGGGCGTCCCCTCCGTCTCCGTACCGTTGCCACCCATACAGCCGGCGAGCCCCGCGACGCCAGCGACCCCGAGGGACTTCACCAAACTACGTCGGTTGAGACTAAAGTGCCGTTCCGTGTCATCTGATCGCATGTGTGGTAGAGTGGCGGTGTCCGTACCGTATGAAGGTTTCGCTGGGCGATTCGTGTTTCGAACCGGAACCCAAGTTCGGGATTCGTCGGTCTGAACCGGCTGAAACCATTATGATCAATCGTGATACTCTAGTGTTAAACGAACCCGTCCGAAAACGGGGCGAACTATAAGCCCTCAGAGAACTAACAGATCCGTGAGACACGATGTCGACCCACAAATCCGACGAGAGCACGTTCCAGGCGCTGTACCGAACTCGCGTCGGCGACCCCGAGACCGACGACGAAGTGCGCGGCTACTGGCTGTTCGTCGTCGGCGTCGTCCTCGGGGTCGCCGGCGTCCTGCTGTTCCTGGCGAGCGAGCCACGGGGCGGGGTCAGACAGCTGTCGATCGTCGCCGTCGGGGTGGGGCTGATCCTACTGGTTATCGGACCGGTCATCCGGCTCCCGTTGCGGCCGCGGGCGACGACGCTCGTCTACGTCGGCGCGACGATCGCGGCGATCGGCGTCGTCTACTTCGTCGCGGTGTTCCCGGGCGGCTGGTCGATACGGAACGGTAACGCGGCAGTCATCGGGATCTACGGGCTCGGCCTGCTCGTCGCCGGCTCCGGCGGCGTGCTGGTGCCGCTCCTGGCGGAGCCCGACTCGACCACCGAACTCGGCGCGCTCCGGCGGGAGCTCGCAGCGCTGGACGACGTGCTCGAGGACGCGGCCGCCGACGAGGCGGACCTCGCCGCGGAGGTCGCCGAGCTCCGCCGGACGCTCGCGGCGTCCGACGACGCCGTCGCCACGCTGGGCGGCGCCGTCAGCGCGCTCTCGGGCGATCTCGCCGACGCCGAGACGGAGAAGGACGAGCTCGTCGAACGGCTCTGGGCACACCGGACGAGTCAGGCGCGGTTCGAACTGTACGAGGACGCGTCGGGCGAACACCGCTGGCGGCTCCGCCACCGGAACGGGCAGATCGTCGCGACGAGCGGCGAGGGGTACACCCAGCGCCACAACGCCCAGAACGGGATCGCGAGCGTCCGCCAGAACGCGCTGGGTGCGACGGTGCTCCGCATCGAGTCCGAGTCCGACCTCGCCGAGGCGGGGGAGCCGTTCGACCCCCCCGTCGAGACCGAGCGCCGGACGACGTTCGAGCTGTACGAGGACCGCGGCGGGGAGTTCCGCTGGCGGCTCCGCCACGACAACGGCGAGATCGTCGGCGACGGCGGCGAGGGGTACAGCCGCCGGCGCGACGCCCGCGACGCGATCGAGCGCGTGCAGGCCCACGCGGGCCCCGCGGAGTACCTCCGGCTCGACCCGACCGGGTTCGAGATCTACCGCGACGCCGCGGCGGAGTGGCGCTGGCGGCTCGTCCACCGCAACGGGAACGTGCTCGCCGACGGCGGCGAGGGCTACAGCCGTCGCCGCAACGCCCGCCGCGCGGTCGACCGGCTCCGCGAGGGGCTCGACGACATGACGTTCGAGACCTACGAGGACGCCGCGGACGAACACCGCTGGCGGCTGAAGTCCCCGAACGGACAGATCGTCGCCGACAGCGGCGAGGGGTACAGCCGGCGTGCGAGCGTCGACGACGCCGTCGAGCGTGTTCGCAGCTACGCGCCGGAAGCCGACGTGCTCGACATCGGCCGTGCCGCGTTCGAGGTGTACGAGGACGAGGGTGGCGAGTTCCGCTGGCGGCTCCGCCACCGCAACGGCCAGATCGTCGCCACGGGGAGCGAGGGGTACACGGAGAAGTCGAAGGCCGAGGACGCCGTCGACCGGTTCAAGCTGAACGCGCCCGGCTCCGAGATCGAGGAACCGGACGCCGACGGGGAGACGGACGACGAATCGCCGTAGCGGCCGCGAACCCGCGAGTTCGCTTTTCCGGTCAGTCGGCGTCGAGCAGCGACGGCTCGACCGTCCGCCCGACGAGGAGGAGGCTCGCGACGAGCAGAACGAACGCCAGCGGCACGAGGAGCTGGAACCCCGTGACGATCGTCGCGCTGGCCTGCACGCCGATCACGAGCAGCACCGTCGGGCCGCAGCAGGCGGCGCCGGAGAGCAGCGCCGGGACGCTCGCGAGCGCGCCCGAGGAGGTCTCCAGCCCGCACGCTCGGGGTTGGACGACCGCGAGGTAGCTCAGCGCGCCGTTGGCGCCCACGAGCGCCGCGAGCCCCCCGCCGACGACGAGGTTCAGCGGCGAGACGAGCACGGTGAGCCGGCCCAGTTCGACGAGCGCGATCGCCTCGAACCGGAAGAACCCGGTCGTCCGGAGCGCCACCGAGAGCTCGTCGACGACGACCACCGACAGCGGGCCGCCGGCTCCCGCAAGCGAGAGGTCGCCGACGGTGGTCAGGTAGGCGAGCAGGTAGCCGACCGTCACGAGCGCGCCGACGGCGGTCGCATCGCGTCGGCCCCTCGCGGCACAGAGGGCGGTCGCCGTCCCCGAGAGCGCCGACGACAGCGGGTCCGTGCCGGCTCCGTCGCCGGCGGCGGTCGTCTCAGGCATGGAGTTCGGTGTCTGGGTAGAAGCCGATCCAGGCGAACCACATCGCGTCGAACGCGACGATCGGTTCGAGCGGGAGCGAGTCCGGGGTGACGGCGTCCCCGTCCTCGTCGACGACCTCGCCGCCGCGGTGCTCGAAGGACCGCTCCTCGGGATTCCAGTATAGCCACGCCGTGTCGAGATCCGGGTCGTAGGCCGCGACTACCGGCGTCCCGCCGATCGCCCCCGCGATCAGTCCGTCCTCCCGCAGCCGGGTCTTGGCGAACGCGACCGCGCCGGCCTCGGTTCGGGCGCCGATCACCACGGCTTTCGTCGCCAGTCGGTCGTCCGCGGAGAGCGCGGGAAACATCGGCGATGAGTCCGGAACGTAGTAGCCCGACCGGGGGTTGTAGGAGCCGTACGGGTCGGCGTCGTAGTTCCGCGCGTAGCCGGTGTCGCGGGAGAGCAGTTCCGTCTCGGGGTAGGCGCGCCGCCAGCGTTCCCACGTCGTCCAGACCACGGGGAACTGCCGGAGCGACTGCTGCCCGGGCGCGGCGTTCCACGGCCCGGGAACCGAGGTGGCGAGCACCTGCGGCCACCACGCCTCCGTCGCCCGGTCGTACATGATGAGGTTGTTGTTGAACAGTCTGCCCGAGACGCCGAACGTCGTCCCGCCGCGGTGGAACCCCATCGCGGTGCCGGTCAGCGGGCAGTAGGTCACGCTCACGGGGGTGTCGCCGACCATGTCGTTACAGATCTCGTGGTGGGCCAGAATCGCCTGCGGGTACGCCTTCGCCGCCCCGTCCATCGCGACGCCGAAGACGGGGTCGCCCGGCGACAGGCCCGCGGGTGCCTCCTCCGGGGTGACGAAGTTCGGGTCGTCGATCGACGGGATCCCGTCCTTCGGCGGCCCGCCCGAGACGGCGGACTGGCGGATCTTCTCCGGCGCCATCGGGAGGGGGAGCGTCCCGTCGGCGGTCGGCGGCCCCGAGGCCGGGGTCGCGGTCGATCCCGTGTCGGTCGCGCGCGTTCCGTTCGGTGAGGCGCTCTCGCCGTCACGACCGAGACAGCCCGCCAGCACCGCCGTCCCGATCGCACCGAGCGCCGCTCGGCGGTCCATACGTGTCGTACGGTACCGTACCGCAAAAGCTCGCGCTTACCTCCGCGTAACGCCGTTTCCGACCGGTAACGCGGCGGGGACCACACCGCGAACGCACCGCTGCTCACTCAACGGCGCCAGTACTCCGGCGTGAGACAGACCAGCAGCGGCAGGATCTCCAGCCGGCCGGCCCACATCAGCCCCACCATGAACAGCTTCGAGCTGTCGGGGAACCGGAGGTAGCTCCCCATCGGCCCGAGGCGGTAGAACGCCGGCCCGACGTTGCCCAGCGTCGACGCGGCGCCGGAGATCACCTCCAGCACGGTGAAGTCGACGCCAGCCCGCGCCGCGTCGAGGAACAGCACGAACGACGCGAGGAAGAAGATCGTGACGTAGAACAGGGTGAACGAGAGGATCCCGCGGATCGCGCGGTCGTCGAGGCTGTTCCCGCCCAGCCGGACGGGGCGGACCGCCTCGGGGTGTGCGCTGGTGAACAGCTCCCGGCGGATCACTTTCGCGACGACGATCCACCTGATCACCTTCACGCTCCCGCCGGTCGAGCCCGCCGAGCCGCCGACGAACATCGCGAACAGCAGCGCGTACTGCGCCGGCGCGCTCCAGGTGTCGAAGTCCATGCTGGCGTACCCCGTCGTCGTCACGATCGACACCGCCTGGAACAGCGCGTGGCGCAGCGACGGTTCCAGACTGCCCGCGAGCGTCGTCGCGTACTGCTGGAGGTAGTCGGCGTCGAACGTCGCCCCCTGCGGGACGCCCGCGGCGAAGCCGCCGGTGAACAGCAGGCCGGTGAGGATCGCCGTCAGCACCGCCATCGCGCCGAGGTAGCCGCGGAACTCCGTGTCCCGCAGCAGTTCGCGGGGGGAGCCAGCGACGGCCTGCCAGACCAGCGCGAAGTTGGTGCCCGCGATCACCATGAACGGGATGATCACCCACTGGACGGCGGCCGAGAACGCCTCGATCGAGCGCGCCTGCGGGGAGAACCCGCCGGTGGGCATCGTCGTCAGCCCGTGGGCGACGGCGTTGTACGCGTCCATGTTGGGGCCGGCCATCCCCGCGAGGGCGAGCCCGTACAGCAGCAGGATCTCGACGACGGTGATCACGAAGTACGCGCCCCAGAGCACGCGGGCGGTCTCGGCGATCTTCGGCGTCAGCTTCTCGATCCCGGGCCCCGGCGCCTCGGCGTCCATCAACTGCGCGCCACCGACGGAGAGCTCCGGGAGGATCGCGACCGCGAGCACGACGATCCCCATCCCGCCCAGCCACTGGGTGAGCTGGCGCCAGATCATCACGCCGCGCGTGTGGTCGACGACGTTGATGTTCCCGAGCACGGTCGCGCCCGTGGTGGTGAACCCGGACATCGACTCGAACAGCGCGTTCGCGGGGTTGCCCAGCGTCGACTCGGGGTGGATCGGCTCCACGAGCAGCGGGATCCCGTGGGCCTCGATCAGGTACGGGATCGTCCCGACCAGTGCGACGGCGAGCCACGTCGTCGCGACCATCAGGAACCCCTCGCGGGCCCGGATGTCCGGCTCGGGGGTGAGCCGTTCCAGGGCGGTCCCGACCAGGAACGTGACCGCGATCGTCGGCAGGAACGGCGCGAGCGTCTCGCCGTACGCGAGCGCGACGACGACCGGGAGCAGGAGCGGCACCGAGAGATACTTCAGCACCGTCCCGACGAGGCTCAGGCTTGCACGGTAGTCGACGCGTACCGACACGGTTGGACGAAGGAAAACCCGTACGCGGCTTCAAGCTACTGTTTCGGCGACGGCTACAGCCGGGCGGACACGTCGTCGGCGTGCTCGGCGTCGACGAACAGCACGACGTGGTCGCCGGACTGGATCACCGTCTCCCCGCGCGGGACGACGTACTCCCCGCCGCGGGTGATCGCGCCGATCACCACGTCGCTCGGGAGCGACTGGATCGACTCGCGGATCGGCTCGCCCACGAGCGGGCTGTCGGCGGTGATCTCGATCTCGAGCACCTCAGCGCGCCCGTTCTCGATCAGCGCGACGTTCTCGGCGCCGCCGTCGCGGGTGAACCGGGTGATCTCCTCGGCGACGACCTCGCGGGGGTTGACCCCCACGTCGATCCCGACCGCCTCGAACAGGTCGACGTAGTCGGCCTGGTCGATCACCGCGACGCTGCGCTCGGCGCCGACGCGCTCGGCCAGCAGCGACGCGAGCAGGTTCTTCTCGTCGGAGTCGAGCGCCGCGACGACGACCTCGGCGTCGCCGACGTGTTCGCGCTCGAGGAACTCGATGTCGGTGGCGTCGGTCTCCATCACCATCGTGTCGGGGAGCTTCTCGGCCAGCCAGCGCGCCCGGTCGGGGTCCTGCTCGATCAGGCGCGCGGAGATCCCCCGCTCGGAGAGCATCCGCGCGACGTGGTAGCCGATCTCGCTGCCGCCGATGATCACCACCTCGCCGGAGAGCACGCCCTCCTCCGGCGCCACATCCCCGGCGAACGACCGGACGCTCCGCGGGGTGCCGATGACGACCAGGCGGTCGCCCGCCTGGATGTCGGTGCCGCCGGTGGGGATCAGCATCTCCTCGTCGCGCACCAGCGCCGCGAACGTCAGCGAGTCGTACGTGTCGGCCTCGGCGACCGTCTGCCCGGAGAGCGGCGACCCCGGGCCAACGTCGAACTCCGCCATCTCGACGCGCCCGTCGGCGAACAGGTCGGCGTCCCGCGCCGCCGGCAGGCCGACGACGCGCACGATCGACTCCGCGGCCTGCAGGTACGTACAGACCATGAAGTCGATGCCGAAGGCGGTCGTCGACCGCCGCCAGGTCTCGAGGTACTCGGTGTTCTTCACGCGGGCGATGGTGAACGCGTCCGAGACGGCTTTCACCGTCGAACAGATGACGATGTTCGTCTCGTCGTCGTCGGTCGAGGCGATCACCATGTCCGCGTCGGCGACGTCGACCTCGTCGAGCGTCGAGACGTTCGTCCCGTCACCCTCCACCGCGAGCACGTCGAGGCTGTAGTTGAGCTCCTCGACGCGGTCGGGGTCCTGCTCGACGATCACCACGTCGTGGGCGTCGCTCAGGTCGGCAGCGATGCTCTCACCGACCTGCCCGGCGCCGACGATGATCACGCGCACGGATTACTCACTCGCCCGAAACCACAAACCGACACCGTATCACCCTTTCTCTTCGGGCGGGAACGGCGCCGCCGCGGCGTCGGCGCCCGTCTCGACGGTCAGCTCGACCGATCTGTGCCGCCCCTCGAGGTCGGCGGCCGCCCGCTCGACGACCGTCCGGGCCTCCCGCTCGATCAGCGGCTTCACCTTCTCGACCACCCAGTCGAGCGACACCAGCCGCGGCAGGTCGACGAGCCCCGAGTGGGCGGTCTCGGGGGCGTACTCGACCTCGAACCGCACCGCCGTCGCCGTCTCCGCCCAGTCGGGGGCGTCGTCCGGCGTGTCGACCTCGGCGACCAGCCAGCGGCCGCCGGCGTCGAAATCCCCCAGCAGCGTCCACTCGATCCGCTCGTTCTCGTCGAGTTCGGTCACCGCCGACCGCGCGGTGTACTCGAGCTTCCACCACGCGAACCGCAGCGCGTAGCGCGCGTGCTCGCCCGACCCGGCGTCGAGCACGTCGACGCGCGCCAGGTACTCGGAGTAGTTCGCGTACCCCGGGAACTCCCTGAGGAACTCGTACACCTCATCGGCGGGGCGATAGACGACCGTGTCCACGACGAGGCGCTCCATGCCCCAGCCACGCGCCCGGAGGCTCTTAGCGTCGTGGGTTCTGGCAGTCCCGGCAGCGCGATATGTCACCCGGCTTCGATGGGTTCTTCCGAGCCGCCGGGGTTTCGCTTCGTAATGAGTGCGGAGGAGGGGAGCGTGTTCGACGTGTACCGGGAACGCGTCGAGCGCCCGCTCTATCGTCTGTTCGTGGAGTACGGCCCCGGGCGACTGAAGTGGATGGTCGTCGGGATGATCGCGAACGTGATCGGCCGGGGGGCGAGCCTGCTCCCGCCGCTCGTGCTGGGGGTCGCGATCGACAGCGTGATCGACGGCGACTCGCCGTACACGCTGCCGCTGGTGCCGAACGCGTGGCTGCCGACCGCCGACGCCGCCCAGTTCTGGTTCTCGGTGCAGGTGATCGTCGCCGCGTTCGTCGTCACCGGCGTGTTCACGTGGATCTACGGCGTCGCCGCCAACAACTTCGCCCACCGCGTGATGCACGCCGTCCGGACGGACAGCTTCTCGACGATGCAGCGGCTGGACATGACCTTTTTCGACGACAAGCAGACCGGCGAGGTCATGTCCGTGCTGAACAACGACGCCAACAACCTGGAGAACTTCCTCGACAACGGCCTCCAGAACTCGGTGCGGCTCTCGGTGATGATCCTCGGGATCGCGTTCATCCTGTTCTCGCTCAACTGGCAGCTCGCGGTCGTGACGCTCGTCGCCGTCCCCGCGCTGTTCGGGCTGACGATCTGGTTCATGAAGGCGGTCGAGCCGCGGTACGTCGATCGGCGGGCGAGCGTCGGCAACCTCAACACGCGGCTGGAGAACGCGCTCTCCGGCGTCGAACTGGTGAAAACCAGCGGCACCGAGTCCTACGAGACCGAGCGCGTCGAGGGCGCCTCCTGGCGCTACTTCCGGGACACGATGGCAGTGCTGCGGCTCAACTACGTCTACCGCCCGGGGATGGAGATGCTCGCCGGGCTCTCCTTCGCAGTGACGTTCATCGTCGGCGGCCTGTGGATCTTCCAGGGCGAGGCGCCGTGGATGCTCACCGGCGACCTCGACACGGGGGAGTTCGTCACGTTCCTGTTCATGACCCAGCGGTTCGTCACGCCGCTGTCACAGGTGTCGAACATCGTCGACCAGTACGAGAACGCGAAGGCCTCGAGCGAGCGCATCTTCGGGCTGATGGATATCCCGTCGATGATCACCGAGGCCGAGGAGCCAGTCGACCTCGACGACCCCGAGGGCCGCGTCGAGTACGACCACGTCGACTTCGGCTACATGGGCGTCGAGGACGACGCGCCCGAGGAGACGGTGCTCGAGGACGTGAGCTTCGAGACCGCTCCCGGCGAGACGGTCGCCTTCGTCGGGCCCACGGGGGCGGGGAAGTCGACGCTGCTCAAACTGCTGATGCGGCTGTACGACCCCGTCGACGGCGCGGTCCGCATCGACGGCCACGACGTGCGGGAGCTCTCCCTCGAGAGCCTGCGCTCGACGATCGGCTACGTCTCCCAGTCGACGTTCCTGTTCGACGGCACCGTCGCCGAGAACGTCCGCTACGGCCGGTTCGACGCCGACCGCGAGGCGGTCGTCGAGGCCGCGAAAGCCGCCGAGGCCCACGAGTTCATCGAGTCGCTCCCTCAGGGGTACGACACCCGGATCGGCGAGCGCGGCGTGAAGCTCTCGGGCGGCCAGCAGCAGCGGCTCTCGATCGCGCGGACGATCCTGGAGGATCCCGAGATCCTCGTGCTCGACGAGGCGACCAGCGCGGTCGACACCGAGACGGAGATGCTGATCCAGCGCAGCCTCGACAGACTGAGCGAGGACCGCACGACGTTCGTGATCGCCCACCGGCTCTCGACGGTGCGGGACGCCGACCAGATCCTCGTGCTCGAGGACGGCGAGATCGTCGAGCGCGGCGACCACGACGAGCTCATCGACGCCGACGGGCTGTACGCCAAGCTCTGGGGCGTCCAGGCCGGCGAGATCGACGACCTCCCGGAGGAGTTCGTCCAGCGGGCCCGCGAGCGGGCGGCCGAACGGACGGACATGCTGGAGGACGCCGACGCCGACGCCGACGACGACTGAGGGAGAGATGCCAGGAGAGATTATTGGGAGCGTAGACGCGAAAGACGCCGTCGCCGACCGACTCGCCGCCGACGGCGTCGAACTGCTCACCGTGAAGACGCTCGCGGCGACGGTCGACGACGATCACTACGCCCGCGTCCGGTCGTTCTACGAGCGGGCCGGGTTCCGCCACGTCGAGACGATCGACCCCTACCCCGAGTGGGAGCCGGGCAACCCCTGCGCGATCTACGTCAAACCGCTCGCGGGCGACTGACGCTCAGTACTTCATCTCGAAGTCGACGATCGACTCGTCGAACCCCTCGCCCCACTCGGCGGCCATCTCCTCGGGGTCGTCGACGGCCTCGGTGTGCTCGCGGGCGACCTCGTAGGCGTCCCAGAGCCCGTCGATGGGGTCGCCCGGCTGGTCGACGCGCATGTTGTGGGTGAGGTTCGGCTCCGGCGCGTGGACCAGAACGGCCGCGCTGAGGTTGTCGCCGCGCTTGTCGCCGCCGGCCGCCTCGCCGGCGCTCAGTGCGGTCAGGAGCCGCTCGGCCAGCGGCCCGTCGGCGTCGACGAACGCCTCGTGCATCTCCGTCACGACCGCCTCGCCCGCGAGCGTGTTGCCCGCCGCGGTGTGGGCGTCGCCCACGACGTGGCCGGCCCAGTCGGTCGCCTTCTCGCCGGTGTAGGCGTACGTCTCGCCGTCGGCTTCGGTGCCGTGGAGCTGGGTGCCCGCGCTGCCGGCGCGGTTGTCGAGCACGGCTTCCGCGGCGCTCTCGAGGGCGATATCGCGGGCCGCCATCTCCAACAGCGGCTCGCCGTAGTCGGCGCCGGAGTCCCACGCCTGCGTCGACAGCGCGACGTGCTCGCTCGCCCACGGGCAGACGGCGCCGACCGACGGGAACACCGACGCGATGGCGACGCCCGTCGCGCCCGTCGCCGGGTCGGCGGCGGTGATCGAGAACGTCACGACGCTCCCCCTCCGGTGGGTTCGGGTGGTACCATACCTCGCGGTTCGGTTCGGCCCGTATCACTCTTTGCATCGTGGCCGGAGATCGACCGACAGCACCGGTGTCGGCGTCGTCCGTCGACGACACCGAAGTCCCTAACTCGCCCTGCCGCCTCCGGGCCGCCATGAGCGAACGGACGACGGAGCGCGACCGGAGCGACGACCCACCACACCACGACGTGCTGATCGTCGGCGGCGGCGTCGCCGGCCTCACCGCGGCGATCTACACCGCCCGCGCCGGCCTCGACACGCTGGTCTGCGACGGCGACGAGTCGATCCTGCGCCGCAACGCCCACCTGGAGAACTTCCCCGGCTTCCCCGCCGGCGTCAACCCGCGGCTGTTCGCGGAGATGCTCCACGCGCAGGCGACCCGGAGCGGGGCGGATCTCGTCGAGGGGCGGATCGCTGAACTCCGGCGCGTCGACGGGGACGGGAGCGATGGAGACAGACCCGACGAGCCGGCGGGCTTTCTCGCGGTCGCCGACGACGGCAGCCGCGTCCGTGCCGACCGCGTGATCGCCGCCTCGTGGGCGGACACCGCGTACCTCGACCCCGTCGAGCCCGAGATCCGCTCGGCCGGGAGCAAGGCGTTCCTCGCGGACGACCCGGATGGCCACACGAGCGTCGAGGGGCTGTACGCGGCGGGCCGGCTGGCCGAGCGCTACCACCAGAGCGTCGTCGCCGCCGGCGACGGCGCGCGGACCGCGATCACGCTGATCCACGACTCCGAGACGCCGTTCTACCACGACTGGGTCGTCCCGGACGGGTACTTCACCGACCGCGGGCGGGAGGTGCCGCCGGGCTGTGAGGAGATCGACGCGACCGAGCGGGCGGCCCGGCAGGCCGAGTCCCGGGCGGCGATGCGGGAGTACTTCGACGCCGCCCACGAGCAGCGCCAGCGCACCCACCCGAGCCTCGTCGACGACGAGCTGGGCCGGGTAGAGGAGCCCTGACACCCCCGTCGCAGACCGCCACGTTTTACCCCTCACCTCCGGAACGGGCGACATGGATCAACTCCGCCGGTCGCTCCTCGAAGCGCCGATCATCGAGAAAGGCGAGTACCAGTACTTCGTCCACCCCATCAGCGACGGTATCCCGACGCTCCACCCGAGCCTCCTGCGCGAGATCAGCATCAAGATCGCCCGAAAGGTCGAGCTGGAAGACGTGGACAAGATCGTCACCCCGGCGGCGATGGGGATCCACATCTCCACCGCGCTCTCGCTGATGAGCGACGTGCCGATCGTCGTCATCCGGAAGCGCCAGTACGGGCTCGAGGGCGAGGTGTCGCTCTCCCAGCAGACCGGCTACTCCGAGTCGGAGATGTACATCAACGACGTGCAGGCGGGCGACTCCGTGCTGGTGATCGACGACGTGCTCTCGACGGGCGGCACGCTCTCGGCGATCTGCGAGGCGCTCGACGGCATCGGCGCCGACGTGACGGACGTGATCACCGTGATCAAGAAGGCCGGCGAGAACGAGCTCGACGGCGAGGTCGACTACAAGTCGCTCATCAACGTCCGCGTCGAGGACGGCGAGGTCGTGATCGTCGACGAGGACGGCGACGGGTAACTCGACGAACACGTTTTAGGTTCCGCACGCCATCGGGAGAGCCATGCCCAGCGTGTCGTGGCTCCCGGAGCGCCTGAACCGCTGGCTGACCGTCGAGCGGCCGGTGACGTACTGGTCGTTCTGGGCGGCGCTGCTGCGGCTGGTGCCGCTGCTGGCGGCGCTGTTCGTCGCGGTGTTCTTCGCCGTCGGCGAGGGGTTCGCGCTGCGCTCGTTCGCGCCGCTGCCGTACGTGTTCGTGGCCGCGACTCTCGGCTACGCGGTCAGGGCGTTCGACGGGCTCGGCGTGCTTCTGTCGCTGATTCTCGCTGCGGTTTACGGCTTCCTGCTCTGGCTGTCGGGGGTCGGCACCGCGCTACTCAGCCAGCCCACGCCGCTGCTGTCGGCGCTCGCCGCGCTGGCGTTCGCCGCCGTCGTCGCGGGGTTCAGCGCACCCACACTCCACGCAGATCGCGGGGCGGAGAACCTCGAACGCGCCCGCCGGGAGTGGCAGGAGGAGTGAGTCGCAGGCGGACCGACTACTCTTCGGACGCCCGACCGTGGGGGTCGTCGGCGTCCGGATCGCTCACGTCGGGATCGTGCCGGCGGTACCACGAGGTGATCTCCTCGAGCCGGTGGATCGCGCGGTCGGGGTCGCCGACGTTGTGGTGCTCGTCGCCGTAGACGACCAGCCGACACTCCGCGCCGGCCTGCTGGGCGGCGACGTACAGCTGTTCGGACTGAGAGGGCGGGCAGCGCCAGTCCTCGCCGCCGGCGGCGACCAAAAGCGGCGTCTCGACGTTCCCGACGTCGGTGATCGCCGAGGAGGCGTCGATCGCGTCGGGGTTCTCCCAGGGGTAGCCGTACTCGTTCTCCATCCAGATGTGGGAGTCGTCGGTGCCGTACGCCGAGCGCAGGTCGTAGATCCCGTGCTCCGGCGCCGCGGCAGTGAACAGGTCGGGGTACTGCGTCACCAGGAACCCCTGCGCGATCCCGCCGTAGGAGAACCCGTGGCCGAACACGCGGTCGGGGTCGGTCCAGCCGCGGTCGACCAGCTCCTCGACCCCGGCGGCGATGTCGCTGGCCTCGACGGTGCCCCACTGGCCGTGGAGCGTCTCGCAGAACTTCCGGCCGAACGAGGAGCCGCCGCGGTAGTTCGGGCGGAAGACGAGGTAGCCGCGCGAGGTGAAGGCGGCGTGGGTGAAGTCGAACGTGGGCTCGTCGTAGGAGACGGGGCCGCCGTGGATCGCACACACCGTCGGCGCCGGGTCGGACTCGCCGGGCTCGTAGTCGGGCGGGTGGTACAGCACGCCGGAGATCTCCCAGCCGTCGTTCTCGAAGGTGACCCGTCGGACCTCGGGCATCTCGTACTCCTCGGTGAGGTCGGCGTTGAGTTCGGCCAGCCGCGTCAGCGAGTCGGGCTCCTCCTCGGCCGCGAGATCGTCGGCGGGCAGCGCGTAGGGGTCGTGGCCCTCGCCGGGGTGAGCGAGCCCCAGTACGGCCGTGTCGCCGTCGACGGCGAGCCCCGTGACCGCGCGGTCGTCGCCCTGCGCTTCGAACGTTCGCTCCCAGTCCGCCGCGGCCGCGTCGCACTCGAGCACCCGCGTCCGGGCCTCGTCGCCGACGAGCGTGTAGAACGTCTCGTCGTCGACCCACTCGAACGACGAGCTCCGGGCGAGCGTGCGATCGAGGTCGCCCGTCACCGAGACGTGCTCCTCGCCGTCCCACACCCGCGCTTCGGTCGGGATACACCAGTTCGTGTCGTCGCCAGCGGAGAACGCGAGCCGCTCGCCGTCGGGCGACCACGTCGGCGCGTTGCAGGTCAGGTCGCCGTCGGTGATCGCCGTCGCGTCGCCGCCCTCGGGCGAGACCGTGAACACGTCGGTGACGAGCGTGCTGTCGGGGTCGTCGCCGCGGTAGGAGACGAAGGCGATCTCGCCGCCGGCGCCCCAGTTGGGCTGGAGGCCGCTCAGCCCCTCGAACGCGCCGCGGCCGTAGGCGTCCTCGAGCTTGCGGGCCGACTCGGCGTCGGCCGCGTCGTCGCCGAGCACGGCGTCCTCGCCCACCACGAACAGGTAGCTGGTGACGGTGTCGAGGTAGCCGACGCCGTCGAGCTTGTGCTGGACGCGCTCGGTCTCGACGGGGCCGCCGTCGCGCCGCTCCTCGAGGTACGCCGACTCGGCGTCTGTCGGGTCGCGGGCGGTGACGACGAGTCGCTCGCCGTCGGGCGCCCAGTCGAACTCCCGGACCCCTTCCTCGAAGTCGGTGAGCTGGGCGGCGTCGCCCCCTAGCGCGAGGTCGAACGCCCAGACCTGCGACTTCGGTTCCTCCTCGCCCTCGCCGCCGTTGCCGCCGTTCTCGTCCGCCTCGTCCTCCTCCTCGTCTTCGTCCTCGCTCTCCCGGCCGACCCGGAGGTCGCTGTCCTCGTCGCGGGCCGCGAGGAAGGCGAGGCGGTCGCCGTCGGGCGACCACTTCGGGCTGTCGGCGCCGGCGACCCGGGTGAGTCGGTGCGGGTCGCGGCTGCCGTCGGTGGGCGCGACGAACAGCGACTCGACCGACTCGTCGGCGTCGGGGTCGTACTCGGTGGTCGTGAACGCCGCCCGCTCCCCGTCCGGGGAGACGGCGACCTCGCCGACCTGCGTGAGGTCGTAGTACGCGTCGAGTGGGAGTTCGCTCATCACCCGCGAGGTTAGCCGGCACCGCGAAAAGGGTTCGGCAAGCGGAAGCGGGCGCGCTACTCGGAGTCGTCGTCGCTCGGCGGTTCGGCCTCGCCGGGGGGTTCGCTCTCGCTCGCCGGCCCACCCTCGCCGCCACCACCGCCGCCGCGGATCGAGGGGCGCTCGCCGACGACGAACCGCTTGAACACGATCCCGAGCCCGAACAGCGGGACGCCGAAGGCGATCAGGTAGGGGAGCGCGTACGCGATCCCGACGACCAGCGCCCGGAGCGCGACGATCGCGCCGTCGACGGACTCGAGGAAGGCGGCGATCACGCCGGTGTCGTACCAGCGGTCGTCGACGGCCGGGTCGTCGGGGCGCTCCTCCCGAAGCTCGACCGTCACCGTGGCGTAGGCGACGCGGTTCTCCAGCGTCTCGAGCCGGGCTTCGGTGCGCTCGATCTCGCCCTGCACGTCGGAGAGCTCGCGCTGGACCGCCAGCACGTCCTCGGTGTCGTTCGCCTGTTCGTACAGTTCGCGCAGTCGGTCACGCTCGGCGCGGAGGTTCTCCAGCCGCGCCTCGAGGTCGGCGTGCTGGCCGGTCACGTCCTGGACGTTCTCCTCCTCGCGGACGACCGTCCCCTCCGCGCGGACCGCCTCGAGGAACGCGGAGTAGTTCTCGGCGGGGACGCGGTAGGTGAACCGCCCGTCGCGGTAGGTCTCCTCGTCCCGCTCGTTCGTCGTGATCTGGGAGTTCCCGACGTAGCCGCCGTGGGCCTCGACGGCCGCCGAGAGGTTCGACCGGCTCGGCTCGAACGCGTCGACGCGGACGGCGAGGTTGGCGGTGTAGATCCGCATCCGGTCGCTCGCCGACGACGCCGAGTCCTCCTCGACCGGCGTCCCGGTCGCCTGGTCGTACGTGGGTTCGCCGCCGTCGAGCGCCGCCTGGGTGGCGCCGTCGCCGTTACCCGCCCCCGTACAGCCCGCGAGCACGAGCAGGCAGGCCAGCGCGACCGCGGCCAGCGTGCGGTTTCGTCGCATACCGACCCCTGCGTCGGGGACCCGGTAAAACGTTGGCTAGCCACAAAGAACCGTTTGACTCATCCCACCGACACCGGCAAAGGGGCGACGGCCGTACCACCGCCATGGAGCGCCACTACGTCTCGATGGGCTGGCGGGACGCGCTGTTCGCCCACTGGCCCGTCGACGCCGGGGTCGTCGACGACCGGCTGCCGCCGGGGCTGACCGCCCGCACCCACGACGGCAGCGCGTGGCTCGGGATCGTCGCGTTCGTGATGGAGGACATCCGGCCGCGAGGGGTGCCGCGACCGCTGGGGCGCAGCTTCGGCGAGGTGAACCTCCGGACGTACGTCGACGGCCCCGACGGCGGCGAGGGGATCTACTTCTTCAACCTCGACGCGGCCGACCGACTGAGCGTCCGGATCGCCCGCCAGTTCTACCAGCTGCCGTACTACCGTGCCCACATGGCGATCGACCGCGAGGGCGCCTACCCGGGCGAGAAACCCCCCTACGAGCGCCGCGTGGAGTTCGTCAGCCACCGGGCCCACACGGGCGTCCCCGACGCGCACTTCGACGCCAGCTACGCCCCGGCGGGCGAGCGGTTCGTCCCCGAGTCCGGGACGCTCGAACAGTTCCTCGTGGAGAACTACCGGTTCTACCTCGCCGGCGGTGACGCGAAAAACGGGACGGACGCCGATCTGGACCTGCTCTACGGCGACGTGGAACACCTCCCGTGGGGCGTGTACGAGGCCGAGCTCGACCTCCGCTCGACGGATTTGTTCGAGGTCAACGGGTTCGAGCGCCCGGACGCCGAGCCGCTGGCGCACTACTCCCCCGGCGTCGCCGTCGACGCCGACCGCGTCCGGCGGGTCGACCGACCGTGACGGCAGATTCAGGTGGCTCCGGTCCGGATCGAGCCCATGACCCCCGAGGAGCTCCGAGCGGATATCCCGGTGTGTGAGTCAGGAACGTACCTCAACACGGGCGCGTCCGGCCCCGCGAGCCAGTCAGTAGTCGACGCCGTCGCCGAGTTCGTCGCCTACCACGAGACCGAGGCGCCGGTGAACGAGGGCGCCTACCCCGCCGCGTTCGACGCGCTGGACGGCGCCCGGGAGACGTTCGCCGGCTTCCTGAACGCCGACCCCGAGGAGGTCGCGCTCACCGAGAGCACCTCCGACGGGATCGCCCGGGTCGCGGCGGCGATCGACTGGGAGCGCGGCGACACGGTCGTCCGGACGGATCTCGAACACAGCGCCGGCGTCCTCCCGTGGTGGAACCTGCGGGACCGCGGCGTGGACGTGGAGGTGCTCGAGACCGAGAACGGGCGCGTCGACCTGGACGCGCTGGCCGCGGCCGTCGACGACGCGCGGCTGCTCTGTCTGAGCTCGATCACCTGGAACTACGGCACCCAGCTCCCGATCGCGGAGATCGTCGAGATCGCCCACGAGCACGACTGTCTCGTGCTCGTCGACGCCGTCCAGACGTTCGGACAGAAGCCGCTCGACGTGCGCGAGTGGGGCGCCGACTTCGTCGTCGGCGCCTGCCACAAGTGGCTGCTCGGCCCGTGGGGCGCGGGCGTGCTGTACGTCGACCGCGAGGTCGCCGAGCGCCTCCGCCCGGCGCAGGTCGGCTACCGCTCCGTCGAGGCGCCCGGCGACGACGACCCGGCGTTCAAAGCCGGCGCGATGCGGTTCGAGGTGGGGACGACCAGCCCCGCGCCGTACGTCGGCGCCGAGGCCGCGATCGAGATCGTGGCGGAGCTCGGCTTCGAGACGATCCAGTCCGAGATCGAGCGCCTGACCGACCGACTGAAGGCGGGGCTGGGCGATCGCCTCATCTCCCCCGAGGCGTACGAGTCCGGACTGGTGACGTTCGCGGTCGACGACCCCGAGGCGACGGTCGAGCGACTCGCCGAGTCGGACGTGTACGTGCGGACGCTGCCCGACCCCGAGGCGGTCCGGGCGTCGCTGCACGCGTTCAACACCGAGGCGGAGGTCGACGAGCTGCTCGCGGCGCTCGACTAGCGGAACGTCTGGAACTCCGCGGTCCGGCCGTCGGGGTCGGTCGCGAAGAACTGGTAGATGTCGTACGTCTCGTTCTCGTGTGGCGCCTCGTCGGCGGCGTCGCCGACGCGCTCGTGCATCGCGTCGACGGCCGCGGCGTCGTCGTAGACGAACGTCAGGATCCCCTCGGTCTCCGTCGCCTCGCCGTCACAGAGCCCGAACCGGAACCCCTCGAACTCGAGGATCGTACAGCCCGGCTGTTCGAGCCACGTCTCGGCGCCGACCACGTCGCGGTACCAGTCGACGACCCCCTCGCGGTTCTCGGTTCGGAAGAAGACGATACCGCCAGCCGCCTCGTGCGGGCGTTCAGGTTCGGCCATACGCCCGCTGCTCGCGGAACGTCCATAAATCTCGTCGCTCCGAGCCGCCCACCGCGGCGGCGAGAGGGGGTCGCAGGGTCAGTCGGTCCGGGAGGTCAGTCCGTCCGCGGGACCGCGTACGCCCCGGCGACGAAGAACGCGAGCGAGAGCACCGCCAGCACGGCGAGCTGGAACAGCGCGAGCGTCGTCGGGTCCGTGGCGCCGACGACGGGGATCGAGACGCGCTCGTACGTCAGGTAGCGCACGCCGCGGGCGAAGTACGTCAGCGGCGAGAGGTTCGTGATCGGGCGGAACCACGCCGGCAGCAGCTCGGGGGTGACGAACGTCTCCGAGAGGAACAGCAGCGGGAGCGCCACCGAGTTGCTCGCGGCGATCACGCCGTCCTGGGAGTCCGCGAGCCGGCCGAGGATCGCCCCGAGCCCGCAGAACAGCGCCACGCCGAGCGCGACGAACGGGATCAGCAGCAGCAGGTGCGCGCCGACGGCGATCTGGGCGTCGACCAGCGCGACCACGAGCCCGAAGATCAGCAGCGAGGCGGCGCCGATGACGAGCACGTTCACCAGCGTGTGGGCGAACAGCCACTCCCAGCGCCGCAGCGGCGTCGTCGCCAGCTTCTCGAAGCGGCTCCCCTCGCGGTGGCGGGCGAACTCGCTGCCCACCCGCGACAGCGGCGTGAACAGCACGACGACGGCGAGGTAGCCCGGCAGGTAGTAGCCCGGCGGCTCGGCGAACAGGCCGCCGCCGGTGGGCTGGGTGCCGACGAGCACGCCGAAGATCAGGACGATGATCACAGGGAAGAAAAAGGTGAAGAACACCGCCGTCCGCCGGCGCAGGAACGCCTTCGCGCCCGCCCGGGCCTCGCTGGCGATCCGCCCGGCTCGGCTCATCGCTCCACCTCCGCAGGCTCGACAGCCGAGCCCCCCGGCTCGTCGACCGACGCGCCGCCGGCGAACGCCCGCCCCGTGAGTTCGAGGTACACGTCCTCGAGCGTCGGCTCGGTCCAGGTGAACGACTCGTACTCGATCCCCGCGGCCGCCAGCGCGTCGACGGCGTCGTCGATCCGCGTCGCGTCGACGCCGTGGAGGGTGAGCCGGCCCGCCGACGCCTCGACCCGGAACGGCGCGTCGGCGAGGCGGTCGGCGCCGGCCTCGGTCCGGACGACCAGTCGGGAGTCGCCGCCGTGCTCGGCGACGAGCGCGCTCGGCGACCCCTCGGCGATCACCCGGCCGTCGGCCAGCATCGCCACCTGATCCGCGAGGCGCTCGACCTCGTCCATCGAGTGGCTGGTGAGAAACACCGTCGTCCCCGCCGCGGCGAGCTCCTCGATCAGCGTCCAGAGGTCGCGCCGCCCCGTGGGGTCGATCCCCGTCGTCGGCTCGTCGAGAAAGAGTACGTCCGGGTCGTTGACCAGCGTGATCCCGACGCAGGCGCGCCGTTGCTGGCCGCCGGAGAGCTCCTCGTACCAGGTGTCGGCCGCGTCCGCCAGCCCGACCTCCGTGATCACCGAATCGACGTCGCGGGACTCGTCGTAGAGGTTCGCGTAGTAGCCCAGCAGCTCCCGAACGGTCAGGCGCTCGGGCGGCGAGAACGACTGCGGGAGCAGGCCGATCCGGGCGCGCTCGACCCGTTCGGGCGCCGACCCGAGCAGCGACACGTCGCCGTCGTAGGCGGTCGTGCCGGTGAGACAGCGCACGAGAGAGGTTTTCCCGGCGCCGTTGGGGCCGATGAGCCCGAACACCGTCCCCGCGGGCACCGACAGCGAGACGTCGTCGACGGCGACGGTGTCGCCGTACCGCTTCGTCACGTTCCGGGCGACGACTGCCGCGTCCATGGTCGGGATGGGCCGCGCCGCCGGGTAAAGCGTTCGTTCTCGGCGGGGAGAATCAGACGGAGGCCGCGCCGCCGGCGGAGAGCGAGAAACGGCCGGGCGCCGGCGTCGGGTACGCCGCCAGCCGGCTCTGCCCGGCCGCCGTCTCCAGGGCGTCGCGGAACCAGCGCTCGCTCAGGATCAGCGAGCCGCGGCGCCAGCGTCGCAGCAGGATCGCCGCCGAGAGGGCGCCGCGACCCCACGCGAACGCGCCGCCCACGGCGATCGCGGGGAGGTCGCCCATCCCGACCGCCGCGAGCATCTCGGCGCCGCCGACCCACGACGGCACCAGGGTGAGAACCGACGCGACGAGCAGCAGCTCGCCGAACGCGCCGGTTCGCGAGTAGCTGCGCTCCAGCATTCGCTCGTTTCGACGACGGTACTACTGTTAAACCTTTTATGGGGAGTATCACTGCTGAAAACAGCCGGCGGCGTGTCGCTACCGACGCTGGCGTCGCGCACGACGCCGAAGCGTGGTCGGACGGCGACGGGGCGGAACTGGCACCGTGCAAAGAGTTAGGGGACGAGCGACCGAAACGAACGGTGTGACACACGTTATCGTCGTCGGCGGCGGCCCCGCCGGTCTGAGCGCGGCACTGTTCGCAGAGAAGAACGGCCTCGAGACCACGGTGTTCGACACCGACAAGACGTGGATGCACAAGGCCCACCTGTTCAACTACCCCGGCGTCGGCTCGCAGGACGGGACGGCGTTCCTCGACACCCTGCACACGCAGGTCGACAGCTTCGGCGTCGACCGCAAGCAGGGCGAGGAGGTGACCGACGTGACCGAGGCCGGCGACGGGTTCGCCGTCACCACGGAGGCCGGCGAGTACGAGGCGCCGTACGTCGTGCTCGCGACCGGCGCGAACCGCGACCTCGCCGAGTCGCTGGGCTGTGAACTCACCGACGAGGGCGTCGTCGACGCCGACGTGACGATGGAGACCAGCGTCGAGAACGCCTACGCGACGGGCGCGATGGTCCGTGCCGAGGAGTGGCAGGCGGTGATCTCCGCGGGCGACGGCGCCGCCGCGGCGTTGAACATCCTGAGCAAGGAGAAGGGCGAGCACTACCACGACTTCGACGTGCCCGCCGACGCCGAGTCGACGTTCGGCGGCATGGTCGACGAGGCGTAGTTCGGTCGCCCGGCGGGGAGCCCCGTCGAAAGAACCGGCGAGGGGGCCGTCGGCGGTCAGTGCTCGTGCTCGATGTTTCTGAGCACGCCAAGCTCCTCCGACAGCTCCCAGTTCTCGTCGAAGAACCCGGCGGCCACGGAGGCGTTCCACTTCTGGTAGCGCACCGTGTCGTCGAACACGTGGTAGTCCGCGGTCGCGGTCTGTGTGGGGATCCAGTTCCGGGCGCGAGTCAGGCGTGCGCCGCGGAGCGTGCTCCCCGTGGATACCTGCACCAGCCGGTCGCTCCGCGGGTTGGGGTAGACGAACTCGACGCCCAGATCGCCCGTGTACGTCTCGCCGCCGAGGCTGACCTCGCCCTCGCCCACGTCGATCGGGAACGCGTTCCGGAGGTCGTCGTACACCGAGTTCGAGCTCGGGCGGCCGAACAGCACCAGGTTGTACGCTTCGTAGTCGGCGCGATCGACGGCCGTGTCCGGAACCACCGGGGCCGGCGCACGGGCGCGGTCGACCAGCCGCTGGGACCGCACGTTCGCGAGGTTCCGGTTCGCCGCCGTCTCCTCGTCGTCGCCCCCCGTGCCGTACACCAGCAGGTACGGGTCGTAGTGGACCTCGGCGAGCGGCCCGTACTGATCGGGGCCCTTGCGCCTGCTGCCCCGGCCCTTCCCCGAGGGACGACCGGCCTGGACGCCGTCGCTGGCGTCGACGACCGTGCGCTCGGCGTTCGGGAGCGACGCCGCCTCGCCGTCGACCCGAACCTGCCGCGCGCTCCGGCCGTCGGTCTCCTCCAGCACCCGCGTGTCGAGTTCGAGTTTCGCGACGTTCTCGGTCGTCATCTCGATCCCGTCCCCGGTGACGCGGGCGTCGACCCGGGTGGGGGCGTGGACCGTCTCCTGCTCGAGCACGCGGACCCAGTGTTTCTCGTGTTCGATCCGCAGGTTCGTCGTGAAGAAGCTGACCCGCTCGGGGTAGGGTTCGTTCCGATTCGCCCGGAGGTACGACCACATGTCGGGGTGGTTGACGCCGTCGTTCCCGGGGCCGATCCCCTGGTCCCACCAGTGGCCGGCACCGGGGACCTCGAGGTAGGCGGCGTCGACCTCGTCGGGGTCCGGCTTCGAGTGGCGCTGACCGACCTCGCCGTCGACGGTCAGCCCCTCGTTCGCCAGCGTCCGGATGTAGCTCCGCGGCATCATCGGCGGCACCGTCGGGTCCTCACCCCCGTGGAGCGCGAAGACGCCGGTGTTGCCGTCGGCGGCGTTGTGGGCCTTCGGCATCGCGAGGTTCTTCTGGAGCGAGGTCTCCTTCACCGCCTTCAGCCGCGGGTAGGTGTGGAGTTTGTCGCGCCCCCAGACGGTGTTGATGTACGTCTCGTGGTCGGTCCAGCCGGCCGAGGGGCCGATCCCGGCGAACTCGCCGGAGTGAGTGAGTCCGACGTGCCACGCCCCGTGGCCCCCCATCGAGTGACCGCTGAGGTAGACGCCCGCGTCGTCGATTTCGTAGCGTTCCCGCATCACGTCCATCGCCTCCAGGTCGTCGAGGCGGCCAAGGTCCTCGTGGTCGTAGTTCACCGGGCCGCGTGCCGAGGGGGCGACGACGAACGCGTCCTCCCGCGTGTTGTTCGCGCCGGCCTGGTTGATCGCGGGGACGTTCGCCCCGTGGAGCGAGACGATCAGGTCCCACGGGCCCGAGCCGTTCCCGTAGTTGCTCGGCTTCCGGAACGCGAACGTCTGCACGCTATCGTCGTGTCGGGAGCTGAACGTCGACTGCCGCCGGGGCTCGTCGGCGCCGCGGACGCGGATCGGCACGTCGCGAGCGTGAATCGCCTCGCCGACGGTGACCCGCGCCGAGACCGTGATCGTGCTGTCGTCGAACGACAGCGTCACCGTCTCGGCGTCCGTGGACTCGGCGTACGCCCCCTCGCTGTCGGACGCGCGCATCGCCTCCGCGGCCTCGGTATTGGCCATCGCCTGCGAGGGGAGCGTCGACTCGCCGGCGCTCCGGGACGCCCGCTCGGCCGCGCGTTCGGAGGCCGGCAGCGACTTCTCACCGCCCGTGTCGCCGCCGGCGCCGTCGGTCGCTCCGGGCAACTGCACGCGCGTGTTCACGCGACGGGTCTCGAACGGCGCCAGCGGCGGGTCGATCTCGACCGTCTGTTCGACCAGCACGTCGCTGTCGGGTGCGAACGACAGCGTCGCTCCCTCGATCGGCTCGGCGGTCGTGTTCGTGACCCGGACGGAGGCCGGGAGGTCGGTGTCGTCCTCACCGACCCGGAGATCCGGCACGACGACGTTCTGGGGCGTCCCGCGGAAGGCGTCGAGTTCGTCAACCTCGACCGGCGCTTCCGGCGGGCGGAACGTCAGGCTGATCGAACCCAGCTGGCCGAGGGTGAGCGTCTGCTTGGCCAGCAAGTAGTTCCGCCCCTCCTGTAACACGACGCCGGTCGGCGGCGCCTCGTACTTCTGACCGTTGAGCCAGACGGTCGCGTCGGTCTCGAGCATCGCCCGCGCTGGTGCGTCCATCTCGAAGCTGGTGAACGCGTAGCCGACGCCGTAGAGGATGCCGCCGACCCCGTACCAGTCCTGGAAGTCGTCGAACAGGCCGGGCTCGCCGTACAGCGACATTACGTCGCCGCCGGTCGGGTCGATCTCGCTCGCGGCCTGCGGGAACCCGATCGTCGTGCCGTCGACGAACTGCTCGCGCCACTCGACGGTGCTGCCGGCGGCGTACGCGGACGGCAGCTCGTCGCCGCCGCTAGGGGGCGTCGACCCGGTCGCGGTCGCCCCCGCACCGCCGTCCGGGAACAGCCAGCCCACTTCGGTGTCCCGGCGCTGGTACTGGAACGGGGCGACGGTGAGCCACTCCCCGGGCGTGAACGACTCGTCGATAGCGTCGGTCGTCGACGCCACGTCAGTCACGCGCTCGTTCCCACGCAGGTCGTCGGCGACGGCCGGCTCCGCGGCTGCAGCGAACAGCGTCGCACCGACGGCCTTCCCGAACGCCCGCCGGGTCACGGTACTGCCGAACGCACTGTTTTCTTCTGTCTCGTCGGACATTCCTGAACACCACCAAACGGTCCATGTTACCGATTGCCAGATAAATGTACTGCAGCAAACGTCTCTGGAAAAGAACGTCCGCTCGCGAGGAACGACGAACGTGCGCTGTTGGCGGTGGTGATCGACCGCGCAGGGCTCGACTGCCCGACAGGGGGTCGCGGGCAGGTCACCCAGCGTCGGGCTATTTCCGGTGGGAACCCGAACCGTTGACTATGGGCGACGACGCGTGCTACCGCGACTACTGCCCCGAGTGTGACCTCCAGGTGACCGTCGTCGACGAGGAGTGCCCCGAATGTGGGGCGTCCCTACCCACCGAGTGAGCCGCGCCCGGGGGTACCGGCCCGAGGTCGGCGTACCGGAGGGGTTTTGTAGCGATAGCCGGGAACTGGAGGTGGACGGCACGGTCAGCAGTTCCTTTCGCCCCGCGTGCTTCGCACGTCGGGGTCGACTGACTGGCCTACCCCGTCTGCTCGACACGCTGAGCGACGGCTATTCGTGGGATCCCAGTAACTCTCGGCTCGTGAGCCCTGGCTACGCGTCGTCGACGACCGAAAGGCGAAAACGGAACTACCGAGCGACGGTCGCCCGGTTCAGAGGTTGCTCGCGCCGGCGCCGCCCTCGATGGGCAGCGCGACGCCGTTGATGTACGAGGACTTCGGCGAGGAGAGGAACGCGACGGCGTCGCCGAGCTCCATCGGGTCGCCGATGCGCTCGATCGGGATCCCGTCGCCCCAGTCGGCGAGCCCCTCCTCGTAGTCGTCGTAGTCGCCGCGCTCGACGGCCTGCTCGACGAGGTCCTCGATCCGGGAGGTCTCGTGGGGGCCCGGCAGCACCGCGTTCGAGCGCACCTCGGGCGCGAGCTCCTTCGAGAGCGTCTTCTCGAGGCCGATCACGGCCATCCGGACGGAGTTCGACAGCACCAGCGAGTCGATCGCCTCCTTCACCGAGCGGGAGGTGACGAACGTCATCGTCCCCTGGTCGGACTCCTTCAGGTGCGGCGCGGCCGCGCGGACGGTGCGGACCGCGCTCATCACCAGCAGGTCGAACGCCTGGTACCAGTCCTCGTCGTCGGTGTCCATGAACGCCCCGCTGGGCGGGCCACCGGCGCTGGTGACCAGCGTGTCGATGCCGCCGAACTCCTCGACGGTGCGGTCGACGAGGTGCTCGATGTCGTCTTTCTCGGTGAGGTCGCCCTGGACGCCGACGACCTCGCCGTCGCCGACGGCGTCGATCTCCGCCACCGCGTCGGCGAGTCGCTCCTCGTCCCGGCCGTTGACGACCACGTTCGCGCCCTCGCGGGCCAGCGCCGTCGCCGACGCCTTCCCGAGGCCGCTGCTCGATGCCGTCACTAGTGCACTCGTGCCGTCGAGTTCGAGATCCATACCCGAACGTTGCTCCGTGAGGCCTTAAAGCCGGTTCGCTCCGGTAAGCACCGGGGGGTTCTACAGATGGTTTCGGCAAGCCTAAACCAGTCCGGCCCGTCGCGCTACCCATGAGCGACTACGGGCTCGACGACGTGAGCGTCGTGATGGGCAGTTACAACGAGGCAGAGGCGATCGGTCCAGTCCTCGAGGACATCGAGGAAGCGACCGACGGCCAGGCCGAAGTGGTCGTCGTCGACGGCTCCTCCGACGGCACCGCCGAGATCGCCCGCGACCACGGCGCGACCGTGATCGAGCAGGAGCCCCAGGGGTACGGCTACGCGGTGTGCGAGGCGCTGCTGTCGGCGACCAACCCCGTGCGGATCACGACCGACTGCGACGGCACCTACCCGATGGAGCGCATCCCGGAGTTCCTCGAGCTGATCAACGAGGGGTACGACGTGGTCAGCGGCGACCGGCTGTACCACGGCGCGGACACGATGCCGACGATGAACCGGTTCGGCAACTACGCGTTCGCCGGGCTGTCGAGCGTGCTCTCGGGGGAGTATCTCCACGACGTGACGACGGGGATGCGCGCCTACCGCGAGGAGGTTATCGAGGAGATCACCTGGACCGAGAACACCGGGCTCTCCGCCGAGCTGCTGATCCGCCCCGTCATGCGCGGCTACGACGTTCGCGAGGAGCCGATCGCCTACGACGAGCGCCTCGGCGAGACGAAGCTCGACCCGTTCTCCGGCGGCGCCGAGATCGGCGGCTCGATCCTCCGGGTGTGTGCCCAGGAGCGCAAGCGGCAGCTGACGAACCTGTTCTGAGGCGCGTCGGCGGGAACTCGGCTTTTTTGTCACGTCCGGCCCGACTCCCGACGTGTCCCGCGACGAAATCCTCCCCACCCGACTCCTCCTCTTCGTCACCCTCCTCGTCGTACTGCCGGCTTACGGGCTCTACACTGGAGATGTCGCAGTTCTGTGGGCCTCGCTGTGGATCGGCGGCGCGCTGTTCGTCTGGAAGTGGCGCTGGTGGTGGGAGCCGATCCGGGACCGCGTCAGGCCCGACCCGGACCAGCAGTAGCGGTCACTCCCCCGGAACCGCTTCGACGGTCGTGTTCGCGAACTGGCCGGGCGGCGACGGTCCCAGCCCCGCGGGCACGCAGCGGTCCGGCACGGGACAGCGCTCCCGGGTCGCCGAGAGCGCGCGCACTTCCTCGCCACCCGTGTCGACCGGGAACACGAGCTGGTAGCTGAACCCGGTGCTCGGCCCGGTGGAGACGAACACGGTGACGTGGAGCTCGTCGCGGTCCTCCACGTCGAACGTCCCGGGCTCGCGGATCCCCTCGCCCGCGAGCGTCGCCGTCGCCTCGTCGACGGTGAGCGTCAGTTCGAGCGACCCCCCGCTAGCGTTCCCGGCGGCGTACGTCTCCCCGCCGTCGCCGCCCGCCCGGATCGACACGGACTCCGCGGTCTCGGGGACGCCGACGGCGGCGTCGAGCCGGACCGACTCGCCCGACACGCGCTCGACGGGGCGGAGTTCGGCGGTCACGTCCTCGCCGTCGACGGGGTTCCACGCGCCGCGGATCACGTAGCGCCGGAGCTCGTGGTCGGGGTTCGCGGCGGCGACGTCGAGCTCGTCGTAGTCACCGATGGCGTACAGCGACGGCCCGTCGAAGTCGGGATCGTTCCGGACCGCCTGGAACGGGTGGTTCAGCCACGGCCCGTACACCGGCGGGAGGAAAGTGAGCGTCTTCTCCTCGGTCTGGTTCCCGCCGATCGCGGCGTTGCCCATCGAGAGCCCGCCCTCGTCCTCGAACGGCTCGTAGGCGGCCGCGAGCTCCCCGCTGATCTCGGCGTTGTGTTCGAGCGGTCGCTCGGCGGCCCCGGCCGCGACGGGGGCGGCGACGCCCGCCGCGACGACGATCGCGGCCGCGGCGACACGCTCGGCCGTGGCCCGTTCGGGGAGTCGGGGCGCCGCGGTGCTCCCCAGCCAGTCGGCCGCCCAGACCGCGGCGACGGCGCCGAACACCGCCGTCGGCACGAGCATGTCGTAGTGGTAGTACGGGCCGAGGCTGTGGATCAGCCCGTCGTCCTCCACGCCGAGCGCGCCGAGGATGTTGAAGTTCCCCCAGAACGCGACGTTGCCCGCCGCGATCGAGACGAACGTGCCGGCGACGACCGCGCGCCGGCCCACGAGCGCCGTCGACGCGCGGTCGCCCGCGTCCCGGAGGCGTCCACGGATCGCAGAGGCGGCGGCCGCGACGACGCCCGCGGCGGCGAGTGCGACGCCGACGACGCCCATCGCCACCCAGTCGGTGAACAGCTGGGTGAGCACGCGGCGGTTCGACTCGATCCCGAGTTCGAGCGTGTAGTTCTCCTCGTGGCCCAGGATCTCGCGGTGGCCGAAGCCGATCCCGTCCTCGGGCGCGAACGCCTGGTACGGGAACACGAGCGGCTCGCCCGTGAGGGCGAGGTTGTACGCCAGCGCGGCCAGCACGCCGACGATCCCGAGCCCGGCCGTCGCGAGCCGGCGCCCGAACAGCGCGCGCTGCTCGGCGGTCACGTCCGCGAACGGCGTCCGCCACGCGCCCGAGCGCAGCAGCGTCACGAGCGCGTGGAGGATGAACGGCGTCGCGAACAGCACCGCGGTGTACGGCCGGGCGAAGAAGGCGGTCGCGATCGCGCCGCCGGCGACCGCGGCCATCCGGCGGCTCCCCGTTCGCTCCCCGCGGAGGTAGGCGACGGCGAAGCAGAGCTCGAACGCCGCCGTGGCCGCGTAGGGGAGGTACACCCCGGCGTGGATCAGGAACAGCGGCGACGCCAGCACGAGCACGCCGGCGACGGCGCCGACGCGCCAGTCGAACAGCTCGCGAGCGAGCGCGGCCGTGCCGGCGACGACGCCCGCGGAGATGCCCGCGAGCGCGAGGGGGTAGCCGCCGAGCACCCGGCCGAGCGCGAACACGGCGGCCGGCACGGGCTGGTACTTCGAGTACAGCCCCTGCTCGCTCACGACGAAGAACCACGGGTGGAACGGCCCGTCGACCGGCGGGCGCAGGAACAGCCGCCCCGAGAGCAGCATCTCGGCCTGCTGGAGGTAGACGCCCTCGTCGTGGTTGAGCGAGTGGTACGGGAACACCCGGGTCGCGACGAGGACGGAGACGACCGCGGCGACCAGCCCCAGGAGGAGGATCGCGACTCGCCCCCGATCCAGTCGATCACGGGCGGCGTCGACGGCCGTCGAGAGTGACGAGGGGAGCGCACCCGAGAACGAGGTCCGACCGGACATCTACGCGGCGGGGTACCAGGCGAGCGTGTGGTCGGCGACCAGTCGGACGCTGACGCGCTCGCCGATCTCGACCTCCTCGGCGTGGTTGTGCAGACAGCGAACGACGGGACCGTCGTCGAGCTGGACGTGGTAGACGAAGGAGGGGCCGGTGTACTGTCGCTGGACCACCTTCCCGTCGGCCGAGGACGCGGCCGTGCCGCCGTCGGCCGTGGTGACGGGCTGGGTCTCGGCGGAGATCGGGCCGGCCTCGCCGTCGACGGGGCTGAGTCGGAGGTCGTCCGGGCGCACCAGCACGTCGACCTCGGCGCCGACGTACTCGTCGGTGACGCCCTCCAGCAGGTCGCGACCGTAGGAGCCGATCACCGTGTCCACGGAGCTGTCGGTGATCTTCCCGGGGACGAAGCTCGCCTGGCCGAGGAAGGAGGCGACGAAGCGGGACTCGGGGTGTTCGAACAGTGACGCCGGGCTGCCGACCTGCTCAATCCGGCCCTCGGACATCACCGCGACGCGGTCGGAGATCGACAGCGCCTCCTCCTGGTCGTGGGTGACCGACACCGCGGTGACGCCGGCCTCGTTGAGGATGCGGGCGACCTCCTCGCGCATTTCGACTCTGAGCGCCACGTCGAGGTTCGAGAACGGCTCGTCGAGCAGCAGCACGTCCGGCTCCGGGGCGAGCGAGCGCGCGAGCGCGACGCGCTGGCGCTGGCCGCCCGAGAGGTCGGTCGCGACCGGTCGCCGTAGCCGTCGAGGCCGACCAGCTCGAGCAGGTCGGCGACGCGGCGGTCGGCGGCCTCGCTGTCGGGGTCGTCGAGGCCGAAGGCGACGTTCTCCGCGACGGAGAGGTGGGGGAACAGCGCGAACTCCTGGAACACCATCCCCACGTCGCGCTCCTCCGGGGGGACCTCCCGGCCGTCGCCGGCGACGATCTCGTCGGCGACGCGCACGGTGCCCGTCGTCGGCGACTCGAGGCCGGCGATGGTGCGCAGCGTCGTCGTCTTCCCGCAGCCGGAGGGGCCCAACAGGGTGAGCAGTTCGCCCTCGCGGACGGTGAGGTCGACGCCGTCGACGGCGGTCTCGCCGGCGAACTCCTTCACGACGTTCGACAGCTCGAGCACCGCGTCGGCGTCGTCGGCGACCGTCGAGTCGGTGCGATCCGCTGCTCGCTCCGCCCTCGGCCCGTCGGTCGTGGATGTCGGTTGCTTGCTCATTTGTCGCGTCCCTGAACGAGGAGGGGGATCATCGAGAGTCCGGACACCACCACCAGCACCAGCGCCGGCAGCGCCGCCCGGCCGTAGTAGCCGCCCTCCTGAACTCGCCAGATGTACGTCACCAGCGTTGTAAACCCTGTCGGGTGCAGGATCAACGTCGTGTCGAGCTCCTTCATCGTCGTGAGGAAGACGAGCGCGGCGCCCGCGAGCACGCCCGGCGCGATCAGCGGCAGCGTCACCCGGCGGAACACCCGCCGCGGCGGCTCGCCCAGCACGCGCGCCGCGCCGAGCAGCGAGGGGTCGACGCCCAGCACCGACGAGCGCGACGCGCCGACGGCCTGCGGGAGGAAGCGGACGACGTAGGCGAACACCAGCAGCGGCAGCGACTGGTACACCGCCCGGGCGGCCGCGGGGCCGAACCACTCCGCCAGCTGGTTGCTGCTGAAGAACACGAGCGCGAGCGCGAGCACGACCCCCGGCATCGCGTAGCCGAGGTACGTCGCGCGCTCGGTCAGCCACGCGAACCGGGCCCGCGAGCGCCCCGAGTAGTACGCGACCGGGATCGCCAGCGCGAGCGTCGCCGCCGCCGCGAGCGCGGCGACGTAGACGGAGTTGAGCGCGAACCCCCACTCGAACGCGCGGCCCCCCACGTCGTACTCGAGCGCCTCCGCGCGGACGAACCACATCGCCAGGATGCCGACCGGGAGCGCCAGCGTGAACGTCGACACCAGCGCCGGCAGCAGCATCGCCGGCCAGCGTAGCCGGCCCAGCGAGATCATCGCCGTCGACGACGATGCCGCGCCGTAGCCGGAGTCCTCGCCGCTTCCGATCCGTGACTCGAGCGCGACGACGACGGCGGTCACCGTCAGCAGCTGGAGCGACAGCAGCGTCGCGTTGTTCCGCCCGTCGCCGAAGCTGTTGAGCTCGACGTAGATCATCCGCGTGAACACGTCGTACTGCATGATCGATGGCGTCCCGAAGTCCGAAAGGGCGTACAGCGCGACCAGCAGCCCGCCCGCGGTCACGGCGGGGAGGATCTGCGGTAGGATCACTCGGCGGAACGCCGAGAGGTAGCCGACGTTGAGCGTGCGGGCCGCCTCAAGCTGCGTCTCGTCGAAGGAGAGCAGCGCCGCGCGGGTCGTGAGGAACACGTACGGGTAGACGAACAGCGTCAGCACCAGCGCGGTGCCGCCGAGCCCGTACACCTCGGGGATCTGGATCCCCCACGGCGCGAGCGCGTCGGCGAGTGCCCCCTCGGGGCCGAACGCCGAGATGTACGCGAACGCGCCGACGTAGCTGGGGATCACCAGCGGGAGCGCGATGACGACCGTCCAGAACCGGCGGAACGGCAGGTCGGTCTGGACGGTCAGCACCGCCAGCGGCACGCCCAGCGTGACGGAGGCCGTCGTGACGACGCCGACGAGCGCGAGGCTGTTGGCGAACACGTCGCCCGAGGAGCCGATCAGCGAGAGCGCCTCGGCGGTCGGCACCTCGCTCGCCCGCAGCAGCAGCCAGACCAGCGGCGACAGGACGGCGGCGGCGATCGCCCCCGAGAGCAGGACGAGCGGCGTCGAGACGCCGTCGTCGCCCAGCCCCAGGAAGCGGCGGAGTCGCTGGCGGACCCCGGCGATCCCGTCCGCGGCGTCGCCGACGGCGCCCATCAGAGCACGCCCACCTCCCGCATGAGGTCCACCGTGGGGCCGATGTTCGAGAGCTTCGCCAGGTCGAACGCCGGCGGGTTGAGCTCGTCGATACGGGGGAGGCCACCGACGGGCGGCACGCCCGGGATCATCGGGTAGGCGTACGCGCGGGTGGCGAAGTACTCCTGTGCCTCGGCCGAGAGCAGGTGGCGCACGAAGTTCTGCGCCAGCTCCTGCTGGGGGCTCGCCGAGAGCACGGCGGCGCCGGCGACGTTGATCAGCGCGCCCGCGTCGCCGCTGGTGAAGGCGAGGTCGATCGGCGCGTTCGGCCGCGCGGCCTGCACGGGAGCGCGTAGTAGTGGTTCGCGAAGCCGGCCTGCAGTTCGCCGTCGGCGACGGCGTTGGAGACGAAGAACTCGTTGGCGTACTCGGTGACGCCGGCGTCGACCATGTCCTGGAGCCACTGGCGGGTGGCGTCCTCGCCCTCGGTGATCCGCATCGCGGTGATGAACGCCTGGAACGCGCCGTACGTCGGCGCCCAGCCCATGTTCGCGGCGACGCCCGAGCCGGGGAGGTCCATCACGTCGTCCGGCACGTCGCTCTCGTCGAGCGCCTCGGTGTTGTACGGGATCGCCCGGGCGCGGCCCGCGGTGCCGACCCACTCGCCGTTGGGGTGGAACTCCTCGGGCACGGGGTCGGTCACGTCGCCCGGCAGCTCGGTCGTCAGGTCTTCGGCGGCGACGGCCGCGAGCGAGCCGGCGTCGACCGACCAGAACACGTCGGCCGGCGTCGCCGACCCCTCGCTGATGAGGGTGTTCGCGGCGTCGGCGGTGCCGGAGGCCCGCGGCGTCGCCGAGAAGTCGGGGTAGAGCTCCTCGAACTTGTTGATGAGGTCGCGGTAGAGGCCGCCCTCCCCGCCGCCGAGGTAGATCGTGAGCTCGCCCTCGAGGTTCGGCAGCTCCTCGATCCGGGTGCCGCCGATCTCGTCGCGGCCCTCGGCGAGCGCGCCCGAGCCACGGAACTCCGAGAAGTCGGGGTCGCCGATACTCTGGTTGCCGCCGGTCGGCGTGTCGGTGCCGTCGCCCCCGGGGCCCTCGGTTTCAGTGCCGCCGCCACCGCCACAGCCGGCGACGCCGACGAGGCCGGCGCTCGCGATGCTCGCGAGCAGGCGACGTCGGCGCTTGGAGGTCGGTTCGTCAGTCATCGGCGGCCACCTCCACGGTTTCCGCGGCGGGCGATTCGATCGCGTCGAGACAGTCGATCCAGTCGTTCATGTGTTCACCACAGTAGTTCAGGAACTCGCCGTTGTTCCACTCCTCGAACTCGCCGGTCGCCAGCGCGTCGGCCATCGACGCGAACGCCTCGCGGTAGGAGCCCGCGCCGGCGGCGGCGTCGTCGATCACTTCCCAGACGTGCTCGTTGAGCTCGAGCCCGGCGACCTCGTTCTGGAGGTCGTCGAACGTCGAGCGCGGCGCCTTGTTGTGCTCACACAGCGGGCCGCCGTTGTACACCTGCTTGCCCAGCACGTCGCAGGCGCGCTTGAGGAACAGCCCCGACCAGATGTCGTCGAAGCGCCCCACGTCCCAGCGGTTGTCGTCCATCGGCAGCTGGTAGAACGCCGGGATCACCTCGCGGCGGAACGCGAGGTTCATCGAGCAGACCGTCAGGTACTGGCCCTCGGCCGCGACGAACTCCTCGCCGAAGTCCTCGCGAGCGGTCCGGCTCTGGGCCTGCCCCTGCAGGTCGCCGTCCATCAGGATCCGCACTGCGTCGAGGTCGGGGACGTTGGTCCAAAGACCCTGCGAAGCGACGACGTCGTCGACGGTCGTCGTCTCCCGCTCCACCTCCTCGTCCATCGCCGCGTACGGGTAACCACGCGGGTAGAGGTCGGCGTCGGCGTCGTCGAGCACGTTCACCCACGACTCGTCGGAGCTCCGGGCCTCGATCTCGCCCTCGTAGGCGAGGTTCTCCATGTGGGTGCCGAAGAAGTCCTCGTCGTGGGGCAGCGTGTCGTCGTCGATGAACACGCCGTAGTCGAAGCGCTCGTTCGCCCACATGTACAGCAGGCCGAACGAGGTCTGGGCGTGGCTGGCCTCGGGGATCAGGTGGCTGTACTCGCTGACGCCCTGCTCGGCGAACCACGCCTCGCGCGCGGGCCCATCGAACACGGCGCCGTCGACGCCGAGGTCGTCGAGCATCGCCGCCATCCCGTCGGTGTCACAGAACTCCTCCGTGACGAGCACGACGAACAGCCGGTCGGTGTCGAACCCGTGCTCGCGGGCGTTCGCGACGTACTCCTCCATACACTCCCACTCCCTGATCGTCGGGACGATCACGCAGATGTCCTGCTCACTCATTACGCCCGGATTGTTTAGGGAGTCCTAAAACCCTACCGATTTTTCGGGCGGCCAAAAATCGGTCGGCCAGCTGACCGGTACCGGCTCTCAGAGCCGCGCGTCGACCGCGTCGGCCGCTTTCAGCGCCAGCGCGGCGATGGTGAGCGTGGGGTTCATCGCGCCGCCCGTGACGAACACGGAGCTCCCGGCGATGGAGAGGTTGCGGAGGTCGTGGGTCCGGAGGTCGGGGTCGACGACGCTCGCGTCGGGGTCCGTGCCCATCCGGGTCGTGCCCATGTGGTGGTACGCGGGGCCCGTCGCGTCCGGGCCGACGACCCACTCCACGTCGGCGCCCATCTCTTCGAGCACCGCACGCTGGATCTCGTTGGCGCGCTCGATCGTCCGGCGCGTGCGCTCGTCGAGCGACCACTGCACATCGGGAACCGGGTTGCCGTGGTCGTCGGTGCGCGAGCGGTCGAGCGTGATGCGGTTCTCCGCGCGCGGGAACTGCTCGACGAGCGCGCCCATCGCGACGTGGTCGCCGTAGCCCTCGCGGATCTCCGCCAGCAGGTCGTCGCCGAACTGCTCCGAGCCCATCGCGATGTCCGCCGGCGCGGGGCCGGCGTAGTTGAGACACTCGAGCTTGATCGCCCCGCGGCTCGCGTCCTCGCGGTCGTAGAACTGGTGGCTCTCGGTCGTGTTGAACCCGACGTGCTTCTGCCGGGTGCGCCCGTCGAGCCGGCCGCCGACGCCGGCGAACAGGTGGTCCATGAAGTACCGCCCCACGGCGCCGGAGCTGTTCGCCAGCCCGTCGGGGTACTGCTCGCTCTCGGAGAGGAGCAGGAGCCGCGGCGTCTCGACGCCCCCCGCAGCCAGCACGAACTCGTCGGCTTCCTGGCGGTACTCCTCGCCCTCGGGCGTGACGTACACCGCGGCGGTCACCGCCTCGCCGGCCGCGTCGTGTTCGAGGCGCTGGACCGGCACCTCGTCGATCACGCGGGCGCCCGCTTCCTGCGCGCTGTCGACGTGCCGCGTCGCGTCGTACTTCGCCCCCGAAGGACAGACCGGTCGACAGGTGCCGTAGCCCACGCAGGCGCTCCCGCCGTCGGTGGGTTCGGAGTTGCGCGCGTTCGGCACCGAGTGGGTGGCGATCCCCAGCTCCTCGCACGCTTCTGCGAACAGCGAATCGCTGTAGGAGGGCGGGAACGCTGGCAGCGGGTGGGGCTGCTCGCGCGGCGGCGCGAACGGGTTGTCCGAGGCGCCGGCGACCGCGAACGCCTCCTCGGCGGCGGCGTAGTACGGCCGGAGGTCCGCGTACTCGATTGGCCAGTCCTCGGCGACGCCCAACTCGGAGTCGAGCCGGAAGTCCTGCTCGTGCATCCGCATCACCATCCCCTGCCAGTGGAGCGTCGAGCCGCCGACGCCCTTCACGCGGGCGGCGTTGAGCGGGTAGAACCGCCCGCCGCTGGAGCTGTAGGCGTCCCGTGGCCCGCCCATTTCCCAGATCGGCGTGTCGTCGCCGGGGCGGAGGTGGGTCTCCATGCGCTGCTCGCGCTCCTCGGGGTCGAAGCGGGGCCCGGCCTCGAGGACGACGACCTCGTGGCCCGCGGCGGCGAGGCGGTCGGCGACGATGGCGCCCGCGGGGCCGGCGCGACGATGCAGACGTCGGCGTTCTCGGAGGGGGTTCGGTCCATCTGACTCATTCTGGTCCCCGCTGATTCCCGCGGTTGTCCGTCACCGCGGGACCCTTCTGGTAACTCGCAGTCCCGCCGGGATACCCCGGCGGGTTCTCCAGCCCGGCCAGCGACGCGCCGGTTGGCGACGCGTACAGGCCGAACAGCAGGTCGTTCACCAGGTAGTAGCGCACGCGCTCGTCGTCGTCGCCGTCCGGGACGGGGTCGGCCGTGTCGACGGCCATGTAGGCGAGCAGCTCCTCCCGGGTCCCGGCGTCGAGCGCGGCGTAGCGCGCGCCTTCGAGGTTCTCGGCGTACTCGTTCAGCGTCCCGACGGCGTCCAGCATCCCGCGCCCGTGGTCGGGGCGGTCGCGCACCCGTGGCCGGACGTACGTCTCGACGAACTCGGCGACGTTCTCCACGTCGCTGGGGTAGAGCACCGTCGCGAGCGCGACCAGCGTCTCCAGCTCGTCGTCGCCCAGTTCCGGACCGTCGCCGTCGCTCGGCGTCGCCGTCTCGCCGTCCCGCTCCGCGCCCGGCGCGGAACAGCCGGCGACGCCGCCGGCGCCGACCGCCGACAGCGCCGCGAGCGCGTCCCGTCGAGTGAGCCGCATCTACACGGGTTTTGGTAAGCCTAAAGAAGAGCGTTGTGGTCCTACCGCAAGCGCTCGGAGGCGATCTCGGCGCCCTCGACCAGCGCCTCGAGCTTCGGCCACGCGATGTCGGGGTGGACCATGCCGAGGCCGGCCTGCGTGCCGAAGCCGCAGTCCGGCGCGGCGACGATCTCGGTGTCGTCCGGGACGACGTTCGCGACGCGCTCGATGCGGTCGGCGATCGTCTCGGGGTGGTCGATGATGTTCGTCTTCACGTCGACGACGCCCGGGATGAGCGTCCAGCCGTCGGGCAGCGGATGCTCGGCGAACGCGCGGTACTCGTGCTGGTGGCGCGGGTTCGCCTGCTCGACGCTGAGCCCGGAGATGTCGGCCTCGTACAGCGTCGGCAGCATGTCGACGAGGTCGGTGTCGAGGTGGTGGGGGCCCTCGTAGCTTCCCCAGCAGGTGTGGAGGCGGACCTGCTCCTCCGGGATCCCCGAGAGCGCCTCGTTCAGCGCCTCGACGTGGAGCTCGACCACGTCGCGGAACTCCTCGACGGAGTGGTCGGCGAACAGGTGGGTGTGGCCGGTCGCCAGCAGGTCCGGCGCGTCGATCTGGATCGTCGCCCCGGTGTCGGCGAAGATCTGGTACTCCTCGGCCATCGCCTCGGCCACGTCGAACACGTACGCCTCGTGGTCGTCGTAGTGTTCGTCGACGTGGGTCGCGGCGACGACGCTCGGCGACGCGGTGGTGAAGAACGTGTCCTCGATGTCGACGCCGGTGCCCGCCAGCGCGTCGCGGAACGTCTCGACCTCCGCCTCGGCCTGCTCGTGGCCGTCGTAGCGGATCTCGCCGGTGACCGCGGGCTGTTTCGCCAGGTCGATCACGTCCGTCTCGAACGTGTCCTCGGCGACGGCGGGGTACTCCTGCAGGTCGGCCCACAGCTCCTGCTCGCGCTTGCCGCCGATGTTGGTGAGCCGGTCGCCGACGTAGTAGTTGAAGGAGACGCGGGACTGCTCGCCGTTGTTGATCTCGTCGATGCCCGTCGCGAGCTGCCGTTCGACGATCTCGTCGGTCGCCTCGGCGCTCACGCGGTCCCACTCCTCGGGGTCGACCTCGCCGCCGGACTCTCGGGTCCGGAGGAGGTCGAGCAGTTCCGGGGGCCGCGGGAGGCTCCCGATGTGGGTCGTCTGGATCCTGTCGTCGGGTGTCGCCATGTCCAGTAATATTCTAGCTTCTAAATATAACTGTTGGTTCTCCCCGGCGCCGGGCGGCGCCGCGAATCCGTCCTTTGAAGCCAATCCGCGTCGGCAGGGGGCACATGGACGGAAACGACCGGCGGATCGTCGGGCTCGCGGGCACGGCCCACGCGCTGGTCCACACGTACGAACTCTCGGTGCCCATCCTCGTCGGCATCTGGCTCGCCGAGTTCGCGACGACGGCGGCCGAGCTCGGGATCGTCGTCGCCGTGGGGATGGCGCTGTTCGGCATCGGCGCGCTGCCGGGCGGAGTGCTGGCGGACCGCTACGGCTCGAAGAAGCTCATCGCGCTCTGTCTGGCGGGGATGGGCGGCTCGTTCCTCGTGCTCTCGGTCGCCCCCTCGGCGGCCGCGGGCGCCTCGACGGGCTCCCCGTGCTCTCGACCTCCCCCGCGGTCGTCGCGATCGCGGTCGCGCTGGTGCTGTGGGGCGCCGCGGCCAGCGTCTACCACCCGGCCGGGCTCGCGCTCATCAGCAAGGGCGTCTCCGAGCAGGGCCGGGGCTTCGCGCTCCACGGGATGGCCGGCAACATCGGCATCGCCGCCGGCCCGCTGGCGACGACGGTGATGCTGGCGTTCATGGGCTGGGAGACGGTCGCGGCGGTGCTCGCGGTGCCCGCGTTCGTCGTCGCCGCCGCGGTGCTGTTCGTCGACGTGGACGAGTCGAGCCACACCGAGTCCGAGACCGACGAGGACGACACCCCCGACACGATCGGCGAGTTCCTCGACGTGTCGGCGATGGTCGTCAAGAGCGCGTTCGCGTTCGTGTTCGTCGTCGTGATGATGAACGGGCTCTACTACCGCGGCGTCCTAACGTTCCTGCCGGAGCTGCTCGCCGGGCTGGAGACGTTCCAGCCGATCGACATCGCCGGCGAGCCCCAGGAGCCCGCGAACTACGTCTACTCGGGGCTGCTCGCGGTCGGCATCGCCGGCCAGTACGTCGGCGGCCGGCTGACCGACTACCTCACGCCCGGGAAGGGGATCGCCTACGCGTTCGGCAGCCTCGCGGTGCTGGCGGTTGTGTTCCTCCCGCTGGCGTCGATGGGCGCGGCGCCGCTGCTCGCGGTGAGCGCGGTGCTCGGCTTCGCGATGTTCGTCGTCCAGCCGATCTACCAGGCCGCCGTCGCCGAGTACACGCCCGAGGAGGCCCGCGGGCTCTCCTACGGCTACACCTACCTCGGCAACTTCGGCGTCGGCGCCCTCGGCGCGGGGCTGGCCGGCGCGATCCTGACGTACTCGAACCAGACGGTACTGTTCCTCGCCTTCGCGCTGATCGCCGCGATCGCCAGCGTGATCGGCGTGCTGCTGATCCGGCGGGAGTAGCCGTCCGCGCCGATCGCAGGCGCCTACCCGAGAATTCCCAGAACCCACCGGACGACCTCCGAGCCGGCGAACAGCCCACCCTCCCACCGGGAGAGCTCCCGCCCCGTCCAGAGCGCGGCGACCATCAGCACGGAGACCGCCGCCAGCCACGCCAGCGTCCCGAACGCCGTGGCGCTGACCGCGAGGGGCCGAACCACCGCCGCCACCCCCAGGATCGCCGTGACGTTGTAGACGCTGCTGCCGACGACGTTGCCGACCGAGACGCCGAGGCTCCCCCGCCGGAGTGCGACCAGCGACACCGCGAACTCCGGGGTCGAGGTGCCCGCGGCGACGATCGTCCCGCCGATCACCCACTCGGAGATCCCCCCGTCGCGGGCGAGCTGGGAGGCCGCGACCACCATGAAGTCGCCGCTCACGAGCACCAACGCCAGCCCACCCACGAGGAGGGCGAGGTGACGGCCGCGGAACGCCGCCCGCTCCGCCACCGCGCCAACGACGCCGCCGGCCGTGATCGGTTCGCCCTCCTGGTCTGTCTCCGCCGGTGCAGACTGGTTCGCCCGCAGCAGGTACACCGTATAGGCGACGAACGATCCGGTCAGGATGGCGCCCTCGAGCCGCGTGATCCGGAGGTCGTAGACGACGATCCCGACCACGAGCGTGCTCGCGAGCAGGGCCAGCCCGTCGCGCTTGACGAGCGACTCCGCGATCGGAATCACCTTCAGCAGCGAGATCACGCCGAGGACGAACGCGAGGTTGTACACGTTCGAGCCGAGGACGTTCGCGACCGCGATGTCGCCCAGCCCCTTGAGCGCGGCGTCGACCGACACCGCCAGCTCCGGCGTCGACGTCCCCATCGCCACGACCGTCAGCCCGATCGTCAGGTCGGAGAGCCCGAACCGCTGGGCGAGCCGAACGACGGCGTCGACGAGCAGCCGCGCGCCGACCCAGAGCCCCGCCACCGAGACGGCGATCACGCCGACCTGGACGGCCGGGCCTCCCTGAACCATGGCCGCAGTGTGCGTGGGTCCCTCAATAACGGTTCGGGTCGGGCGAGGCGTCGCCGATACTGCCTGCGACGGCGGTCAGTTCCCGGCGACATCGACGCGCTCGCCGTCGGAGGCGAAGATCGCGTCGACGACCTCCTGCACCCGGTTCGCCTCCGCGAAGCTCACCAGATCGCCGCCGTCACCCTGTAGTTCTGCGACGAACTCGTCGACCAACTGTAGCGTGGTCTCGCCGGGGTCGTCCACGACGACCCGCTGCTCCTCGCCCTCGGCACTCTCGGCCAGGCGGTACCAGTCGAGCAGCGTCAGCGACCCCTCGGTCCCGACGACGGTCATCGAGTTCTGCTCGTCGATGCCGCAGTCGGTCAGCAGGTCGATCGTCCCCGGGATCCCGTCGACGCCGAAGTAGCCCGTGATCGACTCCTCGTAGCGGTCGGGCGCGGTGTAGTCGATCTCCGCGCTCACCCAGTCGACCGTGTCGAACGCCTCCTGCACGCCGAACAGGTAGTGCGTCCCCACTTCGCGCAGCGGCCCGCCCTGCTCGCGGCCGGCGAGCCAGTCCACGTCCTGCCACTCGCGGGGCCACTGGGGGAAGCGGAACGTGAGCTCGATCCGCCGGGGCTCGCCGATCTCGCCGGCGTCGATCCGGTCGATCAGCTCCCGCACGCCGGGCGTGTAGCGGAACGGCAGGTTGATCGCCGTCGGCTGCTCGGTGCGCTCCTCGAGCGCGACGAGTTCGGCGCCGACGGCGGCGTCCTCGGCGATCGGCTTCTCGCAGATGACCGCCTTCTCGGCGTCGAGGGCGGTCGCGACGACCTCGTGGTGAACCGTCGGCGGCACGCCGACGTAGACGACGTCGACGGCGTCCTCCGCGACCATTCGCTCGTAGTCGGTGTAGGCAGCACAGCCGTACTCGTCGGCGAACGATTCGACTTTCGAGTCGACGAGGTCGCAGGCGCCCCAGACCGTCGTCGCCTCGTGTGCGCTGAACGCGTCGGCGAGGCGGTGGCCGATGACCCCGCAGCCGACGATCGCGACGTTGTACACGGTCGATCGAGGGTACGGGGTGGCTTCAGCCTTCGGCACGCGGCAGGGCTCCGGAGGGGTTATGTCCCGCGGCGGCGACGCCGGAACTGTGTCGGCGACCGACCACGACGTGTTCGACCGGCTCCCGGAGCGGTACGCCCGCGCCTACCTCGTGGTGGCGTTCTTCGTCGCCCCCGCGGTGGCGGTGATCCTGAGCGGCGGCGGCGTGCAACGCCCCCCGGGCCCGATCGCGACGGCCCTCCTCTGGGCGGTCGTGATCCACCACAGCCTCTTCCTCGTGGTGGCAGTGCTGTTCGATTAGCTCCCCAGCGGCGGCTCGCGGCCGTCGGCGACGACGTAGGCGTCGTACACGGCGTACAGCCAGATCGCGGGGTAGAGCACGAACCCGACCAGCGCCAGCATCGAGAGCACCGCGACGAAGCTGGCGACGATGATCACGGCGCCCTTGGTGGGCTCGCGGTTGTAGAACTGGCCCAGTCCGGGGAGGATCGCGGAGTACACCGCGGCGACGAACGGGTTCTCGCCGTTCGTGAGCACCTCGACCAGCCCGTCCAGCGAGCTCTCGGGCGACCGCTGGCGCACGCCACACTCCGGGCAGATCTCCGCCTTCTCGCTGATCACCGCGCCGCAGTCCCGGCAGTACACCTCGCCCGCACCTGGCGTCGGGGCGTCGTCGCTCGCCGTCGAGTCGGCGCCGGCGCCCGGGCCAGCCTCCTCCGCGGCCGGCTCGTCGGGCGTCGACTCGTCGCTGTTGCTCATACGGTCGTATCGGGCTCGACAGAGGGTAGCTCTTGTGGCCCGCGGGACCCGGAACGCTTTCCTCGCTGGCGGGGGCGGATCGGACGATGGCCTCGACCGCCGTCGCGCGCTACTACGCCTACAAGGCGACGAAAGCCGTGGAGCTCTACCGGCCGATCATGTACCTCTACTTCGCGGGCGCCGGGCTCTCCTTCTTCCAGATCACGGTGCTCGAAGCCGCCTACAACGTGACGACGGTCGTCGGCGAGATCCCCACGGGCTACCTCGGCGACCGACTCGGCCGGCGCAACGGGCTCGTGCTCGGCACGCTCGTGATCACGTTCACGCTGCTGGGGCTCGGGCTGGCCGGGCGGCTGGCCCGGCCGTTCCCCGCCTTCCTCGCGCTGTACGTCTGCTGGTCGCTCGGCTACACGTTCCGCTCGGGCACCGAGGACGCGTGGCTGTACGACTCGCTGGTCGGCGACGGTCGGTCGTTCTCGGACCTGCGCGGCCGCGGCGAGTCGTTCGCGCTCACCGCGGGCGTCGTCGCCGCCGTCGCCGGCGGCTACCTCGCGTCGGTCGAACTCGCCTACCCGTTCTTCGCCGCCGCCGCGGTGACGGGCGTCGGCGCGGCGATCCTCCTCACCGCGGACGACGACCGCGCCGACGCCGGCGACCCGAGCGACCGGACGACGCTGTCGGCCAGCCTCGAGGCGGTGCGTGCGGCGTTTTCGGACCCGCGGCTCCGGGCGTTCCTCGTGCTGTACTACGTGCTGTTCTCGGCGGCGACGTACCTCGCCTTCATCTTCCTCCAGCCGCGGATCGAGACCGTCGCGGCGGGCTACCCGCTGGGCGACGTGGAGACGCTGCTAGGGTGGTACTACGCCGCCATCTCCCTTGCGGCCGCCGGCTTCACCTACCGCGCGGAGTGGATCCGGCGGACGGTGGGGCTGCGCTGGTGGTTCGTCGCCGTCCCACTCGCCGTGGGCCTGCTGCTCGTCGGCCAGTGGGTGCTGCCGGTGTCGGCGTTCCTCGCGTTCGTGCTGATCCGCGGGCTGTCGGAGGCGACCCGGGTGTTCGCGAGCCAGTACGTCAACGACCGCATCGACGCCGTCGGCCGGGCGACGACGCTCAGCGCGATGTCGATGGTCAGCGGGCTGAGCGTGATCCCGTTCCAGCTCGGCAGCGGCCTGCTCTCGGACGCGCTCTCGCCCGGGATCGCGCTGGCGGCGACCGGCGGGCTGCTGGTGGTCGGGACCGTCGTCCTCCAGCTCGTGTCGACGCCCGTCGACGAGTGAGGGCCGACGCCCGCGACGACGGGGGATCCGGCGAGGCCGGCAGGATGGGTAAACCCTTTCGCGGTCGGGCTAGAACGCCGGGACGGTGTCCCGTACTGCCGCCGTTCTCCGGCTCCCGATCCTCTACATCGGGCTGGCGCTCGCCCGCGCCGGCCTGATCGACCGCGAGCGCGCGGTCGAGACCGCGGATCTCGCCTGGCCCCGCATCGTCACCGGCGTCGCCCGCATGTCGAAAAACGCCGCCGACGTGGCGATGGTGGGGGCCGTACTCGGCGCCGACGCGATCGCGGGCGTCGGCGTCGCCGGGCCGTTCTGGGGGCTGGCGTTCGCGATCGGCGGCGGCGTCGCCGGCGGGACGATCGCGCTGGTCTCCCAGCGCTACGGCGCCGAGGCGTACGAATCACTCGGGCTCGCGGTGCGCTCCAGCACCGTGCTCGTCGTCGTGGTCTCGCTGCCCGTCGTCGTCGTGTTCTGGCTGTTCCCCCACCAGTTGGTAAGCCTGATCAACAGCGACCCGACCCAGATCGACTACGGCGCGCGCTACCTCCGGATCGTGGGGCTGGGGATCCCCTTCGCCGGACTGAACCTGGTCGGCAGCCGCGTGCTCGTCGGCGCGACGACGCCTACACCGCGATGCAGGTCCGGGCCGGGGGGGCCGTCGTCAACATCGCGCTGAACGCGGTGTTCATCATCCTCCTCGGCTGGGGCGTCGCCGGCGCGGCGCTGGGGACGGTGCTCTCGAACGTGTTCGCGGTCGGCGCGTTCGCAGTCGGGCTCTCGCGGGGCAGCGCGCCCGGCTTCGGCCAGTTCCCGGTCGAGATCGACCCCGTCGGTACGTACGTCGACGGCGACACGCTGAAGGATCTCGTCCGGATCGGCACACCCGTCGGCGCCCGGAACCTCGTCTGGACGGCCGCGGAGTTCCCGATGCTCGGCATCCTGGGGACGTACCGCGACGGCACGCTCGCGGCGTTCGTCGTCGCCCGGCGCATCTGGGGGATCATGAACACGCCCGGCTGGGGGTTCGGCCTCGCCTCCTCCAGCCTCACCGGGCAGGCGCTCGGCCAGGGGAAGGAGGCGCTCGCGGAGGTGTACGGCCGCGACATCATCCGGTTCTCGGTCGCGACGTACGCCGTCTCGGCGCTGATCGCGGCCGTGTTCGCGCGGCCGATGGTGAGCCTGTTCATCAACCCCGACTCCCCGCCGGCGACCGAGCCGATCGCGGTCAGCCTGATCTACGCGGCCTGTGTGGCGATGCTGTTCCGCGGGATCTCCGGCTCCTCGATCGGCCCGCTCGACGCCAGCGGCGACACCCGCGTCCCGTTCCTGAGTCAGCTCCTGGGGATGTTCGGCGCCTCGATCCCGCTGATCTACCTCGGCTCGGTGACGCCGCTGGGGATCTGGGGGGTGTACCTCGCCTTCCTCGCGGAGACGACCGTGCCGGCCGCGGTGAACTACTGGCGGTTCAACAGCGGCAAGTGGAAGGAGATCAGCCGCGAGATCCGGCCCGAGCAGGACGATCCGAGCGCCGGCGCCTGAGCGAACGCCGCCGTGGGAACGCTTAACCCCGCGCCAGCCTGCCGAACCCGTATGTCCGAACTGCTGCTCCGCGGGGGGACGGTCCACGCGCTCGACGACGACCGAACGACCGCCGAGGCGGTGCTGTTCCGCGAGGGCCGCGTCGCCGCCGTCGGCGACGCCGGGACGGTCGAAGCCGAATCGACCGACGCCGAGGTGATCGACCTCGACGGCCGCACGGTCCTGCCGGGGTTCAACGACGCCCACACCCACGTGTTCTCCGTCGGCATCGGCCTTCTCGAGACCGACCTCTCGGCGGCCGACGACCGCGAGGAAGCGCTCGCCCTGCTCGCCGACAACGCGGCGTCGACGCCCGCCGGCGAGTGGGTGCTCGGGTTCAGCTACGACGAGAGCAGCTGGCCCGCGGGCGAGCGCGACTACCTCACGAAGGCCGAACTCGACTCCGTCTCCGAGGACCACCCCGTCGTCGCCGTGCGCGTCGACGGCCACTCGGCGACGCTCAACAGCCGAGGGCTCGACGCCGTCGACTTCTCGGGCGTCGAGCACGACGTACGGGAGGAGCACGGGGAGCCGACGGGCCGGGTCGTCGAGGACGCGACGGGCCGCGTGCGTGCGGCCTCCTACCCCGACGTGCCGAAGGCAAGCGAGGCACTGGACGCCGCGATCGACCGCTACCACGAGCTGGGCGTCACGTCGATCCAGACCGTAGCGGGGCTGACGCGCGTCCGCGACCACGGCTACGTGCAGCAGGAGGCGCTGTTCGCCCACTGGCGCGACGACGACCTCGACCTCCGGACGACGTTCTACGTCCCCCAGTGGCAGGCAGAATCGCTCTCGGATCTTGAGTTCGCCTCGGGGTTCGGCGACGACTGGCTGCGGCTGGGCGGGCTCAAAACGTTCTCCGACGGCTCGATCGGCTCCGAGACCGCCAAAACCCACCGCGAGTTCGCCGGCGGCGGCTTCGGCGAGATGGTCAACGACCGCGAGCAGCTCCGGGAGTGGTTCGCCCACGCCGCGCGCACGAACCAGCAGATCGCGACCCACGCCATCGGCGGCGAGGCGATCGACATCGTGATCGACGAGTACGAGCGAGCACTCTCGGAGTACGACGACGAGTTCGACCCGCGCCTGCGCGTCGAGCACGCCGAACTCGCGACCGACGAGGCGATCGAGCGCATGGCCGACGCGGGCATCGTCGCGTCGATGCAGCCGAACTTCCTCCAGTGGAACGGCGAGGACGGGCTGTACGAGAACCGCCTCGGCGCCGACGTGCGCCCCGAGAACAACCGCTACCGCGACGTGCTCGACGCCGGCGTGCCGCTGGCGTTCGGCAGCGACAAGATGCCGCCCGGGCCGCTGTACGGGATGCAGTTCGCCGTCGAGTCGCCCCACGAGAGCCAGCGAGTCGGCGTCGACGAGGCGCTGGCGGCGTACACCCGCGGCGCGGCGTACGCGGAGTTCCAGGAGGACGAGAAAGGGACCCTCGAACCCGGGCGCTTCGGCGACGCGGTCGTGCTCGACGCCGACCCCTACGAGAACGCCGACGCCTTCGACGAGATCGGCGTCGAGCTGACGATCGTCGACGGGGAGATCGCCTACGACGCGCGATGAGCCTCCACGACCTCACCCACCCGATCGAGTCCGGGATGCCGGTGTACCCCGGCGACCCCGAGGTCGGCGTCGACGCCGCCGACACGTTCGCGGCGGACGGCTGCCGGGTCAGCCGGCTCGCCTGCGGGAGCCACGCCGGCACCCACGTCGACGCCCCCTCACACACCGAGGCCGAAGGGGCGACGCTCGCGGCGTACCCCGTCTCGGCGTTCGTCCGCGACGCCGTCGTCGTCGACTGCACCGACCTCGACGCCCGCGAGCCGATCCCCGCCGGGCGCGTGCCGGCGCCCGAGGGCGCCGACGGGACGGCCACCGGCCCCGCCGACTGTGCCGTCTTCCGAACCGGCTGGGACCGGTACTGGGGCCAGGATCGCTACCGGGACCACCCGTACCTCTCGGTCGCCGCGGCCGAGCGCTGCGCCGAGCGCGAGCTCGCCGTCGGGATCGACGCGTTCAGCCCCGACCCGACGCCGCCGGCAGCGGGCGAGATGGATCTCGGCGATCGCGACCCCTTCGGCGCCCACCACGCGCTGCTGGGCGCGGGGCTGCTCGTCTTCGAGAACCTGACGAATTTGGAGGCGGTCCCGGAACGCTTCGAGCTGCGCGCCCAGCCGATCGCGCTCGGCGGCGACGGCGCGCCGGTCCGGGCGGTCGGGGCCGACGGCGCGTAGCGCCGCGGACGAAGCCTGTATGGGGGTCGACGCCGAAGACGGTGTGTGAACCGACGCGAGTACCTCGCCGCGCTCGGGGCGGCGTCGACGGCCGCGCTGGCGGGCTGTGGCTCCGGCGGCGACGAGAGCGGTGAGGCGCCGTTCGAACACCCCGGCACGCTGGAGGAGACGTTCGTCGCGAACGGCGACTACCCCGACGACACCGACCCGGCGGACGGCTACCCGCCCGAGTTCCCCGACCCGCCGGCGGCGCCGGACGTCGACCCCGACGCGCTGGAGACGCTCTCGGTCAACGACGAGACCGTCCGCCTGCTCCCGATCGACGACGCCGAGGCGTGGTTCCGCCGCTCGTCGGCGCGGTTCGTCGACGCCCGCGGGCTGGACCAGTACACCCGCTCGCACCTGTACGGGAGCGTGCTCTCGCCCGCCCAGCAGGGCTCGACCGGCGGCGGCATCGAGGGCTGGCCGACCGACGAGCCCGTGGTCGCCTACTGCGGCTGTCCCCACCACCTCTCCTCGGTGCGGGCCGCCGGGCTCCAGAAGGCCGGCTTCGAGGACGTGTACGTCATCGACGAGGGGTTCGTCGAGTGGTCCGAGCGGGAGTACCCGATGGCCGGGACGAAGTTCGGCGACGGCGACGCGGCCGCGCTGTCGGAGTGGCGCCTCGACGGCCGGATCGACCCGGCGTACGCCGGCGAGTACGCGTGGGCGTCGGCCGGCCGGCAGTACGAGGCCGCGCCGGTCGGCGACGACGGCGGCTTCTCGATCCACCTGCGCTTCGCGGGCGTCGACGAGGAGACGCCCGTCCGCGTCTCGACGCCGACGTTCACTCGTACCAGGCCGCTGGGGGAGCTCGCCGAGGGGACGATCGAGTGAGCGCCGAGTCGCGGGATACCCGGTAACACCCGTGTCACCGGGTTACCTCGGGGTCAAGAACGGCTTAAGTCTCGCGCGCGCATACGGGTGTCCGTGCGCGAAAACATCCCTCTAGGACGGATCGAGACCCCCGCCGCGACCGGACGCCCGACGACCGCCGACAGCGAGGGGGAACAGTGAGCGACGTGGCCACGGAGGCGGAGATGGCCGACCTCCCGCCGAGCGCGAAGCTGGTCCACCTCGTGCTCCAGGAGCACGACCGAATGACCCAGAGCGAGGTCACCGAGGAGACACAGCTCGCGGGCCGAACGGTGCGCGACGCGCTCGGCCGACTCGAGTCGGCGGGGCTGGTGACCGAGGAGATCTGCCTGAAGGACGCCCGCAAGCGAGTGTACACCGCCAACAGCCCCGACTCCGAGCCCGCGGCCGCGGAGGCCGAGACGGCCGAGGGCGCCGCGAGCGGCGACTAGCTTCTGCCGGCCAGCGTCTCGATCCCCTCGGGGAACAGCTTCTCGATCGACTCGTGTTCCACCGAGCCGAGGCGCTCCCCGTTCAGCCGTTTGAGGTGGGTCCGGACGACGCCCTCCCGGCTCGCCTGACGGTACAGCGCCACCGCGTCCGTCGACCGGTAGGTGCCGGCGATCAGCAGCGCGGTCTCGGTCTCCGGGTCGAGCAGCTCGACGACGAAGAAGAAGTTCCCGCCCATCTCCCGGCGGTAGGCATCGTACTGCGGGAAGGCGGCGCGGTCACACGCCGCCGCGACGTCGTCGGCGACGCTCTCGGGGACGACGTGGACGAACCCCGAGTAGCCTCGCTCGGCGTCCGCGGGCACCGGCGCCGTGTCGACGGCCGGGACGACGACGGCCTCCCAGCCGGCCTCGCGTCGCTCGTCGGCGATCCGGCGCGCGTCCTCGACGGCGGCCGCGCTCCCCTCCCTGCGCGTCTCGTGGTCGGCGTTCTCGACGGCGTCGTCGCGATCCATGCCCGGAGTCGGGGGAACCGCAGGGAAAAAGCCTCTCCCTCACCAGAACACGAGGATCTCGAGCAGCAACGACGCCGCCAGCAGCATCGTCGCCGCCACGAACAGCTTCGCCGCCGGGGAGAGCCGGGCCTCGGGGGCGAGCCCCAGCCGCGGCAGCGGCGGCACGCGCTGGACGGCCGCCTGGAACCGCGACTCCTCCCGGCTCCCGACGACGCGGCCGCCCTCGTTCGGGCGGACGATCCGGTAGCCGTCGTCGTCGAACTCCACGTCCCAGCGCTTCGCCGGGCGGAGCTGGAAGGCGGCGTAGGCCAGCAGCGACATCCCGAGGAAAAAGAGCACCAGCTCCACCCCGAACCAGCCCACGCCGAGGCCGAAGGAGATCACGCCGCTCACGACGACCACGACCAGCGTGAACACGAGCCCGTACACCAGCGCGTCGACGGCCTGCCGCAGCCGGTAGCGGGCGCCGCCGTCGCGCTCGCCGGGGGGACGCCAGCCGTCGGCCATCACTCCGCGTCGCCGACCGAGGGGCCGACCGCCGCGGGCTCCTCGTGCTCGTCGTCGTGGCGGTGACAGCGGCTCTCGCGTCCCGCGGCGCCGACGCCGTGGGCCGCCGGATGCTCGTGGTCACAGACGCTGCCCAGCTCCCTACGGAGGTGGTCGAGCGCGGCTGCCTCGTCGCCGTCGCGGGCGAGCTCGCTCGCACGGTCGACCGGCTCCCGGACCGATCCCGGCAGGTCGCGGTCGGCGAACAGCTCCGCGACCACCTCGTCGACGGTGGCGAAGCGCGTCTCCCAGCCGAGGAACTCGCGGGCCCGCTCCGAGAGCGAGCGCTCCGCGCGGCTCCGTGCCCGCAGCGTCTCGCGGAACACCTCGATCGCCTCCCACGTCTCGTCGTCGACGCGCTCGAACCCGTCGGGCCGGATCTTCACCGGACAGCGCGTCGAGAACGGACAGCCCTGGGGCGGGTCACGCGGACTCGGCGGCGTCCCGCGGAGCGTCATCCGGTCGATCTCCGCGGTCGGGTCCGGCTCGGGCACGGCCGACAGCAGCGCCCGCGTGTAGGGGTTCGCGGGGTCCTCGAACAGCTCCTCGGTCGGCCCGAGCTCCATCACGTTGCCGAGGTACATCACCGCGACGCGGTCGCAGATGTGCTCGACGACGCTCAGGTCGTGGGCGATGAACAGGTAGGTGAGCCCCAGCTCCTCCTGGAGATCCATCAGCAGGTTGAGGATCTGGGCCTGCACGCTCACGTCGAGCGCCGACACCGGCTCGTCGAGGACGACGAACTCCGGCTCCAGAGCGAGCGCGCGGGCGATCCCAACGCGCTGGCGCTGGCCGCCGGAGAACTGGTGGGGGTAGCGGTAGTAGTGCTCCTCCCGGAGGCCGACTTTCTTCAGCAGGCTGCGCACGCGCTCCCGGCGCTCGGCGGGCGTCCCCCAGTCGTGCACGTCCAGGGGCTCGCGGACGATCTCGCCGACGGTCATCCGGTCGTTCAGGCTCGACTCGGGGTCCTGGAACACGACCTGGGCGTTCCGCCGCCACGCTTTGAGATCGTCGCCGGAGAGCTCGGTCACGTCGTCGTCGCCGACGCGGACCTCGCCGCCCGTGGCGGCCTCGAGCCGGACCAGCGTCCGGCCCAGCGTCGTCTTCCCGCAGCCGGACTCGCCGACGACCCCCAGCGTCTCGCCCTTCTTCACGTCGAAGCTGACGCCGTCGACGGCCTTCACGGGGTCGCCGCCGATGAGGTCGCCCGACCCGTAGTACGTCCGGAGGTCGCGCACCGAGAGCAGCGCCTCGCCTGGGTCGCAGTCCAGCCCGTCGAGCCCGGTCGCCCCGCGCTCGGCGCCCTGCCGGCTCATCGCGAATCACCCCCGGTGGCGTCGGCGCCCGGCTCGGGCGGGACGCCCCCCTCCGCGTGGCGATCGACCGCCTGCTCCCGCGTCTCGTCCTCGGGGTAGAGCAGGCAGGCGGCGGTGTGGTCGGCTTCCGCGCGCTCGGTCGCGACTGGCACCGGCTCGGGGTGGACCTCCCGGCAGGCGTCGAACGCCTCGGGGCAGCGCGGCGCGAACCGGCAGTCCGTCGCGGGCGCGTTCGGCGTCGGCACCTCCCCCTCGATCGTCTCGAGCCGGTCGGCGCCGCGCTGGGTGCTCGGGATCGAGCGGAGCAGCCCCCGCGTGTACGGGTGGCGCGGGTTCTCGAACAGCTCCACGACCGGCGCCTGTTCGACGACCTCGCCGGCGTACATGACGGCGACGCGGTCGCACACCTCCGCGATGACGCCCATGTCGTGGGTGATGAACAGGATGCTCAGCCCGTGCTCCGCCTGCAGCTCGTCCAGCAGCTCGAGGATCTGGGCCTGGATCGTC
>NZ_BBJN01000034.1 GCF_000739555.1 Halolamina rubra
GCGTCGGGGTACTCCGTCCCCCACTTCATGACGCCCGGATCGCCGTCGGCGCGGTGTAGAGCTGCGTCGCCTCGTACTCCTCGACGATCTCCCAGAGGCGATCGCGCTCCGGATAATCCGGCGTCCCTTCGTACATCATCGTCGTCGTTCCGAGCGCGAGTGGCCCGTACACGATGTAGGAGTGCCCCGTGATCCAGCCGATGTCGGCCGAGCAGAAGTACGTGTCCTCCGGCTTGATGTCCAGTACGGCGTGGGAGGTCCACGCCGCCCACGAGAGGTACCCCCCAGTCGTGTGTTTCACGCCCTTCGGTTGGCCCGTGGTGCCGGAGGTGTACATGAGGAACAGCATGTCCTCGGCGTCACGGTCGACCGGTTCGACCTCCGCGCCCTCGTAGCCGGCGACCAGGTCGTCGTAGTCGTGCTGCCCGTCGCGGAGCTCGTGGCCGAACCCGTCGTCGTTGTCGGCGAGTCGGCCGACGACGACCGTGTCGGACACCTCGTGGTCGACGCCGGCGAGCCCCTCGTTGGCCTTCTCGAGGTGGTCGAGCGGGTCGCCGCGCCGGTAGTAGCCGTCGCAGGTGACGAGATACTCCGAATCGGCCGCGTTCATCCGGGTCGCAAGCGCGTCGGCGGAGAAGCCGGCGAAGACGACCGAGTGCGGCGCGCCGATGCGGGCGCAGGCCAGCATCGCGATCGGGAGTTCGGGGATCATCGGCATGTACATCGTGACGACGTCGTCCTCGCCGACGCCGAGATCGCGGAGCGCCGCGGCGGCCTCGTTCACCTCGCGGTGGAGCTCCTCGTACGTGTACGTGCGGTTGCCCTCGTCGGTCGGCTCGCCGACCCACTCGATCGCGGCCTCGTCGCCGCGCTCGTCGAGGTGGCGATCGAGGCAGTTCGCCGAGGCGTTGAGCTCGCCGCCCGTGAACCACTCGAAGAAGGGTGGGTTCGAGCCGTCGAACGTCTGATCGTACTCGGTCTCCCAGTCGAGCATCTCCGCGGCGGCGTCCCAACAGCCCGGCCAGTTCTCGTCGAACTCCTCGTACACGCCGGGGTCGGCGACGTTAGCCTGCTCGACGAACGATTCCGGCGGCTCGAACACGTCCTGGGCTTCGAGCCGCGCTTCGAGTTCCGTGTCTTCCTCTCCCATGATCTACCATCAACGATCCCCCACCACCCACCATAAACGGACGAGCTAATTATCCAAAACCGGCGGGTAAAATCATCCCGCGGTCAGCGGTCGTCCTCGCCCGAGGGGAGCTCCTCGAAGAACGCGGTGAGCAGCTTCCCCTCCGCCTTCCGGAGGTGGTTGTGGAGCGTGGGCGAGGCGACGCCGACGGTGTCGGCCAGCTCCTCCGCGGTGGAGTCCCGTGGCCACTCGAAGTAGCCGGCGTGGTACGCCGCCCGGAGCACGGTCGCCTGCCGGTCGGAGAGCCGATCGGCCAGCCGCTCCCGGAAGCCGGCCGCGGTCTCGGCGGGGTGGTCGGTCCGGCGCTTCGCGAGCAGCGCCACGTCCGGGTGGCCACCGGTCACGGCGTCGACGGCCCCGCGCACGTCGGCGTCGCCGGCGAGTTCGGCCGTGAGCGTCGCCGTCCCGTCGGTCGCGACCAGCGACTGCACCCGGCCGCCGGCGTCGAGCAGCGCCGTCGCGGGGGTGTCGGTCACCACCACCTCGACGGCCGCGCCGTCGCCGTACTCCGCCAGCAGCCGGGCGTCGTCGACGCCGCCGGCGGCCGCGGCCCGGTTCATCACCGCCTCGGCGCCCGCGCCCTCCACGTCGAGGTAGTACAGCAGCGAGCCGTCGTCGACCGGGACGACCCCGGAGAGCTCGACCCGGCAGTCGAGCGACGCCGAGAGGTCGGCCGCGACCGACGCGCCCGCCGGACAGCGGAAGTCGAGTTCGACGACGGCGTCGGCCAGCAGCAGCCGCTTGCGCTCGACGGCGGTCAGCGCCTGGCCGAGCTGGCCGGCCAGCGCGGTCAGCGCGTCGGCGGCGCCGTCGGGCCCGACGGTCGCGCCCAGCGCCAGCAGCCTCGCCGAGTCGTCGCCCGGCAGCGGCACGGCGGCGACGGGGCCGTTCGCCCCCTCGAACCGCCGGATCTCTCCGTCGTCGACGGCGGCGTCGACGTCGTCACGGTGCTCGTCGAGCTGGCGGCGAACAGTCCGCTCGGCGACGCCGGCGACCGCCTGCAGCGTGAACGCGTCGCCGACGCGCTCGGCGACCCAGGCGAACCGGACGCCGGCGACGCCGGCGAGGCGCTCACACGCCGTCGCCGCCACCGCCTCCTGTCGGTCGGCGTCGCCGAGCTCGCCCGCGAGACCGGCGCTCGCGTCGACGAGGCCCGCGGAAAGCGCCCCGGAACCGCCGGGCTGGGCGTCCGCGTCGCCGCCACCGCCGCCGGCGACCGCGTCGACCAGGTCCCCGCGGTCGGGATCGGGGAGCATCGGCGCCAAACTGTCCAGCCGCTCCCACCCCCCGAGCTCGACGACGGTTTCGGGGGAGACGCCGTCCGCGAGCAGCCGCGCGGCGAACTGTCGGCGGAGATCCGTCACCGAGGCGTCGACGCCGGCGGTGCGGTCGATCACCTCGCCGGCCAGCATCGCCAGCCGGCGGGCCGAGACGGGGAACAGCGCATCGTCGTCGCCGATCCCGTTGCTCGCGGCGTACTGTCGCAGGTCCCGGGCCACCTCCGCCGGGAGCGCGGTCTCCCGCGCGGGCTCGGGATCCCCCGTGCGGTCCGTGTCGAACACCGCGAGCAGGTGGCCGTCGCCGTGTTCGAACAGGTCGCCCGGCCGGACGCGTGCCTGCTCGGCCGGGCGCAGTCCGGCCTCGCCACAGAGGCGGACGACCAACTCCTCGCGGTGGGTGCGGGCCGCCCGCCGGACGCGCCGATAGCCGTCGGCGTCGAGCGTCATCGGTTTCGGTCTGTCCGGCGTTCCGAAATAAGTCCACCGAAGCCGCTGTCGGTCGAACGAGTAGCGCTCGGTAAAACGGCACTAACTGCGGTGGAACTCAGTTTCGGAAAGTCGATCTAACCGAAACAGGTCGGGTCAGGGGTCGTCCGGGGTCCGGGACTGGAGTTCGCCGACGATCTCGGGGTTGCGCAGCGCGGAGGTGTCGCCGAGATCCGCGCCGTTGGCCACGTCCTCGAGCAGGCGGCGCATGATCTTCCCCGAGCGAGTTTTGGGGAGGTCCGGGGTGAACACGACCGCCTCGGGGACCGCGACGCCGCCGACGGCGTCCTCGACGGCCGCGCGGACGCGCTCCCGCAGGTCGGCCTCGTCGACGCCGTGCTCGGGCGCGACGTAGGCGTAGATGGCGCTCCCGGTCGCCTCGTGGTCGGCGCCGACGACCGCGGCCTCGGCGACGCCGGGGACGCCGACGATCGTCGACTCGAGCTCCATCGTGCTGAACCGCCGGCCGGCGACGTTGACCGCCTCGTCGGCGCGCCCGAGGAACGTGACGTAGCCGTCCTCGTCGACGGTCGCGGCGTCCTCGGGGTGGTAGCGCCAGCCGTCGCGCTCGGAGACGGCGTGTTCGCCCCAGTCGGTCCCCTCGGCGAGCGCGACCGGCATCCCCGGCCACGGCCGCGTGACGACGAGTTCGCCGCGCTCGCCCGGCGCGACGGGGTCGCCGGTCGGGCCGACCACCTCGGCGGCGATCCCCGGGAGGGGTTTCCCCGCGGCGCCGGGCTTCATCGCGTCGACGCCGGGAAGCGTCGAGACGAGGATCGCGCCGGTCTCGGTCTGCCACCAGGTGTCGACGATCGGGCAGTCGCCGCCGCCGATGTGCTCGCGGTACCAGTGCCAGGCGCGCTGGTCGATCGGTTCGCCGACCGTACCGAGCAGGCGCAGGCTGGAGAGGTCGTGGGCGTCGGGGTACTCCGCGCCCCACTTCATGAACGCCCGGATCGCCGTCGGCGCGGTGTAGAACACGTCGACGGCGTGGCGGTCGATCAGCTTCCAGAGCCGGTCGCGCTCCGGGTGGTCGGCGGTGCCCGCCGACAGCACCGTCGTCGCGCCCAGCGCCAGCGGGCCGTAGACGACGTAGGAGTGGCCCGTGATCCAGCCGATGTCGGCGGCACACCAGTGGGTGTCCTCCGGGCGGATGTCGAGGACGGACTGGGCCGTCCACGCGACGTGGGCGAGGTAGCCGCCGGTCGTGTGGGTGACGCCGCGGGGTTCGCCGGTGGTGCCGGAGGTGTAGATCCGGAACAGCGGGTCGGCCGCGGCTCTGGGGACGGGGTCGACCGTCTCGCCCTCGTGGGCGTCGACGAGATCGTCGTAGTCGTGGTACCCCTCGCCGAGGTGGACGCCCTCGCCGAGGTGGTCGCGGACGACGACGTCCACCTCGCGGTCGACGGCGAGGCGGGCGTTGTCGGCCTTGTTCTTCTGGGCGATCGCGTCGCCGCGGCGGTAGTAGCCGTCGCAGGTGAGGAGGTACGCCGAGTCGGCGCGCTCCATCCGCTCGGCCAGCGCCTCGGCGGAGAACCCCGCGAAGACGACGTTGTGCACCGCGCCGAGGCGGGCGCAGGCGAGCATCGCCGCCGGCAGTTCGGGCACCATCGGGAGGTAGATCGTCACCACGTCGCCCGCGTCGACGCCGAGGTCGCGCAGCCCGGCCGCGAGCGCGTTCACCTCGCGGTACAGCTCGAGATAGGTGTAGCTCCGGCGCTCGTCGAGCTGGCCCTCCCAGACCAGCGCGCGCTGGTTCTTCCGCTCCGGGAGGTGTCGGTCGAGACAGTTCACCGAGGCGTTGAGCTCGCCGCCGGGGAACCACTCGAACGGCGGGCCGTCGTCGCCCCGGAACACGGTGTCGTACTCGCTGCTCCAGTCGAGCAGGTCGCCGGCGCGCCGCCAGCAGTCCGGCCACTCGCGCTCGAACGACTCGTGGATGCCGGGATCGGCGACCGCCGCCCCCTCCCGGAACCACGACGGGGGGTCGATGGCTGCCGCCGGCGTGCGCGTGGGATCGGCGCCGTCGCCCGTCATCGTGTGTCCCTGCCGGGGTGAGGGAGATAAGTTTCCCGCTCGGGGTTGCCCTCGCCCGTTCTTCGATCCGCCGAGTAGCAACACCTATCGGGCGAGCGCCCCACGCCGGGACCATGATCGACGAGACGGTCACCGAGATCCGGGAGATGCGGAGCCACTCCTCCTCGGCAGTGGCGGTGAAAGCCGCCACCGCACTCCGTGAGCTGCTCGATCGGGAGTACGTCGCCGCCGACGCGTTCGACCGCGATCTGGAGCACAACGCGGGCGCGCTCCGGCGGGCGAACCCCTCCCACGCCTCGCTGCACACCGCGATGCGGAGCATCACCGACGCGGTGCTCGGCGAGGCGGACACGCCCGAGGAGGCGAAGGAGCTGCTCGAGGACGCGATCGAGGACGCCGTCGAGCGCGTCGACGCCGGGAAGCGCCGCGCGGCCGCCCACGCCGCCGACACGTTCGAGGACGGCGAGACGATCCTGACCCACGACTACTCCTCGACGGTGCTCGAAGCCGTCGAGACCGCCTGCGCCGAGGGCTGTCAGCTCACCGCCTACGTCACCGAGGCGCGGCCGCGCTACCTCGGGCGCAAAACCGCCCGCACGCTCGCGGGGATGGACCGCGTCGAGCCACACCTGCTGGTCGACAGCGCCGCCGGCTACGTGATGGGCGAGATCGACCGCGTCGTCGTCGGGATGGACTGCATCGTCGAGGGGACGCTGTACAACCGGATCGGCACCTACCCTATCGCCGCGGTCGCCGACCGCGAGGACGTGCCCGTCACCGTCGTCGGTTCCTCGACGAAGGTGATCGACGACTTCCGCTTCGAGAACGAGTTCCGTGCGGGCAGCGAGGTGATGCGCGAGCCCGTCGAGGGCGTCGAGATCGAGAACCCGGCCTACGACGCGACGCCGACGGAGCTGGTGGACACGCTCATAACCGACGAGGGGATCACCGAGCTGTAACCGCTCACACGGTGTCCCGGTCGGTGTACGTGTAGCGCCGCGCGATCGCCCCGTCCTCGAACTCGTGGAAGTCCGCGAAGCCGAGCTCGACGGTCTCGCCGTCCTGCTCGCCGCGGAACGTGCCCCGGACCGCGACGGTGTCGCCGTCGGGCACGACCGCGTGGAGCTCGTGCTCGCCGTTCGAGAGCGGTCGCCCCTCCTCGTAGAACTCCCGGAGCGCGAGCCGGCCCTCGATCGTCGCCTGCCCGGGGCGCTCGTAGATAACGTCCTCGGCGAACAGTGCGACGAGCTCGTCGTACTCGCCGGCGTCGACCAGGTCGTAGTAGCGTCGTGCGGTGGCCTCGTGGTCCATGGTCGCCCGTCGGCGATCCGTCGGGTTGAGTGTTACCCCGGCGCCCGTCCCGGACGCCTCAGTCGTCGCCCGGCACCGCGCCGCCCCCCGGCAGCACCACGCCCTCGCGGCTCTCGACCAGCTTCCAGCCCGCCAGCCCCGCCGCGACGAACGCCATCGAGGAGCCGACCGCGAACGCCGTCGGGTAGCCGAAGACGCCCGCCAGCCCGCCGACGACGACCGGGCCGAACACGCCGCCGACGCCCTTCGCCGTCGAGCGCAGGCCCATCAGTTCGGACTCCCGCTTGTCGGGCGCCACGTCGCCGATGAACGCTAGCGCGCCCGTCGTCATCGCGGAGAACGCGGCGGCGATGATCACGAACGAGAGCGCCGCGATCCCCAGCCGCAGCGGCCCCGAGAACAGCGTCGCCGCCGCGGCGACCAGCGCGAACAGCCCCGAGCCCGCGATCCCGACGACGACCAGCGGCTTGCGCCCCCAGGCGTCGGCGACGCGGCCGAACAGCAGCATGAACACCGTCTGCCCGGCGGGGTTGATCGCCAGCAGGACGCCCATCGTGAACTCCGAGATCCCCAGCGTCTCGGGGAGGTACACCGGCATCAGCCCGAACAGCCCCATCACCGTCCCGTTCCGCAGCGCGAGCGCGACGTACAGCATCCAGAGCCCGTTCCGGCGCAGGTGGTCGCGGTCGTCGACGGCCGGGAGCAGGCGCCGGCGCACCTCCGCGAGCAGTTCCCGGACCGTCGGCTGGCTGTCGGGTTTGGGGGCGACGCTGTCGTCGAGGAACACGACCACGAGCGTCGACGCCAGGCTGGCGGCGACGATCACGGCGTAGACGCCCTCGGGCGCGAGCAGGCCGAGCAGCATCCCGACCGCGAGCTGGCCGCCGGTGAACCCCGTCGCCCGCGCGGCGTTGAAGAAGCCGAGCGAGCGCCCCCGTCCGTCGTCACCGCCGCGGGCAGAGACGACAGCGAGCATCACGGGCGCGAAGCCGACGGCGAACACGGCGTACAGCCCGCGGGAGAGGATCGGCACCCAGACGCCCGAGAACAGAAAGAGGGGGGCGAGCGCCAGCGTCGCCCCGAGCCCGGTCGCGACGAGCACCGTGCGTCGACGCCCCGTCACGTCGGCGACGGCGCCCCAGAACGGCGAGAACACGGTCATCCCGAGGAAGTACGCGGTGGTGACCAGCCCCACCACCAGCGCGGAGGCGTCGTTCCGACCCAGGTAGAACGCCAGCCCCGTCCCCAGGAGGATGCCGGCGCCGAACCGCGTGGCGGCGGCGACGGCGACGAGCAGGCGCTGGCGCGTGTCCGCGGCGAGCACGGTCGCGCTTGGAACAGGGAGCCTAAAGCCCGACTGGTTCCGGCGGGTTTCGGCCGGCGGAGAAGGGTACACTCTTCTCCGCGCCGTCCGGAACCGCGCCCATGAGCGAACCCGACGTGCTCCTGCTGCGCCAGAAGATCCACGGGCTATCGGTCGACAACTACGCCGCCGCGATGCGCGAGCGCCTCCCCGACGCCGAGGTCGCCGTCGCCGAGACGCCCGCTGAGGAGCGGGAGCTGATCCCGCACGCACGGATCGTCGCCGGCTTCACCATCGACCCGGAGCTGCTCGACCGCGCGGAGAACCTGGAACTGTTCGCGTGCTCCTTCGCCGGCACCGGCCACCTCCCGATGAACGCCCTCGAGGAGGCGGGCGTCGCCGTCACCAACGCCTCGGGCGTCCACGGCCCGAACATCTCGGAGTACGTGATCGGCGCGCTGATCTCGCTGGCGCGGGAGTTCCCCCGCGCGGCCCGCCAGCAGAACGAGCGCGTCTGGCAGTCTTACGGCAGCCGCGAGCTCATGGACTCGACGGTGACCGTCGTCGGCCTCGGCGCGATCGGGCAGGCCGTCGTCGACCGACTCGAGCCGTTCGGCGTCGACACCATCGGTGTGCGCTACAGCCCCGAGAAGGGCGGCCCGACCGACGAGGTGCTCGGCTTCGAGGAGATCCACGACGCGCTCCGGCGCACGGACGCGCTCGTGCTCGCCTGCCCGCTCACGGACGCGACCCGGAAGCTGCTCGACGACGAGGCGTTCAAGACGCTGCCGCCACACGCCCACCTCGTCAACGTCGCCCGCGGCGGCGTCGTCGACACCGACGCGCTCGTGAACGCGCTGCGGAGCAACGACATCGACGCCGCGTTCCTCGACGTGACCGACCCCGAGCCGCTGCCCAGCGACCACCCGCTCTGGGGGTTCGACAACGTCCGGATCACGCCCCACAACGCCGGCCACTCGCCGGAGTACTTCGAGCGACTCGCGGACATCGTGGCGGCGAACTACGCGGCGCTGGAGAACGGCGGCGAGATCGAGAACCGCGTCGTCTGAACCGGTCGCTTGCGCCCGACCGCGGCCGAGTCAGATCCAGCCTTCCTCGACCAGCAGTTCGCCGTTGAGCACCGACGCCCCGGCGGCGCCGCGGATCGTGTTGTGCGCGAGGCAGTTGTACTGGATCCCCTCGTCGGTCGCCTGCAGCCCCCCAGCGGAGATCTGCATCCCCTGCCCGCGCATCCGGTCGAGCCGGGGCTGCGGGCGCTCGGGGTCGTCGAACACGTGGATCGGCTGGTCGGGCGCCGACGGCAGGTCGGCGGCGTCGAGGTCGAGGAGCGCCTCGTGGACTTCCTCGACGCTGAGGTTCGCGTCGAGTTCGGCGAACACGTTCTCCAGGTGGCCGTCGAGCGACGGGACGCGGTTGCAGGACGCGGAGACCTCAACGTCGTGCAGCGAGAGCTCGCCGTCGTCGACGCTGCCGAGCAGCTTCCGGGACTCGGTCTCCATCTTCTCCTCCTCGCCGCCGATGTGCGGGAGCACGTTGTCGATGATCTCCATCGACGTGACGCCGGAGTAGCCGGCGCCCGAAACCGCCTGCAGCGTGGCGACGTGGACGCGTTCGAGGCCGAACTGGTCGAGCGCGGCCAGCGTCGGCGTCATCGTGATCGTCGAGCAGTTGGGGTTCTTGACGAGTGCGCCGTCCCAGCCGCGCTGCTCGCGCTGGGTCTCGATCAGGTCGAGATGGTCGGGGTTGACCTCCGGGATCGTCAGCGGCACGTCCGCGGCCATGCGCTCGTTCGAGGAGTTCGAGGAGACGACGTAGCCCGCTTCGCAGAGCTCGGGTTCGACCTCGGCGCCGACCGAGGACGGGAGCGAGGAGAACAGCAGGTCCAGATCGTCGGGCAGCGCCTCGGGGCTGGTCTCCAGCACGGTCATCCCCGCCACGTCCTCGGGGATCGGGGTGTCGACGCGCCACTTGGCGGCGTCGCGGTACGACTCGCCGGCGCTGTCGGGGCTGGCGGTCACCGCCGCGATCTCGAACGTCGGGTGGTCGTCGAGCAGTTGGACGAATCGTTGCCCCACGGCGCCGGTGGCGCCGAGGAGGCCGACACGGACAGACATTACCACGGCCTCGGAGAGGCGTGCCTAAGTGCGTTCGGGTAGCGGGCGCGAGAGGGCGACTGCGGCACGGTTTCGAGGGTTTCGGGCTGATAGGGGGCCGGCGGCCACGGATCGTCGGAGCAGCACCCAAGTGGCCGAGGAATCGTCGACGGGGCGCCGATCGAGGCGTCGTACTCGATCGGTGCACGGCGAACGCGGTCGTCGCCGGCCGACGCCGATACCGGCACGTGTTGCCGGTTGGCTTTATGTCACTTCGATACGTAGTTCCCCGGATATGCCCTCAGAGTTCGGCGCCCTGTCGATCGTTCCACCGCTGCTCGCGATCGTGCTGGCGATCGCCACGCGGAAGGCGGTGCTGTCGCTGTTCCTCGGCATCTGGTCGGGGGCGGTGATCTTCACCGGGAGCCTCGGCGTCGTCCAGACGTTCGAGTGGATCGTCGCCGCCGTCGCCGGCGACTTCCACGTCCGGATCCTCGTGTTCACCCTGCTTTTGGGCTCGGGCGTCGCGATGATCTGGAACCTCGGCGGCTCCTACGCCGTCCGGGACTGGGCGATCGCGAAGCTCGACTCCCAGCGGAAAGCCGGCGCGGTGGCGTGGGGACTCGGCGTCGTCCTCTTCTTCGACGACTACGCGAACACGGCGATCGTCGGCTCGGCGATGAAGGACGTCTCCGACCATCTGCGGATCTCCCGGGAGAAGCTCTCCTACATCGTCGACTCGACGGCGGCGCCGGTGGCGACGCTGGGGATCTCCTCGTGGGTCGCGTTCCAGCTCTCGCTGATCGCCGACGGGTACGAGGCAGCGGGCGTCGCCGACCACCCGCCGGCGTTCGAGGTGTTCCTCAACTCGATCCCGTTCAACATGTACTCGATCCTCGCGATCGTGATGGTCGCCATCGTCGTGTTCTCCGGCCGGGACTACGGCGAGATGCTCGACGCGGAGCACCGCTCGTGGCGAACGGGGCAGGTGCACCGTGAGGGCGCCCGGCCGATGCAGGACGTGCAGTCCGACCTGGGCGAGCCGAGCGCCGACGACCCCCGGCTGATCAACTTCTTCGCGCCCATCGCCGTGCTCATCGCCGTCACGATCGGGAGCGCGCTGTGGACCGGCTACTCCCCCGGCGCGAGCCTCATGGACATGGTGACCAACGCCGACTTCGCGTCGGCGCTCATCTACGGCTCGTTCGCGATGGTCGCCTCCGGGTTCCTGCTCGGGAAGGTCTACGGCATCCTCTCGCTGGGCGAGGCGACCGACACGACGATCGACGGGTTCGGCCTCATGCTCACGGCGGTGTCGATCCTCGTCCTCGCGTGGGGGATCGGCGAGGTCGTGGGCGCGCTCCAGACCGGCGAGTACGTCGCCGGCGTCGTCGGCGAGGGGTTCCCGGTCGCGATTCTGCCGGCGCTGGTGCTGGTGCTCGCGGCGTTCATCGCGTTCTCGACGGGCACCTCGTGGGGGACGATGGGGATCCTGACGCCGATCGTCATCCCGGTCGCCTGGAGCCTCACTGGCGACCACACGATCATCGCGGCGATGGTCGGGACGATCTTCTCCGGCGCCATCTTCGGCGACCACAGCTCGCCGATCTCGGACACGACGGTGCTCTCCTCGACGTTCACCGGCGCCGACCTGATCGACCACGTCCGCACGCAGCTGTACTACGCGCTCACGGTCGCCGTCGTCGCCGTCGTGCTGCTGCTCGTCTGGGGGCTCACCCGGATCACTCCGCTCGCGCTGCTCCCCGTCGGCGTCGTCGTCCTCGTCGGGCTCGTGTACGGGCTCTCCGAGCTCGACGCCGGCCGGAAGGGGGTCGACCCGGTCGTCAGCGGCGCGCCACAGGACGCGCCGGAGCCCGGGGACGACTGAGGTTGTCGGCGAGGCGAGCAGCCGGGGACGACCGAGGTTGTCGGCGAGGCGAGCAGCCGGGGACGACCGAGCCGGCCGCGACACACCCTTTAACCGCCTGCGTCGAGTAGGCTTACTCCGCGCCTTTAGTCCCCACCCGAGTACTCCCGACTGGGAGCGATGACAGCGTGGCGAACCCGGGCGCGGCACACCCGTCGCGAGAGCGACCGCCCGCCGGGGCGTACCCGGTCGCCCGGCACGAGGGTTAGCCAGCCGACGCGGCACGCAGCCCCGGGATGAGGCTGGCAGTTAGTGTTCCGGGCGACATTTCCCTGATTATAGATAACACTTATAAAGAACGCTCCTGAATTGGGTATATGAGCGAGACAAACCCCGACCGAATGATACGTCTGTATTTCGGTCAGCCGGGAGATCAGCGACCCACAAAGGAGGAGGTCGCTAACTTCATCACCGACGAAATGGGGCTCGTCCGCGGTGATGGGAACGACCCTCAGTGGTCGAAGGGTGTTGGGGAACTCGTCCAACGAGGGATGGAAGCCGAGAAGGATCTACTCGATGCTGTCAGTCACGACGAACGTGAACGACTCCAAGAGTTAGAGGAAGAAGTCAACAAGTACCGAGAACAGGTACAGCGTCTGAAAGCCCAGCTTGACCAACAGCGAGAAGAGGAGGGTCACCTCGACGCCGCCCGTCGTGTCCACCGAACTGAAGCCAGTATCCTTGAAATCCTGTGCCAAAACGAAGCCGCTGGTCAACATGCTGGCCCTGAGGGTATGAACTACGTCGAACTGTACGATGTGGCCAGACTCACCGGCTACAACTTCGACACCGTTCTTCAGTACGCTCGAACCCTGTCCCGCCCCGAGTATGGGGCACATGTTCAACTCGACGATTACGACGAGAAGGCAAAGGCCACGAGCCGGGATGCGTTCGAGGCCTATTGCGATGCCACGGACATCGATCCCGGCCTAATCCGCCGTCAGAACGGGCAACTATGACTGAGAACGAGGTCCTGGCCGAGATTCGCGACGAATTGAAGGCTATCCGGGAGGAAAACCGAGCACTCCGAGAAGAGAATCGGGAACTGCGTAAAGAGCTACAGGAACACCGCAACGGAGACAACAAGCCAGATCCACCCGCGAACGACGACATAGTCAGCGAGTTCTTCACCGCTCAGAACTACGCGGAGTCAACCGAACGTCCCTACCGCCTCTGTATCAAATACTTCCGCGAGTATCTCGAGGACAAGCCCCTGTGCGAGGTCACCGATCAGGAGGCACTTCGCTTCGCCGCTGAGTGGACTGGTCGCGATGGGGACACTGTCGCCACGAGCACTATGGAAACGTACCTTCAACGGGTGAAGAAGCTCTATGACTGGATGTGCGATCAAGAGTGGGGGCCAGAGTCGAATCAGGTGGAAGCCGCTCTAGGGACGTTCAAGAGTCAGAACAGTGCCCAACTCCGGCGGAGCGGGCAGCATACTGGTACCGCGTTGCAACCCCACGAATACACTGCCCTCCTGAAGTGGAATCGAACTCCGCGGATCTACGCCCTCCTGATGCTGGCGGCAAAAACCGGACTCCGCCGCAAGGAACTCGCGCTACTGAAGACAGAGGATGTCGATCTGGACGCGAAAAAGCTGTACAACCGCTCGCCGAAAGGAGTGGGGGAGACTCGGCTCGCAAAGAACGATGCCGATCACAAGCTGTTAGACGACGAAACGGTGACCGCGGTTCGTGACTGGCTAGAGACGCGTGATGATGAAACCGACTGGCTCTTCCCGAATGGACAAGGAGACCACGTTTCCTCGATGACCATTTCTCGCTGGGTCGGAAAAGCAACTGATCGCGTGGTGGAGGCAACTAACGACGATGAACTTGCAGAGACCATCGACGAGTTTACGCCTCATGATGCCCGCCGGTGTTTCACGACTTGGCTGAACCGGGGAGGGTGCCCCCGTGACGTTATCAAGGCGCTTCGTGGAGACGCTGATGGAGATATGGTTACGTTATATACGCAACTCGGAGAAGACGAAATCCGGGAGGAGTACGAATCTGCAATGCCTGTAATTGGCGTCTAAAGGGGTGATTCTATCCCGCATGGCGGGGCTCACGCCCATCTGGACAAGCATTTCGACTAAGCGACGCTATTGGAACAAGCGCTCACCTTCCGGTCTCTACTGATGACGCCGGGCCAGCGCTGCTGACAGCAGGGCCGGAATAGTGTACTGGCTGGCGAACAGAAGTATTTACAAACCAACAAGTAAATTACTAAATACAATAACTCAGGGATACAGCACTACCCGCCAGAGGCATCGCTCCCAGACCAACGACAACGAACAAACGAAATCTATGAGCAACGATACGAACGACCTTGGAAAGCCACTCGACAACAACATGACTAAGGGCGGGTTCTCGCGCTACACGATGGCCAGCCTCTTGCAGAAGGCTGTCCGTCGAGGTGATCGAGAACGCGCATCGTTCGCGGCCTTCGAACTGTGCCGATCAGGGTACAGCTGGAACGCATGGGATAGGCTTCAAGTTACGATGATAGAAGACAACCGCCTCTCGATCACCGAGGCCGACCTACTCCCTGCCATCGAACGACTGCGACAGCTCGCCACGAAGAAGTGGGATCCGGACGAGGGGATGGGAATCGCCTGTGCTATGCGGGCTGCCAGTCTCCTTGCTGAGGCCGAGTCGGCTCGAGAACTCCTCCCGATGAAGAATTGGTGGCTGGAGATCGCCGGAGATCGGATGAAGTCACTTCACCGTGGTGAACAACCAGATCACGACTTCCCCGTACAGCCAGAGAGCAAAGACCTGGGGGAGCTGGGCTACGTTACAAATGACACCCATACAGCAGCAGGGTCCCGGGCAGGTCGAAATATGGCGCACTATCTGATCGAGTCGAGCCGGACAACCGACCCATCAGAACTCGGCCAGCAGTACCAGAGACTCATCATGGAGCACGAGATCAGCTACGACCTCACTGACGAGCAGATCGACCACGGAATGACACCCGTCCCCGACGACGAACCCTGGGATCACTCTCGCGAAATTGGGTTCCCACGACACTGAGCTAACCCCTCCCCGGGTTGGCCTCCCACCCCAGGATGGTTCGTCGAACCATAGGGGACCGCGGCCACTTTCACTCGAACACACGAATAGCACGACCAGCCCGACCTGCGAGTACCGGAATACTGCGTGCGATGTGTCTCAAGCACATCCGGCACCCGTGAGACGGGTTAGAGATTGATAGACTACGGACGGATCACGGGCGTTTCGACTGAGCGGAATCTGCTTTAGCCACCTTTCGATTACTGTGGTGGGGCCCCGAACACCTCGTGACTGAGTTCAACGAGAAGGGCGAACGTCTCGGCGATCTCGTCGAGTACCTCATCTTGATTCAGCGGTTCGAAGCTGTCCATCTCCCAGGTGAACATAACCACTCGATGGCGTGAGCGCGTGTGGCTCACCTCGAAGCCGTGCTCCTCGAACAGGTCCGCATGCTCCCGGATCGTCTCGACTGCGTCCTCGTCGTTATCGACATCGAGGGTCACTCGAACCTGTCCATCGGTCCGCGGCTTGACTCGTAGACTGAACTCGACTGCCTCTGGATGATCCGGATGTTCTGAGTGGAGTCGCGGCTCTCTACTGTCGAAGGAATTGACGAGCTCACCGAGAGTCGAGCCGCCGACGAGCGACTGAATCTGTGGATAGACACGTTCGAGAATCTCACGGTTGACCTCGTCGTAGGTGGGGTTGCCGACGCGACTCGGACGCACCCGCCTGTCATCGTAATCAACCACGACTGTCGTTGCCAAGGTCTCCGATGCACCGTCGGCAGACTCGAACAGTTGCACCTCCTGTGCTTGGAGATGTAGGCCTTGGTCCTGGAGATAGCGGACGTTCTCCGCGGTTTGCCCTGTGATGGTCTCGGCGACGATGACCATCCGCTGATACTGGTTGTAGTCCCTGGGCTTGAGCACCCGCCCGAAGACTGCCTCGAAGGCATCGTCCAGCGACTCGGCAGGGATGAGTGATTCATCGACAGCCCACTCGCCACTCCGGATCTGCTGTTGGTACTCCTGGTAGAGTTCGTTCAGGTCGTCGTAGTCGCACGGGCCAAGGGCTCGCGCGTAGTTCTGTGGCTGGCTGAGAATCGTTTCCTCACTTGCGCTTCCGGTCCCGCTGAGTCCCTTCTTGAGCTCGAACACGATGACGTTCCCGTACTGATCGAGTCCGACGAGATCCGGAAGGCCAGGGTCGAGACTCGGCTGACGACTGAAAATGAACACCGGTTCGTCCAGAAGCGCCTCGGGAGCCGCGTTGAGGATCTGTTCTAACTCGAACTCGCTCTCAAAGTGTGTTTGTTCATGCGGTTCCGTCTGGACTGGCATCGTGGTTTGGTCTACGTCAAAGAGTCGCACCCGTCTCACAAGGGAGACGAATATGTTAGACTTTTCCAACCGGTTGGGGATCCCTTTTATATTCTCTATCTCAAATCGCTCTGGATTTTCTGGTGGATGAGTCTAATCGGCGAGACAAAGTTAGCCATCTTGCGGGAACTCCAAGACGGTCCATCTCACGGCTACGTGATTGCGGGAGCGGTGGGTATCTCGTCCGGTGGCGTCTATACGCATCTCGATGAACTCGAACAGGAGGGTATGATTGAGGTCGTTGAGGTGAGCGAGGAGGGTCGTGGTAAGAAATACTACGGGCTGACCGAAGCCGGTGAGCTCCTCGTGCGGTCGTTCGAAAAAGCGAACAGCTGACCCGGTGAAAACTGGTATTAAGGGAGTAACCCGTCTATTAATTCAGAATTATGGAGATCACAACCGTCAGCATCGACAAATCGACGCGGGACGGGCTCCGCTCGATCAAGGAGAAACATGAGTTCGAACACTACGACGCTACTGTGTCGTGGCTCATCGAGGAGGTGGAGACTGAGAACTAAGCGGTTAGCTGGGAACCGCCGAGCATAAGGGAGGATGCTCGGCGACACGTAGCCAGAGGCCACGGGAACATGCCTGGATCAGGCCTTCCATGTACTCCTTGTACGTGGAGTGGCTTGGCGGTTTCGCCCACCCCGATTGGCCCGGCTGGGCCCAGCTTGCTGTTGCCATTATTAGCCTACGATGACAGGATCAGATGCCAACGACACGGGGATCGGCTACCCGAAGCCAGAAGACCGTCCGTTCGGACTCCGCGCGTGCAAGCCCCCGGCTCGAAATGCCGTTCCCCTCGATAAGGAGGCACGGCGACAGGAGCTTCAAAACGAGCGGTATGAAGCATGGAAGGCGCGTGATGAACTCGAAATTTGGGGCGACGATCCTGGCCTCGGTAAAACAACAAATATTGCTATCGGGGCTGAACAGCAAGAGGACACGCTCGTGTTTTATTTCCCACAGCACGAGAACGCACACGAGTTTCGAGCGGATGCCGCAAAGCCTGATCCACACCTCCATCTAAAGGGTCCGGATCAGCCCATCGAATCCGAGTGTATGGATGCGAAGGTAGCTGGCACCCGTTGTGAGACCCACGGCAACCGGGACAACTGTCCGCGGATGTGCTCCGTGTTTGATTTACCCAGCGATAATGCGGTTCGAGAGCGGTTCGAGCTCATCGCCGAGGAACGCGGCACCAAAACAGCACACGATGTGGTCAACCCACACGATGACGACGAGGATTGTCCGTGGGAAGACCAGTGGGATACCTTAGAGAAGATTAATGATCGCGACGGATCAGCGATCGTCGTTACCGTATTTAATTACATGAGCTCGGTCAATACGGTCGGGTACAACGTCCTCGACGATGTTCAGAGTCTATTCGAAGACACAACGCATCTATCTCAGTCAGACCTCGAAAACGTAAGTCAAACGCTGGCGGAGTTATCGACAGACTCGGCGATCTCCTCTGTCATCGATGAGATAGCGTTATTCATAACCGACGTTATCGACGTGCTCAGACAGAACCGTCGTCAGTCGGATGACCCGCTCGAATTTAGGGACCTCGACCCGCCAACAATTTCTATTGAACAGGACACTTGGATCGGTCGGCGAATCGGCGATGAGATTGACCCGGTTGCTGAGGCCCTGGCATGGGTGAAACATGCCTACCATGAGATGCTTCTTGGCGGGACCGTCTCTGTGGATGGCGTACTTCAGCGTCAGGTCGATCTCGCTAACTGGGACTATGTGCCCCTTGGACTGGATGCGGTCTTTGCGGCCGCCGCTGAAGCCGGTCTGGACGACGAATCAGCACGACGCGCTATAGCCACCTCACCCGGAGTCGAAGACTGTCCTGCGTGCGGAAACGTCTCAAAGTTCTGTATCCGGACTGGACGGTCTTCGGCTGACCCACTGCTCACCGACCGTGATGTAGGGATGCACGTATGTGGTTCGTGCGGATGGCACGAGAATGATGATCCACTCACCGAAACGGTTGGTGAGCTCCCGAGAGTGATAGCATGGGCCGACGAAGATGATCCCCGAAAACGACGGCCCGAATATGAGCTGTACTATCAGAAGCTTCCTCTGACGAGCGACCTGCCTGCGCCGAGCCAGACGCTCATCCTTGATGCGACTCCGACAAAGCAGAAGTACGCCCTGCTGTTCGGCCTCGACAAGGACGATGTAGTTGTCACCGGCAATGAGCCAGTAAGGCTGAACGCGAACATCACGCAAATCTACAACGGACAGTACCACCAGCACACGCTTGAGAACGCCAGATCGGAACGGAAAGAGCAATTCAACACGGTCATCGGGACAGCGGCTGAGTGCCACGACGGAGTTCTTGTAGTCAGCCATCGAGGGAACGACTCGTTCCTGGATGTAGACGAGCACGACTGGATGTACTTCCACGCCGGGCGTGGCTTGAACCGAACAGAGCCCGAGGCGGTCGTGGTTGTCGGCGCACCTCACGCGAATGAAAAAGACCTCAGGCGCAAGGCAAAGCTCCTTGCTGTAGACCGTGAGGATGTCCGAATCGGCGGGATAGAGTATAGCTCACGGCGGAATGAAGAGGGAGAATTAGCCGCCGAGCCTCCGATATATCGGAAATATTACTACGAGGATGAGACGGGGAGTGGCCGGGCTATCGCCACGAAGCACTACTCCGGATTAGTAGGTGATCTGTTCCGAGACACCCGAGAGCACGAGATCGTTCAGTTGGCCCACCGGCTCCGACCGGCGATCTCTGATGAGAGAAAGTTTATCTACCTTCTGACAAACGTTCCGACAGAGCTCCCCGTCGATACGCTTGCCGATCTCTCGGAACTCGCGGATCCGATTTATGAACAGGTCGGGATTTCCGAAGGAGCCATCAAACTCCTGCGAATCTGCGTTGAGCTATATGACCATGGCCGTGCCGGAACGAAGGATGATCTCTTCTACGAGTGGGACAAAGAGACGTTCACGGCGACGGTCAACCAATTCTACGATCTCGCTACGAATCACAGCGGGGGGGTTGATGTAACCAAACGTCAATTCCGCGACTACCTCGACGAACTCAGATCGCTTGGCCTGGTCGAACGCGACGGGTACCAACAGCGAGCCGGGTGGCTCCATCGGGTAGATCTCCCTACCTCGAAGCAGGCGTTATTAGTAGTAGATAATAATAGCAATTTCGAAGTAGACGCAGTCTGGCGATTATCCGAAAAGATTGAGAGTACAGATGGGTCGGCAGAGTGGGTAGAATGGGCCACAGAGCAGTTTGGCGTCTCGGGCGAACCTGATACAGAGAGTACCGTCCAAATGTGACGGACCACCACACAAGGACCCGATAAGAGGAGGTGGCACTGCTGTCAGAGCCGTCTGTCCGGTTACCGGAGTACCGGTTGACGTCGGCCTGGCCTCCGCCGCTGACAGCAGTTCGATCTCCGATGAGAGAAAACCACCGGTAGAGCGTTTGGAAAAAGCGAAAAACACCGTTTCAGATACTACTAACACCCTTCCTAACTAATCTACATATACAGGGAACCTATCCGAGAGCCGCGGCTTCGGGCACACGAGTTCGGAGCAAAGGCCCGGTGTAGGAGCACCGGACTCGGTAGGCTTCCTGATGGAGGCAAGAAGCCAATGTCGAATACGGACTCAAGAGTGGAAACGCTGTCGAACAGACACCCAGATGCGGAACAGGTCGGCCCGCACCTGGTGATCGACAAGACGGAGTGGGTGCCCGGCAAGCATCCTGACCCTCACCGCAGACACGAGGGCCAAACCGAATATCTGGAGAAGTACCTGCGCTGTATCCAGTGTGGTGTCGAGGTGCTGAGCAAGGGCGACCTCCCGGAGACGTGTGAGCGAGTGGTGAGTCAGTAATGCGGATCAAGGATGCTTCCGTGGACTGGCGGGAGGATGTCGCCAATGCCCCGCGCCTGGAGGTGCTCGTCGATGAGATACCCGACCGGTCCGACCTGCGGTTTGAACACGAGGACAGTATCTGGTGTGCGGTACAGGACGGGTATGTCGAGTATTTCGCCTGGTCCGGAAACGGGAATGAAGGTGGCTACACCGGAGACTGCTTCGAAATAACTACCGTTGATGGAGAGTCCGTCACACTTCGCGGCCCGTGGAGTTCTCGGGCTGGCTGTGTCAACAACAGGAGCTTCGGGCCGGTCGTAGACGTGCGGTTAACGACCAACCCCGAAACACTCGAACGCGGTCACACGTTCAAGAGTGGGACCCTGACGCTCTCGGCGGCAAAGCAAGCAATCGACCTCGTCGAGGAGGCGTGTCACCTAGAGTGCAGGGAGAGGCTCACCAGAGACGAACAGTACTGGGTTCCGATCCGTGAATCTGGGGGTGATGGGACGTGAGCTCCGAGTCAATTCAGCCAGACGTAGAACCGCGGACGGTTCGCGCGGCTACGGAGCATATGACCGTCATCGAGGAGGCTCAAGCGGTGTTCTCGGTGACGACACAGTCCGGCTCCGAGTACAGGGTTGATCTGCGCGAGGGAGTCTGTTCCTGTCCCGACTACCGCAATCGAGAGCCAGATGGTGGGTGTAAGCATCTGCGCCGGACGCGGATGGAAGTTGGACAGGTTGATGTCGAGACGCTAGCCGCCGAACTCGAACGGACTGCTAGCAACCTCGAGATGAGTGCCGAGCAACTCGAACAGCATGCCCAGGATCTCAGCGAGGAAGCCGCGTCGCTGGAGGCTGCGATTGATCGGCTTCAGGGGGTGACTCCATGAGTCGTGACTCTTCGGTCTCGTCTGCGGGCGACCCTCGGCGACAGCCACCGAACACAAGTGGGGGGACGAGCGTGGCAGCAGGAGCTACCCATGTCTATTCTGGTCGCCGTAATCCGGGGATGCCCGTTGGTAAGGCGTGCTCAGTCACAGTCGATGGCGACTCACTCGACTGTCGATACGATCTCCTCTCGGCATCTCCGAGTGGATTCGAGTGGGGCTACGGAGGAAGCGGCCCTGCCCAGCTGGCAATCGCCATCCTCGCACATGCGTACGACGATGAGTTCGCTCGTGAATGGTGCCAGGAGTTCAAGCGTGACGTGGTCGCCGGACTTCCGGAGAACAGCTGGACGCTGACGAAGAGCGACCTCGACGAGTGGCGTCTGGAGGCGATCGCCGATGCTTGAACGACTCATGCGGTTCCTCCGGTGGGTGATGCGGGTGTGGTATCCGGTGCTACGGATACTGGGTCGGCTCACGGCTCAGGAAGATCGTGTCGAGCAGTGGATCTCGCTCTCGGAGGAGAACCTACAGAACACCCTGGACACGCTGGAGGAAGAATGAGCCGTCCAGACCCAGCGGCGGCGATGAACGGTGTCGAGACTGGGCATATCTGTGATAGGTGCTCTGCTCCGATACAGTCAGGGGAAAAAGCCGGGATGTATGTAACGTGGCACGACCGCGGGGGCTGGACACCCAGACGAACCTGGTGTCTGGAGTGTACGCCTGCGGAGATTGATCCTGCAACTGAATGTGCTGACGAAGCCATCCTCATCGGAGTGTTCTTGAGCCACCGACTGACCGGCCTCCGCGTCCGTGACCGATCTCCTCCGGAGGATTCGTGATGATTACGTTCAGCAAACACGGGACAGCACTGTGTCCGGATTGCGGGGCCTCGTTGGTCTACGGGACGAAGCAGGAACCGGCGGGCTGGAAGGTCTACTACGAGTGCAATGATCGGTGTGGATTCGAGCAGATGGCAGGATGGGTGAAGCTTTCCGAGATTACCCACCTGGATGACGTTCAAGCCCGTGCTGAGGCGATGGGTGACCGGTGGTCAGACCGTAACGATCAGGAGTAGGGACCAAGAAGCGATTGGCTATGAGGCGCTTCGAGGTCGGTGATCGTGTTCGGGTTGACATCCCGGACACGACAGATCCCGACTTCGACCGGTTCCATGGACGACACGGCGAGATAGTGGACATACTGATGGATGATGCAGACCGTGAAACCAGCGACCAACGGGATACCCACTTGTTTACTGTGGAGTTCGACGATGGGTCAACGCACGGGTTCCGCTGGCGAGACCTTCGGCCCGCACAAAAGAAGTGAGTGATGGGGCAAATTGCCGGACACTTCACGAGCTAGAGGGCTCACTGGCCGAGTGCTACAGCGGAAGATTCTCTCATCGACGACTGGATTGACGAGGTGCTTGATATACTCCACATTGGGCGCAGGAGTCTCTGTCTCTCCCTAACTGTGGATTTCGTTGACGTCCGCTGCCGTGTTCTCATCCACTTCCATTATAACTCAGGCGCCTGCGTCGCTGTAGAGAGCTTCAGCTTGTTGCATTACTGGAGAGATGAGTGGCTCGTACTGACTGTGAGTAAGCCCTTTCTTCCGGAGCACGCTTTTCATCTGCATCTTTACCTGAGCACGCATCTGATTGCGGTTCGTCCAATCGAGTTTTGCCTCCTTACGCAAAAGATCGCGAAGTTCGGTAGCGATGTCGATGAGGTCTTCATCGGAGATCTCTACGGTCGTGTTCTCAGACACTGCATCGTAGAACGCCAGCTCCTCCTCTGAAAGACCGAGTTCATCCATACGGGAATCAGTCTGTTGTAGCTCTGCGGCATACCGTTTCAGCTGTGAGATGACCTCATCTGTCGTAAGGAACTGCTTGTTATACTCCTCTAGCGTCTCTTCGAGCTCTTTCTCAAATGACTCGTATTTCGTCAGGTTTCGCTCCTTCCGGGTTTCGATCTCGCTTCGGAGGAGTTTCTCCAGAAGTCGCACTTGGAGACGCGTTTCTTCGACCTGCTCCACATCAGCGAGGAACTCGTCGTTCAGGATTGGCTTCTCCGAGGACCACTTGTCAAAACCAGTCACGGTTACGATGTCGTCAGCTGAGACTCCCTCTTGAATGACTTCCTTGAGTGCAGACTCGTACGAACCGGTAGTCCCGTTCTTTGGCGAGGTGTCTTTGAGACCGTTCCGAACGCCTTTGAAAAACAGGAGGTCGGAACGAATCTCTTGGGCCGCTTGGTGTGGCATTACGAGTCCGTACACCCGTTCGAGCTCCGCGACCGTGTCCATGAACTCCTGTTCTTTCTCCTCGGTGGCGATCACTTCACTTTGTGCGCGTTGGTAGAGACGGCTTAGTTCCAACTTCTCCAGGTCACGCCAATTCTCGTACTCTACTCCGGAGAGGAAGCTAGCTACACGTTCATGTTTCCGGTGGAGTAGCTCGATGGCCGTCTCGAGATCTGTCATCGCAGTTTCGTGGATGTCCGAGGTGTACTTGTCGAGTGCCCGCTTGAGATCCTCGGCAATACCGATATAGTCCACGATGAGACCACCCGGCTTGTCGTTGTACACGCGATTGACGCGGCCGATGGTCTGGAGGAGATTGTGGTTCTTCATCGGCCGGTCGATGTACATCGTATGCATCGGCGGACAGTCGAACCCGGTTGTCCACTTATCGCAAACGACGACGAGTTCGAGCGGGTCGTCGGGGTCCTTGTACCGGCGCTTCAGCCGTTCTTCGGGAACGGGGTCATCAATGTACTCCTCAGGATCGGAGATGACGACTGCGACCTCCGGCGCATCGGGGTTCGCCTCGATTCGGTTCTTGTACTCGACTGCTGCTTTCCGGCTGATGGCGACGACCATTCCCTTCCCCTCGATCCCTCTGTCGTTGAAGTGAGAGACGATGTCGTCGGCGATGCGCTGCAAGCGTTTCTCGCTGTGCTCGATGACGGTTCTGAGCGTCGTCCATTTCTCGGTGAGCTCAGATTCCAGATCCTCGTCCGCAGAGTCCATCACCTCTCGTACGCGGTCAGCGATCTCCTCACGGTTGAGCTCGAGCTTGGCGAATCGGGACTCGTAGTAGATCGGGACGGTTGCACCGTCAGCTTCCGCACGGTCGATGGTGTACTGACTGACGTAGCTTCCGAACGTGTCTTTCGTGGCACGGTCGCCTTCATGGATAGGAGTCGCGGTAAACCCGAGATACGCAGCGTTCGGAAGTGCGACCCGGAGGTTGTAGCCGAGTTCCTGTGTCTGTGAGCGGTGGGCTTCGTCGGCGATGACGATCACGTCCTCGCGCTCGTTGACTGTCGGGAAGTCGGTCTCTTCACCGACCGTCTGAAACTTCTGTACAGTCGTGAACACGATACCCCCGGCTTCGCGGTCGAGCAGCCCTCGGAGGTCGTCGATACTGTCGGCCCAATCGACGGAAAATCCGGCATCGACGAACGTATCGTGGAGCTGTTCGTCGAGTTCGTTCCTGTCGGTGACGACGACGAACGTCGGGTTCTCGAACTGCGACTCACGGCGGATCTTCCGCACGTAGAACACCATCGAGAGCGATTTCCCAGAGCCCTGAGTGTGCCAGAACACTCCAGCACGGCCCAGCTCGGACCCCAGCGCATTGCCGGTGCTCTCGACGGCCTCACGGACGCCGTAGAACTGGTGATACCCAGCGAGCAGTTTCGTCAGCGAGCCGTCACTGTCGCTGTAGACGACAAACCCCTCGATGAGGTCGAGCAGGCGCTCCGGCTCGAACGCACCGCGGAGCAGCGTTTCCTGTTCGCTGTACTCCTCAGGCTCGTCACCTTCCTCCTCGACATACCGCCACGGCCGGAACCACTCCCAGCCGGCGTCCAGACAGCCCAGCTTCGCCGACGTAAGATCCATCAGCCCGATGAGCTCGTTGTAGCGGAACAGGTCAGGAATGTCCTTCCGGTACCGGGTACACACCTGTTCGTAGGCGTTCTCCAGCGTGGCGCTCGGGTTGGTCGGGTCCTTGAACTCGAGCACCGCGATGGGAAGCCCGTTGCAGAACACCACCATATCGGGACGCCGCCGTGGGCCGTCGCCGAGTTTGACGGAGAACTGCGTGGAGACGAGCCAGTCGTTGTTCCCTGGATTGTCGAAGTCGATGGCGTGGACGAACCGGCCGCGTTCCTCGCCGTCCTGTTCGTACTCAACGTGAATCCCGTTGGTAAGCATCTCATGGACACGGCGGTTGTCCCGTAGCAGGTCCGGCGAGTGAACGCTCAGTAGGTCCTTGATCGCCTCATTGCAGGCTGAACGCGGAACCTCGGGGTTGAACGCGTGGACGTGTTCACGCAGACGCTCGCGCAGTACCACGTCCCCGAGCGACTCGCGCTCGTCGGCGAGCTCCGGTCCGGGAACGTGGGTGTAGCCCAGTTGTTCGAAAACCTCGATGGCGGGCTCTTCAGCAAGCCCGAGTTCGTCGAGCGCCATTCTTGTAAGCTCGTTGTAGGGCAGGGGTTTTGGTGTTTCCCCTACGTCGGCAGTCGGATTTCGCCTGAGAGGAGTTTGGGGAGGATTGTATTCCTCAGTTCTGAGAGTGTAGCTGACTCTTGTCTTTTTAGTTCTACCATCTTGAATAGCGGTTCTGAAGCTGAAAGATATGCCTCCAGAGAGTCTTCATCTGGAACTGGGATATACGTATCCTCTGTAATTGATGACGAGAAACTCAGCACCGTCGTACCCGAGGCATACGATTCAGCAGTTTGTTTAAAGTATTCTGATAAGAAATACGGGTATAGATATTCTGTGGGTAAATCTGAATCAACTATCTTGTATAGATGGTGTGAGAATATCATCTCGTTAGCTCCGAAATCGGGAACAACGAGCGGTGATCCCAATATGTCTGCATCCTGTGTCATGTCCGTATGTGAGATCACCAACTCACCTGGTGAGATTTTATAGCGCTCTTTGGCTGTGCCTGTGAAGTATTTCATATTACTCCCAGTAAACCCCCCTCCCGGCGAAATATTTCCTAGATTGACCATTGGAATTCCGTTACCTTCCTCATTGGTATTCTCTCCTTTATAGGAGTATCCGCGTTGTAGCGAGAGAACCTCTGATAAGGTCTTCAGGTCGAATTTTTCGGGGAGCTTTCCGATTTCTGTTTCTTGGAATTTGCTATATGGACCGAAGTCAACGAACAGATATTTGAAAAGAATCTCCACCATTTCCTCTGACTTTTCCAAAATAGTGGAATTCTCGACCCCTCGGTCATCTAGCGCTGCTAAAAGATTACCCATAGCATCTTGTTCCTGTATAGGTGGAACGGCAACTAGGAGTTCGTCTAGTTCATCCCAGTCGGCTCTCGGCATGCGCGTACCAGTTGAAGTTTTATCAGCATATTGGATAAATTCCTCTCTGAATAAGGTATATAGTAAGAAGTGGCGGGAAACACCCTCTACTGGCTCGAATACATTTATATCAGTAGAGCATATTCCTTCGAAATCTGCCAAGACCACTTTCCTAAATATGGGTCGGAGTTTCCCGAATAATACGTCATTCGGCTCAAATTCATACTTATGGCTATTTACTTCCTGAGCGTAACCATGCTCTTCAATTCGTGTTTCGCCTTTCTTCAGATGTTTTAAACTAATATAGGCCTCTGACTCCATGTCTGTCGGGTCCACCCGACTATTTTTCAGGTGTTTAATATCCCCTAATCTCACAACTTTCCATTCCGGTGGAACTTCTTCGGGCAATAAGGGCTCTTGAGATAGATCTGCGTTCTCATATGTCTGCTCTGGGACTACATCAAGTGATTCGTAGTCGCTCAAAACCCTAGCTCCTCCAGGTTCGTCTCTATCTCTTCCTGAAGCGTGTTCGAGCGCTGGAACTGTTCCCGGAGTTCTGCACTGAGTTCCTCCATCTTCACTTCGAAGGGAACGCCATTGTCCTCCTCCCGCCGGATGCCGACGTATCGACCGGGCGTAATCATGTAGCCGTTATCGGCGATATCGTCAGTCGTCGCGACCGAACAGAACCCGGTTTTGTCCTCGTACTCGTCGCCGGCGTCCTCGCCACGGTAGGCCCGTACCGTCTCAGCGACTTTCGAGATATGCTCCTCTTTCAGCACGTTCTGGGTGCGATCGACGCTCTCGTACATGTCCGAGGCGTCGATGAACAGTGTCTCGTCCGAGCGCGCGCGGTACTCGTCGCCATCCTCGCCTTTCCCTTTCGAGAGAATCCAGAGACAGACCGGAATCGATGTGGTATAGAACAGCTCCCCCGGCAAGGAGACCACGGCGTCGAGTAGGTCGTCCTCGATAATCTTCTCGCGGATCTCGCCCTCCGTCCCCTGAACCGACATGGAGCCGTTGGCCATCACCGTGCCAGCCATGCCGTCCTCCTCCAGATGGTAGAGCATGTGCTGGATGAACGCGAAGTTCGCGTTGTTGGAAGGTGGCATGCCGTACTCGAATCGCGGGTCGTCGTCCGCGACGGTGTCCTTCCCCCACTCGCTCATGTTGAACGGCGGGTTGGTGATAACGGTATCCGCGTGTAGGCGCGAGAATTTGTCGTCGCGGATGCTGTCGCCGAGTTCGATGCGGCCCTCGATCCCCCGCAGATAGAGGTTCATCTTGCAGATGCGCCATGTGGCCTCGTTGATCTCCTGGCCGTACAGCGAGAGCTGACCCGCGTCGCCGTTGTGACGCTGTAGGAAGTTGTGACTCTGGACGAACATCCCACCCGAGCCACAGAAGGGGTCGAAAATGCGTCCCTCGTAGGGCTCGAGGATCTCGACGAGTAACTCGACGACGTGCTTCGGGGTATAGAACTCCCCGCCACGGTGGCCTTCCTTCCGGGCGAACTCCTTGATGAAGTACTCGTAGACACGACCGAACACGTCGCGGTCTTGGTCCGCCATGTCCTGATCGCCGCCGAGGTCCAGATTTGCGAACTCGTTCAGCAGTCCCTCAAGGGTGTCCTGCGGAATCCGGGAGTACTGCTTGGCCAGCATCCCCTCGAGCTGGGTGTTCTCGTCCTCGACCGCTCGCATTGCGTCGTCCACCATGACGCCGATTTCTGGGTCCGTCGCGTTCGCCTGGAGATGCTCCCAGCGAGCTTCCTCCGGAACGTAGAACACGTTCTCGGCGTAGTAGGAGTCCTTATCGTTCAGGATGAACTCCCGTTCCTCCTCGTCGCCATCACAGTAGTAGACTGAGTCCGGGTCGCGCGTCAGTTCCTCCAGTTCTGCCTGCCGACGCTCGAACGCGTCGGACATGTACTTCAGGAACAGCAGTCCGAGCACGATATGCTTGTACTCGGCTGCCTCGACCGGTCCTCGAAGCTTCTCGGCAGATTGCCAGAGACCCCGCTCGAACTTCCCGTCGTCTCCGTTAATACTCACGACAGTACCCATCGCTGAAGCGTCCAAAAGCCCTTCGGAGATCTAGTTGGTTCGCACTTCGGTCAAAACAACGATTGGCTGTGAGTAATACCGCTCTCTGACCTGGCGACGTACTGGTTGATGTAAAGCGGAACGGGTGCTGGAAATGAAGATCGGCGAAGAAGCTGTTAGTAGGGACTGAACAGTAAAGCATCCGCTTAAACAAGGATTCGTAAGCTGCGTTACCGGGTCCGACCACCGAGGTGCCACTGCTGTCAGCGTCGGAAGCCAGAGAGACGAGGGTTTTCAATGTAGAGGCCGGCTCAGCTAACCGGCAACTCGACCTCGAAATATCCGTTATTAGGGATTTAGTAATGGGTATTTCGAAGTAGCCATTGTATTGCGATTATCAGAAGACGGCTCTGACAGCATCGCGCCGATGTCTCCTAATTTCTGCCTCCAGCGTCTGAAGACATTAGATTTGCCGGGATCAGTGTTCGCTTATTATATTGTAGTACAACGAGAGAGCCGTACCTCCCGGATTAAACCGATTTAGCCACCAGAACGGCTGTTCCGGCGTGGATCTTACGGTGGTGTTGTCTCCTCAACAGCCGCTTCCAGGCGGTCCAGAAAGGCTGGGTCGTACTCTTCCTCGATGTGGTTGATATTCCACAGGCCTGAGTCGCTAATCTCCCTTCGAGGACTATCACTCCCGAGCCAGTCCTTGCTCCGAGGATCGAGAGAGGCCTTCCGGTAGTTGCTAACCAATGCGATTGCGTTCCGTTCGAGGTATGCACGGTCGCTTTGAGGGCTTGGCTCGTCGTCGATGTCTAACCACAGGAAGGGGAGATCACGGATGTACCCGCTCACACGACGCTCGTGTTCCAGCTCCGCAAGGCGACGTTCGCGTCCAGCGCTGGAACCTTCGCCCCAGTCCGGATACTGTTCGTGAAGACCGTCCCGTTCGATCATCGCCTCGCCGATACGCTTTCGGAATACCGAACCCCGATGATTGCCACCGCCCTCGTAGGTCCCGCTGTTCGCTCCACGGTGTGTGCGGAGACGGTTCCAAAGGGATGTGCCTGAGCCAGCGGAGACCGCATGGGTTCCGATTCGCGTCAATCGGAGCTGGTTGGTCGTTTCCCGTCGTTCGTCATCGGCGAAAAAGAAGTAGACGCCGCGGTCAGGCCAGTCCATATAGCCGGTGCAGTCACCGAGCTGTTGTTTCCCACCAACTCGATCTTCGAGCACCGAGAGAAGACGGTACAGTCGGTCGAGATCTGATTGCCGCGACATGGGAGGTAGCGTTAACGGTCAAGACTATCAGAGCACCATGTGAATATCTATCTATGTCGGTGCTCGTCCTATCTGCCTGTTCGGGTGACAAGGAGATCGACGACCCCGAGATCGTCTGCGATGACATCGATAGCACATCCAGATCCGCTCTTGTAGACAAATACGCCGAGACTTCGTTGCCAGCCGAGACGCTCTATACTGGCGATGAACACGAGTACGTTAAGGCGGCTGTTGATCGCTTTCGCGAGATGGCCGACGTAGACTGGCGGATCATCTCAGCAGGGTTTGGGCTGGTTCGTCCCGAGACCAAACTGCCGGCGTATGAGTGTACGTTCAATGACGACGATGCGGTTCGTCGCCGAGCAGTGCGGTTCGGATACGATTCAAGCGATCTGACCAAGGCAGGACGAATACAAGCGGTGGCTGAGGAACTGGGTATCCCGAGAAACATAGAGAAGTGCCTGACCGACAGCCCCGATGTAACGTTCGTGGTGCTTGGAGAGGAGTACCTACTCTCTGCGGAATCCGCCCTCTCATCGATACCCGATGAAACGACTGCGTTCGCGTTCGCCCCAAAGGGGACCCGGGACTTGATCGGTGACTGTCAGTGGATCCCGTCCACAGAGACAGAACGCGAAGCCCTCGGCACGACATGGATGCGGCTCAAAGGCCGTCAACTACGGAACGTAGCGAGCAACCTGACGACCATCACCGAGATTCAGAGCGGCGAAGATCTCCGAGAGCTCAGCATTCGGGAGTAACGCGAGTGTTCAGTAATCTGTTCTCCAGAGGTAGTTTCGGCCACCAAGGCGGATAACTACTCAATCCAGCGGGAGAGGTCAGCGAGTTCGCCATCGATGATCTCCGAACTCAGATACGACATTTGCTTTTGTAACTCCTCGACCTTGTCTCGGTTTGCGCCCCAGTTGGCGTGGAACCAGACGCGGTAGCAGTTCAGTCGGATGCCATCTTGGACGGCACGGAACGCTCGGATGTCGTGGTCGAGTTCTCGCAACCTCGCATCACAGAAATCCATCAGCGTCTGGAACACCTTCTCGTGGTAGCACAGGAGGTGATACGTCCCCTGCTCGAGACGGTTCAGTTGCTGTAGAAAGTTCTCGACATCGTCCGAGGTCGGATCAACGTTACCAGAATCCGCATCAACGATGCGCTCAACCAGATCTGTCATGTAGGCTCCTTCGAGGTCAGCTCCCTCAACGAAATCGCGGAACTGGTCGTTACGGTGTTTCGGAGCGGTGGAGTGGAAGTTCTGGTAGTTGGACGGTAGATGGGTTGATGGGTTCAGCGAGAGCAACACAACCGACGGTCGCAAGCGGTCCCGGTTGCGCTTGATGAACTCGTAGAACTCCTCTGGATCCTCCTCGATACAGCCCTCGTCAGGGAACTCCGGACTCCACAGCGCCCAACTTGATGTCGGGTACTCGTCTTTCAGCGTCTCCAGCCTGCTGACATCCATTGTGAGAGTGTACCGACGCCAGAATGTTTAACGTATCTCTCCCAACAGTTCCGCATGCGAAGACTTCTCGGTAAGTTATGCCCTGGACGCGCCGGGTGCTGTCAGCCTCGTAAGCCGGACAGGGTACTTCTACTCAGAGGTCGGCTCAGCTAACCGGCAATCGCACTTCGAAATACCCGCTATTAGATCCTCAATAACGTCTATTTCGAAGTACCCGGTATCGGGTGATTCTTCTCGATCACTACTGACAGCAGGTTACCGATTCTGAACTTCTTGGGTCTATGAAACCTTATCGCTCAGACTGGTGTCTGGCTGGCCACGTCCGCGTACACATCAGCATCACCATAGAACAGATCATCCTCCTTGTGCACAACCTTCGCTCGTGCGAGTTCGTTCAGTTTCTTCTCCACGGTGAACTTGTGCACATGGTCATCTCCATACACCGTATGCAGGTTATCTGTGATTGTCTCAACATCCAAATGGAGATCGGGTTTATCACGCTGTAACGCGCTGTAATAGTACGACCCCGCATACTTCGGATAGTGCTGAAGCAGCGTCAGATTCAGCTCATCTTTGAGAGTGTGGTAGGCTCTTTGAACAATTTGCCCCAACACCAGTTTGCTGAACTCATCCGACTCAATCTCTAGCTCATCATGCGCGTTCAGATTCTCGTCAGTGTACAAATCACCCTCTGACCGACGAATGAAGTTAGTCTGGTCAAGCACGTGCAGGTACATTTCGGTCTGATCAACGCTACCCCGCCCACGCATCGCGAAAATCTCCTCCTCGTCAACCGGTTGCTTCTCACGCACAGCCCACAAAATGTCCTTCACACCCGTCAACTGCGTTTGCACAGGCCCGAAAGACGCTAATTCCTCATAGATAGACTTCGCCATCGTGGTATCAAGTTGCCGCGCCACCATTTTCTTCCGGTCAACGAACCCGTCATGGATTTCGCTACGGTTCGGCAATTCAATTAGATACCCATTATCTGTCGCCTCTGCACTCAGCGTGAATATCGGCTTGTACGAGATGAACTTCAGAACCCGGTCACGGTCTCGACAGTCACTAACGTCCTTCGGAACTTGGTTTCCAAGCTTAATCGTAACCGAGTCATCCATCACATCGTACTTCGTGACAAACAATCCGCGCCCGAACCGGCGCTTAAGTTTCAATTCGACTTCGTCTTCGATGTCCGCAGGTTCATCGAACCTAATTTTCGACCGAGGTTCTGTAGTTGGACTCGACATAGATTTAGTCCTCTGAAGCACCGTCAATGTCGGTCACTTCGTACCCGCGGCGCGCCAGCCAGAGCGTCCAGCGCTCCTCGTAATCACCACTCCAGAGTTCAACAAAATCCATGAGTGGCCATCGGTACGGTGCGTCTTCGACACCCGGTTGCTTCTCGTGGTATGTTTCGTACGGATCGTAATACAATATCTCTTCGCTATTCACCTTATACGGAATCACTACGTGTGCGAGCTCACGCTCGACAGCGGGCTGGACGTGGTATCCATCAATCCGCTCGGCAACCGCATCGAAGTACGTCGGATCGAGTTCCACAATCGGCAATGAGGTGCTGTCATTCTCGATAATGTTCTCGAGCCTGTCGAGATTCATTTCGGGAGCGGTCTCGACAACAGTCTCATAGCCGTAGTCTGTGAGTTCGTTTGTAAGGCGTTCAGGAATGAGATCCTCTTCACATTGCAGGCCTCGTTTGTACCCACAGACCTCGTTCACTTCGCTCAGACTCATTGACATCCCATTCTTGTCTTTCCTAGTGGCGAGTCTATCACGATGTTTTTGACGGCTGCTGGATAGCACTGATCCTCGAAGTGCTGGGCGTGGAAATCCCCGATTTCGGCTTGGAAGTTTTCTTCTTCGGTTTGTGTGATGGTCACAGCTAACAGCCCCGGATGAGTCTGAATTATTGTCAGGTTGAGATATATGTTATGGTACCACTCTAACGCTTAGCACGTCCTCAAGTCCCTCGGACAGCTTGATGTTGAGTTTCAACTATAACGTGCCGACAGGCAAAAGGGGCGTCAGACCTCCTGAACGAAGGTCAGTGCCCGTACTGTAGGCATCATCACCGGACGCCCCCCGGTGACGCAGTGGATGCGACAAGCGTCACGTTGACCCAGCAACCATCAGATTGTCCATACCGATAGCACACGCTCCGGCGATTTGGGCGAAATGGGAGTTAGAGGCTCTATATCTTCCCGAATCGCCGTTTCAATGTTATATATAATATCGAACTGTTCCGGGCGACATTTTCATCGCCGTAGCGACGGCTGAGAGAAACCCGGCCGGAGCGAGCGGAAAACGGCAGTTTTGGCCGGGCTAAACCCTGAATATCGGCAGTTTCGCGGCTACAAGATTTATTAGCCTCGCCGCCCAACCTGTAACCAGCCATGAGTACCCAGAAAACCGCCCGACAGAAAGCTGGCACCGTCGAGGAGAACCCCGTCCGCATCGACACGGAGAAGGCCGAGCAGATCGTCGACGCGCTCAACCGCGACCTGGCGTCGACGTACGTGCTCTACCACCAGGTGCGCAAGCACCACTGGAACGTCGAGGGCGCCGAGTCCGGCGACCTGCACGAGTTCCTCGACGACGCCGCGGAGACGCTCGAGGGCCACGCCGACGCCATCGCCGAGCGCGCGCAGGCGCTCGGCGGCGTCCCCGTCGCGGGCCCGGCCGCCCAGGAGGAGCACGCCTACGTTGAGTTCGAGGGCGAGGACGTGTACGCCATCCGCGACTCGCTCGAGGCCGACCTCGACGCCTACGGCGACGTGATCGAGAACGTCCGCGAGCACGTCGGGCTCGCCACGGATCTCGGCGACTACGCGACCGCCGAACTCCTCCGCGAGGTGCTCGAGGACCTGGAGGAGGACGCCCACGACATCGACCACTACCTCGAGAACGACACGCTCGTCCAGGAGTAAGCCGTGTCCGAGCCCAAACGCGGGCGGCTCGTCCGCGACCTGCCGGACGGGACCGTCCGACAGGAGGCGGGAACCGTCGAGGAGAGCGCGGTCCGGCTCGACCCCGACGACGCCGCCGAGATGGTGGAGGCGCTGAACGCCGTCCACGCCGGGGCGTTCAACTTGTTCTATCTCGTGCGGAAACACTACTGGAGCGCCGAGGGGGCAGAATCCGGCGCCGTCGCCGAGTTCTACGGGGAGGCGTACCGACGGCTCCGCGAGATCGACGACGCCGTCGCCCGGCGCGTCACGGAGCTTGGCGGCGTCCCGGTGAGCACGCCGCCGGAGATCCAGGAGTACGCCCCGGTCCACCTCGAGGCCGAGCATCTGTACAGCCTGCGCGCCTCGCTCGAAGGTGATCTGGCGGCGTACGCCACGCTGGCGGCGGGCGTGCGCGACGCCGTCGACGTCGCCGACGCCATCGGCGAGGAGGCGAGCCGCGAACTGCTCGAGGACCGGCTGGAGACGATCGAGGACGACGCGCACACGATCGAGCGCTTCGTCGAGGACGACACGCTCGTGGAGGGGGAGCGATGAGCGCGCCACACCTGCGCTCGCCCGACGAGGACGAGCGCCGCCGCCGCTGGGGCGAGGTCGGCGACAACGAGCTCCGACTGGACCCCGGGGCCGCCGCCGCGGTGATCGGCGACCTGAACCGCTGTCTCTCGGGGCTGTACATCCTGTTCAACCAGCTCCGCAAACACTACTGGACCCTCGAGGGCGCCGAGTCCCGGCAGGTCACGGAGCGCCTGGAGGCGAGCGCCGACCGCCTGAGCGACCTGACCGACGAGCTCGCGCTCCGGGTCCACGCGCTCGGCGGCGTCCCCGTCAACGGCCCGATGGGGATCCGCGAGCACGCCCCGATGCGGATCGAGGGCGGCGACGTGTACGGCCTCCGCGACGCGCTGGGCAACGACCTCGACGGCTACGCGACGCTCGCGGTCACGTTCCGCGAGGCGATCGAGACGGCCCGCGAGGTCGGCGACAAACGGACGGCGGAGACGCTGGAAGAAGGACTCCTCCGCATCGAACGCGACGCACACACCGTCGAGCGATACCTCGGCGACGACGGCCTCTAAGGCCGGATCTCTACGGTCAGGTCCGTCGAGATCCAGCCGTCCTCGTTGCCGTCCTCGGTGAACACGGTCCGATCGGTCGAGAGACAGTGGGCGTTCACGACCGGGAGATCGTCGCCCTCCGCAGCCGTGACCCGCTCCTTCGTCGACATTGAGTGGATTTAGGGGGACCTAAAGACAAAAGCCTTCGGATCGCGGCGTCGCGCTACATCCGGCCGTCGTCGCCGCCCTGGGTCATGATGACGCCGCTGATCAGCATCAGGACGGCGAGCGCGACCATCCCGGCGTCCCAGCCCATGCCCGCCATGCCGCCGGTGGTACCGTCCATCCCGCCGCCCATCGTGCCGCCGTCCATGCCCCCGTTCATCCCGCCCATCCCGCCGGTCATCCCGGTCCCGACGAGCGCCTGGTTCAGCAGCATCAGCACCGAGTAGCCGATCATCAGCGGGCCGCTGGCGTCGCCGAGGCGGTCGGCGTAGTCGGTGAGCAACAGGACGCCGTGGACGAGCACGACGACGCCGAGCAGCGCCATCAGCCAGCCGCTCGACCCCATCGCCGTCGCCGTCGACGCGCTCCACAGCGAGTAGCCGCCCGAGACGACGCCGATCGCCGCGCCGTACAGCCGCGTGTCCGAGACCATACCGACGGTGGGGCCGGCAGTCGCTTAAACGCCCGGCCGAGCCCCTGGCTGGCGGGACGGTCGTCGACGAACTACCCACGAGAACCGCGGGGCGAAGGGAGGGCCGAAGCAGCGGGGGGAGGGCCGAAGCTGGGGACTACTCGTGTCGCAGCGCGTCGATCGGGTCGGTTCGGGCAGCGTCCCACGCCGGGTAGATCCCGGAGACGATGCCCACGCCGACGCCGACGGCGATCGCGATCGCGAACCACTCGGGCGCGAACGAGACGGGCAGGTCGATCAGCTGCGCGGCCGCGTAGCCGCCGGCCAGTCCGACCACCGTGCCCAGCACCGAGCCGATGACGCCGAGGATGATCGACTCGACGAGGAACAGCTGGACCACGTCGCGGCGCGTCGCGCCGACGGCCTTCATGATCCCGATCTCGCGGGTGCGCTCGGTGACGGAGACGAGCATCATGTTTGCGATGCCGATGGCGCCGACGAGCAGCGAGATCACCGCGATCCCGGTGATGAAGTTGGTGAACGTGCTGAGGATGCTCTGGATCTGTTCGACCAGCGCGTCGTTGGTCGTGAGCGAGATCTCGTAGGAGGCGGGTTTGAGCTGGCTGGCGTCGGAGTCGTTCTGCAGGTACTCACGCGCCGGCGTCTCGACGGACTCGACCTGCTCGTAGCTCTCCGCCCGGATCGTGAGCCGGGGGTACGCCCGCTCGCGCTCGCCGGTCGCCGGGCTCTCGGCGGTGGTCGTGTAGAACGGGTCGGTCGGGACGTAGATCGCGGGCGTCGCGCCGCCCCCGCCGACGGCGGCGAAGCCGGTCGACTCGTTCAGCACGCCGGCGACGGTGAGCGTCCGGGAGTCGTTCTCGGAGATCTCGACGGTGATCTCGTCGCCCGCGGAGACGTTCTCCTCGAACATCCGGGCGGCGGCGGGGTTGAGCACGGCCTCGTTCTCGCCCGCGGTGAACGCCTCGCCGGAGGCGAACTCGTCCGTCCCGAAGGAGGCGGCGGTCGTCGCGGTCACCGCCGGCCACCTGATCCGGTCGTCGCGGTACTCCAGCCCCGCGATCCCGACCTGTCCCGTCGGATGACGGCGTCGACGCCGTCGAT
>NZ_BBJN01000033.1 GCF_000739555.1 Halolamina rubra
CCGCCGTCCTCGACGACCGAGAACTCGCCTTCCGAGAGGTCGAGCCGTTCGAGTCGGAGGGTGTCCGAGTCGTGGTCGGTGACCATGTACAGCGAGTCGCCCTCGGGGCCCCACTCGACGCTGCTGTAGCGGGCGCGGCCCTCGTGGGGCGTGACGTGGCTGATGCCGCCGTCGCTCACGTCGAGCACGTGCACGTCGTGGTCGAAGCTCGAGTGGGCCTCGTGGACGAGCAGGCGGTCGTCCGCGGGCGACCAGCCCGCGAGGCTGAGCCAGCCGTCGCCCTCGTACACGAGCTCGGCGTCGTTGCCGACGGCGTCGCGGTCCTGGACGTAGATGTCGAACACCGTGTGGTCCCGGCGGTTCGAGGCGAACGCGAAGCGCTCGCCGTCGCCGTCCCAGCCGCCCCAGCGGTGCTTCGCGTCGGGGTGGCGGGTCCGGTTGGTGATCTCGCCGGTGTCGGTGTCGAGCGTGAACAGCTGAGCGCGCTCGTCGCCGCCTTGGTCCTTCCCGAAGGCGAGCTCCGCGCGCTCGGGCGAGTAGTCGACGAACGTCACGCGGTCGTCGTAGAACGTGCGCTGGACGGGCCACTCGCCGGGGCCGTCGACGGTCCAGACCTGTGCAGTGCCGGTGGTGTCCATCAGGAACGCCAGCCGCTCGCTGTCGGGGGCGAACGAGCCGCCGTACGCGCTCCGGACGTTGAGGTACCGCTCAATGTCGTACGTTGTCACGGCTCACCTGTTCGCGGTGGGACACAAAGGTAGTTCGGGTCCCGGTGAACCCCCGCGGCGGCTCGGTTCGGGGCGCCGGCGGCGAGTCGTTGAAGAGGCTGCCGACCGTACGGGACAGCGTGCTTCCCGCCGTTCAGACTGGGCTCCCCTCGTGGCTGGTCTCCGGCCTGCTGCTCGGCGTCGCCGCCTCCGTCGTCGTCGCCGTCGTGTTCGTCCTCGGCGAGCGCTACATCCCCGCGCCCGACCGGAGCGGCCGGCGCGTCGGCGGCCCGGGCCAGCAGCGGGCCGGGCTCCGGGAGATCTTCGACGCGGCCGACGAGCCGTTCCTCGAGAACTACCAGCTCGGCACCACCACGGTCGCGTTCTACCTCCCGGACCGGGACGTGGCGATCACGTTCGACCCGCGAGCCTACCTCCGGCTCACGGACGGCCCGACCCACGTGGTGCTCTGTGAACACGGGGTGCCGGCCGCCACGATCGCCCGCCGGCTCCCGTTCGACCTCGGCGTCGGCGCCGGCCGGCGGGCCACGGGCGCCGGCCCGCGAGACGCCCGTACGGGGCCGCGTGGGGGGCGCGCCGGCGCCCGCGGTCGCCGCGCCGGTCCGGGCGGCAGGTTCACCGGCGCCCGGGGCGGGCAGGGAGACGGGCGCGGCCGCCGTGACCCGGTCGGCGACGCGTTCGAGTTCCTCGGGCTGAGCCGCGACGCCGACGCCGACGCGGTGCAGTCGGCGTACCGCGAACGAGTGAAGGAGCTCCACCCGGATCAGGGCGGCAGCGAGGCGGAGTTCAAGCGGCTGCAGGAGGCGTACAACACCGCGAAGGAGTACGCCGGCTGAGCCGCCGACCACACGTACGTTTATCCCCGTCTCACTCGTAGGAGACGTATGCCCGAAGAAGTGCTCTTCAAGTCCGAGAACGGTCTGAGCCGAAGCGAGATCGCCGACTACCTCCGCCGCGTGGCCGACTCCCTCGAACAGGGCGGCGAGATCACCCTCGAGGCCGGCGCGGAGTCGGTGACGGTCGACCCCTCGGAGCGGTCGACGTTCGAGGTGAAAGTCGAGCGCGAGGGGCCGGCCGACAGCCCCGAGAAGAGCGTCGAGTTCGAGATCGAGTGGACGGAGGGCGAGTCCGGCGGCGAGGGGAACGGCGAGCTCCGGATCGACTAGCTCCCCTCGACGACGTACTCGGTGTCGCCGTCCCGGAGCGCGTCGGTCACCCGGCCGACCTCGTCGCGCGTGACGGCGACGACGACCTCCTGGCCCCGTCCTGCCGCAGCCGCCGCGACCTCGCCAGCCGCGGCGCTGACCGCGGGCGCGTGGTCGATCTCGCGGAGCGCGACGACGGCCTCGACGCCGCTCGCGAGCACCAGGTCCGCCGCCTCGCAGGCCGCGGCGAGCGCCGCGTCGTCGATGCCGCGGCTCCCGCCGGCCCTGACGGGTGGGATCTGGTACACCGTCACGGTGCCCGGCGCCATGTCGATGACGCCCTCGAACCCCGTGACGCCCACGTCGGTGCCGGCCTCGGCGTCGGTGGTCGCGACGCCGGTCGCCGCGCCCTCGTCGCCGGGAGTCGCGTGGAGCAGCCCGTTCCGGATCGACAGGGAGACGGTGTCACCGGCCGCCACGTCGTCGACGGCGATCGCGGCGTCCTCCTGGAGGCTCTCGAGCACGTCGTCGGTGACGTGGTCGACGTACCGGCGCAGCGACTTGGCCTCGCGGAACAGCCAGTCGACGCCCTCCTTGGTGACGCGGTAGCGCGAGCGCCCCTCCTTCTCGACGAGCCCGTCGTCGACCAGCTCCCGGATGTACTCGCTGACCGCCTGGCTCGTGACGCCGACGGCGTCGGCGATCTCCCCCTGACTCACCGCCGGCTGGCGGTCGGCGATCTCCGCGAGGATCCGGAACCGGCTCGCGGTGCGTTTGTCCGCCAGCGCGTCGCTCATGGCCGGGGTGTGGGCTGGCCCGCACATAAACCGCCCGACCCGCAGGCTCAGCCGTCGAGATCGGCGGTGACCGCTGCCGCCGCGCGCCGTCCGCTCTCCAGGGCGCCCTGGATCGACGACCAGCGCGTGTAGTCGCCCGCGAGATACACCGAGCCCGGCGGATCGTCGACGGCCGGCAGCCGCGCGTGAGTCCCCGGCGGCTGGGCGAACTGCGCGAACGGGATCCGGTCGGTCGCGATCGGCTCCAGCCCCGACACGTCGCGCTCGGGGTACCACGACGAGAGCGCCTCGCGCGTCTGAGCCGCGAGTTCGTCGGCGGCGCGGTCCTGTACGCCGTCGTCGACGAACGACGCCGCGAGCAGCGCGTCGTCGCTGCCGTCGCCGTACTCCGGCGCGACCGCCGAGAGCTGGGCGACGGTGTTGGGCGCCTCGCTCCCGGCGTTGAGCATGATGCGCGTGCCGGCGTCGAGTTCCGGGCCCGGCAGGCGGTACTGTTGGGTGACGACGCCGGCGCCCTCGGTCGGGATCGACTCGACGCCGGTGAGCTCGTGGGCCGTCGGCGGGTCCGTGGCGACGACGGCGGCGTCGAACTCGCGGTCCGCGCCCTCGACGGCGAGGCGCACACCGTCGCCGGCCGCGTCCACGTCGTCGACGGCGGCGCCGGTCCGCTCGTCGACGCCCGCCTCCCGGGCGCGATCGGCCAACTGTGCGGGGATGGCGCCCATCCCCGCGGCGGGGACGACGATGTTCCCGAGCGACATCGCGCGGAACGTGTACTCGAACACGTTCGCGGAGGTCGAGAGCGAGCGGTCGAGCGTGATCCCGCCGTACAGCGGCGCGGCGAAGTTCTCGACGAACCGTTCTGAGAAGCCGGCCTCGCGCAGGTACTCGCGGATCGAGCGGTCCGGCGCGTCGAACTCGGGCCAGTCGCCGCTCGTCAGTCGACGCCGGAGCCGGAGCGTCCGGAGCTTGTCGGCGAGGCTGACCTCGCGGGAGAGCGCCGACGGGAGGAGCGCCCCCGGATCGCGCAGCGGGTCCGAGAGGGTCGAGCGCTTCCCGGGGCGACAGATCACGCCCCCCGGCGCGAACGACCGGAGCGAGAGCGCCTCGAGATCGAGCTCCCGGCGGACCGCGGGGTAGGCGTCGAACAGCACCTGGAACCCGCGGTCGCAGGTGAACCCGTCGACCTGCCGGCTGCGGACCCGGCCCCCGAGCGCCGCGCGCTCTTCGAACAGCGTCACGTCGTTGCCCGACTCGGCGAGCCGGCGGGCCGCGACCAGCCCCGAGAGTCCGCCGCCGGCGACGGCGATGGTGTGCATACCGGTCGTTCGAGCGGCGGCCCCAAAGCTCCGGTGCCGCCGGAGAAGCGGCGAAGCCGGCCGGAGTCGACAGGTGATAGCCGCTGCCACGCCAGCGACCCGTATGGCAGACTGGATCGCGGAGACGTTCAGGAGCGACGCCGGCTGGGACCACCTCGAGACGCTGGTCGACATCGGCAACCGCATGGCTGGCCAGCCCGGCGAGATGGCGGGGCTGGAGGCGACCCGCGACGCGTTCGACGCCGTCGGCGCCCGCGACGCCCGCGTCGAGACGTTCGATCTCGCGGGGTGGGAGCGCGGGAGTAGCTCGATCGCCACCCCCGAGACCGTCGAGGAGTGCATCGCGCTCCCGCGGGGCCCCGCGGGTGAGGTGACCGCGGAGCTGGTCGACCTCGGCGCCGGCCTCCCGGCGGACTTCGAGTCGACGGACGTCGAGGGGAAGATCGTGCTCGCCACCTCGGACGTGCCGGACTACTTCGACCGCTACATCCACCGGACCGAGAAGTACCAGTACGCCGTCGAGGGCGGCGCCGCCGCGTTCGTCTACGCCAACCACGTGCCCGGCCAACTCCCGCCGACGGGGAGTGTCAACGGCAGCGACGGCGGCCCGTACGGCGACATCCCGGCCGTCGGCGTCTCCTCGGAGACCGGCGCACGGCTCGCCCGACGGTTCGACGGCGAGGAAGTCACCGTCTCCGTCGACTGTGAGACCCCCGAGACCCAGTCGGGCAACGCGGTCGCCGAACTCGGCCCCGACACCGAGGAGGTGGTGCTCCTCTCGAGCCACGTCGACGCCCACGACATCGCGGAGGGCGCGCGGGACAACGGCGCCGGGACGGCGACGATCGTCGAGGTCGCGAAGGCGCTCGCGGCCCGCGAGGACGACCTCGATACGCGCGTGAAGTGCATCGCCTACGGCGCCGAGGAAGTCGGGCTCGTCGGCTCCGAACTGGAAGCCGAGAACGCCGACCTCGACGCGATCAAGGGGATCGTCAACGTCGACTCGAACATGGGCGAGCGGACGCTCGAGCTCACGACCCACCGATTCGACGAGCTCGACGCCGCCGCGAGCCGGGTGAGCGAGCGGTTCGACCACCCGATCGCGACGGTGCCGCGGATGGTCCCCCACTCCGACCACTGGCCGTTCGTGCGCTGGGGCGTCCCGGGCTACATGGTCTCGAGCAAGTCCGAGTCCGCGGGGCGTGGCTGGGGCCACACCTCGGCCGACACGCTCGACAAGCTGGAGGGCCGGACCCTCCGCGAGCAGGCGATCCTGCTGACCGAACTGGTCGTCGAAGTCGCCGACGCGTCGGTCGAGATCCCCCACGAGGAGCCCGAGACGATGGCCGGCTACCTCAAAGACGAGGACCAGGCGATCGGGATGAAGAAGACGAACGGCTGGCCCTACGAGTTCGAGTAGGCTCCCTGCGGGGGGTTCCGCACCCAGACCACCGTCGTTTTACCCACGCCCGCCGAGCGGGGGACCATGACGCAGTCGTCGCCGATCAGTCGGGTCAGCCTGCACGGCGCGGCCGCCGACGCCGACCTCTCCCCGCTCTCGGTCGTCGACGACGACGCCGAGGCCGTCGTCGCGGTCGGCGCCGAGGCGGTCGCCGACGCCGGGCGCTCGTCGGACGGCACACCGGTTCTCGCAGTCGGCTTGGGCGACGGCCGGCAGGGCACCACGCGGGACAACCTGGATGCCGCCGCGGCCGCGCTGGCGGAGGGCCAGTATCGCCGCGTCACCCACCCCGTGCTCGGCGTCGACGCCGACGGCGAGCAGGTCGGCCGGGCGGTCCTCGACGTGACGCTGATGACCAGCGAGCCCGCGCGGATCTCGGAGTACGCGCTGGTCGCCGACGGCGAGCGCCTGTTCGACGTGCGCGCCGACGGCGTCGTCGCGTCGACGCCGCTGGGGTCGGGGGGGTACGGCCGCGCGGCCGGCGGGCCGGTGGTCGCCCCCGGCGGCGGGCTCTCGGTGGTCCCGGTGTCGCCGTTCTCGACGCGGGCGAGCCCGTGGGTCGTCCCCGGGCCGTTCGAGCTCCGGGTCGAACGCGACGAGGGCGCAGTCTCGCTGTTCCTCGACGGCGAGGAGCGCGGACAGGTCCACCCGGACGACCCCGTCGAGATCGGCGTCGTGGACGAGTTCACCTGCCTCCGACCGCCGGTCGCGGGGTCGCCGGAATTGGAAAAGCACTAAACCGTCCTGTGCCGATATGCGGGTATGACCCCACTGCAGTTCGCCGTCCCGATCGGGGCGCTCGAATCGTTCTCCGGGGCGTTCCCCTACGTGATTCTAGCACTCGTCGTCGCCAACCTCCTCACTCGGCATCTCGCCTACCGGAGCTACAAGCGAGCCGCCGAGAACGGCGCCGACGCGCTGGATCGCTACACGCCGCACATGACCATCTCCGCGCTGGCGATCCTCGCCTCGCTGCTGTATCTCGTGATCGAACCGCACTCCGGCATGGTGATCTCCACGCTGGTCGTCGGGACGTTCGTCGCGGACATCTTCGAGTTCGAGGCCCGGCAGGTGGAGGCCCGGAACAACCTGGAGATCGAGAAGCCCAAGGGCGCTATCACCGCCTCCGTCGTCGCCCTCCTGTACGCGATGTACCTGGCGCTGTTCTGGGTCATCCAGGGGCCCTGGGAAGCGGTCATCTGATCGGCGCCGACCTCCTTCGACGGTTTCAGACGCCATTTAGCAGCTGCGTTCTCCGCCACGCAATCAGTGGTAGCCGCCGTGCCGGCGGCGCTCGTTGGTCGAACTGCTCTCGAGCCCTTACTGGTTGCCCGCGGGGGGGAGCGCACGCGTGGCGTCGACGACGACGGCGGCGCGCCGACACCGCAGAGGCGTCGTTCGACTCGCCCGGCGACGGGGAGTTAATGGAGACCGATCCCGCACGTCGGCGGCGCGGGCGCGGCGAACCCGTCGCTGCGGGCGCAGCGGGTAGGAAGAACCGGAGAAGCCGTCCGTGGAGCTACTCGTCGACGACCAGCGCCTCGCGGGCCTGTCGGGTGGCGGGGATGATCACCCAGAACGTGAACGCGCCCAGCAGCGCGGTCCAGAACATCAGGTCGCCGAGGAAGATCCCCAGCGTGTCGAACACCGTCCCGGGCTCCTCCGGCGGCGCCGCAACCAGCTGTCGGGTGCTCTCGAAACTGGGCGTGCGGTACCAGCTCGCGGAGATCATCCAGACGAGGGCGGCCACGCTGAACAGCCCGAACCCCTTCATGAACTCGTCAGCCATTACCTGAATTTGGGCCGCCAGCCCTCTTCAGCGTTTCCCATCCCGGCCGCCGGGGGATCGGTTCGTGATCGGTGTCGTCCGCAGCGAGAATCATCGCTGGAGTGTGCTGCCACTCCCCGTCGGCACTCATCTCCGTCGGGGCCGGTTAGTCGTCACCGGCACTCATCTCCGCCGAGGCCGGTTAGTCGTCACCGGCGCTCATCTCCGTCGAGGCGGGTTAGTCGTCACCGGCACTCATCTCCGCCGCCTTGAACCGCGTGCCAAGCACGTACACGGCGGCGCCGAGCGCGATCGACAGCAGCCCGGCGACGGCGAACAGCGCCGAGAGAAGCGAGTCCGAGGGCGAGAGCGACAGCGCGCCGAGTATCGATCGGGCGAGTTGGCGGAGCAGCCCCGTCCCGAGCGCGGCGGCGTCGAGCAACAGGAAGCCGAACACGACCGCGAACACCGCGATCAGCGTCGAGAACACGGTCACCGTCTTGTACAGCCGCAGGGGGACCTCCACGTCGCGCCCCTCGCGGCCGTCGGTGCGGCGGTCGTCGTCGGCCACGGCCTACTTCGGCGGCCGCAGCCGGTAGTAGCGTCGGTTGAGGTCGTACATGTACCCCTCCCGCATCGTCTTCAGCACCGCGTAGGTGATGGCGCCCACGACGATCGGGGCCAGGAACGTCAGGTCGAACAGCAGGCTGACGTTCATCGGCATGATGTTCTGGATCGACAGCATCGACATGGTGAACGCGAACGTCACGCCGCCCATCCCGATCGCGGCCCAGAACGGCTGCTCGACCGGGCGTCGCGCGCTCCCCTTGTTGAGGAACGGGACGATCGCGATGGCGCCGACGATGACGACGTTGGCGAGCACGCCGTACGTCCGGTCGGCCATCAGCTTCTGCCCGTTCAGCAGCGAGATCGCGGGGTTGAGGTCACCCAGCTTCAGCAGGCCGAACGACCAGTAGAGGTACCAGTCCGGCAGGATGATCGCCGGCGTCGAGCTCGGGTTCGCCGGGTTGCCGATGTGGGGCGGCAGCGTCGCCGACAGCAGCAGCAGCATGCCGACGAAGAAGCTGGTCAGCGCGAGGTTGCGGATCAGCTCGTGGGGCCACGTCGGGAACCCCAGCACGTCGCGCTCAACGTAGGTGGACTGCTCGCGCAGGTCCTGGTCCTCGCGGCGGGCCCGCTCGAAGTACTCGTACGTGAGACGGGGGAGCCCCGCCCGGCGCTTCTTGCGCTCGCTCCACGTCGGCGTCTCGTCGTCCGGGGGGACGATGCCGGTTCCGCCGTCGGTTCGTGCGTCGGGTTGGTTGTCGTCGCTCATTGTATCAGTGGGGTTCCGCGATGCCCTGCATCCAGACGATCGCGATGTGGATCGCGATCAGCGATGTCACCACGAACGGGAGCAGGAACACGTGGAGGATGTACATTCGCTGGAGCGTCGGTGCGCCGAGCGAGAAGCCGCCGAACACCAGCTGGGCGACCCACTCGCCGATCACTGGGATCGACAGCGCCATCTCGACGCCGATCTGTCCCGCCCAGTAGGCGAGCTGGTCCCACGGCAGCAGGTAGCCCGTGTACCCGAAGCCCATCGTGAGGCTGATCAGGACGATCCCGAGCAGCCAGTTGAGCTCGCGGGGCTCCTTGTACGCGCCGGTGAAGTAGACGCGGAGCATGTGCAGGAACACCGCCGCGGTCATCACCTGCGCCGACCAGCGGTGGATCGAGCGCAGCATGAAGCCGAACTGGAGGTCCTGCATGATCATCGCGATCTGGGAGTAGGCGACGGTGCCGGTCTCCGCGGCGGCCGCCGACGGGGTGTAGTAGAACCCCAGTAAGGCGCCCGAGAGCGCGGCGACGACGTACGCGAGCGTGGAGAACGACCCCAGCGCGTACAGCGGGTACCAGTACCAGAACTTGTTGTCGAGGTTGTACTGCTCGGTGTGGCTCTTCGGCATCTGGAGGTTGACGCGGTAGTACATCGTCTCCAGGAGCTCCAGGTAGTCGACGACCCGGAACCGCTTGTCGAGCCAGATGAGGGTGAACAGGTACCCCTTCTCGATGGGGGAGAGCTGCTTCTCCTCCATCCAGCCGAGATGGTCGTGTTCGTCTTTCTCTTTGAGGCTCATTGGTTATCGTTTGTAGTACGGGTAGACGGCACGCTTGAGCTGGTCCCAGACGCCGGCGCCCTCGAACTGTTCGCCGTCGACCTGGTCGCCGCGCACGTAGAGGTCCTCCCACTTGCGTCGGCGCTTCTTGACCACCATCACGTCCGGCAGGAACTCCTTGCGGTAGATCGCGAGGATGAACGCCAGATCGATGAACACGATCGCGAGCAGGCCGCCGAGGAACATGTTCCCGTCGGCGGTCAGCCCCCAGCCGGAGACCAGCCCCCAGGTGAACATGAACACGAAGACGATCTCCAGCAGCGTCAGGAGCACGATCGCGATCGCCGCGGCCGTGCTCTCACGCGCCGGCTCGTAGCGGTGGATGTCGCCGTAGGTGGAGCCCGACGTGGACATCAGTCACCACCTCCACCGGTGTTGCCGGTGTTGGGCGATTCGCCGTACTTGAGGACGTAGAACGTGAACACGAGGCTGACGAACATCATCAGGATCGTCGCCGCGCCCACCCAGTGAGGGTGGATCGGCGCGCCGATCTCGTGGAGCTCCCGTTCGCCGCCGCCGGCTGCGGTCTGTTCGAGCTCCTCGACGACCTCGACGGTGCCCACCATCCCGACGCCCTCGTGGGGAATACAGAAGTACTCGTGGGTGCCGAGCGTCTCGAACGTGTGCTCGTAGCTCTCCCCGCCGGGGACGTCGCCCTGGTCGGGGTAGTTGTCCCGCGCGGCCTGTTCGTTGTCGAACCCGCCCGACGCCCAGTAGTCGGCGCCGTCCGGGATGTCCTCCTCGTAGGCCGTCACACTGTGCCCGACCGAGCCGACGTTCTCCCAGACCACGGTGTCGCCGACCGCGACCGTGATGTCCTCGGGGTCGAAAACGAGGCCGTCGGTCATGTCGACAGTGTGTGTCGTCCCGCCACCACCGCCGCCCTCGGTGCCAGTGGCCGTGCCGGTGCCTTCCTGCCCGGCTGCGACCCCCGAGCCGAGGGCGACGGCCCCGCCGGAGCCGCCTGTCGCTCGGAGAAAATCCCGCCTCTTCATACGGCCAAAAGGTGGGACGGCCGGCGCTTAAACCCACCGTTTCACGCCACCCGGCGCGGCCGGCCACACCGGCAGACGGCGGCGGGGAGCCCGTTCGATCAGTCGGTACCGTCTTCGTCGCCGTCGTCGCCCAGCTGCGGCACGAACTCCGGGCGCTCGCCCGCCTCCTCGACGGCGCGCAGCCGGTCGCGGTACTCAGCGGCGCGGAACCGGTCCGAGAGCCGCGCGTTCGCGACGACCGCGAACAGGAACACGCCGACGGCGACGAACAGCAGTCCGAGCACGGGACCGATCACGCCGCCCTGCGGGACGTCGGGCTGGAGGTCCCAGATCAGCGAGCCGATCACCAGTCCGACCCCGGCGACGATCTGGGCGGCGGCGACGAGCTGGAGCATCGTGTTGCCGAGCTCACCGGAGCCGGACTCCACCTCGTCGGGGTCCGGGAGGCTCGGGTCCTCCGGGGGGGTCTGGACCTCGTACTGCTCCATCGAGCACAGCGCCACCGTCGGCTCCACGTCCCTGAGCACGGTGCCCTCGCCCTCGACGCTCCCGTCGGGGTTGACGATGGCGTACCCCTCGTCGGAGTAGGCGAGCAGTCGGTCGCCCTCGGGCCCGGGGTGGCGCTCGAGCCGCGCGAACACCTCCCGAGTCGCGATCCGGGTCTGCAGGTCCTGCTCGACCCGGTCGATCAGCTCCGAGCCCGTGATCCACGTGTCCGGGTCGAACACCGCCTCCCACTCCTCGCGCTCCATCTCCGCCATGTCCGCCGGGCCGAAGTCGTCGAAGTCGTACTCCGCCTCGACCGCCTCGCGCAGCGCGTCGAGGTCGGTGGACTCGCGCTCGGCGTCGTCGGGGTCGTCCGATGCCCCGTCGGCGTCCGCGGGGGTCCGCCCCGGAGCGGCGTCGTCGTCGGAGGGGTCGGCCATAGCGGGGGTTGGACTGGCGCGCCGTTAAGCGCTTCGCGAGCGGCCCGCGGGCGGCGCGCCGGAGTCGCACCCTTTAGGCGGGCCGGGCGCCAACCGTCGGTGAATGGTCTCGGAGTCGACGGCCGCGACGCTCGCGGCGGCGTCTGTCACGCTCAGCCTCCCCTTCTTCCTCTACGGCGCGTGGTACGCGATCGAGACGGAGGTGATGACGTGGGACCGCCTGCTCCACCACCTGAAGTTCGTCGTCACCGGGCTCGTGCTGACGACGGCGCCGATGCTGCTGTGGATGATCCCGCGGTTCGTCGACCAGTTCAGCGGGCTCGCGGCGCTGCACGCCTTCCTCGGGCTGCAGGCGTACGCCCTGCTGCTGGTGGCGCTCACGGGGATCGTGCGGATCTTCCAGGCCAAACGCGAGGCGGAGCTGTACCGGAACCCCGACCCGGACGCCGACATCGGCGACCTCCACGAGAACATGGGCGCCTGGCGCCGCCGGCTCCGGGTCGGCGTGTTCGGCTACCTGATCCTCTGGATCCTGGCGTACCTCCTCGGGATCTACCGCTACCTGCTGCTGCACGTCCTCTGACGGCCGATCACCACGCCTCGCCGCTGGCGAGGTCGACCCCCCCGTCGCCCTGCTCCGAGGGACAGAGTTCCGCGAGCACGCAGTCGCCGCAGTCGGGGTTGCGAGCGGTACAGACCGCGCGCCCGTGGTCGATCAGCAGGTGGGTGAACTGCTGCCAGTGGGTCTCCGGCACCACGTCGAGCAGGTCCCGCTCGATCGCCTCGGGCCGCTCCGCCTCGGTCAGCCCGAGTCGGCGGCTGATCCGCTGGACGTGCGTGTCGACGACGATCCCCTCGACCACGTCGTGGGCGTGCTGGAGCACGACGTTGGCGGTCTTCCGGCCGACGCCGGAGAGCTCGGTGAGCTCGTCCATCGTGTCCGGCACCTCGCCGTCGTGCTCCTCGACGAGCGTCTCGCCGATGCTCTTGAGGTAGCCCGCCTTGGAGTTGTGGAACGTGATACCGTAGATGTCGTCGGCCAGCTGCTCCTCGTCGGCCGCGGCGTAGTCGGCGGCGGACTCGTACTTCTCGAACAGCTCCTCGGTCACCTCGTTGACGCGCTCGTCGGTACACTGCGCCGAGAGCACGACCGCGACCAGGAGTTCGAGTCGCGTCTCGAAGTTCAGCGAGATAGTTGAGTCGGGGTACTCGGCTTCGAGGCGGTCGATCACCTCGGCCGCCTGCTCGCCGCGTGGCTCGAGTGGCTCGCCCATACCCCGCGTTCCGCTCCCCGGGGGTTGAACGGTTCGGTCGCGGCCCGCTGGCGTCGACGCCGCGCGCGGCGGACGACGCCGCGGCTACATCCCGGTGCCGGTCGTGAACTCGTAGCTGTAGATCCAGTTGAGGATCAGGTACGTCAGCACGCCCATCGAGAGCGAGAGGATCCACGAGCCGGCGGCGATGCGGCCGACCTTCCTGTGCGGCGTCTCCAGTCGGAGCTCCCGCGGGCTGTGGGTCAGCCCGAGCACCAGCGCGTACAGCACGACGGGGACGGCGACGACGGAGAGGATGATGTGGACCGCGAGCATCAGCAGGTAGGCGTAGTAGATCGGGTCGGGCGCGCCGACGAGCTCCTTCGTCCCGCCGCCGCCGATCTTCCAGAGGTAGAGCACGAGAAAGACCATGATCAGCCCGAACGCGCTCCCCATCGCCTTCCGGTGTTTCTCCACCTCGTCCTCGCGGATCCACTTCCAGCCGAGGAGCAGCAGCAGCGTCGCCGTCGTGTTGATCGCGGCGATGGCGTGGGAGAACAGGTTCACCTGCGCGTTCGTCAGGTCGGGGAACACCGACTCGGGGATCGCGCCGGCGAACGTCCCGATCACCAGCGCGTACCCGACCACCGAGAGCACGGCGACGGTCGCCAGCGGCCGGTCACGGGCCCGCGACCGGAGGGAGTCAAGCATGGTCGGGCGCAGGGTCCGGAGCGACAAGGCGGTTCGGGTTCCGGCCCGGGGCGAAGTCCGGGGGTTTATCACCGATAACGAGCAATCCACTCCCACGGGTGATGGCGACGCACCCGTCTCCGGTCGGACGGGCCGACTCCCGCCGCGACGGGGTGGCCCCCACGGCGCGGCGGACTGGCGCCACCGGCTCGACCGACCACTCTCGCCGCGTGCCCCAAGGACAGGTCACGCGGCGGTTCTCAGCTCCCGAGCGACCGCTCCCCGCTCGGGGGCGTTCTCACGGCGATTAGTGACGTCGCTGGTTTCCGACGACCGAGCGCAGCGAACGGTCGGTCTAGATGACGCCGGTCGTCTCGGCCACGTCCCGCGCCGCCTTCTCGGTGATCCCGTCGCCCAGCACCGTGTAGCGGTCGCGGATCTCGTGGGCGCTGGTCATCGCCTCCAGCAGTTCGTCCTCGCTCACGTCCAGATCCGCCGCCGTCGTCGGCGCGTCGAGGCTCGCGAGCGCGTCGCGGATGTCCCGCCAGAGCCCGTCCGGCCCGTCGTGGAGGTAGGCGGTCATGATCGACGCGACGCCGACCTGGTGGCCGTGGAGCGCGCGCCCCGGCGCGATGCGGTCCAGTTGGTGGGAGATCAGGTGCTCGGCGCCCGAGGCGGGGCGCGAGGAGCCGGCGATGGACATCGCCACGCCCGAAGAGACGAGCGCCTTCACGACGATCCAGGCGGACTCCTCCAGCCCCGGCCGGATCAGGTCGGCGTTGTCGACGAGCATCTCCGCGGTCATCCGGGAGAGCGCGCCGCCGTACTCCGAGTACTCCACCCCTTTCAGGCGCTGGGCCAGCGTCCAGTCCGCGACGGCGGTGTAGTTCGAGATGATGTCCGCACAGCCCGCGGTCGTGAGCTCCCACGGCGCGTCGGCGATCACCTCGGTGTCGGCGACGACCGCCAGCGGCGGCTCGGCGGCGACGGAGTGGCGGGTGTCCCCCTCCGGGATCGAGCCGCGGCCGGAGACGATCCCGTCGTGGCTCGCCGCGGTCGGGACGGAGACGAACCCCACGTCGAGCTCGTCGCTGGCCATCTTCGCGGTGTCGATGGGTTTCCCGCCGCCGAGGCCGACGAGGTAGCCGGCCTCCGCGCGCTCGGCGGCGTCGATGACTTTCCGCACCTGGTCGAAGCTCGCCTCCTCGACGACGACGGTCTCCGACGCCGGGAGCTGGTCGCGCACGCGGTCGCCGACGATCCGGTTCGGCGAGGGGCTGGTGACGATCAGCGGCGTACCGGAGAGGTAGAGCTCGCCCACGGCGTCGCCGAGCTCGTCGAGCACCCCGTGGCCGACGACGACGTTCCGGGGGAGCCGGATCCACGTCGATTTGTCGAACATGCACCGGTGGTCGGGTGCGGTCGTGAAAAGCGGTTCGTCAGTCGACGCCCTCAGCCCAGCACGCGCCACGCCTCGAGCAGGAAGCTGACGCCGAACCCGCCGAGCACCAGCGCGCTTAGCGCGGCGACCGCTGGCGCGAACGAGTCGACGCGGCGGCCGGCTTGCACCAGCGCCGCCGGGAAACACGCCAGCCAGAGCGCGATCCCGCCGAACAGCCCGACGATCAGCGCGGGGCTGCCCGTCTCGACGACGAACACGCCCGTCAGCGCCTCGCCGACGTACGGGAGCACCGCCAGCACGTCGAGCCGCCCGGGATCGAGCAGGCCGACACCGACGGTCAGCCAGAACAGGATCTGGTAGGGGTTCGTGAGCGCGAGCACGAACGCGCGACGGAACCCCGTCGACTCCTCCAGGTCGAGTTCGGGCGCCCCGCCCGTGTCGGTGCTCGCCTCGGCCGCCGCGTCGATCTCGGACTGGTCGGCGTCGCTCGCACCGCCCCCGCCCTCCATCGACGACGGCGCGAACGTCGCCCGGACGCTGTTGGCGGCGCCGTAGGCGAAGTACAGCATCAGCAGCCCCCCGACGCCGAACAGCACGCCCTGAAGCGTCGGGTACTGCTGGACGACACTGACGACCCCGGCCAGCGCGAGCAGGAAGAACACGAAGTCCGCCAGCCCCGCGCCGAGCCCGGCTTTCACGCCCGCTACCCAGCCGCGGAGCACGCTCTCCTCGGCGATCACCGCGTTCATCGGCCCCGGCGGCGCCGCGAGGGCGAGCCCGAACGCGGCACCGGCGACGAGCGACGGAACGACCTCGAACACGGTCAGAGCAGGGGCCGGAACTGCGAAAAAACCGCCCGGTTCACCGGCGCCGCAGGACGCCGACCGTCGCCGCGACGATCAGGGCCCCGATCGCGGCGTAGAGCACCACCGTCGGCGCGCCGAGCACCACGACGCCGAACGCGAGGAACACGAGGGCGGCGCCCGCCTCGATGTAGTGGGTCGGCAGCACCGCCTCGACCTTCTCGCCGATGACGGCGTCGACGCCGGTTCGGAGCGCCAGCGCGGCGATCACGCCGACGAACACCGACACGGGGGCGTCGGGGAACGTCGCCGCGAGGTTGATCGTCAGCAGCTGGGTCTTGTCGCCGAACTCCGCGAACAGCACGAACAGAAAGCCCGTCAGCAGGCCGCCGTAGCTCCCGACCCGCGCGAGCAGCACGTCGGGCACGAGCATCCCCGTGAGCCCAACGTCGAGCCCGGTGCCCGAGGTCAGCGACAGCGACTCCTCGCCGTCGCGGAACCCCCGGACCGACGACCGCGCGGTCCAGAGGCCGAAGAGGACGAACAGCCCGCCGGTGAGCAGCGTCACCACGCCGGCGGGGAGCACCGAGACGACGTACTGGCCGAACGCGACCTCGAGCGCCGACCAGAGCGTGAACGCGCCCATGGCGCCGAGGAAGACGGCCTTGGCGTCGTACCGGGTGGCGAGGGTGATGACGACCAGCTGGCCCTTGTCGCCGAACGTCGCGAGCAGGTTCGCCAGGAACGCGGCCGCCAGCGGGCCGTGTTCGGCGTAGCGACCGACGACGGCGTCGAGCCCCGACTGCAGGGGCAGCGCGATCACTCCGGGCACGCTCAGGCGTCCGCCTCCGTCGCCGCCCTGACGCGGATCGCGTCGGCGATCTCCTCGGGGAGGCTCTGCTCCTCGCCGCCGTCGAGGCGGACCGTCACCATCCCGAACGGCGCCACGTCGACGATCTCGACCGTCGTCTCCGGCGTGAGCCCCGCGTCGGCGAGGTAGTCGAGCTCGTCCTGCTCCCGGTGGTGGACCCGGGAGACGACGACGCTGTCGCCGACGGCGAAGCTGCTCAGCCGTTCGCCCGCCATCTCGTCGACGGGTTCGAGCGTCTCCGTCGGGATCGGGTCGCCGTGGGGGTCGACCGCCGGATCGTCGAGCGCCTCCGCCATCCGTCGCTCGAGGTCTTCGCTGATGTGGTGTTCGAGCGTGTCCGCCTCGTCGTGGACCTCCGTCCAGTCGAAGTCGAGATGCTCGGCGAGGTACGCCTCGAGCAGGCGGTGGTGGCGCACCACCTCGAGCGCCACCGTCTGGCCCTCCTCGGTGAGTTCGACGCCGCTGTACTTCTCGCGGTCGATCAGCCCCCGGTCGTCGAGCTTCTCCATCATGCTCGTCACCGTGGGCGGGGTCTTGTCGAGATACTCCGCGACGGCGGAGGTGGAGACGGGCGCGCCGTCCTGGCGCTGGAGCACGTAGATCGCCTTCAGATAGTCCTCCATCGCGTCACTCAGCATGTCGAACGCTACGTTTCACCGCGTCAAAAGAACCACGGTCGAACCGCCGGGCCGCGGCCGGGAACTGTGAAGTTAAGCCCCCGGAACACGTATCTCCAATCGAATGAAACTCCGACGCGCCCTCAGCTACGCGACCCTCGGGATCGGCGCCGCCGCGGCCACGAACGCCCTCCTCCGGCGCGACGCCGGCGACCTGCCGCCCGCGCTCGACGGGATGCAGCGAACGTACCGCTGGCGCGGCATGAACGTCGCCTACACCGAGGCCGGGGAGCCGACGGATCCGGACCTCGTCCTCCTGCACGGCGTCAACGCCGCCGGCTCGTCGGGCGAGTGGCGCGCGGTGTTCGACGCCCTCGCCGAGGAGTACCACGTGATCGCGCCGGACCTTCCGGGGTACGGGCGCTCGGACCGCCCGCCGGTTCGCTACTCCGCGCCGCTGTACGAGGCGTTCGTCGAGTCGTTCCTCGGCGAGTTCGGCGACGACGACGGGCCCGCCGTGATCGCCTCCTCGCTCTCGGCGTCGTACGCGGCCGCGGCGGCGCGAACCGTCCCCGTCTCGCGGTTCGTGCTCGTCTGTCCGACCACCACAACCGGCCCGGGCGGCGGGACGTGGGTGCGCGAACTCGTCCGGTCGCCGCTTGTCGGCGAAGCGCTGTTCAACGCGGTCACCTCCAGACCCGCGATCGACTACTTCAACGCCGACCACGCTACGCCGACCCGGAGGGGCCCGACGAGGAGTGGGCGGAGTACGAGTGGCGCACCGCCCACCAGGAGAACGCCCGGTTCGCGCCGGCGGGGTTCCTGGCCGGCGATCTCGACAGCGAGCTCGACCTCGGCGCGACGCTCGCCGACCTCGACGCCCCGACGACGATCGTCTGGGGGCGCGAGACGGAGATGAGCCCGGTCGCCGACGGCGAGGAGCTCGCCCGCGCCGCGGGCGCGGAACTGCTCGTGTTCGACCGCGCGAAGCTCCTGCCCCACGTCGAGCGCGCCGACGCCTTCCTCGACTACGTGCTGGAGGGCGAACTGCCGGCGGATCACTCGGTGATCCGTGAGTACGACCCGAGCGACCCCGACTCGTCGGACGTCGAGGCCGAGGCTGCCGGATCCGAGACGCAGGACGCGAACGCGGACTGAGGGCGGTACAGCTTTCGAGCGACGTTCGTACGCACGCCGCGGCTGGCCAGCGCAGCGGTACGAGGGACGGAGGCGATTATCTCCGCTTCAGGGTCGTCCCTTCGTCGGTCCGGCCGACTCCCGTTCCCCGCGCGTGTCGAACCCGAGGAGCCGGTTCATCGGGCACTTCTGCACGAGCCCAGTGACCAGCAGTATCGCGCCGACGAGGAACACGACCACGGAGGTGAGTGCCTGTGGGAAGGGCCCGACCGCGAGCACGAGTAGGCCGGCGTAGCCGGCCACGCCTGCCAGTATCAGGAGGGGGCCGAGGACGAGCCGGGCGATGCGGTCCGCGCCACCGACGTTCTTTTGCATACCTACATCTACGCGCTCTCGGTACTTAAATCGGGTAGCTGTCGGCGAGCCAAGAGGAAGGCGTGTGGCGCCGGAGAGCAGCTCGTCGAGCTGTCGACGTTCGTCGGTGACGGGAGCGATCCAGGGAGACGCCGGTGGCTACCCACCGCCTGGATCCCCGCCTACAGCGGGCGCAGCACCAGCACGTCGTCGCCGGTGGTCTCGCTCGCGCCCACGTCGGGCTCGACCGCGTCGCCGATCTCGACCGCTCCGGGCTCGGCGTCGACGACGCCCGTCAGCCGGACGGCGCCGAACTCGGCGACGACGGTGTCGTACGGCGCGTCGGCCTGGAACGACGGCGCCGGAACGTGGACGGTCGTGACCGCCGCGACGGTGCCCGTCTCCGGGAGGGGCTCCTCGGCGAACTCGGTCGAGCCACAGTCCGGGCAGACCCGCCGCGGCGGCAGGTGACCGTGGCCGTTCTCGCACTCGACGTAGTACCCCTCGTCGGCGGCGAACGCGTGCAGCCACTCGTCGAAGCCGGCGTCGCTCATTCCGCCACCTCCAGCACGTGAACCACCGCGGAGGCGACGGTCCCACCCGCGTTGTGCGTGACGCCGACCTCGGCGTCGGCGACCGCGTCGCTGTTGGGGTGGTCACCCCGGAGCAGTCGCGTCATCTCCGCGATCTGCGAGCCGCCGGTCGCGCCGACGGGGTGACCTTTCGCCTTCAGGCCGCCCGAGAGGTTGATCGGCAAGTCGCCGTCCGCGCGGGTCTCGCCGCGCCGGGCGGCGCCGAGCCCCTCGCCGGGCTCGTAGAAGCCGAGGGACTCGATCGCGAGCACCTCCGCGATCGTGAAGCAGTCGTGGACCTCCGCGAGATCCACGTCGGCGGCGTCGATACCCGCGTCGTCGTACGCCATCGCCGCGGCGTCGTCGGCCGCGGGCGTGCGGGCGAGGTACTCTCGATCCTGCAGCGCCATCCGGTCGGTGCCCTGGCCGGTGCCGACGACCGCCACGTCGGCCGAGAGCTCGTTCGCCGCCGCGTACTCCTCGCTCACGAGCACGACCGCCGAGGCGCCGTCGGTGACCGGACAGCAGTCGAACAGCCCCAGCGGCTCGGCGACGGGTGGCGCGTCGAGCGCCTGCTCGACGGAGATCTCGCGCTGGTACTGCGCGTACTCGTTGGGGAGCGCGTTGTCGTGGTTCTTCGACGCGACGTTCGCGAGGTCGGTTTTGAGGGTGTCCTCGTCGACGCCGAACGCCTCGGCGTACGCCGTCGCCATCAGGGCGTACGCCCCGGGGAACGTGACCCCGGCCCGGATCTCGTACAGCTCGTCGGCGGCGATGGCGAGGGCCTCGGTCGTCTCCGGGGTGTCGTTGTTGGTCATCCGCTCCATCCCGCCGGCGAGCACCACGTCGGCCTCGCCCGAGCGGACCGTCCGGACCGCCTCGCGGACGGCGACGCCGGCCGACGCGCAGGCCTCCTCGTAGCGCGTCGCCGGGCAGTCGAGCCCCGCGGCCTCGGCCAATAGCGGCGCCGTGTGGCCCTGGCCCTCCAGCAGCGAGCCCGCGAAGTTGCCGACGTTCAACTGCTCGACGTCCTCGAGCGGGACGCCGGCGTCCTCCCGCGCGTTCAGCGCCGCCTCGGCGAACAGGTCGCGGCCGGTCCGTTCGGGGTGCGAGCCGAAGTGGGTGAGCCCCACGCCGGCCACGCGCACGCCAGTCATGCATCGGAATTGACGGCGTTCGGCTAAAGGCCTGCCGGAGTCGTCGAGCGCGGCCCCCCGGCTGCGTTCCGGCAGGCCCTTCCCGCACCGGTTCCAGGGTCCACGCATGTTCAGCGACGCGTTCGTCGGACTCACCTGCACCGACTGCGGCGCCAGCCTCACCGTCGACGACGCCGACCCAGAAGCCATCGCCGGCGCCGGCCGGTGCCCCGACTGCGGGGCGCCCCGAGTTCCGGAGTACGACCTCGACGCCGTCGACGCCGACGCGGTCCGGGCGGGACCCCGCGCGTGGGATCGCGACGCCGTCCTCCCGTTCGACGCCGACGCCGCGCTCTCGGCCGCCGAGGGCGGCACCCCGAGCGTCGACGCCCCCCGGGTCGCCGAGGAACTCGACCTGGCGGGCGTCGAGATCAAGGACGAGGCGCGCAACCCCACCGGCTCGGTGCTGGATCGCGGGCTCTCGGTCGCGGTGACCGCGGCCGACGCCGCCGGCGCGGAGCTGATCGCCTGCGCGTCGCCGGGCAACGCCGGCCAGTCGATGGCGGCCTACGCCGGCCAGGTCGACCTGCGCTCCTACGCGTTCGTGCCGACGCGCTCGCCGTTCTCGAACAAGGCGATGGTGAACGTCCACGGCGGCGAGATGAAGGTCGTCCCGGGGCGGCTGGGCGACGCCGTCGACGCGCTCGCCGAGGAGCTCCAGTCGGAGTACGTCGACCTCGGCGCGTTCGCCTCGCCGTTCCGCCACGACGGGCTGAAAACCGTCGCCTACGAGCTCCTCGCGGACCGGGACTGGGACGCCCCCGACGCCGTCGTGCTCCCCGCGGGCACGGGCGAACTCGTCGTCGGCGTCGTCGACGGCCTCCGGGAGTGCGTGGAACTTGGGCTGATCGACGAGCTCCCGCCGGTGTACGCCGTGCAGGCCGAGGGCTGTGCGCCCATCGCGGCCGCCTGGCAGGCGGGCCGGGACGACACCGAGCAGTGGGAGACCCCGGACACGATCGTCGGCGAACTCGAGGTCGCGGACCCGCCGGGCGGCGCGCTGGCGCTGTCGGCGATCGCGGAGACCGGCGGCGAGGCGCTGACCGTCGAGGACGCCGACGCGCTGGAGAGCGCGGTCGCGGTGGCGTCGACGGAGACGGTGGAGGTGGGGCTGGCCGGCGGCGTCGCGGCGGCCGGGCTCTGGGCGCTCGCGGCTGACGGCACGCTCGGGAGCGACGACGAGGCGGTGGTCGTGAACACCGAGGCGGCGACGAAGGCGCCGGACGTGCTCCGGAGCCACCTGATGGGCCAGGGCGTCTGAACGGGAGCCGTCTCAGGCGTCGAGGTCCCAGTCGGCGTCGGACACCTCGACGCGGGCGGCCTCCTCGTCGTCGGCGAGCGCGCGGAACGCGAACGTGTGGCCGTGCCGCTCGAGTCGAACGTCGATGCTCCCCGCCTCGACCGTGAACTCTTCCTCGATCCGGTCCGGCCGGTCGTCCTCGCGGTCGGGGGTGACGCCGTAGTCGCGATAGCTGAACTGTGTGGTCGTCTCGATGAACCCGTCCTCGTCGAGCACGTCGCGTCGACGCCGTCGTGGCTGCTCGTCTCCCGGACGACGAGCGTGTACGTGGTCATAACTGTGTGCATAGATGGCACGAACCAAGAAATCAACGGCGGGACGCGTCGTTTCGCTGGTCCTCCCCGCCCGAGCGGATGGCCGGCTTCCGGGACGCTTTCCCCGTTGCCCACGAACGGTCGACCATGTCCGACAGCGCGCTCGTCGTCGGCGGCACCCGGTTCGTCGGCCGCCACACCGTCGAGGAACTGCTCGATCACGGCTACCACGTCACGATCTTCAACCGCGGGAACCACGACAACCCCTTCGCCGACCGCGAGGGCGTCGACCACGTCGAGGGCGACCGCCGTGACGAGACCGACCTGAAGGCCGCCAAACTGTCGGTCGAGCCCGACGTCGTCATCGACTGCGTCGCCTACTACCCCGCGGACGTGGCGATCGCGACCGACATCTTCAGCGACGTGGACGGGTACGTGTACATCTCCTCCGGCGACGCCTACGGCGCCGAGGAGATCCCCAAGCGCGAGGACGAGACGCCGATGCGGGACTGCACAGAGGAACAGGCCGTCGACGAGTCCGGCGAGACGTACGGCAACCGGAAGGCCGAGGGCGACCGGGAGGTCGTCGCCGCGGCCGAGGAGGGCGTCAACGCGATGTCGGTCCGCCCCTGTATCGTCTACGGCCCGTACGACTACACCGAGCGGATGGACTACTGGCTCGACCGCGTCGACAGCTACGACCGCGTGGTCGTCCCCGGCGACGGACAGAACCTCTGGCACCGCGCGTACGTCGAGGACGTGGCCAGCGCGCTCCGGGTCGTCGCCGAGGAGGGGGAGCCGGGCGAGTTCTACAACGTCGGCGACCGGACGGCGGTCACGCTCGACGAGATGCTCGACCTGATGGCCGACGCGATGGACACCGAGATCGAGGTCGTCCACGCGGGCGAGCGCGAGCTCGACGCGGCCGGACTCGAACCGGACGACTTCGTCCTCTACCGGGAGTACCCGCACCTGCTCGACACGAACAAGCTCGCCGACCTCGGCTGGTCGTCGACGCCGCTCGAGGCGGCGATGGCCCGGACCGTCGAAGAGCACCGTGAGTCGGACCGCGACGGCGCGGAGTACGACCCCGGCCGCGAGAACGAGGAGGCGGTGCTGTCGGTGCTCGATACGCTCTGAAAACGGACGCGCGACCGCTCAGAACTCCGTCTCCCGGCTCTCCTCGCTGATGCCGGCGACCTCCTCCTCCAGCCACTCGCGGAACCACTTCACGCGCTTCAGCCGCTGGTGACCGATCGACTCGGCGGTGTCGCTCTCGACGCGCTCGCAGTGCTCCTTCCCGCGCTCGAGCACGCGGTCGACCATCTCCGCGGCGTCCATGTGGGTGCGGGCCTCGTACCCCATCCGGAGCAGCATCAGCACCGTCCCGTTGGCGCCGACCTTGTCCAGCACGTCGCCCTCGATCATGCACTGGGTCTCGAGGGACACGTCCGAGAGCGGCCCCTGGTAGGAGTGGTCGGCGACGACGCTGCACACCTCGTCGACGAACGAGTCCGGGAACTCGCCCCGGCTCTGGAGGTACTCCCGGGCGACGCGCGCGCCGGCGTCGGCGTGGCGGTCCTGCTCGGCCTCGAGTTTCGCCACGTCGTGGAACACGGCGGCGACGCGGACGACGTGGACGTTGGCGCCCTCCTTCTCGGCGATGTGGGTCGCGATCTCGACGACGTTCCGGATGTGGTTGAACCGGTAGTCCGCGGAGTGCCACGGGTACCAGCGCATCCGCCCGCCGTCGTCCTCGCTCTCGACGCTGGCGGCGAGGTAGTCGTGGACGAACTCCTCCATCTCGGCAAACTCCTCGGCGGAGACCGGTGCGTCCCTTATCTCGACGCCCATGGTCCCCCTCCGCGTGCGTTCTGACAGCGTGCGTAGTTCATTACTGGAGAGGAGGGCCGTTTCGCTCTTAGTCGTTGCGGGACCGGGAGACGGGCGATCTCGGCCCGTCACGTGGCCGTCGGTCGAATCGGGATCCGGGGTCGCCCCGCGGCCTTGCTGGGGACAGAACCGTTAGGTGCGTTCGGGTGCTGCCGAGCCGTATGACCGACCAGCGCTACCTCGAGGACGCGACGGTGCGGGAGTTCGAGGCGACCGTCGAACGCACGGTGAGCGACGACCGCGTCGTGCTCGATCGCACCCACTTCTACCCCGAGGGCGGCGGCCAGCCCGCCGACCACGGCACGATCACCGACGCCGACGGCCGCGTCTGGAACGTCGTCGACGTGCAGAAACACGACGGGATCCACCACTACCTCGAACCCGGCCCGGGCGTCGACGGCGACGAGCTCCCCGAGGCCGGCTCGACCGTGACGGGCGAACTCGACTGGGAGCGCCGGTACAGCCACATGCGCTACCACACCGCCCAGCACCTGCTGTCGGCGCTGCTGCTGAACGAGTTCGACGCCGAGACGACCGGGAACCAGGTCCGCGCCCACAAGGCGACGCTGGACTGCGCCTACGAGCGCTTCGACGATGACGAGCTCCGGCGGATCGAGCAGCGGATGAACGAGCTGGTCGAGCAGGCCCGCCCCGTGGAGTGGTACGTGCTCGACCGCGAGACGGCCGAGGCGGAGCTCGACCCCGAGCGCACGCGGCTCTCGCTGCTGCCGGACTCGATCACGGAGATCCGGATCGTCGAGATCGGCGGGCGCTCCGCGCGCGGCGCCGAAGAGGAAGGCGCCGACCCCGGGGGCGACGACGAGCCGTTCGACCGAACCGCCTGCGCCGGCACGCACGTCTCCAACACCGAGGAGATCGGTGCGGTGACCGTGACGGGTCGGGAGACGAAGGGGAGCGAGGAGGAGCGGATCACGTTCGAACTCGCATGAACGTCCGCCAGGTCGTCCCGAAGGACGCGATCCCGAGCGTCGACGACCCCGAGTTTCGCGACACCCACCCCGAGCCGGGCGACGAGGTCGTCGGCGTCGAGATCGACGGCGAGGCCAGGGCGTACCCCATCCGCTACCTGAACTACCACGAGATCGTCAACGACCGCGTCGGCGGGGTCCCGATCGCGGCGACCTGGTGTCCGCTCTGTGGCAGCGTCGTCGTCTACGACCGGCGACCGACCGCGGGGGAGCTCCCCGCCGAAATCGACGACCCCGGAACGCTCGAGTTCGGCGTGAGCGGGAAACTGGCCGACGACGACCTGGTGATGTACGACCGCGAGACGGGGTCGGAGTGGAAGCAGTCGCTGGGCGAGGCGATCGCCGGCCCGCTCGCGGGGGCGCGCCTCCGGATCCGCCCCGCGACGACGACTACGTGGGCGCGGTTCCGCGATGGCCACCCCGACGCCGTCGTCATGGCCGAACCGGGCGGCGAGAGCGAGGCCGCGGGCGACGGCGCCGAGCCGGAGCCGGTCGACTACGACGACGACCCGTACCGCGACTACTTCGAGGCCGAGGGGTTCGGGCTCGACGCCCACCGCGGCGACGGCGGCGGCCGGGAGTGGGACCGCGAGGACCTCGCCGCGAAGGAGCGCGTGCTGGGCTTGGAGATCGGCGGCGACGCGCTGGCGTTCCCGAGCGGCCGAGTCGAGGCGGCCGGAAGTGTCGCCACCGCCACCGTCGGCGGCGAGGACGTGGTGGTCGTCGCAGACGGCGGGGAGATGGCGGCCTACCGCGACCCGGGGTTCGACTGGCGCGCCGCCGAGGACGGACTCCGCGGCGACGGCACGCTGTGGGACGCCGCCACCGGCGAGCCCCTCGACGGCTCGGGACGCGACCCGCTCGAGCGGCTCCCGGCGCAGTGGCTGTTCGCGTTCGCGTGGCAGGACGACCACGGCGACGCGTTCTGGTCCCCCTGAGACCACGGCGACGAGCGCGAACGGCGCCGCGGCAGTCACGCTTTTGCCCGTCCCGCCGAAACCCACGACGCATGACAGATGACGACCGCTCGCTCTCGTCGCTCGGACGGATCGCGCTCGGCCTCGGGCTCGCGCTGCAGGCGACCGAGGACTTCCGGGACATGGAGGACACCGTCGAGTACGCCGAGTCCGCGGGCGTGCCGATGCCCGAGACGCTCGCGCCGCTGGCGTCGGGGTCGATGGTCGCCGCGGGGCTGGGGATCGCGCTCTGGCGGCTCCCCCGGCTCGCGACCGGCGCCGCCGCGGGCTTCCTCGCGGTGGTGACGCCGACGATGCACGACTTCTGGAACGCCGAGGACGGCGGCAGCGGCGACCGGCTCGCCTTCTTCGGCAACCTCGCGATGCTCGGCGGCGTGCTCGTGTTCCTGCGGGAGGCGTGGCGTCGGGACTGAGAAACGGGTCGATCGCGAAAGTTCTCTGCCGGCGTCAGTCGTCCGCCGGCCCCTGCAGCACCGACGGTCGCTCGGCGACCGACGCGGAGGTGACCGCCGAGACGCCGACGACCAGCGCGAGGCCGACGAGCATCCCGACGACCGACGACGACCAGCCCGCGAAGCTCTCGATCACGCCGGGGACGACGACGCCCAAGACGGTCGTCGTCTCGCCGGCCGGCGGCGTGAACGTCGTCACCATGTAGAACAGCTGGCTGCCCAGGATCGCCGCGAGCATCCCCGACAGCGTCGTTCTGGACCAGTAGAGCGCGACGATCACGGGCGGAGCCAACTGGGCGAACCCGCCGAAGGCGGTGTCGCCGATCACGAACAGCGACGGCGGGTTGAACAGGCTCGCGACGAACGCGAGCGTCGCGAAGACGGCGACGCCGACGCGGGCGATCAGATCCTCGCGGCGCTCGCTGGCGTCGGCGTTGACGAACGGGCGGTAGAGGTCGCGGGTGAAGTACGACGAGCCCGACAGCAGCATCGAGTCCGAGGAGGACATCATCGCCGCCATCGCGCCCGCGACGACGAGCGCCGCGAACCACGTCGGCGTGTACTCGGCGAGCAGGCCCGGGAGGATGTTGCCGCTCTCGGGCATCGGCACGCCGAGGCCGGCCGCCCACGCGCCGAGCATGAACGCCGGGACGAACAGCAGGAGGACGACGACGGGCCACAGCGCCATCGTCCGCTTCAGCACTTTCTCGGAGTTCGCGACGAAGAAGCGCTGGTTCACCTGCGGGAACATCGCGACGCCGAAGGCGATGCCGATGGCCTGCGAGAGCATCCACGGCAGCGAGTAGGCGCCGCCGCCCAGCAGCGACGGCGACGACGAGCCGTCGCCCAGCGCGAGGAACTCGGGGTTCGTCGACGCCACCGCGTCGGTCGCGGCGCCGATGCCGCCGACCGCCGAGAGCACCCAGACGAACGCCGCCCAGACCATCGTGAGCATGAACAGGCCCTGCAGCGTGTCGGTCCAGGCGACGCCGCGCATCCCCGAGAGCACGACGTAGACGATCATGAACACCGTGATCAGCCCCGCGCCGGCCCAGTAGGGGACGGCGCCGTTGGTCAGCGCCGAGAGCGCGCCGCCGGCGCCGACCTGCTGGAGCATCACGTACGGGAACAGCCAGAACAGCGAGACGAGCGCGACCGTCGCCCGGAGCGTCGGCGAGCCGAACCGGTCGCCCAGCATCTCGCCCAGCGTCACGTAGCCGTACTCGCGGCCGACGAGCCACTGCTTGTAGCCGACGACGTACCAGAGCACGCCGAAGATGATCCCGTCCATCAGCCCCATCACGAGGATCCATTCGGGCCCGAGCCCGTAGGCGATGTTCGGGCCGGCGAAGAACGTGAACGCCGACAGCAGCGTCGCGAACGTCGTGAACAGCAGGACGACCGTCCCCAGCGTCCGCGAGGCGAGGTAGTAGTCCTCGGCCGTGCGGTCGGTCAGGCGGTAGGCGACCAGCCCCACGCCCAGCGCGAGCAGGAGGTAGGCGACGATGATGCCGAGCTGGATCGTCACCGCGGACTGGAGCGGGCCAGCGGCCGCGAGGGTCACGCCGACCACCCCCCCATCCAGACGCCCCAGCCGTGCTGGGTGAACACGGCGAAGGTGATCGACGCCAGCACCATCCAGCCGACGTGCCACCAGAGCCACACCGGGAGGCCGGCGACGACGGTCGAGTCGTTCCAGAGGAACCACGGGATCGCCAGGGCCGCCAGCAGGAGGAACGCGGCGCCCCACGCCAGCGACGCAGTACGAGTCGGCATTGTGGAGCGGAATTCTCATCTAGTTGTGAAAATAGTACCGGAATAGCGAACACCAACCGGTCTTGAAGAAAATTCTCCTTCAACGAACGGCGCCAGTGGAAGAGAGCCACCAAAAACGCGGGACGGCTGTCGGTGCGCGTCGCGGTCGATGGGATCGCGGTCCGCGGGCGTCGCAGTCGGCGTCGTCGGTCTGCGGGTGTCGCGGTCCGCGGGCGTCGCGTTCGGCGTCGTCGGCGCGCTCGGGCGTCGCGGTCGGCGTCGTCACCGCTCACGGGCGTCGCCGTCGCTGGTACTGCGCGTCGCTGCCGCTGTCGGTTCGAAAGCGTGCGAGAACGGGCGCGGCGCCTCAGTCGTCCGCTTCGGCGCGATCGGCGCGGGGGATCGTCACGTCCGGGAGGTTCGCCTCGATCTCCTCGCGTCGCTCCCCGAACGGGCCGGGGAGCACGAGTCGCCCGCCGAGGTCGTCGAGCGGTTCGTCGCTGTCGTAGCCCGGCCCGTTCGTCGCGAGTTCGAACAGCACGCCGGCGTGTTCACGGAAGTACACCGAGCGGAACCAGTGGCGGTCGATCTGCTGGGTGGGGTCGAGCCCGCGCGAGCGGACGGCCGTCCGCATCGACTCCTGGTCCGCGTCGGTCGGCGTCTGGAACGCGACGTGGTGGACGGTGCCGTGGCCGTTGCGGCCGCCCTGGATCGTCGGCAGCACGTCGACGTACGACCCGACGGGCCCGTCGGCGGCGAAGCGCGTGCGCTCGTCGCCCGGCGTGTCGCCCTGGGCCTGTTCGGTGCCGACGCGGTCGAGCCCCATCGTCTCCAGCAGCTCCTCGGTCGGGTCGGGGTCGGCGAGCCAGAGCGTCACCGAGTGGAACCCGCGGATCGCCGCCGACTCGGGGACGAACGCCGTCCACGGCACCGTGGGGTCGTCGTCGCCGATCTCGGTCGCGACCAGTTCGACCGGGAGGCCGTCGGGGTCCCGGAACGGGAGGACGGTCTCACCGAAGCGGTCGACGCGCTCGTCGTAGTCGACGCCGTACTCGTCGAAGCGCTCCTCCCAGTAGTCGAGGCTCCCCTCGGGGACCCGGAACGCGACCCGGGAGACCTGCCCGGAGCCGACCGTCCCCTGGGGCATCTCCTCCCACGGGAAGAACGTCATGCTCGTGCCGGGCGTCCCCTCCGCGTCGGCGAAGAAGAAGTGGTAGGTGCTCGGGTCGTCCTGGTTGATCGAGCGCTTCACGAACCGGAGCCCGAGCGTCTCGGCCCAGAAGTCGAGGTTCCGCTGCGGATCGCCGGCGACGCAGGTGACGTGGTGGATGCCCGGCGTGGGCGTTGGGTCAGCCATACCCGTCGTAGTCGCCGGATGGACTTGAGTCCGCGCTGACGTGCGTGTCACCTGGGGGCGTCGACGCCCGGCGGAAGAGAAGTAGTCCCGGGCGGATTCGAACCACGAGGACTTCGCTTCGCTCGTCCTCTGGCGTCGAATCCGCAACGAGCTACTCGTCCTCACTACGTTCGGACAGAATAGTCCCGGGCGGATTCGAACCGCCGTCGAAGGCTGTCCCCCCCGTCCGGAGTCTCCGAACGGGTCCAAAGGCCCTCATGATTGGCCACTACACCACGGGACTGTACTCGAAGCAAGCGGCGCGCCGTACAAGAGTATTACCGTCTCAGTCCGCCCCCTCGCACGTTCCCGCGAGGTAGCAGCAGGCGTCGGCGTCGGCGTCGAAGCAGTCGGGGCACTCCTCGGCGCGGTCGATGATCGTGTCGAGTCGCTCCGCGACGGTCTCGTCGATCACCGGCTCGAGCTGCTGGGCCTCGTCGCGGAACTCCTCGACGCCGAGCACGTTCGCGAGGAAGCGCTCGAGGATGCAGTACGTCTGAAGCGCGTTCTCCGCGCGGCTGATCCCCTCGTCGGTGAGCGACACGCCCTTGTACTTCTCGTGCTCGGCGAGCCCCCGCTCCTCGAGCTTCCCGATCATCTCGTTCGCGCTCGCGGGACTCACGTCGAGCGAGTCGGCGACACGCCCCGTCGCCGCCGGGCCGTCGTCCATGCGCTGGACCAGATAGATCGCTTTCAGGTACTGATTGGCCGTGTTCATTCGCGAGCCTCCATGATCCGGGTGACCTCCTCGACCCCCGCCGCCTCCTCGTCGCGGATCTCGGTCAGCACGCCGAGCACGCGATCCCGTTCGAGCGAGAACGTCGCGTCGCTGGCCTCGATCGCGTCGATCAGGTCGTCGTAGAACTTGTAGGCCGTCTCCTCGTTGCAGAGCTGGTCGTACAGCACGCCGTCGAAGTCCTCGGGCTTCGTGCGGCCGTAGCGGGCCTCGACGAGCGACTCGACGCTCTCGAACGGGATCGACTCGGCGTCGAGCTCGTCGACCAGCTCCTCCAGCCGTTCGCGGTGGTTGGCCGACTCGGCGGCGGCCTCCTCCAGCAGCGCCTCCACGTCGGCCTCGAGGTCGCGGTCCTCCTCGGCGAGGCTCTGGTAGTGCCGGTAGGCGCGAGCCTCGACGACCTCCTCGAGCACCACCCCGATCTGGAGCAGGCGGGCGAGCTGGTGGTCGGAGTCGACCTGCTGGTCGACGCTCACCGTGACCACCGCCAGTCGGCGTCCGATACCGTCCTCATCAGTGCCGACTCCGGGAGGCAGGGACTTAAGCCCGGCCCTTCAGCGGGTCCGGCGGCGCCGACTGAACCCGGAAGTCCGAAGCATCCCGAACGTGAACGCCCCCGCGTGTCTTCCCGCGACCGGACCGCGCTCGCGCTCGTCGTCTGGGCGGTGATGCTCTCCCAGACGCTGCTGTACCCGGGCGTGGACCGGCTCGTGGCGGCGATGGGGTTCGGCAGCGGCAACTACCTCGACGCCAGCACGTGGTTCCTCGCCGCCGAGTTCGCCGCGTTCGCGCTCGCCGCCGGGGTCTGGGGCGCCGCCAGCGACACGGTCGGCCGCCGCATCCCGTTCGTCGCCGCCGGGGCCGTGCTGGGCGCCGTCGGCTACGGCGTCCTCGGACTGCTCGGGCCCACCGACCCGGCGTTCTCGCTCGTGCTGGTCGTCCGGTTCCTGCAAGGCGCTGCCACGGTCGGCGCGTTCTCACTGGCGATGTCGATGCTCGCCGACCTCGGCGAGGGGGCCGGCCGGAACATGGGCGCCGCCGGCATCGCGATCGGGTTCGGTACCGCCCTCGGCGCGCCGCTCGGCGGCCAGCTCTACGCGATCGGCCCGTTCGTGCCGCTGTGGACCGGGGCGGTGCTGCTGACGATCGTCGGCGCCGCGACGCTGCTCGTCGCCGACCGCGCCCCCGAGGGCGACCACGAGGGCGTGCGCGAGGCGCTCGGCGCGCTCCGCCGGACGCCGACGCTGGCGGTGCCGTTCGCGTTCGGCTTCGCCGACCGCATGACGGCTGGCTTCTTCGCGCTCGTCGGGACCGTCTACTTCCGGACCGCGTTCTCTCTCTCGCCAGCGGAGACCGGGATCACGCTCGCGCTGTTCTTCGCCCCGTTCGGGCTGCTCCAGTACCCCTTCGGCCGGCTCTCCGACCGGTTCGGTCGCACGGCGCCGATCGTCGCCGGCTCGGCGTTCTACGGGATCGTCGTGCTCGGGATCGGCGCCGCGGAGTCGACGTTCGCCGCACAGGGTGACGCACTGCTGGCCGTGCAGTTCGGGATGGTCGCCGTCGGCGTGCTCGGCGCGCTGATGGCACCGGCGACGATGGCGCTAGTGGTCGATCTGGCGCCGGCGGGCGAGCGCGGCGTCGCGCTGGGCGGGTTCAACATCGCCGGCAGCCTCGGCTTCCTCGCGGGCGTCGTCGGCGGCGGGCTGATCGCCGACGACCTGGGCTACCCCGCCGCGTTCGGCTTCGCCGGCGGCGCCGAGATCCTGCTGGCGCTGGTCGCGATCCCGGCGTTCCTGCGGCTGCAGATCAGTCGCGAGAAGCTGTTCAGCTAGTCGGAAAGAACGGAAAGCGGCGGTCGCCTCAGGCGAGGCGTTCGCGGACGAGCTCCTCGACGTCGTCGCGGAACTCCTCGACGGCGATCTCCTCGAGCACGGGCACGAAGAACCCCTCGACGAGCATGTTGCGTGCCTGCTCCGGGGAGATGCCACGTGAGGTCATGTAGAACAGGTCCTGCTGGTCGACCTGCCCGACCGTCGCGGAGTGGCTGGCCTCGGTGTCGTGGTTCTTGATGATCAGCTTCGGCGAGGCGTCGGCCTCGCTGTCGTCGCTGAGCATCAGGGTGTTCTCACGCTGGTAGGAGGAGGTGTCCCAGGCGTCACGGCCGACGTCCTGGACGCCCTCGTACACCGAGCGCGCGGTGTCGTCGAGCACGCCGCGGGTCACGAGGTCCGCGGTGGTGTGCTCGGCGTTGTGCCAGACACGCGCGTTCACGTCGAAGTGCTGGTCCTCGTGGCCGAAGAACGAGCCCACGATCTGGGACTCGCTCCCCTCGCCGTCGAGTTCCGTCTCCACGTCGGAGCGCGTGATCTGGGTGCCGAAGTTGCCCTCGATCCAGTTGATCGTGGCGTCGTCGCCCGCGATCCCGTGCTTGAGCGTGTAGCAGTAGGCGTCCTCCGAGAGGTCCTGCAGCGAGCCGAACTGGACGTTCGAGTTCGCGCCGGCGGCGACCTCGACGAGGTTGCTGAAGTAGCGACCCTCGTCGTCGGCGGTCGGCCCCTCGTCGTCGATCGCTTCGAGGATCGTGACGGAGGCGCTCTCCTCGGTCACCACCAGCGTGTGGCTGAACAGGGAGTCCGAGCGCATCTCGGTCCGGATCTTCACGTCCTCGGCGTCGACGCCCTCGGGGACGTAGATCAGCGTGCCGGTGGTGAACAGCGCCGCCGACAGCGCGGTGAGGTAGTTCGTCTCCGGGTCGAGCGTCGCGCCGAGCTCCTCGCGGACGAGCTCCTCGTCTCGTCGAGGGCGGTCTCGAAGTCGAGCACTTCGACGCCCTCGGCGGTGACACGCTCGGTCTCGTCGGACTGGTTCAGCGGGTCGACGAGCTGCTCGAACTGCAGGTCGGTGAGGTTCGTCCACCGACGGCCGGGCGTCTGGATCACGTCCGGCAGGTCCAGGTCGTCGAGCGCGTCGAGCGCGTCGAGACGGCGTTCGAGCAGCCAGTCGGGTTCGTCGCGGGCCGCCGAGAGGTCGCGGACGACCTCCTCGGTGAGCCCCTGTTTGAGCGTCGCACTCATTATCCGAGGCTCCCCTCCATCTCGAGCTCCACCAGTCGATTCAGCTCGACGGCGTACTCGATCGGCAGCTCCTCCGTGATCGGCTCGATGAACCCCGAGACGATCATCTGCTTGGCGTCGTCGTCGTCGAGCCCGCGGGTCTGGAGGTAGAAGATGTCCTCGTCGCCGATCTTCCCCACCGTCGCCTCGTGGGCCACGTCGACCTTCGACTCGTTGATCTCCATGTACGGCATCGTGTCGGAGGTCGACTCGTTGTCGAACATCAGCGCGTCACACTCGACGGCCGTCGAGGAGTTCTCGGCGCCGTCGGCGATGTGGACGAGGCCGCGGTAGTTCGTGCGGCCACCGTCCTTGCTGATGGACTTCGACTCGATGGTGGACTTCGTGTTCGGCGCGTTGTGGTACACCTTCGCGCCGGTGTCGATGTCCTGGCCCTCGCCCGCGAAGGCGATGGTGATGTGGTTGTCGCTCGCGCCGCGACCCTTGAGGACCGTCGACGGGTAGAGCATCGTCGCTTTCGAGCCCATCGAGCCCGAGATCCACTCCATGCGCCCGTTCTGCTCGACGAGGGCGCGCTTCGTGTTGAGGTTGTACGTGTTCTTCGACCAGTTCTGCACGGTCGAGTACTGGACGTGGGCGTCCTCGCCGACGTACACCTCGACGCCGCCGGAGTGGAGGTTGAACGCGGAGTACTTCGGGGCGGAACAGCCCTCGATGTAGTGGACCTCCGAGCCCTCCTCGGCGATGATCAGCGTGTGCTCGAACTGGCCCATCCCTTCCGAGTTCATCCGGAAGTACGCCTGGACGGGCATGTCGACCGTCACGCCCTCGGGGACGTAGACGAACGAGCCGCCCGACCAGATGGCGCCGTGGAGCGCGGCGAACTTGTTGTCGCTCGGGGGGACACAGTCCGTCATGAAGTGCTCCTTGACGAGCTCGGGGTGCTCGTCGACGGCCTGGTCCATGTTCATGAACACGACGCCCTTGTCCTCCCATCGCTCCAGCATGTTCTGGTAGACGACTTCGGACTCGTACTGGGCGCCGACGCCCGAGAGCGCGTTCTTCTCGGCCTCGGGGATGCCCAGCTTGTCGAACGTGTCCTTGATGTCGTCCGGGAGGTCGGTCCAGTCGTCGACGCCGCCACGGGTCTCGATGTCCGGGCGGATGTACGGGACGATCTCGTTGATGTCCATCTCCGACAGGTCGGGCTGGCCCGGCCAGTCGGTCGGCATCGGCATCGCCTGGAACTGCTTGAGCGCACGGAGGCGTCGCTCGCGCATCCAGTCGGGCTCGTCCTTGTCGTCGGAGATCGCGTGGATCGTCTCCTCGGTCAGCCCTTTCTCCGCCGCGTAGGCGGCCTCGGAGTCCTTCTTGAAGTCGAAGCGCTCCTCGGTGTCGGTCTGTTGTAGGTGGTCCTGGTCTGAGCTCATGATGTTAGGCCGTCTCGTACACCTGCTCGCGCACCCAGTCGTACCCTTTCTCCTCGAGCTTCTCGGCGAGTTCGGCGTCGCCGTCCATGACGACCTCGCCGTCGAGCATCACGTGGACCCGGTCGGGCTCCACGTAGTCGAGGATCCGCTGGTAGTGGGTGATCTGCAGGACGCCGGTGCCCTGCTCGTCGCGCAGTCGTTCGATACCCTGTGCAACGTCGTTCAGGCGGTCGATGTCGAGCCCGGAGTCGATCTCGTCCAGCACGGCGATCGACGGCTCGAGGATCGCGGCCTGCAGCACCTCGTTCTGCTTCTTCTCGCCGCCGGAGAAGCCGGCGTTGAGGTAGCGCTGGGCGAACGACTCGTCCATGTCCAGCAGCTCCATCTTCTCGCTCAGGATCTGCTGGAACTCGGCGACGCCGATCTCGCCGTCGTCGGCGGGGCCCTCCATCGGGGAGGTCTCGTACCCCTCGTCCTCCTCCTTCTCGGCCTCGGCTTCGTCCTCGTCCTCGAAGAGCTCCTCGCGCTCCTCGAGCTTGGCGTTGAGCGCCTGGCGGAGGAAGTTGGTCATGGTGACCCCCTCGATCTCGGCGGGGTACTGGAAGGCGAGGAAGATGCCCAGCGCGGCCCGCTCGTTGGGTTCGAGGTCGAGCAGGTCCCAGTGGTAGTGCTCCTCCTCGAGCTCCTCGTCGACGTCCGCGAGGTCCTCGTCGTCGAGGTGGAGCGTGATCTCGCCATCGGTCACCTCGTAGGCCGGGTGGCCCGCGATGACTTTGGCGGTCGTGGACTTCCCCGACCCGTTCGGGCCCATCAGGGCGTGGATCTCCCCGGAGTTGACCTCCAGATCGACCCCGCGAAGGATTCGCTCTCCGTTCTCGGCGACTTCCGCGTGTAGGTTGTTGATTTCGAGTGTAGCCATTCGTAGCCTCGTGGGTCTACATGGGGGTGTCGCACCCATGAACGTTACGCATCACCCCCCGAGTAATTTCGAGTCTGGAAAAATGATTTTCTGAATCGGGAAGATCTGCGACGGTGTCCGGGTCGTGCCGTTTCAGGAGGCTCGCCGCAACAGCGCGGATTTTCCGGGTCCGTTCCGGCGGTGAGTACGGCCGCTTGCGCCGACACCCGAAAGGGGTTTCCCGGTTCGGGCCACGGGTTCCGGCAATGCAGTATCTCGCCGTGCTCGTCTGGCTGTCGGTTTTCGCGGGGCTGGCGGTGCTCGGCTACCCGCTCGCGGCCCGGCTGTTCGCCCGCTTCCGGAGCCGCGGCGTCGGCTTCGCGCTCCCGGCGGCGCTGGTGACGATCTGGCTCCCGGTGTACTGGCTCGGCAAGCTCTCCTTCGGCCCGCTCACGGTGGCTGCGGGCGTCGCCGTCCTCGTCGGCGTCGCCGCCGCGCTGGGGCTGGACCGCGAGGCGCTGCGGGATGGGGAGCCACGACTCGCCGACGACCTCGGCGTCGATCGCCGCGTCGTCGCCGAGACCGCGGTCGTGTTCGTCGCCGCCTTCCTGTTCCTCGTCGCGATCCGGAGCGCCGACCCGGCGGTCCACGCCAGCGGCGGCGAGAAGTACCTCGACTTCGGGATGCTCCGGACGCTGCTGCGTTCGGGGGCGCTCCCGCCGGAGGACTTCTGGTTCGCGGGCGAGCCGGTGCAGTACTACTACGGCGGCCACCTCGTCGCGGCGATCCTCACCTACCTGACCGGCACGGCGCCGGAACTGGCGTACAACCTCGCGCTCGCTGGGTTCTACGCGATGCTCGTGACCGCGGCGTACGACCTCGCGAGCAACGTCGCGGCCGAGCGCGGCGTCGACGCCACGCTTGGCGGCGCGTTCGCCGCCTTCTTCGTCGGCTTCGCGAGCAACCTCGCCACGATCGGTCGGCTCCTTCTCGGGCTCCTTCCCCCCGGCCTCCGCGAGTCGATCGCGCCCGGGATCAAAGTGCTCCCGCTGTCGGGCGAGGGGTTCAGCTACTGGAACGCCAGCCGCGTGATCACCGACAGCGTCGACGGCGACACGTTCCCGACGATCAACGAGTTCCCGCTGTTCGCGTGGCTCAACGGCGACATGCACGCCCACATGATGGGGACGCCGTTCCTCCTGCTCGCGGCGGCGCTGGGGTTCGCGCTCTACCTGACTCCCGCCGACGAGCGCCGGCGCCGGCTGGGGCTGCTGGCCGTGGTTCCACTGCTCGGGCTGTTCCAGATCGTCACGAGCACCTGGAGCTTCCCCTCGGTGTTCGGGATCACCTACCTCGCGCTGGCGCTCGCGCCCGCGAGCCCGACCGCGCTGCTCCCGCCCGGCGTCGCCGAGCGCGTCCGGACGCTCCGCCGGCGGGCAGCGGACTCCCTGGGCGAATCGGGCGCGGAGTCGCCGGCCGCATCGGGCGACGACCCGGCCGCCCGTGCGCTCGAGGAACTCGAACGCCTGCTCGTTCCGCTGGGCGTCGTCGGCGCCCTCGGCGCGGTCGCGGCCGTGCTCGCGGCGCCGTTCCTCGCGGCGACGATGACCGGCGGGAGCAGTCGGACGATCGAGTTCCTCCCCGCCGCGGCGCGAAGCGGGGTGCTCGAACTGTTCGCCGTCCACGGCGCCTTCCTCGTCGTGTTCGGGCTCTACCTGCTCGGGCGAGTCGAGCGCGACCGGCGCTGGTCGCTGGCGCTGGCGATCGTCGCCGTCGCCGCCGTGACGATCACGCTCCCGCTGGACGTGCTGGCCTTCACGCTCCCGCTGCTGGTGCTGGGCTGGGCCGTCCTCCGGTTCCGCGACGCGGGGTACGAGACGGTGCTGATCGTCGCCGGCGCGGGGCTGGTCACGATCGTCGAGTTCGTGTTCGTCAACGAGCAGGCCGGGCCGCTCCGGATGAACACGGTGTTCAAGACGTACATGCAGATCTGGGCGTTCTGGGGCGTCGCCGCCGGCGCCGCCGTCGCGGGCCTGCTCGGTCGTGCGGGGCAGGCAGTCCAAGCCGCGGACCGCCCAGCCCTCGGCCGCGGGGTCGCCGCGCCGGTGTTGGTCGCGGTGCTCGTCGTGACCACCTCGCTGTACGGCGGGTTCGCGCTCTCGGGCCACTTCGCGGGCGCCGAAGAGCCGACGCTCGACGCCACCTCGATGCCGAGCTGGTACGACGAGAGCGAGCTCGCGGCGGTCGACTGGCTCGACCGGAACGCCGACGGCGAGACGGTGATCGTCTCCGCGCCCGGCACCGGCGGCGAGCCCGGCATGTACAGCTGGGAGGCCTCCATCGCCGCCAGCCTCACGGGCGTCCCCACGGTCGCCGGCTGGGCCCACGAGGTCGGCTACCGCGGGCCGGACGCCTACTACGCCCGGGCGGAGGCCGTCGACGCGCTGTACACCGGCTCGCCCGCCGAGGCGGCGTCGGTGATCCGCGAGCACGAGGTGGAGTACGTCTGGGTCGGCGCCGCCGAGCGCGGGCGGTACGGCAACGAACTGGTGAACTTCAGCGATCGCGAGGGGTACGAGCCCGTGTTCGTCGAAGGGGACGTCGTCGTCTACGAGGTGACGGCGTCGGAGTTGCCCGAGTGAGTGGCCACCTCGGTCACTCGTCGGGGACTTCGTAGACCCTGACCGTCTCGGGCGTCAGGACGACCGGGTGGTGCCAGATCGAGAGCTCCAGGCGAACCGGCATCTCCGCGGCGAACAGTTCGTCCATGGCGTCGGTCGCGACGTGGTCGTAGAGCGTCGTCTCCCGCTCCCGAACGTCGGTCTCGAGCGCGTCGAACGCCGCGGTCACGGCCTCGACGGCCGTCTCGTCACGATCGATCGAGTACGTGACGAGCCTGTCGGTCGGTGGCGGGTCGGAACCACGCCTCGCGGGAACCATAATCTGACCGAACCACGCCAAAAATAAAGGTGTACCGGAGCTATTGAAACCGTCCGCGAACTCTGGCGGCTGGCCTCGAGCCGCGGTTTTCGGTTTTTCACGACGACGGCATACGCTCCGGCGCCGCGGCACGGAGGTCGCGACGGGTCGCGAGCCGCCGTTTTCGGTTTTACACGATCGCGGCAGCACGCTCCGACGCCGCGGCACAGAGGCCGCGGCGGATCGCGAGCCGCGGTTTTCGGTTTTACACGATCGCGGCAGCACGCTCCGACGCCGCGGCACGGAGGCCGCGGCGGGTCGCGAGCCGCGATCGGCGTTAGACGTTCAGCGGGTTCTTCTCGCTCACGATCTCGACGTCCTCGGCGTCGACGCTCTCGGTGTCGAGCCAGTGGGGGACGTACTGCCGCTTGTCGTACGTCTCGCGGTCCTCCTCGGTGCCGACCGTACACCACAGCTGGGGCTCGTCGGGGCCGTGCCAGTCGCCCTGTCGGTTGACGCCGAAACAGATCAGCTCTTCCCCGTCGACCTCGATGACGTCGTCGCGTCGGACCCCCGCGTCGCCGTGGACGATGAGCTGCTTCATGCGCTTGGGTTCGCCGAGACGTTCCTTAACCGCTTCGCTCCCCCGCCGGTCGAGACCAAACGGGTTTTAACTGCGCCTCCCGAAGTCGCCGCCAAGAGGCGAATATCCATGGAGATGCCACGCCGCATGAACACGTACTGTCCGCACTGTGACGCCCACCACGAACACGAGGTCGAGAAGGTTCGATCCGGCCGCCAGACCGGGATGAAGTGGGCCGCCCGCCAGCAGAAGCGCGGCAAGAAAGTCATCGGGAACTCCGGGAAGTTCTCGAAGGTGCCGGCCGGCAACAAGCCGACCAAGAAGACCCACCTGAAGTACATCTGCTCGGACTGCAACAAGGCCCACATGCGAGAAGGGTGGCGGACCGGCCGCCTGGAGTTCCAGGAATGACGGGGAGCTTCGTCACCGTCGTCTGTCCGGACTGCGAGAACGAGCAGATCGTCTTCCAGAACGCGTCCACGACGGTCAACTGCGCCGTCTGTGGCACCACGCTGGCGACGCCGACCGGCGGGAAGGCCGACATCAACGGCGAAGTCGCCGACGTCGTCGAGGCGCGATAGCACCACATGGCGGGGAACGAGTGGCCCGAACCGGGTGAGCTCGTAGTCGGAACCGTCGACGAGATCGCCGACTTCGGCGTGTTCGTCGACATGGAGGGCTACGAGCACCGCGGGCTGGTCCACATCTCGGAGGTCGCCTCCGGCTGGATCAAGAACGTCCGCGACCACGTCAGCGTCGGTCGCACGGTCGTCGCGAAGGTGCTCGAAGTCGACGAGTCGGCCCAGCAGGTCGACCTGTCGCTGAAGGACGTGAACGAGCACCAGCGCAAGGAGACGATCCAGCGCTGGAAGAACCAGCAGAAAGCGGACAAGTGGATGGAGCTCGCCTTCGGCGAGGACCACGACCGCGACGACGTGGTCGAGTCACTGCTGGTCGAGTACGACTCGCTGTACGAGGCGTTCGAGGAGGCCGCCGTCCACGGGATGGAGGCGCTCGAGGGCGTCGACCTCGCGGACGAGGACGCCCAGGCGGTCGTCCAGACCGCCCGCGAGAACGTCTCGGTGCCGTACGTCAACGTCACCGGCTACGTCGACATCCGCTCGCCCGGTCCCGACGGCGTCGACGACGTGAAGGAGGCGCTCCGAGCCGCCGCCGGCGAGGGCGACCACGACGTGCCCGAGGAGGTCGAGCTCGAGGTCTCCTACGTCGGCGCCCCGGAGTACCGCATCGAGGTGCAGGCGCCCGACTACAAGACCGCCGAGGCCGAACTCGAGGCCGCCGCGGCACGCGCCGAAACCGCGATCGAGGAACTCGGCGGCACCGCCGAGTACCACCGCGAGCGCAAGGAAGACGACGAATGACGAAGTCGGACATCCGCGTCTGTTCGGCGTGGGAGTCCGAACACGAACGACCCGTCTACACGCTTTCTCCGACGTGTCCCGACTGCGGCGCCGAGGCGATCAACTCCGCGCCCGCGCCGTTCGACCCCGCGGACCCGTACGGCGAGTACCGCCGCCGGGCCCGCGACGCCGGTCCTGACACGAACTGAGGGTTTCGACGCACCTTTACCCGCCGGTGGACCATTCGAGTGTATGGAACCCATCGACATCGAGACCGTCGCGGACCCCGACCTCCGGGAGCCCGTACTGGTCGAGGGGCTGCCCGGCGTCGGCCACGTCGGCAAACTCGCCGCCGAGCACCTGCTGGAGGAGTTCGAGAGCACGCTCGTCCGCCGGGTGTACGCCGACGAGTTCCCCCCGCAGGTCGACGTGGACGACGACGGCGTCGCCTCGCTGACCCACGCCTCCTTCCACGCCGTCGACCTCTCCTCGCCGACGCCGACCGACGTCGACGACGAGGACGACGAGGAAGCCGACGACGGCGAAGCCGACGCGGACGACGAGAACCCCGAGGGCGACGCGCTCGCCGACGGCGGCGAGGTCGACGCCGAGGGTGAAGCCGAGACCGAGGACGGCGACGACGCCGAGGACGAGGACCCCGGCACCGTCCCGACCGACCGCGACCTGCTCGTGCTCACCGGCAACCACCAGGCCGGGAGCAACAAGGGTCACTACCAGCTGACGGAGGCGTTCCTGGACGTGGCCGAAGGGTTCGGCGTCGAGGAGGCGTACGCGCTCGGCGGCGTCCCGACGGGCGAACTGATCGAGGAGCACAACGTCCTCGGCGCCGTCAGCGACCCCGAACTGACCGAGTCGCTCTCCGACGCCGGCGTCGAGTTCCGCGGCGACGAGCCGGCGGGCGGCATCGTCGGCGTCTCGGGGCTACTGCTCGGTCTCGGCGGCCGCCGCGATCTCGACGTGGCCTGCCTGATGGGCGAGACGAGCGGCTACCTCGTCGACCCCAAGAGCGCGCAGGCGGTGCTGGAGACGCTGGAGCAGCAGCTCGAGTTCCGCGTCGACTTCGCTGCGCTCGAGAAGCGCGCCGAGGAGATGGAGGAGGTCGTGAGCAAGATCCAGCAGATGCAGGAGGGCGGCGGCGCCGGCCCCAGCGACGAGGAACTGCGGTACATCGGCTGACCGGCGGCGTCGACCGACCCGGGAGAACTAAGTTCGGGCGCGCCCCCGTGTCGGTATGGACACCGACCACCCGTCGTGGCGCGCGCTCGCAGGCACTCTCGGTGGCTACGGACTGATCCTGGTGGCGATGACGCTGCTGCTGTTCGCGGTGCCGACGGCGATCTTCTACCTGCTCTAGGCGCCGGAGCCGGCGTCGCCGCCGTTCTCGATCCGCGTCTCGTACTTCGAGAGCGACGTCTCGAGCGCGTCGCCGGCGTCGACGTCGAGTTCGTCCGCTAGCGCGAGCAGCGCGAACAGCGCGTCGCCGAGTTCGTCTTCCGGCACGGAGAGCGACGCCGGCGAGTGGCCGTACTCGCTCGATTCGGCGGCGTCGGCCGCCACCTCACCGACTTCGGCGGCGAGGTCGAGCAGGCGGTAGGCGGGCGGGGCGTGCATCCCGTTCTCGTCGACGAACGCGGCCACCTGCTGCTGGGCCGTGGAGAGATCCTCGGGCATAGCTACCCGACAGGAAGGCGGGAAGGAAAAGCCGGCGACGCGCCGATCAGGCGAACGCGGGCGACTCGCCGGCCTCGACGGCGTCGGTCCCCTGGAGCTTCGCCCAGGCCTCCTCGAAGTCCCGGCGCTCGATCTCGGTGCGGTCGTCGCGGATCGCGAACATCCCGGCCTCGGTGCAGATCGCTTTCACGTCGGCGCCGGAGGCGTCCTCGGTCAGTTCCGCGAGTTCGGCGAAGTCCACGTCGTCGGCGACGTTCATGTCGCGGGTGTGGATCTGGAAGATGAGCTCGCGACCCTCGGGGTCGGGCTTGGGCACCTCGATGAGGCGGTCGAAGCGACCGGGGCGGAGGATCGCCTCGTCCAGCATGTCGAAGCGGTTCGTCGCCGCGATGATTCGGATGTCGCCGCGCTCGTCGAACCCGTCCATCTCGGAGAGGAGCTGCATCATCGTGCGCTGGACCTCGGCGTCGCCGGAAGTCTTCGAGTCGGTCCGCTTCGAGGCGATCGCGTCGATCTCGTCGATGAAGATGACCGCGGGCTCGTTCTCGCGGGCGACCTCGAACAGGTCGCGGACGAGCTTGGCGCCCTCGCCGATGAACTTGTGGACGAGCTCGGAGCCGGCCATCTTGATGAAGCTCGCGTCGGTCTCGTTGGCGACCGCCTTCGCGAGCATCGTCTTCCCCGTCCCGGGCGGGCCGTGGAGCAGGATCCCGCTCGGGGGCTGGATGCCGACCGTGTCGAACGTCTCGGGCTGCTGGAGCGGCAGTTCGACCGTCTCGCGCACCTCGCGCATCTGGTCCTGCAGGCCGCCGATGTCGCCGTAGGTCACGTCCGGCGAGTGGTCGATCTGCATCACGCGGGCCCGCACGTCCGTCTCGCGGGTGAGCTTCTGGACGACCGACAGCGAGTTGTTCACCGCGACGCGGTCGTCGGGCTCGATCTCCTCCCGCATCTCGTCGGTGACCTCCGTCAGCGCCTCCTGGTTGTTGCCGTGCTGCTTGATGACGACGCCGTCGTCGTTGATCTCCTGGACCGTCGCGACGAACAGCGGCGACTGCTTGAGCTTCTCGTTCTCGTGGGAGAGCCGTTCGAGCTTCTGCTGGTACTTGTTGTTCTCGGCGTTCGCGTCGAGCAGGCTGTCACGCATCTGCTCGTTCTGGTCCTCCAGATCCTCGAGACGCTCGCGCAGGGACTCGATCTTCTCCTGTTGCGACGCCGTCTCCTCGTAGGGGAGTTCGACGTCGTCAACCGTATCGCTCATTGGCGGACCGTAAGCGGCTGACTCTTATGAGGCTTCGGGTCCCGTCGGAATCCACCGCGGGACGGACCGCAAGCACAGCGCCGCTGTCCCCCGTATCCACCCGAATCCTCAAGTGGGATTGGGCGACCAAGCCCGCCGTGACCGACCCGGACGCAGTCGCACGGGCGCTGGCCCGACTGGCCAGCGGCGCCGCCCGACACCGCGAGCGCGACACCGACGACACGGACTCCCGAAGCGTCGTCGCCGACGCCGAGGCGGCGATGGAGCGCGTGAGCACGGCGGCGGCGTTCGTCGACGCCGGCCGCGAGGCCGAGCTCCGCCGCGCCGTCGAGGACGCCGACGGTCGCGGTGACGACGCGCTCGCGACGCGGGGTCGGGCAGTGCTGTCGACGCTGGAGGCGTTCCGCGACGCGGCCGGCCAGGAGCGTGAGTGATCCTCGTCGGGGGGCCGACCACTTCCACCCCGCTCGCGCAACGCTCTTCCCGGGAGGGGTCGTAGCCGTGGGCAGATGACTCGGGTGATACACACGGGCGACACCCACGTCGGCTACCAGCAGTACCACTCCCCCGAGCGCCGGGCGGACTTCCGCCGGGCGTTCGACGCCGTAGTCGACGACGCCGTCGAGGAGGGCGTCGACGCGGTGGTGCACGCCGGCGACCTGTTCCACGACCGCCGGCCCGAACTGCCGGACCTGATGGCCGTGCTCTCGGCGCTCCGGCGACTGGACGACGCCGGCATCCCGTTCCTCGCCGTCGTCGGGAACCACGAGGCCACCCGGTCCGGCGAGTGGCTGGACCTGTTCGAGGGGACCGGGCTCGCGACGCGGCTCGACGACACGCCCGAGATCGTCGGCGACACCGCGTTCTACGGGCTCGACTGGGTTCCGGAGTCGCGCCGAGACGACCTCGAGTACGAGTTCGCCGACCACGACGCCGACCACGCGGCGCTGGTCTCCCACGGCCTGTTCACTCCCTTCGAGTTCGGCGAGTGGGACACCGAAACGGTGCTCTCCGAATCGTCGATCGAGTTCGACGCGATGCTGCTCGGCGACAACCACAAACCCGACACCGCCGAGGTGTCGGGGACGTGGGTGACGTACTGCGGGTCGACCGAGCGCGCGAGTGCGAGCGAGGAGGACGCCCGCGGCTACAACCTCGTCACGTTCAACGATGGGGAGGTCGACATCCGTCGGCGCAGCCTCGACACACGCCCGTTCGCGTTCGTCTCCGTCGACCTCGCCGACGGTGAGGGGGTCGATCGCGTGCGCGAGCAGGTGCGCCAGCACGATTTGGAGGACGCGGTCTGCATCGTCGAGATCACCGGCGAGGGCGAGCCCGTCACCCCCGCCGCGATCGAGGAGGCCGGCGAGGAGGCGGGCGCGCTGCTCGTGCGTGTCACCGACCGCCGGGAGATCGAGGAGGAGGCCGAGATCGGCGTCAGCTTCGCCGACCCCGACGACGCGGTGAGCGAGCGCGTCGCGGAGATGGGTTTGTCGACGGCCGCCCGCGGCGTCGACGAGACGGTTCGGGAGAGCAAAGTCGCCGACTCGAACGTGCGCGAGGCGGTGAAGAACCGCGTTTCGGAGCTCCTCGACGAGGAGCCCGACGCGTTCGAGAGCGCCGGGGGCGAGGACGGCCCGACGGGCGATGACGCCGCCGAGGACGACGACGGCGTCGACGGCGGGGCGACCGGAGAAAGCGAGAGCGGTGGCGACGAGGCCGACGAGGAACCGGCACCACAGGACGACGCGGCGCAGGGCACCATGGAGGAGTACCTGTGAAGTTCGACCGCCTGCGGCTGCGGAACTTCAAACCGTACGCCGACACGGACCTGCGCTTCGAGGACGGCGTCACCGTGATCCACGGGCTCAACGGCTCCGGGAAATCCTCGCTGCTCGAGGCCTGCTTCTTTGCGCTGTACGGGTCGCGAGCGCTCGACGGCACCCTCGACGACGCGGTCACGACCGGCGCCGACGAGACCGACGTGGAGCTGTGGTTCACCCACGCGGGCGAGGAGTTCAAGATCACACGGGAGCTCCGGCGCTCCGGCGACTCGATCTCGACGCGCACCTGCACGCTCGACGCCCCCGACGGCGTCGTCGAGGGCGCCCGCGACGTGCGGAAGTTCGTCGGCGAGGAGCTGCTCCGGATGGACAGCGACTCGTTCCGCAACTGCGCGTACATCCGGCAGGGCGAGGTGAACCGACTGATCAACGCCTCCCCGCGGGAGCGCCGGGAGATGATCGACGACCTGCTCCAGCTGGGGAAGCTGGAGGAGTACCGCGAGCGCGCCAGCGACGCCCGGCTGGGGGTCGAGGACGTGCTCTCGGACAAGCGCGGCGGGCTGAACAAGCTCGACGAGCAGATCGAGGCGAAGCAGGCGAAGGATCTCCACGACCAGCTAAACGATCTGGAGAGCGATCTTCGGGAGCTCGACGACGAGATCGAGCGTTTCGAGGGGAACCGCGAGGACGCCCGCGAGACGAAGGAGGAGGCGGAGTCGATCATCGAGCAGGCCGAGGAGCGCGAGAGCGAGCTCGAGGAGCTGAGCGAGGAGATCGAGGAGCTCGAGGCGTCGATCCGCGAGACCGAGAGCGAGCGCGAGGCGCTGCTCGACGAGATCACCGAGATCCGCGAAAGGATCGAGGAGCGTGAGGCCGAGATCGACGAGCTCGCCGACGCCGCCGGCATCGACGACGCGACCGAGGACGCGGTCGCCGACGCACGCGAGGCGCTCGACGACCGGGAGGAGACGGTCCGCGAGCAGCGCCAGGAGCAGCGCGACCGCGTCACCAGCCTCGAGAGCGAGGCCGAGAGCCGCCGGGACGAGGCCGAGCGCCTGCGCGAGGACGCGAGCGAGAAGCGCGAGCGCGCAGACGAGCTGGAGAGCGAAGCCGAAACCGACGAGGCCGACCTCGAGGAGCTACGTGCAGACCTGGAGGAGGTCGTCGCGGAGCGCGAGGAGATCGAGGCCCGGTTCGCCGAGGCGCCCGTCGATATCGGCGAGGCCGAGAGCCACCGAGCGGCGCTCCGCGAGGAACTCGACGACGTGCAGGCGGAGATAGAGGAGACGGTCGGTCAGCTCGCCTCGGCGCGGGACCGCGTCGAGGAGGCCGAGGAACTGCTCGAGGAAGGACACTGTCCCGAGTGTGGCCAGCCAGTCGAGGACTCCCCTCACGTCGACACGCTCGAAGCGGACCGCGAGCGCGTCGAGGAGCTGTCGGCCGAGCTCGGCCGGCTCAACGGCCGGAAAGCCGACCTCAAAGCCGACATCGAGGACGCCGAGTCCCTCGTCGACGCCGAGAGTCGCGCGGCGACCCTCGACGAGCGCCGGGAGCTACTCGAGGCCCGCGTCGAGGAGCTCGCGGACGAGATCGAGGCCGACCGCGCGGAGGCCGAGGAGCTCCGTGAGGAGGCCGACGACCTGGCGGCGGAGGCCGAGGAGGTCGAGAACGCGGCCGACGAAACCGAAACCGACGCCGAGGAGGCCCGGGAGCGCGTCGACGAACTCGACGGCGAACTCGAGGACGTCGACGGGCGCCGCGAGCGACTCGACGCCGTCGACGACACCCTCGTCGCTATCGACGACGACGAGGACGAGATCGACCGGCTGCGGGAGCAGCGCGAGAGCAAGGCCGAACTCGCCGACGAGCGCCGCGACCGACTGGAGGCGCTCCGGGAGCGCCGCGACGAGCTCCGCGAGCAGTTCGACCGCGACCGCGTCGAGAAAGCCCGAGAGAACCGGGACGAGGCCGTCGACTACCTCGAGAAAGTCGAGGCGAAGCTCGACTCGCTCGCCGAGCGCCGCGACGAGTTGACCGGCGAGATCGGCAGCGTCGAGAACGAGATCCGGGAGCTCGAGGAGCTCCGCGACGACCGCGAGGAACTCGCCGAGACCGTCGCCGACTTAGAGTCGCTCCACGAGGAGACCGAGCAGTTGGAGCGGACCTACGGCGACCTCCGGGCGGAGCTGCGCCAGCGCAACGTCGAGACGCTCGAACGGATGCTGAACGAGACGTTCGACCTCGCCTACGGCAACGACGCCTACTCACACATCGAGCTCGACGGCGAGTACGACCTGACCGTCTACCAGAAGGACGGCACGCCGCTGTCACCCGAGCAGCTCTCCGGCGGCGAGCGCGCGCTGTTCAACCTCTCGCTGCGGTGTGCGATCTACCGCCTGCTGTCGGAGGGGATCGAGGGCGCGGCGCCGACGCCGCCGCTGATCCTCGACGAGCCGACGGTGTTCCTGGATTCGGGGCACGTCTCCCGGCTGGTCCACCTCGTCGAGGAGATGCGCGGGTTCGGCGTGCGCCAGATCCTGATCGTGAGCCACGACGAGGAGCTGGTCGACGCCGCCGACGAGCTCGTCACCGTCGAGAAGGACACGACGACGAACCGCTCGACAGCGCGCCGGGAGGACGCCGCGACGCTCGCCCGGGCGGAGGCGATCCTGGAGGGCGACGACTAGGCGTCGTCGGGCGCCGACCCGTCGGCGCGCAGCAGTTCGACCGCTTCTTCGGCCGGCTCGGTCGCCGCGTAGCCGCGCTCGCCAGCGACGCGGCACTCCGCCACCAGCCCCGCCGCGCGGAGCTCGGCGAACAGCCCGTTGAAGTCGCTCTCGCACAGCCCGGACTGCGAGAGCAGGTCGACCACCGCGGTCGGCCCGTCGTCGACGAGCAGCACCAGCACCCCGAGCGTTCGCTCGTCGTGGGCCGCCGTCACGACCTGCCGGACCGGTTCAGGGATCCCCGCGGCGGCGACCGCGATCGACCCGTCGGCGACCGGCTCGACCGCGTCGGCGTCGACGCGCCACTCCTCGCCCGTCGCGGGGTCGCGGAGCCGTGCGGTCCCGTCGGTCGTCGACAGCAACAGGTGGCGCTCGCCGTCGGGAGTCTCGACCGTTCGCATCGCTCGTCACCAGGAGGTTGGCGTGGAAAACGGTTCCGGGGCGGCCTCAGTCCTCGTCTCGGTCGTCGTCCGTGTCGGTGGCGTCGGCGGGTTCGTCGCTCTCAGTTGCGTCGTCCCCGTCGTCGGCGTCTTCGGCGTCGAACTCGCGGTAGACGCCGTACGCCCGCCAGAACGCCACCAGCCCAGCTGCGACCAGTACCGCGGAAACGACCGCGCGGCCCCGGAGCGCGTAGACGACGGGGCCGAGCGCGATCAGGAGGACGGCCGCGTTGACGTAGATCACCGCCGCCCAGAACGCCGACGCAGTCTCCGAGCCGACTTCGGTCTCCACGTCGTCGCCGCCACCGCTACCGGTGCGCTCACGGAGTTCGGCCTCCATGTCCCGGGCTTTCGGGCCGTCGTAGCCGTCGTCGGCGTCGTCGAACGGCTCGACGGTCCCCTCGACGAACGCCTCGACCGGGTCGTCGTCGCTCACGGGTCACCTCCCGGGGCGAGCGAGAAAAGGGTTCCCAGTCCGCCTCAGCGCCGCTCCGCGAGCGACACCGTCGCGTCGCTCCGGAGCCACGCAAGCGGCGCCTCCGCGTCGTAGAACACGACGCCGCCGTCGACCTCGTACGTCTCGACGGTGTCGAAGCCGTCGTCGGTCGGTCCCGGGCGTTCCGATGCCGCCTTCGGCAGACCGCTCTCGTCGGGCATGGTAATCAGTACCAAGCAGTCGGGTAAATGCCTTTCGGGGGTGTGCGAAACCCCGGCCCGCGGACCACCGTCGTTTTAACGCATCCCGGCAAACCACCGCCAATGAGTGAGAGCGAGCAGTGGGGGCTCGACGAGTTCGAGGCTCCCGACGGGGGCCGGCCCGACGAGGAGGCGGCCGTCGTCGCCGGGGACGCCGGGCAGACTGTCAGCGAGGTGGTCGACGCCGCGGACCTGAAGTTCCCCGACAGCGACGGAGTCGTCCGGATGAAGGTCACGCAGGTCGACTACACCGTCGAGGGCTCCGGCGCCGAGGAGTACCCCGTCGTCCACGTGTTCGGCCGCACCGCCGACAACGAGTACGAACACGTCCGCGTGCTCGGCGTGGAGCCGTACTTCTACGTCCCCACGGAGAACGTCGCGGATCGCGCGCTGACCGAGGAGTACGACGCGATCCTCGACACCCGCGAGGAGGACCCCAACGGTGAGCGCTTCGAGTCGATCCGTGGCGAGCCGCTGACGAAGGTGATCGGCCGAACGCCCCGCGACGTGGGGCAGATGCGTGACGACTTCGACGAACACTACGAGGCGGACATCCTGTTCCCGAACCGCTTCCTGATCGACAAGGACGTGAGCGCCGGCCTGCAGGTGCCCGAGCGCCGCCTCGACGACGGCCGGATCCAGGTGCGCTACGACGACGAGGAGCTGGTCGCCGTCGACGCCCCGACCGAGGCCGACCTGCGAGTCAACACGTTCGACATCGAAGTCGACGACCGCTCCGGCTTCCCCGAGGACGGCGAGGAGCCCATCGTCTGTCTCACCTCCCACGACTCCTACGACGACGAGTACGTCGTCTGGCTGTTCGACGCCCCCGACGCCGAGGTCGACGCCCCCGCGGTGCTCGACGAGTACGAGCAGATCGCCGACTCGGGCAGCGTCGACGTGCGCGTGTTCGACGAGGAGCCGGCGATGCTCGACGCCTTCGTCGAGTACGTCGAGGACACCAACCCCGACGTGCTCACGGGCTGGAACTTCGAGGACTTCGACATGCCGTACGTGCTCGACCGGCTGGAGCTGGTCGACCCCTCGACCGACTACGACCTCGACGTCGACCGGCTCTCCCGCGTCGACGAGGTGTGGCGCTCGGACTGGGGCGGCCCGGACGTGAAGGGCCGGGTCGTGTTCGACCTGCTGTACGGCTACAAGCAGATCGTGATCAAGGAGCTCGAGTCGTTCCGCCTCGACGCCATCGGCGAGCGCGAGCTCGACGTCGGGAAGGAGCACTACTCCGGCGACATCGGCGACCTCTGGGAGCAGGACCCCGAGCAGCTGCTGGAGTACAACCTCCGGGACGTGGAGCTCTGCGTCGAGATCGACCGCAAGCAGTCCGTGATCGCGTTCTGGGACGAGGTGCGCTCGTTCGTCGGCTGCAAGCTGGAGGACGCCCCCACCGCGGGCGACGCCGTCGACATGTACGTGCTGCACAAGGCGTACGGCGAGTTCGGCCTGCCGTCGAAGGGGCAGCAGGAGGCCGCCGAGGAGTTCGAGGGCGGCGCCGTCTTCGAACCGATCTCCGGCGTGATGGAGAACGTCACCGTGCTCGACCTGAAGTCGCTGTACCCGATGTCGATGGCGACGATCAACAGTTCGCCGGAGACGAAAGTCGACCCCGAGGAGTACGACGGCGAGACGTACCGCGCCCCCGACGGCACCCACTTCCGGAAGGAGCCGGACGGGATCATGCGCGAGATGATCGACGAGCTCCTCACCGAGCGCGAGGAGAAGAAGGAGCTCCGCGACCAGCACGAGCCGGATTCGGAGGCGTACGAGCGCTACGACCGGCAGCAGGGCGGGGTGAAGGTGATCATGAACTCGCTGTACGGCGTCTCGGGCTGGGACCGCTTCCGCCTCTACGACACCGAGGGCGCCGCCGCCGTGACGGCGACGGGCCGGGAGGTCATCGAGTTCACCGAGACCGCCGCCGAGGAGATCGGCCACGAAGTCGCGTACGGCGACACGGACAGCGTCATGTTGTCACTTGGCGGAGAGGTATCCAAGGAGGACGCCATCGAGCAGTCCTTCGGCATCGAGGAGCACATCAACGAGCGCTACGACGACTTCGCGAGCGACGAGCTCAACGCCGAGAGCCACCGGTTCGAGATCGAGTTCGAGAAGCTCTACCGGCGGTTCTTCCAGGCCGGCAAGAAGAAGCGCTACGCCGGCCACATCGTCTGGAAGGAGGGGAAGGACGTCGACGACATCGACATCACCGGGTTCGAGTACAAGCGCTCGGACATCGCCCCCGTCACCAAGCGCGTCCAGAAGGAGGTGATCGACATGATCGTCCGCGGCGGCGAGCTGGACGACGTGAAGGAGTACCTCCACGACGAGATCACCACCTTCGAGGAGGGGGAGGCGGACCTGGAGGAGGTCGGCATCCCCGGCGGCATCGGGAAGCGCCTCGACGCCTACGACACCGACACCGCGCAGGTCCGGGGCGCGAAGTACGCGAACCTGCTGCTGGGCACAAACTTCCAGCGCGGCTCCAAGCCGAAACGGCTCTACCTGAAGAAGGTCCACCCCGAGTTCTGGCAGCGCATGGAGAACGAGCACGGGTTCGACCCCCAGACCGACCCGCTGTATCGGGAGTTCAAGCGCGACCCCGACGTGATCTGCTTCGAGTACGCCGAGGAGGTGCCCGAGGAGTTCGAGATCGACTGGCCGAAGATGCTCGACAAGACGCTCAAGGGGCCGATCGAGCGCGTGATCGAGGCGCTGGGGCTCTCGTGGGACGAGGTGAAGTCCGGCCAGGAGCAGACCGGCCTCGGGCAGTGGGGCTGAGCCCGGCGTCCCCCTGAGAGCCACAGAAGTTCGGACGCTTTTTCCCCACCCGCGCGGAACGCCGCCACATGTCCCGCTCCGTCGGCGTGGTGGTCCCCGCCTACCGGCCGGACGTGGCCCGGCTCTCGCGCTACGTCCGCGCGCTCGACGAGCGACTCGCCCCCGCCGAGCTCCGGATCGAACTCGACGACCCCGCCCCCGGCGACGCCGACGCCCTCGCCGACCTCCCGGCGACGGTGCACGTCGCGGACCGCCGCCGCGGGAAGGGCGCCGCCATCACCGAGGGGTTCGACGCGCTCTCGACGGACGTGCTGGCGTTCGCCGACGCCGACGGCTCGACGCCCGCCGACTCGGTGGCGAACGTGATCGACCCCGTCGCCTCAGGCGAGTTCGACCTCGCGGCCGGCTCGCGACGCCACCCCGAGGCGACCGTCCAGTCCCACCAGAAGACGCTGCGGCGCTTCCTCGGCGACGGGTTCGCGTGGCTGGCCCGCCAGCTGCTCACCCCGGACCTGTACGACTACCAGTGCGGCGCGAAGGCGGTGTCGGCGAACTTCTGGTCGCGGCTCCGGCGCCACCTCACCGAGTCGGGGTTCGCGTGGGACATCGAACTGCTCGCGATCGCGGGCGCGCTCGGCGGGAAGATCGCCGAGGTACCGGTGGTCTGGGAGGACCAGCCCGAGTCGACGGTCGACCCCGTGCGCGACACGCTCTCGCTGTTCACCGGGCTGCTGGCCGCCCGCCACCGCGCGAAGGCGGTCCGGGGCGATCGACTCCACGAGCTGCTGGCCGCACGGCTCGACCGACCACTCCTGATCGAGCGGGGTGGGCAGTGAACGGGATCCCGGACGAACTGCTCGCCGTCGATCGGTTCGGCCAGTTCGTCTCCGTCGGCGCGGTCGGCGCCGTGTTCGACCTCACGACGAGCTCGGTGCTGAGCGCCGGCGTCGGCGTCCCGCCCGAGATCGCGAAGCTGGTCGGCGCCGAGGTGGCGATCGTCGTCATGTTCGTCGTCAACGAGCGCTGGACGTTCGCGGCCCACGGCGACGACGGCGGCTGGGCGATCCTGCGCCGGTTCCTGAAGTCGAACCTGGTGCGCAGCGGCGGCGTCGCCGTCCAAGTCGGCGTGGTGGCGGCACTGACACGGCTCCCGATCGCGCTGACGGCGTTCGGCGTGGATCTCTGGGAGCTGGCGACGTTCCCGATCGCGATCGGCTGCTCGCTCCTGCTGAACTACGTGCTCGAGAGCCTGTTCACGTGGCGAGTGACCGCTGACTGACCCCGGGAAGAACCGACAGAGGGCGACCGAAACAGAACGCTTAACCGTCGTACCCGATTTGGTACAGGTAGCGGGATGGGATAGCCAGGAGATTCCGCCGGGCTCATAACCCGGAGATCGGTAGTTCAAATCTACCTCCCGCTATATTCTCCTGCCGGCCGACGACGAACAACGAACATCGTGAGCTGTGAGTCCGGCCGGCAGGGATGTAGCGACGGAGTAGATTTGTACCCAGAGGGGGAGCGAGCGCCAGCGAGCGAACCCCTCGTGGTTCGAATCTCCCTCCCAAGATTCACCTTCTACCTCCCGACAGCAGGCCCTTCTCACTCCCCCTCGTCAGCGAGCGCCGCGGCGATGCGCTCCTCGTCGCCGAGCCTGACCGCCACGACGAACCCTGCGACCGCCAGTACGATGCCGACGGCGACGCCGGCGACGCGACTGACGAGCGACAGCGAGCCGACTATCGACGCAGCGAACGGGTCGGCGGTTCGGTAGCCGAGGAAGGCGGCGGCGAACGCCACGCCGCCGATCGAGACGGCCCCGCCGACGTAGGTCATCACGGTCTCGAACGCGGACATCAGTCTGCCCCTCGGAAGGCGCCGACAAACCGCTTTCGGCGCTCCCGCGACCGGCGCGACAGCGTGACCACAGACCCAAACGCCCTTCAGAACCCCTCGACTACCGGCTCCCAATGCCTCCCGGGGAACGCATCGCCGATCTCGACGCCGTACCGGACGACAGCAGCCTCCTGATCACCGTCGCGGACCGCGAGAGCGGCGAGGAGCGCGAGGCCATCCTCGTCCGGGCGGGCGACGGCGTCGCCGCGTGGTTCAACTACTGCCAGCACTGGCGCGACGTGAACCTCGACACCGGCGACGGCGCGGTCCTCCGGGACGGCGAGCTCGTCTGCAAGCGCCACGGCGCCACGTTCGAGCGCGACAGCGGCGAGTGCACGTTCGGCCCCTGTGAGGGGGCGGTGCTCGACGAGCTCCCCGTCGAACTCGCCGACGGCGGCGTGTTCCTCGACGCCGACGGCTACGAGTTCGTCCGCGTGGGCGCGAGCGAGGACGACGCGGACGACGACATCCACAAGTCGACGGAGTCCCGGATCGGCTTCTGAGGAAGGACGGATTGATACCGCCGCGGCCCCTGGCTCCGGCAATGAGCGAGGAGGACGGCGACCTGTACGACGACGGCCTGCCCGAGGGCGAGAGCCCCGAGGAGGACGGGCTGGTGCTCAAGTTCATTATCGCCGCCGTGCTGCTGATCCTGCTGTACGCGGTCGCGACCATCCTGCTGGCCGCGAGCTAGTAGTACGCGTCCTCGACGCGCTCCCGGTAGCGCCGGGCGAGCAGCTCCGTCACCGGGCCGCCGCCGACGGTCGCGCCGTCGACGGCGTCGACGGGCCTGATCTCCCACGTGGAGTTGGTGCAGAACAGCTCTTCCGCCGAGCGCAGCGTCTCCGGGCCGAACGTCCCTTCGCGGACGGGGATCCCCTCATCGTCGGCGATGTCGAGCACGGTCGCTCGGGTGATCCCCGGGAGCACCGGCCCCGAGAGCGCCGGGGTGAGCAGCCCGTCGCCGTCGACCGCGAACACGTTGCTGGTCGCCCCCTCCGCGACGTGGCCCGCCGAATCGAGCATGATCGCCTCGTCGGCGTCGGTGCCCCGGAGTTCGAGTCGCGCGAGGATCCCGTTCAGGTAGTTATGCGTCTTCGCTCGCGCGGGCACGGCGGCGTCGGGGATCCGCCGGGTCGATACCGTCTGTAGCGTCGCCGGGCCGTCCCAGACGGACTCGCCCGAGAGCCCGCCCCGCGGGAGCGGTTTGACGACGACGACCACGGTCGGATCGACCTCGGGGTCGGGGTCGAGCTTGCCGGGCTGGACGCCCCGCGAGATCGAGAGCCGGACGTAGGCGTCGGCCAGGTCGTTCGCATCGAGTGTCGCGAGGATCCGGTTGTGGAGGTCGTCGCGAGCCAGCCCGTGGTCGATCGCGAGCAGGTCGCAGGTCTCGGCGAGTCGGTCGGCGTGGGCGTCCCAGCCGAACACGTCGCCGCCGTACGCGCGGAGCGTCTCGAAGGCGGCGTCGCCGTACTGGAACCCGCGGTCCTCGACCGACACCGTCGCCTCGCCGGCCGGGACGAGCTCGCCGTCGACGTGGAACACGCGGTCCGATCCGTCGCTCATGGCTCCCACCCACGGCTCGTCGCGAGAAAGTTCTTGATCATCGTTTTCCCGTGCTCGGTGAGGATGCTCTCGGGGTGGAACTGGACGCCCACGTGGGGCTGCTCCCGGTGGCGGACCGCCATCACGACGCTCTCGTCGTCGGTCGTCGCCGTCTCGACCAGGGCGTCCGGAATCGCCGAGCGCTCGACCGCCAGCGAGTGGTAGCGCCCGACCTCGATCCCGTCGGGCAGGTCGGCGAACACGCCCGCGCCGTCGTGGCTGATCCGCGAGGGCTTGCCGTGGACGACCGCCTCGGCGTGGCCCACCGGGGCGCCGTTGGCGGCACAGAGCGCCTGGTGGCCGAGACAGACCCCCAGCGTCGGGTAGCTGAGCTCGCTGAACACCGCCATCGAGACCCCGGCCTCCTGGGGCGTCCCGGGCCCCGGGGAGACGACGATGCCGTCCGGGTCGAGCTCGCGGATCCCGGCGGCGTCGACGGCGTCGTTGCGCCGCACGATCACCTCGCCGTCAAGCGGTTGGACCGCCTCGCCGACGTACTGCACGAGGTTGTACACGAAGGAGTCGTAGTTGTCGATCACGAGGATCGCCGGGCCGCTCATCGCTCGGCCCTCGCGCCGTCGTCGTCCGCATCGGCGGCCACTTCGAGGCCGCCGGCCTCCAGCGCGTCGTCGACGGCGCGGATCAGCGCCCGGGCCTTGTCCAGCGTCTCCTCGTACTCCGCGTCCGGCTCGGAGTCGTGAACGATCCCGGCGCCGACGCTGAGGTGGTACTCCTGGGCGTGGCGCACCAGCGTCCGGATCACGATGTTGAGGGTCGCGCGGCCGTCGAAGCCGAAGATCCCCATGCTGCCGGTGTAGGGGCCGCGGCGACGGCTCTCGAGCTCGTCGATGATCTCCATCGTCCGGGGTTTGGGCGCGCCGGTGATGGTGCCGCCGGGGAACGTGGCGGCGATCGCGTCGGCGAGCGTCGCGTCCTCGCGGAGTCGCCCCTCGACCAGCGAGACGAGATGCATCACCTCCGCGTAGCGGTCGATCCGGCGGTACTCCGTCACCTCGACGCTGCCGTACTCGCTGATCTTGCCGAGGTCGTTTCGCTCCAGGTCGACCAGCATCGCGTGCTCGGCGCGCTCCTTCTCGTCGCTCCCGAGGTCGTCGGCGAGCGCGGCATCTTCCGCCTCGGTGTCGCCGCGGGGTCGCGTGCCGGCGATGGGTTCGGTCAGCAGGCGGTCGCCGTCGCGGTCCAGCAGGAGCTCCGGGCTCGCGCTCACGAGGTCGACGCCGGGGAACTCCAGCAGCCCGGAGTACGGCGCCGGGTTCACCGCCCGGAGCGCGTCGTAGGCGTCGACGGGGTGGACCGCGGCGGGCGCGGCGAGGCGCTGTGAGACGTTCGCCTGGAACGTGTCGCCCGCCCGGACGTACTCCTTCACGCGGCGCACCCGCTCGCGGAACTGCTCGCGGCCGCAGGTGCTCTCGAACGCCGCCTCGTCGGCCGAAACCGGGGCGGCCCCAACCGCTGGGTCGCCGTCGTGGACCCGCCGACAGAGCTCGCGGGCGTCGGCAAGCGCGTCGTCGTAGCGGGCGTCGAGTGCGGCGTCGTCGGCGCCCGCGGGGACCGCCGGACAGGCGGTGATCCGCAGCGTCACGTCGCCGTCGTGTGGCTCCTCCCAGGCGGCCAGGCAGTCGTAGACGGCGACCTGCAGCGTCGGGAGGCCGCGGTCGTCGCCGTCGCCGTCCGGCAGGGACTCCAGCTCCCGCGCGACGTCGTAGGAGAGCCAGCCGATGGCGCCGCAGGGGTAGGGCACGTCGCAGTCGCCGCGAGCCAGCCCCTCACCGTCGAGCAGGCCGTCGAGCGCCGCCAGCGTCGGGGAGTCCCCCGAGCCGAACCGGCGGTCGTCGGCGTCCCCGCGGCGGGTTTCTGCCAGCACGGCGTCGCGGGAGACGGTGAGCCTGTCGACGGGGTCGACGCCGAAGTACCCCCAGCCCGACTGCCCGCCGGTGGTTTCGAGGAAGGCGCCGCCGTCGTCCCGGGCGCGTCGGTAGGCGTCGAACGGGTCGGCGACGACGGTCCGCAGTTCGACGGGCACCCGGGCGCCCGCCGGCGCGTCGGCGGCCACGGCGTGGAACTCCTCGCGCGTCGTGGCCACCGTGGGTTCGGTCATGACTCCACGGTCGGCAGGTAGCGGCTAAAAACGGGCGGGTCCGTCGTCAGTCGTCCCGGTCGTTCGCGCGGTCGATCCACTTCTGGACCGTCCCCTCCGGCGCCGTCGTCCGCTCGGCGACCTCGGCGGCGTCGGCGTCGCGGAGCTCCGCGACCGTCTCGATGCCGATCTCGCCCAGTCGCTCGGAGTAGGCCGGGCCGATCCCCTTGATCTCGTCGACCGACGGCGAGTCCGTCGCCGCCTCGGCCGCCTCGTCGGCGTCGGGGCCGGCATCCGCCACGTCGGTGGTCTCGTCGTCGGACTCCGGGCCCGCTGCCTCCGCGGGTTCGGCGCGCCCGGACGGCTCCTCCTGGGCGATCTCCTCGTCGACGAGCGACTCCGTCGACGCGTCGGCGTCGGTCTCGGCGGCGACCGGTTCGTCGTCCGCCTCGTCGGTCGCGGCGTCGTCGTCCCCCGATTCGTCGTCAGCCTCCTCGGTCGCCCCGTCCTCGGCCGACTCCGTGTCGGTGGTCGAGTCTGCCTGTTCGTCGTCGGCCTCGTCGGTGCCCTTCACCGCCGCCTCGGTCTCGGCGTCGGCGTCGTCGCGGTCCTGCACCGTCACGTCGCGCTCGGATCGCCCGGCGTCGTCCGAACCGGAGTCGAGCCCGAGGAGCCGTTTGAGCTTCCCCAGTACCATGCTGTCGCGGAAGATGACCCCCGATGGTAAAAAGCCAGCGTCGCCCTCGGCCGTTTCGGCCCCCGAACCCCGCAGTCAGCCGGCGAGCCGGTCCCGGAGCGCCCCGTCCATCGCCGCCACGGGGGCGTCGACGCCGGTCCAGCGCTCGAACGCGGCGACGCCCTGGTACAGCAGCATCCAGGCGCCGTCGACCGTCGTCGCCCCCGCGTCGGCCGCGTCGCGCAGCAGCCTGGTCCGCAGCGGCGAGTAGACGGCGTCGAGCACCGCGAGCTCGCCGTGGAGCAGTTCGGCGGGCACGGGTGAACTATCCGGGTCGTCCATCCCGACGCTGGTGGCGTTGACGAGCAGGTCCGCCTCGGGGAGTCGGTCCGCCAGGGCGTCCAGCCCGCCGGCCTCGACGCCGAGGGCGGCGAACTCGTCGGCAAGCGTCTCGGCGCGCTCGACGGTGCGGTTGGCGACGAACGTCTCCGCGCCCGCGTCCGCGAGGGCGTACGTGGCCGCCCGCCCCGCGCCGCCGGCGCCGACGACGACGGCCGAGCGGCCCTCGATCACCACGTCGTGGTGCTCGAACGCCCGGATCACGCCCTCGGTGTCGGTGTTGTGGCCCTCCGGCGTCCCCCCGTCGAAGGTGATCGTGTTGACGGCGCCGACCGCTTCCGCGGTTGGGGTCGGGTCGACGTAGGGGAGCACGTCCTGTTTGAACGGGACCGTCACGTTGAGCCCGGCGACGCCCAGCGCGTCGGCGCCGGCGATCGCCTCGTCGATCCGGTCCGGGTCGGGTTCGAGCGTGACGTACCGCGCGTCCAGCGAGCGCGCGTCGTAGGCGGCCTCGTGCATCGGCGGCGAGAGCGAGTGTTCGACCGGTCGGCCGATCAGCCCGTACACGTCCATGCGTTCGGTGGGGTGAGCGGGCCGGAAAAAGGTCGCGGGCGCAGCCGGAGGCGACGGCTACTTGGCCGACCGGGGCTGACCTCGGAGCAATGAGTATCGGTATCGTCGTCTCGCGGGCCGACCGCGCGTCGGAGCACATCGGCGAGCAGCTGCTGGACCAGGGGGACTGGACCGAACACGAGGACGAGAAGCGGCCCGACGCCGCGGGCGGCGGCACGTACTACCGCGACGGGCCGTTCGAACTGCGGTCGTTCGACGACCTGCACATCCACCTCGACGACCCGGCGCCGGCGTTCAGCGACGAGCCGCGCCTGCTGGTGTTCGTCTCCCGGCACGCCGGCGAGACGGGGGCGCTGTTGACCGGTCACTTCACCGGCAACTTCGGCGAGGCGGAGTACGGCGGCGCGGACGGCGACCTCGCGGAGGCCGCCCCCAGCGCGCTCTCGGCGTACGTGAGCGCGCTCGAGGCCCACGCGCCAGAGAGGTACGAGGTCGCGATCGAGGGGACCCACCACGGGCCGACGGCGCTCGACACGCCGTCGATGTTCGCGGAGCTCGGTAGCGCCGAACAACAGTGGGAGGACCCCGACGGCGCCCGCGCGGTCGCGCAGGCGGTGCTCTCGCTGCGGGGCGTCGACGCCCACCGCGAGCGCCAGCTCGTCGGGATCGGCGGCGGCCACTACGCCCCGCGGTTCTGGCGCGTCATCAGGGAGACGCCGTGGGCGGTCGGCCACGTCGCCAGCGACTGGCAGCTGTCGGAGCTGGGCCACCCGCGGAGCAACGAGGCGCGCGCGGTGCTGGAGACCGCGTTCGAGCGCAGTGGCGCCAGCCACGCGCTGCTCGACGGCGACCACCCCGAACTCGCACGCACGATCGAGGAACTGGGCTACAGGGTCGTGAGCGAGACGTGGGTCCGGACCGTCGGCGACCGCCCGCTGGCGCTGGTCGACGCGCTCGAGTCCGGCGTCGCGACCGTCGACGAGGGGCTGCGGTTCGGTGCCCACGTTCCAGAGGCGCCGGAGGACTGGGAGGCGGTGAGCCTGCCGGACGACCTGCTCGCGGCCGCCCAGAACGTCGACGGCGAGGCGACCCGGGCGGCGGTGGCGGGCGCGACGGTCGCGTTCGACACGATCGAGAACGGGACCCGCGCGCGAGGTTCGGCGGCGGTGCCGGACGGCGACCGCTACGGCGAGCTGATCGACGAGCTCGCGGCGATCCTGCGGGCGGAGTACGACGAGGTGCGCGTCGACGACGACGCCGTAATCGCCCGCGAGGAGGCGTTCGACCCGGAGAAAGCCGGGAAGCTCGGCGTCCCCGAGGGGCCGAAGATGGGGCGGCTCTCCGGCGGCGAGCCCGTCGAGGTCGGCGACGAGGAGATCCCGCCGTCGGCGGTGCTGAGCGAGCGAGAGGAGCGGTTCCCGGTCTGAGCCGGCGTCGACGCCGCGCTGGGGGCCGGAAAGGGAGAAAGATGAATAGGCTCCACTGTATAGCAGGGGTCAAATGGACTCTATCGTAGAGGAAGCTATCGACGAGGCCGAGGGCGAGGGCGGCGAGGAGCCCGACGCGACGGCCGAGGAGGAGACCCCGTCGGCGCAGGGCGCCGACGAGACCCCGACGTCTGGGAAGATGACCGACGAGCAGCTGCAGGACGTGCTGCAGGACCTCAAGACCAACATCACCGTGGTGGGCTGTGGCGGCGCCGGGGGCAACACGGTCAACCGCATGCACGAGGAGGGGATCCACGGCGCGAAGCTGGTCGCGGCCAACACCGACGTGCAGCACCTCGTCTCCATCGAGGCCGACACGAAGATCCTGATGGGGAAGGAGAAAACCCAGGGTCGCGGCGCCGGCTCGCTCCCGCAGGTGGGCGAGGAGGCAGCGATCGAGTCCCAGGAGGAGATCAAGGAGTCGATCGACGGCTCGGACATGGTGTTCGTCACCGCCGGGCTCGGCGGCGGCACCGGCACGGGCTCGGCGCCCGTCGTCGCCAAGGCCGCCCAGGCCGCCGGCGCGCTGACGATCTCGATCGTCACCACCCCGTTCACCGCGGAGGGCGAGGTCCGACGAACCAACGCCGAGGCCGGGCTGGAACGACTGCGTGACGTGTCCGACACCGTCATCGTCGTGCCGAACGACCGCCTGCTCGACGCGGTCGGCAAGCTGCCCGTGAAGCAGGCGTTCAAAGTGTCCGACGAGGTGCTGATGCGCTCGGTGAAGGGGATCACCGAACTCATCACCAAGCCCGGGCTGGTGAACCTCGACTTCGCCGACGTGCGCACGGTGATGGAGAAGGGCGGCGTCGCGATGATCGGCCTCGGCGAGTCCGACACCGACGACAAGGCCGAGGACTCGGTGCAGTCCGCGCTCCGGTCGCCGTTACTGGACGTGGACATCTCCGGCGCCAACTCCGCGCTGGTCAACGTCACCGGCGGCTCGGACATGTCCATCGGCGAGGCCGAGGGCGTCGTCGAGGAGATCTACGACCGGATCGACCCCGACGCCCGCATCATCTGGGGCACCTCCGTCGACGAGGAGATCGAGGGGCGGATGCGCACGATGATCGTCGTGACCGGGGTGGAGTCCCCCCAGATCTACGGCGGCGGCGAGGCCGCCCAGCGCGGCCCGTCGAAGGAGCAGCTGCAGGACGTGAACTGATCGGCCCCCGGAGTCCTTCGTTTTCGCCCTCGACTCGGGCAGCCCGTATTCAATAGATAGAAAAGGCGTCGGGGAGAAGTTCCCGCCAAGATGGACGTCAAATACGACCTCTCGGAGTACATCCGCGTGCTCAAGCTCGCGAGCACCCCCGAGTGGGAGGAGTTCTCGATGGTCGCCAAGGTCGCCGGCGCCGGTATCTTCCTCATCGGGCTGCTCGGCTTCCTGATGTTCGCGGTGATGAGCTTCATCCCGGGTGGTGCGTAGATGCCGATCTACGCCGTCAAGACCACCGCGAGCCAGGAGGAGACGGTCGCGGACATGATCGCCTCGAAGGAGATGCCCGAGATCCACGCCGTGCTGGCGCCGGACTCGCTGACCTCCTACGTGATGGTCGAGGCCGAGGACGACTCGATCATCGAGCGCGTGCTCGACGAGATCCCCCACGCCAACGGGATCGTGCCGGGCACGTCGTCGATGACCGAGGTCGAACACTTCCTCTCGCCGACCCCCGACGTGGAGGGGATCGCCGAGGGCGACATCGTCGAGCTCATCGCCGGCCCGTTCAAGGGCGAGAAGGCGCAGGTCCAGCGCATCGACGAGGGGAAAGACCAGGTGACGGTCGAGCTGTACGAGGCGACGGTGCCGATCCCGGTGACGGTGCGCGGCGACCAGATCCGCGTGCTCGACTCCGAGGAGCGCTGAGCGACGCGACCGCGGGCAGCTACCGACTGCTGGTTTCTCAACGGTTTTGCCGCTCCGGCCACAACGCGGGGTATGGAGTACGACTTCACACGTTCGGTCGCCCCGCTCGTCGCCATCGTCGCCGTCGCGGCGGTCGCGCTCACGAGCGTGATGACCGCCTCGACCGTGTTCATGATGGTGCTCCCCTCGATGATCGTCTTCTCGGTCGTCGCGTTCTTCCTCGGGATGAAACACGGCGAGTTCCGCGCGACGTAACGATCCACGAACCGGTCGGTAGTCGGGTTGTAGCGAGCCGAAAAAGCGATCTCGCCGAGCGCGGCGTCGACGCCGCGAGCTACTCCGAGCGCGCGTTCAGCTGCTTGACGACGCTCTGGAGGTCGGCGCTCTCCTCGATCTCCTCCTTCACCGCCTCACGGGCGCGCACGTCGCTACTGTCGGCGTCGTAGGCGCGGACGTACTCCGAGCGCGTGTGCTCGTCGAAGGCGTGCCGGATCGCGAAGTACCCCTCCGGGACGATCGTGCCACAGACCGCACACTCGTGGCGCTGGTGTTCGGTCGTCTGGTGGACGATCACCTCCTCCGGGCCGTCGAACTCGCGGCCGCAGCCGTCGATCCCGCAGTTCCAGGCGTTCATACGCGCTCCGTTGTCGGGGGACGCCAAAAGGGTTCTCCCCGACGCCCGGCATCGAACACGGAGGCTATTTGGGGGGCGACCGACTGGGAGCGTACGTGACTACGGCGACGACGCGGGTCGACATGCACGTCAAGCTGCTCGACGGGCGGGTCGTCGAGCGGGCGAAAGCCCGGGGGATCGACGTGCTGGTGTACGCCCCCCACTTCACGCGGCTGCCGGAGATCCGGGAGCGGGCCGAGCGCCACAGCGACGACGAGCTGCTGGTGGTGCCCGGCCGGGAGATATTCACGGGCAACTGGCAGAACCGCCGGCACCTGCTCGCGGTGGGGATCTCGGAGCCCGTCCCGGACTTCATCTCCTTCGAGGGGGCGCTCTCCACGCTGGCCGACCAGGAAGCCGCGCTCTGTGTCCCCCACCCGACGCTGCTGAACGTGAGCCTGGGCCGCCCGGAGATCCGGGCGTACGCCGACCACATCGACGCCGTCGAGAGCTACAACGTCAAGTCGCCGCCCCACGTCAACAGCCGGGCGAAGGCGATCATCGAGGAGGCCGGGCTCCCGTCGTTCGGCTCCTCCTACGCGCATCTCCGCGGGAGCATCGGCGAGGCCTGGACGGAGTTCGACGCCGAGATCGAGAGCGAGAGCGACCTCGTCGACGCGCTCGTCGACGGCGTCGACCGACAGGTCGTCCACCGCGCCGGCCCGCGCCACCGCCTCTGGAACGCCGCGGAGTTCGCTCACCTGGGGTACGAGAACTCCTGGGGGAAGATCGACCGCCTGTTCCTCTCGGGCACCGAGCCCACGCACCCCGACCACATCGCCTACGGCGGCCGGTTCGACGACGTGGCGGTGTACTAGACCATCGCCGTCACGCCGCCGAGCTCCAGCCCCGGCGGGAGGTACTGCGGCAGCAGGTGGACGAACGCGGCGAACACCGCGACCTCGACCAGCGTGACGACGACGGTGACGACCTCCGCGAACTTGCTCGTGGTCGTCACGCCCGTCGGCGATCCGAACTCCTCGCTCCAGAACGGGTAGAACAGCGCGATGCCGCGCCTGCTCCCCAGCATGTCCAGCACGTAGTGGCTCAGGATCCCCGCCCAGACGAAGCTCAGGTTGCCGAAGAAGAACGGGTAGGCGAGCGCGATGCCGAGCACCGGGAGGTTGTGCAGCGTCTTGCGGTGCTTGCCGAAGGCGGTGTCGACGTCGGGGAACAGCGCCCCGAGCACCAGCGGCAGCGACACCTCCGCGATCGCGACGAACGTCGGCACGTCGCCGGAGGGTTCGAGGACGTACCCGACGCCGATCGCCAGCAGGACGGCGTTGAGTACGTGACCTTTCTTGTCCATACCGTGAGGGCGACCGGCTCCCCGCAAAACGTTTCGGTCGGGGAAGCGCGTGTCAGCCGCTCAGAACGACGCGATCCGGTCGTTGTGGTAGTCGAGATACGCCGCATCGAGCTCGTGATCGGCGTCGACGGTGAGTAACGTGCCGTCGACGGCGTCGTCGAAGGCGTGCTCGACGACCAGCGAGTCGGGATCGACCCGGACCCGGCCGTAGTCGAAGTCCGCGTGGTGGTTCGGACAGAGCACGAGCAGGTTCGCCGCGGTGTCCGGGCCGCGGTGGGGCTCCCCGAGCGGTTTGACGTGGTGAGCCTCCGCGTACGCGCTCCCGTCGCGGCGCTCGCGGCGATCGCCACAGAGCTGACAGCGGTGATCGTACAGCTCCTTGGCCATCGCCGACAGCTTCGTGTCCCGGATCGTCCGTGTCGTCGTGTACTCCGTCCGCGCCGGCGGGTCGCTGTCGGCGGCCCGCAGCCCGCCGGTCGCGGGTGCCTCCAGCGCCGCCCGGAGCCGGCGTTGGGCGGTGTCGGAGACGCCGTGGTCGATCAGCGCCTCGACGTACGCCGCGCGGTCGTCGCCGTCCATCGCGATCCCCGTCCCCGTCAGCTTCGAGTGGTGGAACGGGAACGAGCCGCCGAAATCCTCGCGCATCGGCGGCTCGACCTCGCGCTCCGGGCTCCCGCGGCAGTAGAGCAGCCAGTCGTAGTCGCGCGTCTCGCCGTCGTGATCGCGCCACACGTCGGGGACTATTTCCTGGTCTACGACCCGGCGTGCTTCCTCGAACGTCCAGATCCCCGACACGCCGACGCCGCCGGTCTGCCGTACGACGAACAGGTCCTCGCCCGGCGTGAGCTCGCGCGGGTCCGGCGCGCGACCGCCCGAGGGGATCCCGTGCCACGGGTGACCCACGTGTCGCGCCGGATGGACCTCGGCGTCGGTCGGCCCGTCGCGACAGCGCTCCCAGTGGGCGGGGAGCGTGTTGAGCACCCAGAGTCGCACCATGCCCCGGGAGAGCGCCGACGGCCTAATCAGCGTTCCGACAGGTCCCCGCGGACGTCCTCGAGCAACAACTTCAGCGCCTTCCGCGCGATCTGTTCTTTGATCGCCGTGCGCGACCCGTCGAACTCGTGCCGGGAGACCTCCGTGTACGAGCCGCCGGTGCCCCAGTCGGCGGCGTAGGCGCGGCCGATAAACACCGTCCCGACCGGCTTCTCCTCGCTGCCGCCCTCCGGGCCGGCGATCCCGGTCGTCGAGAGCCCGAACGTCGTCCCCGCGCGGTCGCGCACGCCGGCGGCCATCTGCTCGGCGACCGGCGCCGACACCGCGCCGTGGCCGTCGAGGCTCTCCCGCGAGACCGCCAGCTGCCGAGCTTGGCGTCGTAGGAGTAGGTGACCAGCGAGCGGTCGAAGTAGTCCGAGGAGCCCGGCACGTCGGTCAGGAGCGAGCCGATCAGACCGCCAGTGCAGGACTCGGCGACGGCGACGGTGGCGTCCCGTTCGCGCAGGGCGTCGCCGATGCGCTCCTCGATCGGTGGGTCGTCAGCGTAGTCGTGCATACCGACGACAGGGGCGCCGGGGAGAAATAGCCGGGGGCGGCGCTCAGAGCAGGTCCTCGAGCTCGTCGTTCCGGAACGCGTCGGCGGCGTCGCGCTTCTGCTGGCCCTCGCTCCGCTCGTCGGTGTCGGCCTGGGCCTCGGCGGCGCGGTTCATGAACTCCTGCACCCGGGGGGAGCGCTCGACGCCGCCGAGCAGCACCAGCGAGGCGATCCGGTCGGTCGCGAGCGGGAAGTCGCCGCCCCGGACCGCCATGCTGCCGGTCTCCTCCTCGACCCACGAGCGCGCCCGCTCGACCCCCTTCCGGGAGAGGCTCTCGGGACGGCCCGCGGCGACCAGCAGCGCGGCGTCGGCCGTCGACGCCTCGGGCAGGCTGGTCCCCGTGAACAGCGCCTGCCGGGTGGTGCTGGTGACGACGTTGACGTTGTCGTCGGCCTCGTCGCTCGCCGGCGACTCGGCGTAGCCCACCGCGGCGAGCCCGCCCGAGCGGAGCGTGTTGATCACCTCGCTCGTGTCGACGACGCTCTCGCCCACGTCGCGGTCGACGCCGTCGTCGCCCAGCCCCAGCGAGCGGTCCTCGATCGGCTCGCCGGCCGCGAGCAGCAGCCCGATTCGCTGGGCGATGCGCTCGTTGATCGCCGCCATCCCCTCGGCGACGCCCTCGCCGCTCTCGCGCCAGGCGTCGTTGTCGATCAGGATCGTCGCGTCCGCCTCGCGGGCGAGGGTCTTCAGCGATCGCCCGGCGTTGGCCTGGTACAGCGAGCCCTCGTTCCGGCCCGGGAGGATGCCGACGGCGTACACCGGCACGTCGTAAACCTGCTTGAGTTCCTTCGCGAGCACGGGCGCGCCGCCGGAGCCCGTGCCGCCGCCGAGTCCGGCGACGACGAACACCGCCTCGGTCCCGGAGTCGATCCGGCCGCTCAGTTCGGTCATCACCTCGTCGGCGTCGCGCTGCATCACCTCCGCGCCGAGTTCGTTGTCGCCGCCGACGCCGTGGCCCTTCACCACGTCCTGCCCGATCAGCACCGTGTCTAGCGGGAGCCCCTGGAGGTCGGCCTTCGCGCTGTTGACCGCGATCGCGTCACGGATCGCGCGAAACCCCATCTCGTCGTCGTACTCCGCCAGCGCAGTCGCCACTTTCCCACCAGCTTGGCCGACGCCGACGAGAACGCTCTTCATGCCCGCCCCTTCAGCCGGACCCGACTTAAGTTCACCCGGCGACCCGGGAAAACCGCCACCCCGACGCTTATGGCCGATCGGGCGACCAGCCGCGCCATGCCCGACAGCGACGAAGCGCTCGAACGCCGGCTCGCGGCCGTCGAACGCGCCGTCGACGCGGACGCGACGGCGGACGGGTCCGACAGCGATGCCGACCCCGAGGAGCTCGAAGCCCGGATCACGGAGCTCGAGAGCCGCGTCGACGAGCTCGACGCGGCGGTCCAGGCGATCCGGGGGTTCCTCGGCGGCGTCTCGGCGGTGAACGAGAGCGTCGAACGTCGCGCCGACGCCGCCGTCGCCGCGGTGGATCGGCTGAAGCGCCGACTGGACGACGGCGACGCGGACGCCCGTGAACCCGGCGAGGGCGACTCGGACGAACGAACCGCGAACCCAGTCGACGAAGAGGGCGAAGCCGCGGCCGAGGACGACGACCGCCACCTCCGCGAGCGCCTGCGTAACCTGCAGTGATCCGCGCGCTGTTGGCCGTCGTGCTCGCCGCCGCGCTCCTCTCGGCCACCCTCCCGGCCGTCGAGTCGGGCGCCGCCGACCGCACCGCGTCCGCGCTCGACCGCGAGGTCAGCCGGATCGAGCGCGCCGGCGCGTCGCTGCTGGCGGCGGACGACCCCGGCGGCAGCAGAGTGCTCAGCGTCTCCCTCCTTCGGGGTCGCTCGTCGCCGCCGAAGTCGACTCCCTGACGATCCGCTGTCGCCCGAACTGCGTGGTCCGGTACGCGCTCGACACCGGCGCCGTCAGAACCCGTCGCCTCGACGCGCGGTTCGCGACGCCGGACGGTCCCGTTCAGTTCGGGACGCCGGGGGACCACCGACTCGTACTCCGGCTCGCCGAGGGCGACGACGGTCGAGTCGTCACGGTCCGGGGGTGAACTATCCGGGTCGTCACGACGCCTACGGGAGAGATCCGACCGAGAGTTCAAGTACGAAAGCGCGGCCAGCCGCGCTATGTCACTGCTACCGGGCGGCACCGACGACGGTCGCTGCGACTGCGACCCGTCGTTCGTCGAGGTCGGCGCGACGGGGATCGAGGACCGCGTCGAACTCCGCATCGACGCCGCCGACTGCGCCGGGAGCGGCGATCTCGCCGACGAACCGGCCTGCCGGGCGACGGCCGTCGACGCGCTCGCCGACCGCGACGCCGACGCCGTCCGGACGCGATCGGCCGGCTTCGAGCGCTGGTACACCGACGGCGCGGTCGGCCTGCTCCAGGCCGCGGGCCGGTTCGCCGCGCTCGTCGACCACCACGACGCCGATCTCGCCGCGACGGCACGGACGGACCCTCTCGCGGCCGCCCGGGAGGCGACCGGCCGCACCGGCCCCGTCGGCCGGCTCGCCGCCGAAACGGGGCTCGCCGCCGGCGCGGAACGCGTCGACGATCACGACGACGCCGTTCGCTCCCACGACGGGCCGACGATCGCCCGAGCGAAGATCGACCACCGGCCACCGACGAACGCCCGGCTACGGGACACCATCGCGCTCTCGACCGGCGGCACGGTCCGGCGCTACGCGCTCGACGACCCCGCCGACCCGGCCGCGCGCTACCACCTCACCCCCGCGTCGGCGTCGTTCGACCCCCGGGCGTTCGAACTGCTCGACGAGGCGGCGACGTGGCTCGCCGAGTCCGGCGAGACGGGCGAGCTCGCCCCCCTTCGCGCCGTGCGGCGGGTCCTCGACGACGATCCCGACGACCTGTCGATCGCGGAGCTCTCGGCGACGCTCCGGAAGCACACCCGCGGCAACGGCGTGCTCGCCGACCTGTTCGCGGACGACCGCGTCTCGGACGCCTACGTCACCGCGCCGGCCGCGGAGACGCCGATCCGGGTCGTCGTCGACGGGGAGACGATGCCGACGAACGTCCGGCTCACCCCCGAGGGCGTCGGCGCGCTCGCCTCCAGCGTCCGGCAGTCGAGCGGCCGGGCGTTCTCGCGGGCGACGCCGCAGGTCGACGCGACGCTGTCGATCGGCCCGCCGGGGGAGCGCGAGCAGGTGCGGGTCGCCGGCGTCACGCGCCCGCTCTCGCCCGGGCCGGCGTTCGCCGTCCGCCGACACGACTCGGAGCCGTGGACGCTCCCCCGCCTCGTCGCCGCCGGCTCGCTGTCGCCGCGGGCGGCGGCGCTGCTGTCGCTGGCCGTCGAGCGCGGCGCGACCGGGCTCGTCGCCGGCGCCCGCGGCGCCGGGAAGACGACGACGCTGGGGGCGCTGCTGTGGGCGCTCCCCCGCAGCACGCGGACGGTGCTGATCGAGGACACGCCGGAGCTCCCCGCCGCCGCGCTGCGGGCTGCCGGCCGGGACGTGCAGTCGCTCCGGGTCGCTCGCGGCGACGACGACTCGGGGGAGACCAGCCCCGCGTCGGCGCTCCGGACCGCGCTCCGGCTCGGCGAGGGCGCGCTGATCGTCGGCGAAGTCCGGGGCGAGGAGGCGAGCACGCTGTACGAGGCGATGCGCGTCGGCGCCGCCTCCGGCACCGTTTTGGGGACGGTTCACGGCGACGGCGCCGCCGCGGTTCGGAGCCGGATGACCGAAGGTCTGGGCGTGAGCGAGTCCGCGTTCGCGGCCACGGGGTTCGTGCTCACGGTTGCCGACACGGACCGCGGCCGCCGCGCGGTCGCGATCGAGGAAGTCGAGTCGGTCGCCGACGGCACCGACCTCCGTCCGCTGTTCGAACTCGGCGACGGCGGCGATCTCGAACCGACAGGCAGACTCGACCGCGGCGAGAGCAGCCTCCTCGCTTCCCTCACGGCGCCGGGCGAAGCGTACGGCGAGACGCTCGCGGCGCTCGCCGACCGGGCCGAGCACCTGCGCTCACTCGCGCGGGACGGGGTCACCCGACCGGCCGCGATCCGGGCGGAGTCACCGACCGAAGCGGATGCTGCTGGAGAGCCGTGGTAGCACCCACTTTGACCGAGGGGGCGTGCCGGCTCGATCGGTTCGTCGCGTGGATCGCCCCACGCTGGCCCCGCGACCCGGCAGTCGGCGACGAGTTGACGACCGCCTGCGAGCGTCTCGGGTTGCCCCCCGCGCCAGACCTCGTGGCGGCGGCCGAGGCGGTCGGCACCGCGGTCGCGGGGACGGCCGCGCTCGCTGCGCTCGCCGCGGGGGCGCTCCCGCTGGTGCCGCTCGCGGCCGCGCTCGGCGTCAGTCCGCCACTCGTGGTTCGCTCCGCTCCCGTCGCCGCCGCCGACCTCTCGCGGACGCGCGCCGTCGGCGACGCCCCCGCGCTGTTCGGGCGGCTGACGCTCCGACTCCGGGTCGAGCCGAGCCTGGAGCGGGCCGTGGCGTTCGCTGCCCGGTCGGGTGAGGGAGATCTCGCGCAGTCGCTCGCGGCGCACGCGAGCCGTGCGCGGGGCTCCCCGGACTCGGGGCTGTCGTCGTTCGCCGCCGAGTGGGGGGAGCAGGACCCCTGGATCGAGCGGGCGAGCGCGCTCGTCCTCGACGCCGCCGACGCCCCGGCCGACGCGCGCGAGCGGGGAGTCGAGCGCGCGCTGGCCGCCGCTCGCTCGGGCGTCGAGGAGCGCGCGGCGTCGTTCGCCGGCGAGATTCGGGCGCGTGACGGGGCTGTACGCGTTCGGTGTGCTGCTCCCGCTCGCGCTCGTCGGCGTGCTCCCCGCCGCACGGCTCGCGGGCGTGAACGTCGGCATCGTCGCCCTCTCGGCGCTGTACAACCTGCTGCTCCCGGTCGGTCTGCTCGGGGCGAGCGGGTGGCTGCTCGCCGAGCGACCCGTCTCGTTCCCGCCGCCGCGGATCGGGCCCTCCCACCCGGAGGTTCCGGACCGCCGCCGGAGCGCCGCCCTGCTCGGCGTGCTCGCCGGCGGTGTCACGGGGTTCGGAGCTGCGCTCCTGCTCCCCTGGGCGGTCCCGATCGTCGCCGTCGGCGCCGGGGGCGGCGCCGCGCTGCTGCGGCTGTTCGCCCCCGTCCGGGAGCTCCGCCGGGAGGTCCGGGAGATCGAGTCCGGGCTCCCGGACGCGCTCGCGCTCGTCGGGCGCCGCGTCGACGACGGCGTCGCCGTCGAACGGGCGCTGGAGGCGGCCGCCGCCGAGCTCACTGGCGAGACCGGCGAGCTGCTCGATCGCGCGACGCGTCGGAGCAGCCAGCTCGGGCTGCCGGTCGGGGAGAGCTTCTTCGGCCGGTTCGGTGTGCTCCGGACCGTGCCGGGGTCGCGGCTCCGGGACGCGGGGCAGCTGTTCGCGCTCGCAGCCACGGAGGGGCCGCCGGCGGGCGACGCGCTGGTCGCCGCCGGGGATCACCTCCGGGAGCTCGCCCGGGTCGAGCGCGACGCGCGGCGTGAACTGGCGGCGATCACCGGCACGCTGTCGAACACCGCCGCGCTGTTCGGCCCGCTCGTCGGCGGCGTCTCGGTCGCGATGGTGGGCCGGATCCCGGCCGACGCCGCCGGCAGTCTTAACGGCGGCGCGGCGTCGACGGCGAGCGCAGCCAGCGCGGCGCCACTCGGTCCCGGCACGCTCGGCCCTGTCGTCGGCGTCTACGTGCTCCTGCTCGCCGCGATCCTGACCGGGCTGGCCACGGCGCTCGAGCGCGGGCTCGATCCGTCGCTATTGGGCTACCGGATCGGCCTCGCGCTCCCCACCGCGACGGCGGCGTACGTCGCGGCCCTCGTCGCCGCCGAGGCGGCACTCTGAGCCGAGAGTTCAAGTACGAAACCGGGACCACTCCGTGCCATGCTCGGACCTCCGACGGAGTCGCCCGCCCTGCACGCCGGACTCGTGGTGGCAGCCGTGGCGTTTCTCGCCGTCGCCGGAACGCTCCCGGCCCGCCCCGCGCCGGACGCGGCCGGGGTCGCGGACACGGTCGACGCGGTCGCGGCCGGCCCCGCGCCGGCGAGTGCGAGCCACGGCCACGGCGCCGACGCCGTTCGCCTCCGCCCGCACGGGATCGCGATGCGCAACGACGGCGGCACCGCGCGGGCGACGTTCGCGTTCGGCCCCGTCGTACCCGTCGCCGACGGGAAGCTCCGCACGGTTCTCGGGGAGGGGGAACCGAGTGCAGTGTTCGCCACCCGCGCGGCGTTCCGCGAGGCGGTGGAAGCGGCCAAACAACGCCGATCGAGCTGGGTCGCGTCCGACGAGATCACCGTCACGGGGGTGAGCTGGGATGGCTACCGCGTCACGCTCGTCGGCGCCTGATCGCGGCCAGGCGTCGCCGACGGCGGCGCTGGTCGCCGTCGCCGCGGTCGGCCTCGGCCTCTCGCTGTACGCGACCGTGTTCGCCGGGGTCGCCCCGGTCGCCGATCGGGAGGTCGCCGACCCGACGCTGTCGCGCGTGCACGACGCCGTGGCGCCGGCCGGCGTCGCCGCGGTCGAGCGGCTCGACGACGCCCGGGCGGCCGGACCGACCGGCTGGGCGGTCCGCGTCGAACTGCAGGTGGGAACACGACACTGGTCGGTCGGGGAGGCCCCGGCGCCGACGGCCGCGTTCCAGACGGCCGGTCGCCGCGTCCCGGTTCGGACCGCGCCCGGACAGGTTCGTCCGGGGCGGCTCAGGGTGGTGGTTCACCGGTGACGGCCGCCGCCCTCGACGCCTGTCTCTGCCTCCTGCTGATCAGCGCGGCCGCCGTCACCGTGACGACTGCCCCGGCCGCGCCGGCGGCGACGGACGCCGACCGGGCCGACGCCGTCGCGGAGACGCTGGCCGCGACGACCGCGTCGGTCCCGTACACGCTCGAGCCGGCACCCGGAGCGACGACCGACCCAGAGGCCAACCCCGAGTACGACCGCGTCGCCCACGGGACGCTGGCCTCGCTGCTGGCCGACGCCGCCGTCAGGACCGTCCGCGTCGACGGCGATCCGCTCACGCGAACCAACGCCGGGTTCGCCGCCGCGGTTCGCGAGGCCGTGGGCGAGCGACTCCCGTCGCGGACGAGAGTCGTCGTCAGCTGGCAGCCGTACCCCGACGCCCACATCGGTCGGACCTTCGCCGTGGGTGACGCGCCGCCGCAGTCCGCCGACGTGCACGCCGAGACGGTCCGTGCACCGAGCGGCGTCGACGCCGCCGAGGCCGGCGAAACCGCCGCCGAGGAGGGGTACGGAGGGGTCGCCCGCGCCTTGGCGGACTCGCTCGTCGACGGGATCCTGCCGCCCGAGAAGGGACGGCTGGCGCTGGCCGACGACGCACCGCTCGACGAACTGGTCCGGCACCGTTACCGGCGGGTGAGCGGTCGCTACGGCGTCGAAACCGGGAGCGCGATCGAGCGTGGCGACACCCGCGAGGCCAACCAGGAGATCGCAGCGGCGATGGCCGACCGAGTCGCGACGGAGCTCCGCCGAGGGACCGAAAGCCCGGAGGGAGCCGCCGAACTGCTCGCGCTGGACACCGTCGAAATCTCCGTCAGGACGTGGTCGCCGTGAGCTTGGCAGCCGACACTCGCGGCCGGGTGCCGTTCGCACTCGTGGGGGTGCTGCTGCTCCTCGGAGCCTCGGTGTACGCGACGGGGGTGGCCGACCGGACGGAGCCGTCGATCGACCGCCCCGCCACGGCGGCGATGGACGACGCGGTCGGTGACGCACGCCCGGCACTCGGTGACGCGATACGGGCGGCGGCCCGCGACGCGGCTCGCCAGCCCGTCACCGAGCCTGCGGATACGCCGGCGGGGCGGGCGCTCGACGACTCGCAGCCGTACGTCGACGCCCTGCGACTGCGCATCGCGCTCGCGGCGCGGGAATCGCTCGCCGGGCTCAGCCGGGAGCAGGGCGCCGTCGAGGCCCGCGTCGACCTCCCGCCGGTAGACGGCTCGACCGCCTCGCTCCGGCGGGCGAAGTCGGCCATCTCGGTCGTCCCCGTCGACGGCGGCGCGGCGATCCGGGTGACCGTTCGGAACCTCACCGTCCGGGCCGTCGAGGGTGGGGAGACCGTCGCCGAGCGCCGTCACGACCTCACGCTCACCGTCGAGACGCCGGTGCTGGAGCTCCACCAGCGGACTCGCGAGTACGAGCGGCGGCTGAACCGGGGCGCGCTGGCCGGACCGGGGCTCGCCCGCGGGCTGACGACGCGGCTGACGGCGATCGCGATGGCCCGCGGGAACGGCCGCTACGCCGGCGCGCCGATCCGGAACGTGCTCGCCAACCGCCACGTCGAACTGTCGACGAACGCCGCCCTGCTCGCCCAGCAGCGGGCGGTTTTCGGCCGCCACGACCCCGCCGGCGCCCGCGCGGTCGACGTCGCGACCGTCGAGGTCGGCGTGCTCGACGTCCTCGGCGGCCGCCACGGCGACGCCGCAGCCGCGACGGACGCGCTACTGGCCCCGAACGCGGTCGAGGGGGCGACGAGCGAACCCGCCTCCGGGGAGTTCGATCCCCAGCATCCGGGGACGGAGCCGATCACCGCCGATCCCGGAACGGCCGCCGACAGAGCGTATCTCGACGCGGTCGACGACACCTCGACCGCGGGGAGCTACCGCGTCCGGAGCAGGCTACGGGTCGCGGTGCTCACTCGCACGAGCGCGATGGCGCCGCGCCCGCGACTCGACAACTGGACGCTCGTCGATCGGGAGCACAGCGAGCGGACGGTCGTCACGACCGTCGGGAACTCGTCGCGGGCGGCGTCCGATCCCGTCGTCGATACGCTCCGGAAGGTGACGATACACCACACCGTCGAGCGCCGCTGGCGCCGCGACGGACGGACTCGAACGACGACCGCCGAGTGGACCGAAACAGCCCGGGTCGCGGTGCGCGTGACTGCGGCGTACGCGCCGGCCGACGCTGCGCCGGATCGCCCGACTGCACCGCTGTTCGAACGCGGCGGCGCGCTCGGGGGGCCGAACCTCGCCGGCGCCCGCGAGCGGGCGGCCGAGACGCTGCTCGCCGCGAACGGCGGCGTCGACAGCGTGGCCGTCCGTGCCGTCGCCGACGACGGCGACGCCGTCGTCCACGAACGAACGATCACCGCCGCACGACCGAGCGCGCTCGACGCCTGGATCGCCGCCGATCTCCGCGGGCTCCGGGCCGAGGTGGCGAACGTCACCGTCTCGGTGCCGCGCTTGGCGGTCGCGTCCGGCGACGCCAACGCCCCCGCGATGCTGGCCGAGACGCTCCGAGAGCGCCGCCGGGAGCTGCTCGACGCGCCGGCGACCTACGACGGCGCCGCCGACCGTGCGCGGGTCGCGGCACGCGCCGCCTACCTCGACCGCGTGCTCGCGGAGTTGGACGCGCGTGCGGCCGAAACCCGTGGCCGGAATCTCGACTACCGGGACGAGCTCGGCGATCGATCGACCGCGGGGCTCTCGAAACTCGTCGAGCTCGGTCGCGGCGGGGACAGCCCGTACGGCGGCATCGGGGGCGACCGACAGTCCGGGGCAGTCGGGGACGGCCTCGTCAACACGCCCGACGGCGGCCCCGCCTACCTCACGCTCGAGGCGGTCGAGCACGACCAGGCACCGAGCGTGCCGCCGGGGGAGACCGTCCACCCGCTGACGGCGCGGACGACGAATTGGGTCGCAGTGCCCTACGGCGACGCGGCCGACGGAGTCGTCGACGCGCTACTGGGCGGCGGCACGCGGACCGTGAGTCTCGAGCGGGCTGCAGCGACGTTGATCGCGGCGAACCGGACGGCTGGGGTCGACGATCCGGACGCGCGGTCGACGCAGCTAGCGACCGAGCGCGCGGAGTTGTCGGCGGCGGTGGGAGAGTCCGTCCGCCGCGCCGAGCGCGCCGTCTGCGACGCCGCGACGAACGGGACGGGGCTCCGGCGGTCGACCTGTCGCGCCGCGGTCGTCGACGCCCGGGATCGCTGGCCGACACTGGGCCGGCGGGGGCAGGCGATGACCAACGGGAGCTACGCGGCCGCCTTCGAGGGCGCGCTGACCGCACGGGGCGCCGACGCGGCGACCGCCGACGAGGCCGCGGTTCGCGTCGGCCTCCGGCTCCGCCAACTGAGCCGGGAGGAGGCGACGCGCGTCCCCGCGGCGACGACCAACGAGACCGCCTCGATCGTCCAGCAGGCCGCCCGGGAGACGGCCCGGAAGCAGGTCAGCGGCGCGCTCGAGAACGCCAGCGCGAAAGCGACTCGGCGGCTGACCGGCGCCTCGCGATTGCCGGCGGGGCTACCGGTCGCCCCGCCGCCGTACACGTGGATCGCGACGGTCAACGGCTGGAGCGTCACCGTCCGCGGCGAGTACCAGCGCTTCGCCGTCCGGGCGCGGGCGCC
>NZ_BBJN01000032.1 GCF_000739555.1 Halolamina rubra
GCCATGACCTGGACCGAGCCGATGCTCGGGCCGATCCAGCCGTGGATCTTCTGGTACTTCGTCTGCTCGACGGCGTCGATCCAGATCATCCAGAAGGCGATGGACATCGAGATGACGCCGTCGACCTCGTAGCCGGCACGCCGACCTTTCTCCCGTTCAGCGCTTTCGTCGCCACTTCGTCCACCGGCCACCGCGGCTGGCGTCCCGCTTCGTCCACCGACCACAGCGCCTGCCCGCTGGCGCATCGTCCCACGATCGCCACGGCTGCCCGTCGCCGTGGCGACCCACCGCCACCGCCGGCTTTTTCGAGACGCGCCCCCATACTCTGGCTATGGACACAGTTCGCGATGCGCTCCGAGAGCTCCCGGACGCGGTGTTCGCCGACCTGCTCGAGAGCGAGTCCGCCTACCGACTCGTGATCGACCTGCCGGGGGCGACCGCCGACACGACCGACCTGCGCAGCGAGGGCGGTCGGCTCCGGATCGAAGCGCGCCGCGAGAAGTCGTTCGGCGGCGAGTTCGACTACGTGCGCGAGGACCGCCCGCTGTTTCTCGACGCCGAGATCCCGCTCCCGCCGGACGCCGGCAGCGACGCCGAGGCGTCGATGGAGCGCGGCGTCCTCACCGTCACGGTCCCGAAGCAGTCGGCCGGGCCGGCCCAGTCGATCGACATCGACGACGCCTGATGCTCGGACCGATCTTCCGCGCCGCCGGGGAGCCGACGGAACCAACGGTGGGGTGATTCAGGCTGGCGTCGCTCCGAGCCTACTGGCGGTTCCTCGTCGTCGTCAAGGGGTTCCTGCCGCTGCTGTTCGCGTGGACGCGGGACCGGAACCGGTTCCTGCTGTTCGGGCGGAGCCGTAGCGTCGACAGCGAGACGCGGGTCCGCCGCGCCGAGGCGCTGCTCGAGACGCTGCTGACGCTCGGGCCGACGTTCATCAAGCTCGGCCAGCTGCTGTCGACCCGGCCCGACGTGGCGCCGCCGGAGTACATCGACGTGCTGTCGAGCCTGCAGGACGAGGTGCCGCCCGCGGACTGGCCCGAGGCCAAGGAGGTGCTGGAGGCCGAACTCGGCCCCGTCGAGGAGACGTTCGACGAGTTCGACACCGACGCGATCAGCGGCGCCAGCCTCGGGCAGGTGTACCGCGCGGTCCACGACGGCGAGCAGGTCGCCGTGAAAGTCCGCCGGCCGGGGATCGTCCCGCTGGTCAACGCCGACCTCCGGGTGCTGCGCTGGTCGCTCCCGGTGATCATCTTCTTCGTCGACGAGTCGAGCTCGTTCTCACTGTCGAACCTCGCCGACGAGTTCGCGAAGACGATCCGCCAGGAGATGGACTACGGCCGCGAGCGGGCGATGCTCGAGGAGATCCGCGAGAACTTCGCCGACGACGAGGAGATCCGCATCCCGCAGACCCACGAGAACGCCTCCGGCGAGTCGGTGCTGACGATGGAGTACCTCCCGGGGACGAAGATCAACGACGTCGAGGAGCTCGACGCCCGCGGGGTCGACCGCACCGAACTGGCCGAGCGCTTACAGCGCATCTACCTGCAGATGATCATCGACGACGGCGTGTTCCACGCCGACCCCCACCCCGGAAATCTCGCCGTCGACGACGAGGGCGCGGTGATCTTCTACGACTTCGGGATGAGCGGGCGGGTGGAGCCGTACATCCAGGAGAAGATCGTCGAGTTCTACGTCGCCATCGCCGAGCAGGACACCGACGCGATCCTCGACGCGCTGGTCGACATGGGGACGCTCTCGCCGGAGGCCGACCGCGAGGTGATGGGCCAGGTGATGGAGCTCGCGATCCAGGACGCCCGCGGCGAGGACATCGAGCAGTACCGCGTCCAGCAGATCATCGAGCAGGTCGAGGGGACGATCTACGAGTTCCCGCTGCGGCTGCCGCGCAACCTCGCGCTGGTGCTCCGGGTCGCCACCGTCGTCGAGGGCGTCTGCGTCACCCTCGACCCGGACTTCGACTTCATCAGCGTCGCGACGGACTACCTCACCGAGCAGGGCTACCGGGAGCAGACCGCCCGGAAGATCGCTGGCGACGCCGCCGATCGGGCCCAGGAGACCGCGGGCGCGCTGGTGTCGGTGCCGCCGAAGCTGGACCGCGTGCTCGACGGTCTCGAGGACGAGGAGCTGACGGTCAACATCAACGTCCAGGACGACGACGACGTGATGCGGGACCTCGCCAAGCGGCTGATCCTGGGGATCTTCGTCGCCGCGGGCGTGCTCTCGGCGGCGCTGATCTACGCGTTCGGGCAGGACTGGCGGGTGTCGGCCGGCATCCTCGCGGTGACGGCGCCGCTGGTGCTCTCGCTCTACCGGTCGTTCCGGCGCAAGCGGAAGTCGATCCGGGCGACACCGCAGTTCACTCGGCAGAGCATGCGCGAGCGCGAGGGCGACTGAGCCGGTCGCCGGCACCCGGTGGTTTTTGCGGCCGCCCGACGGACTGGGCGTATGGACGTCTCACCGTTCGGCCTCGAACGCTGGTTCGCCGAGTACGAACACGACGCCGACATCATGCTCGCCGAGAGCGGGATCCGCTCGCTGCCGGCCGACCGCTTCGACCTCGATCCGGGGAAGCTGGGGTACGTGATCCCGACCAACGGCGACCCGGAGTTCCGCGCCGACGTGGGCGCACGCTACGGCCGCGACGCCGACGAGGTGCTGTTCACCGTCGGCACCCAGGAGGCGAACTTCCTCACGTTCCTCTCGCTACTCAACTCCGAGCACGGCGACCACGCCGTCGTCGTCACGCCGACGTACCAGGCGCTGCACGCCGTGCCGGAGGCGTTCGGCGAGGTGACGCGGGTCCCGCTGCACCGCGAGGACTGGAGCGTCGACGTCGAGGGGGTGAAGGAGGCGATCCGCGACGACACCGCGGTCGTCGTGCTCAACAACCCCAACAACCCGACGGGGAACTACCACGACGAGGCGACGGTCCGGGAGCTGTACGACCTCGCGGCCGAGCACGACGCCTACCTGCTCTGTGACGAGGTGTACCGCCTGCTCGCCGAGGAGCCGATCACCCCCGCGGCGACGCTGGGCGAGTACGGCATCTCGACGACGAGCCTCACGAAGGCGTACGGCCTCGCCGGCCTGCGGTTCGGCTGGGTCGTCGGCGACGAGGACGTCGTCGAACAGGCGTGGCGCTGGAAGGACTACACCACCATCTCGCCGACGCTGTTCGGCCAGCACGTCGCGAAGCAGGCGCTCGGGGAGCAGGAGGAGGACATCCTGACCGAGAACCGCGCCCTCGCCACCGAGCACCGCGAGATCGTCGCCGACTGGATCGACGAGCACGGCCTCGACTGGCACGAACCGGTCGGTGTCAACGGGTTCGTGACGGTTCCCGACGGGTTCGCGGACGCCGAGGAGTTCTGCCGGGTCGTCGTCGAGGAGGCGTCGGTGGTGCTGGCGCCGGGGCACCTGTTCGGCCCCTACGAGGACCGCTTCCGCATCGGCTTCGGGCTGCCGACCGCGGAGCTACGGGAGGGGCTGGAGCGGGTTGGCGACGTGATCGAGAACCACTGAGTCGTCGACCGCGGGCTACTGCTCGGCGTCGGCGTCCGACTCCGCCTCGGCGTCGTCGGACGGCACCGCCGGTTCCGGGACGACGGTCACGTGGTCGATGCCGACGGAGGGGTTCTTTGCGGCCATGTGCGTACGATCGGTCCGACCACTCAAGAGATTACCCATACGCATAACTCATGGCGCCCCCGGCGCCGATGCCTGCGGGGTATACGGATGTCTCCCGCGTATCGGGAGCGTGGAGGGGAGAACTGGGGCGCATCGGCGCCGGCGGTGACTGGGGCACTTTCGCGGCGATCGTGCGCGCGGCGGCGCGCGGCGGCGCGAGCCGTCGCTGGTCGTGAAAATCGAGGTCGACACAGTCACGGCAGGGGCCTCGTCGACGGCGACACGGAG
>NZ_BBJN01000031.1 GCF_000739555.1 Halolamina rubra
CGCGCCGCCGAGGCCGGCTTCTTCGAGCGCGATCGCCGCGGCGGCCGCACGTACGTCCGGCAGACGACGCGCTACCCGGACTGGATCGACCGACTCGTCGGGATCGAGAACAAGCCCGACCTCGGCCGCCCGGGCGACCTCGAGTTCCAGCTCCGGTTCGACGCCGCGCTCGCGCTGTTCGACGAGCTGTGGCTCGCGACCGAGAGCTACGTCACCGGTGCGCACCTGAACCGCATCCCCGACACCGTCGGCGTCTGGCGGTTCGACCCCGAGAGTGGCGAGCGCGAGACGGTCAGGGAGGCGTCGCCGCTGGCCGTCGACGAGCCCGGCGTGGAACTCCGGGCGGAGGCGCCGCTGCGGACCGACGTGAGCCTCGTCGACGCCGAGGCGAAGGCGCGGCAGCGCCGCCGGATCGCCGAGCGCGCGTGGGGGAAGGGGTGGCGCCCCGCCGAGTTCCCGGGCTGTGCCCGCTGTTCGGCGACCGACGACGCGGTCCCGCACTGCGCGTTCCACGACCGCCCCGTGGCGCCGTCGATGGACTGCGGGACGGACTGTCCGGGGTACGAGCCGGGGGAGACGCCGGAAACCGACCCCGCGGAACTGCGCGAGGAGCGGAGTCCGTGGGTCAGCGACCCCGCGGGCGTCGCCCGCGAGCAGAGCGGCCTGGACCAGTTCTAGCGGCCCCTACAGCTCGTACACCTCGCCGTCGACGGCCAGCGGCTCCGCGAACGCCTCGTTCACGGGGTAGTAGTGCGCGAGGTGGACCAGCCGCGTCTCGTCGGCGTCGAGATCCTCGCTCAGCCGGAGCGCCCCCTCGCGGGTCATGTGCTTCGTGCCGAACGTCATGGGGACGCCGTCGACCACGTCAGAGCCGCCCATGGGGTGTTTCGGCGCCAGCGACGCCGGGACGATCGCGTCGGCCAGCAGCAGGTCCGGATCGCGCAGCGCGTCCCGGGACGCCTGCGGGATGTCGTAGCTCGTGTCCCCCGAGAGCGAGAGCTTCGCGCCGGTCTCCGGATCCTCGACGACCAGCCCGTAGCACGCCATCGGCGGGTGTTCGACCGGGACGAGCGTGAGCTCGAGGCCGCACGTGGAGAACGTCGTCAGCGGCTCCTGCCCGAACACGTCGACGACGTCGAGGTAGTCGTAGCGCTCCCGGACCGAGTCGGCGACGCTCTCGCCGGTGAACGGGTCGACCTCGCTCGCGGCGTGGACCGGCAGGTCGTCGAGCAGGCGGTAGAAGTTCCCCAGCCCGTCGAGGTGGTCGAAGTGGATGTGGGTGATCACGGCCGCGTCGGGGAGGTCGGCGCCCGTTTCGGCGAACTGGTGGCGGAAGTCCGGCGAGGCGTCGATCAGCAGACAGTCGCCGGTGCGCTCGTTCTCGACGTGGACCGAGAACCGCGAGCGCTCGACGCCGCGGTCGCGGGCGCGCTCGCAGGTGGCACAGTCACAGCCGACCGTCGGGGTGCCGGTCGTGTCGCCCGTGCCGAGGAGGGTGACGCGCATTCAGTTCGGGAGGGGAGGGCGGAGGACTTAGTGGTCCGGGTCGGCGTGCGAGTAGACGAACTCCTTCAACAGTTTGCCAGCCAGCGCGGCGGCCTGCCCGTCGTCGCGGTCGTTCACCTCGACGGCGTCGAAGCCGACCGCGTGGGGCGCGACCTGCCGGACCACGTCGCGCATCTCCCGCGGCGCGAGGCCGAACGGCTCCATCGTCCCCGTCCCGGGCGCGACCGACGGGTCGGCGCCGTCGATGTCGACCGAGAGGTACACCGACTCGTCGCTGAACTCGGGCGTCCAGTCGGCGACGTCTTCCGGGCCAACGACCGTCACGTCGTCGCGCTCGGCGCGCTCCCACTCTTCCTCCGAGCCCGTCCGGGCGCCGAGGATCACCGCGCGGTCGGCGGCCCCGTCGACGGTCGAGAGCGGTTCGTCGTCGGGGTCGCCGTCGAGCGCACGCCGGGTGACCGCAGCGTGGCTCCACGGGTTGCCGTCGTAGTCGTCGCGGAGGTCCAGGTGGGCGTCGAGCACGACCAGCACGTCGGGGTCAGTCGCGCGGACGCCCGCCGCGGTGACGGTGTGCTCGCCGCCCAGCAGGAGCGGGACGGCGCCGTCGGCGACCAGATCGGCGAGGCTGCCGCCGAGGAACTCGAGGTACTCGACCGCGTCGTCCCACGCCCGCACGTCGCCGGCGTCGTGGACGGCGCAGTCGGAGAAGTACTGGTCGGTGCGGCGGTCGTAGTCGTCGAACGTCCGCGCGAACCGCCGGATCCGTTCCGGGCCGAACCGGGCTCCCGGCTGGAACGTCGTCGAGGCGTCGAGGGGCGCGCCGACCACCGCGTAGTCGGCGGCCGCCCGCTCGGCGACGGCGCCGGGGAACCCCATCACACGATCTTCCGCTGGCCCTCGTACTCGAGGTACTCGATCTCGTCGTCCGGCTGGAGCTCCTCGTCCTCGGGGATGCGCATCGTGAACGTCTCGAACGTGTCGAGGTCCATCACCTGCGCGTCGTTCCCCTCGACGGAGACGACCTGGCCGCCCTTCCGCTCGACGATCGGGACCCAGACCTTCGCGTCGACCGGCTGGGAGAGGCTGCGCTTCTTCTCGTCGAACACGCCCACGCCCTCGATCCGCGCCTTCGCGCTGCCGTGCTTGCCGGGCTTGGCGGTGCTGTAGTGGTTGATCTCGCAGGGGGATTCGTCCATCATCACGTAGCTCCCCTCCTGCAGTTCACGCACCTGCTTCTGCTCTTTCGCCATGCCTGTGAGTTTCCGGGTGAGGGGTATAAACCGTTTGGAACGGGGCGAGAGCCCCCGACCGCCCGGGATTCGGTCGCTCGGCTACTCCAGCGATACCGACCGGTCGTGCAGGTCCCGGAACCGCGCGAGCGTCTCCCCCGAGACGACGTCGTCGACGAGCCCGGTGACGTGTCTGAGCCCCCGGCCGCGGGCCCGGGTGACGAACTGCGAGAGCAGCCGGTAGAGCTTCGCCTCGTCGACGTACATCAGCATCGTCCCGAGCCCGTCGACGACGACCCAGCCGGTGCCCTCAGCGAGGTAGCGCTCCCCCCGGGAGAACTGGATGCTGATCCCCGTCAGGTCCGAGGGCGAGACGCGCTCGGCGAGCCAGCAGGGGCCGTCGTACTGTATCGGCGACGCCGACACCGGCACGATCCCCACGTCCTTCGGGTCGCCGCCGGCCGCCCGAACCGCCCGCTCGACGCGCTCGGGCGCGTCGACGGTCACCACGAGCAGGTTCTCGAGCGCCTGGGACGGGAGGTGGGCGATCGGCGTGTCGCGGTTCGAGAGGGTGGCCAGCGCGGCCTCGCCCGGCTGGAGGTCGAGCGGCCCCCCGTCGGGGGGCTGCTGTTCGCTACTCGCCATCCTCCCCCTCCGTGGCGCCGGCGAACCCCTGCCCGCCGGGCGACCGCTCGAACTCACCGGCCGTCGGCGCGTCGTCGGCGTCGAACGACGGCTCGCCGAGCCGGACGAACTCCCGGGCGAACAGCCAGACGGAGCCGGCAAAGCAGAGACAGGAGAGCAGGTACGTTCCCTCCGAGACGGTCGTCATCCCGAGCCCCTCCTCGAACACCGAGCCGGCGGTGAACACGAGCACCGACGCCGCCAGCATGACGACGGCCTCGGTGTGCAGCAGCGTCCGGGCGTAGGCGACGACGGGGTAGAGGATCGCCAGCGAGACGACGACGAGCACGGCGGTCTGGGCCGCGAGCACGTGGACGCTCATCCCGCCCTCCGGCCGCTCAACAGTAGGATCCCCTGTGCGGCGGTCCACGCGATCAGCACGATGGCGATACTCCCCAGCAGCCTGCTGGCGTCGGTCCCCATCGACGGCTCGACGAGTTTGATCGCGGCGATCGCGAGATACGCGAGCGTGATCGGCACCAGCGGCCGGACGACGCGCCCGAACGGCGCGTCCCGGTAGCCGCGGGCGGCGACGACGGCGAGGGGCAGCGTCGCCGAGAGGACGACGACCTGCCCCAACCGGAACAGCTCGGCGAGTGTCGGCACGTCCACGGCGTTGGGAGTCAGGGGGTTAGCCTTTTCCCTCGGTCACGGGGTGGCCGGGATGGCAAGACATTACTTCCCGCCACCGACACTCCCACTATGGCCACACGGCGACCACCGCTGTACGAGGTCCACGAGGACCGCGGCGCGGGGTTCACCGACTTCGGCGGCTGGGAGATGCCCGTGGAGTTCGACTCCATCCGGGCCGAACACACCGCCGTCCGCGAGGCCGCCGGGATCTTCGACGTCTCCCACATGGGGGAGATCCGCGTCGAGGGCCCCGACGCCGAGACCCTGATGCAACGGCTGACGACCAACGACATCGCCGCGATGGAGCCGGGCGACGCCCAGTACGCCTGTATCACCGACGAGGACGGGATCATCCACGACGACACGATGACGTACCGCCTCCCGGAGGGCGGGTACCTGTTCGTCCCCAACGCGGGGCACGACGAGGAGGCCGAGGCGCGCTGGGTCGACTACCGCGACGAACACGACCTCGACGCCGAGGTCACCAACGAGACCGCGGACTGGGCGATGTTCGCGGTGCAGGGGCCCGACGCGGTCGGCCTCGCCGCCGACGCCGTCGACGCCCTCGGCGCGCCGCTGGAGGCGGAGAGCGACGACCTCGCCGACCTCTCGCGGTTCACCGCCACCCGGGCGACCGTCGCCGGCGTCGACTGTCTGGTCGCCCGCACGGGCTACACCGGCGAGGACGGCGTCGAGATCCTCTGTGCCGCCGACGGCGCCGAGGCCGTCTGGGCCGAGTTCGACTGCCAGCCTGCGGGCTCGGCTCGCGGGACACGCTCCGGATGGAGCAGGGGCTCCTGCTCTCCGGGCAGGACTTCCACCCCGAGGAGAACCCCCGAACCCCCTACGAGGCCGGCGTCGGCTTCACCGTCGACCTCGACACGGAGTTCGTCGGCCGCGACGCGCTGGCGGCCCAGAAAGAGGCCGGCGTCGAGGAGACGTTCACCGGCCTCGTGCTGCAGGAACGCGGCGTCGCCCGCCACGGCTACGAGATCACCCACGACGGCGAGACGGTGGGTGAAGTCACCAGCGGGACGATGAGCCCCACCCTGGGCGAGCCGATCGCGCTGGGCTACCTCCCGACCGAGCTGGCCGAGGACGGCACCGAGGTCGGCGTCGTGATCCGCGGCGAAGAGAAGCGTGCTGAAGTCACCACACCCCCCTTCATCGACCAATGAGCTTCGACACCCCCGACGACCGGAAGTATCTCGCATCGCACGAGTGGGCGACCACCGACGAACCGACCCGTATCGGCATCTCCGACTTCGCGCAGGACGAGCTCGGCGACGTGGTGTTCGTGGAACTGCCCGACGAGGGCGACAGCGTGAGCCACGACGAGCCGTTCGGCGTCGTCGAGTCCATCAAGGCGGTCTCGGACCTCTACGCCCCGGTTTCCGGCGAAGTCGTCGCCGTCAACGAGGCGCTGCACGACCAGCCCGAACTGGTCAACGAGGACCCCTACGGCGACGGCTGGCTGCTCGAGATCGAGCTCGACGACGAGTCGGAGTTCGAGGAGCTGATGGACGCCGACGAGTACGCCGACCAGATCGCCTGAACCGGCGGTTCGCCGCTTCGCTCCCGCGCGCCGACCGTCCACACGACCCTGCACAGTCACCCCCACTACCGCGCCGGAGTCGGCACGTCTTTGTCCCCGAGGGCCCACCGTTCTACCCATGAGCCACGGCAGTCCCCAACAGGGAGGGAGCCCGTACGCTCCGCACACCGACGCCGAGACGGCCGCGATGCTCGACGCCGTCGGCGTCGACGACGAGGCCGACCTGTTCGACATCCCCGACCCCGTCGCGTTCGACGGCGAGTTCGGGATCGAGCCCCGGAGCGAGCAGGCGCTCCGCCGGGAGTTCTCGGAGCTGCTCGCCGAGAACGACGACCTGACGGAGTTCCTCGGCCGCGGGCACTACGAGCACTACGTGCCGAGCGTCGTCGACAGCCTCTCGAAGCGCTCGGAGTTCCTCACCTCCTACACCCAGTACCAGCCCGAGATCACGCAGGGGTTCCTGCAGGCGCTGTTCGAGTACCAGTCGATGCTGGTCGAGCTCACGGGGCTCGAGATCGCCAACTGCTCGATGTACGACGCCGCGACCGCGCTGGGCGAGGCCGCGCTGCTCGCCGAGCGCGTCCGGAGCGCCGACGGCGAGGTCGTGCTCGTCCCGGAGATCCTCCGCGAGGGGAAGCGCTCCGTGCTGGAGAACTACGTCGACGGCGCGGAGCTCCGCGTCGAGAGCTACCCCACCGAGGGCGGGACCGCCGACGTCGACGCCCTCGCCGACGCGGTCGACGAGGAGACGCTGTTCGTTTACGCCGAGACGCCGACGGTCCGGGGCTGCATCGAGCCCAACCTCGCCGAGATCGGCGAGCTCGCCGACGAGGCGGGCGCGCTGTTCTGTCTCGGCTCCGACCCCGTCGCGCTCTCGATCCTCGAGGAGCCGGCGAGCGTCGGCGCGGACGTGGTCGTCGGCGAGGCCGGCGTGCTCGGCCTCCCCACGGCGTACGGCATGGGGCTCGGGATGTTCGCCTGCAAGGAGGAGTTCCTCCGGCAGGTGCCGGGCCGGCTCGTCGGCGCCAGCGAGGACGCCGACGGGACGCGCGCCTACACGCTCACGCTCCAGACCCGCGAACAGCACATCCGCAAGCAGCGCGCCACCTCGAACATCTGCACCAACCAGGCCTGGGTGGCGCTCCGGGCGGCGATGCACGCCGCCTACCTCGGCGCCGACGGGCTCGTCGACATCGCGGAGGACTGCGTGACCCTCGCCCGCGATCTCGCCGCGGACCTCGACGACATCACCGGGCTGCGTGCGCCCGTCGACGACCGTCACCACTTCCGCGAGTTCGTCGTCGGCACCGACCAGCCCGCGGGGGCGATCGCCGACGACCTCGAGGCGGAAGGCTTCGCGGTCCACGTCCTCGGCGAGCACCGACTGCAAGTCTGTATCACCGACGCCAACGCCCACGCGGCGGACGACTTGGTGGCCGCGTTCGAGGAGGTGGCAGCATGAGCGACGGTCCGGGCGGCAAGGAGAGCCGCACGGGACAGAACGGACCGACCGAAAACGGACGCGAGCCCGGACGCACCTACGACCAGGCGACATACGCCGTCAGCGACGACGAGAACGAACCGCTGCTGACCGAGAAGCGCAGCGACACCGTCGAGCCCGGCGACGCGCTCCCCGACGACCTGACCCGCGACGACCTCACGCTCCCGAACCCCGAGGAGCCCGAGCTCGCGCGCCACTACACCCGGCTCTCCCAGATGAACTGGAGCGTCGAGTCCGGCCCGTACCCGCTGGGCTCGTGTACGATGAAGTACAACCCGCCGGTGACCGAGGACGTGGCCGCCGACCCCAACGGCGCGGTCCACCCCGACCGCTCCGCGGACTCGATCCAGGGGACGCTCGGCCTGCTCGCGGGGCTGCAGGACTACCTCGCCCGCATCGGCGGCATGGACGCCGTCTCGCTCCAGCCGCCGGCCGGCGCCGCCGGCGAGTTCACCGGGATCGCCGTCGCCCGCGCGTACCACCGCGCCAACGGCGACGACCGCAGCGAGGTGCTGATCCCCAGTTCCGCCCACGGGACGAACTTCGCGACGGCCGCGCTCGCGGGGTACGACGTGGTCGAACTCCCCTCCGCGGAGGACGGCCGCGTCGACATGGAGGCGCTGGAGGCCGCAGTCTCGGAGGACACCGCGGCGCTGATGCTCACCAACCCCAACACGGTGGGACTGTTCGAGCGCGACATCGAGGCCGTCGCCGACGTGGTCCACGACGCCGGCGGCCTGCTGTACTACGACGGCGCGAACCTCAACGCGCTGCTGGGCCGCGCTCGCCCGGGCGACATGGGGTTCGACATCATGCACTACAACGTCCACAAGACGTTCGCGACGCCCCACGGCGGCGGCGGGCCGGGCGCCGGCCCAGTCGGCGTCACCGAGGAGCTGGCGCCGTTCCTCCCCAACCCGCGCGTCGAGGCGACCGACTCGGGCTACGAGCTGGTCGAGAGCGACGAGGCGATCGAGAACGTCCACGGGTTCCAGGGCAACTGGCTCGTGCTCGTGAAGGCCTACGCCTACATCGCCCGCCTCGGCGACTCGGGGCTACGCGACGCCAGCGCGAAGGCGGTGCTGAACGCGAACTACCTCGCCGAACAGATCGACCTCGACGTGCCGTACGGGCCGTTCCACCACGAGTTCGCCGCCACGGCGGGCGACGCCGCGGCCGCCGACGTGGCGAAACGGATGCTCGACTTCGGCGTCCACCCGCCGACGACGAACTGGCCGGAGATGGTGCCCGAGGCGATGCTCACCGAGCCGACGGAGATCGAGAGCAAGCAGTCGCTCGACGATCTCGCGGCAGCGTTCAACAACGCGCTGGGGTCGAGCGAGGACGAGCGCCACGACGCGCCGAGCCGGACGACCGCCAAGCGCATCGACCAGACGAGCGCCGCGCGGGAGCCGCGGCTCTCCTGGCAGGCGCTGGAGGAGTAGCGGAGAACGCGCGGTTTTACGCCGGCTGCGCGGTGCTGATGCCGTTCACCTGGATGAAGCCGTAGTCGCACTCCGAGCAGTGCCACTTCGTCTTCTCGCCGAGGTGGAGGTTCATCGACGCGACCTTCCAGAACGTGCGCGTCTCGCCGCAGTCCGGACACGCGTGTTCGGCTTCGAGGCTCATAGCCGTCGAGTTCGGCCGTGGGGCTGTTGAAGATGTCGTTTCGGGCGTCGACGCCCCGAACACCGTCGTAACAAGCTACTTCCCCCGTCCCGCCCAACCCACGCGCATGTCCGTCACCCTGTACGCGCTGGAGGGCTGCCCGTGGTGTGAGAACGTCCACGACGCCCTCGAGGAACACGGGATCGAGTACGACACCGTCTGGGTCGACGCGCTCCACTCCGAGCGCGACGAGGTCGCCCGCCTGAGCAACCAGCGCGCGGTGCCCGTCCTCGTCGACGACGCCCACGGCGTCACGATGGCCGAGAGCGCGAACATCGTCGAGTACGTGGAGGCGACCCTCGCGTGACGGTGTACACCGGCCGCGGCGACGAGGGGCAGACCGACCTCGGCAACGCCGAACGCGTCTCCAAGACCAGCCCGCGGATCGAGGCCTACGGCACCGTCGACGAGGCGAACGCGCTCGTCGGCCGCGTGCGCCCCACCGGCCACGACGACGTGGACCGCCAGCTCGCCCAGATCCAGAACTGTCTCCACGTCGTGCAGGCGGAGTTCGCCAACCCCGACACCGGCGCGGACGACCCCCAGATCGGCCCCGAGGACATCGACCAGCTGGAGGACTGGATGGACGAGGCCGACGGGGAGCTCGAGCCGCTCACCTCCTTTATCCTCCCGGGCGGCGGCGACGCCGGCGCGCGCCTCCACCAGGCCCGCGCGGTCACCCGTCGCGCCGAGCGCCGCGCGGTCGCGCTCGCGGAGACCGACGGCGAGGCGGTCAACGCGGAGGCGATCCGCTACCTGAACCGGCTCTCGGACTACCTGTTCACCGCCGCGCGCCTCGTGAACCAGCGCGAGGAGGTGCCCGAGGAGTCGCCGACGTACTGAGTCGGCCTCAAGGCTTTTGACCTTTCGAAAGCAACATGGAGACATGGCGAGCCACTTCGAGGACGCACGGTACTACATGGGTCGGGCCGTCGATCACGCGAAAGCCGGCATCAAGGAGGAGGTCGAGCCGCTGGAGGAGCGGGTCCGCGAGCTCACCGGCCGGGAGAAGGAGCCGGAGCCGAGCCGGCTGGAGCAGCTCCAGGCGGACCTGAAGGAGCTGGAGCAGCGCGCCGAGGGCGAGGCCCGCGAGGCGGTCGAGAACGCCCGCGAGCGGGTGACCGCCTACCGCGAGCAGCGGCAGGACTGAGACAGTACGCTTAAGTCCGGCCTCGCGTAACTTTCGGTCGAAGGGTCGGTGGTCTAGTCCGGTTATGACGGCTCCTTCACACGGAGCAGGCCCCAAGTTCAAATCTTGGCCGACCCACTTCCTCTCGACGCTGTTTCGGTAGTCGAAACGCTACACGGCCCAGCGTTCGTCAGCCGGTGACGAAACCCGTCAGGGAGTGAGCTAACGGTTACCACACTCCCGCACGGAACGTATGGGACTGTTCAGCAGCGACCCGGCCGACCGCGTCTGCGGGATCGCGATCGACGACTACGGGCTCCGGATCACGACGATGGCCTGCGACGACCGCTCGCAGTCGAGCCCGGCCGACAACGAGTTCGTCTCGATGATCGACGCCCCCGGCGGGAGTCAGCCGTCCGGGCTCGACGAGACGTTCGCGGCGCTGGCGGGCCCGGCGACGCCGATGCTCGAGATCGAGAGTCTGGGGCCGATCCGGACGGTGACCGTCGGCGAGGGGTACGCGGACCGGCTCGCGACGCTGTACGACGCGATCGACGACGACGGCTGGACGGGCGAGACTGTCGTCGCCCTGCCCGCCGACTACGCCGAGAGCGCGGAGGAGGCGCTCGCCGACGCCGTCGAGGATGCGGGGTTCGACGTGCGACAGGTCGTCAGCCACGACGTGGCCACCAGCGTCTGCGGCGCCGTCGACTACGAGATCGACAGCGAGGAGTACGGGAGCCACCCGATCGTGGCGGTCGACCTCGGGCTCTGGGAGATCACGGTGACCGTCGCGGCGGTGAACCTCGACGAGGGGCGGGTCCGGATCCGCGGCCGCGAGACGATCGACGCCGGGCTCGCGAAGCTGCTGGAGGTGACCGGCGAGAACGCGCTCGTCGACGCCGGCGTCCCCGAGGAGGCGATCGACCTCTCGGCGACGGTCGCGATGCACTCGCTCGCCCGGGAGGTGTTCGATCCCGCGACCGATTCGACCACCGGGACCGTCGAGATCGGCGGAGAGCGACTCCAGATCCGGGTCGGGACCGAGCACTTCATCGACCTGTTCGCGGACATGACCTCGGTCGCGGAGTCGCTCGCGACGGAGCTGGTGCTCGAGGCCGGCTACGCGCCCCGGGAGCTGGATCGCGTGATCGTCTCCGGCTTCGGCAGCGAGGGGGAGTCCGGCGAGGACCTGACCCACCAGATCGCCGCCCGGTTCACGAGCGACGACTCGTTGGCCGCGGAGGTCGGGCCGCCGTACGCACCCGAGCGGGTGTTCTTCGGCAACGGGATGACGCCCGACCTGGGCGCGGCGGACGTGGCCCGCGAGGCCCGCGACCTCGACCGCGACGTCCAGGTGCTCGAAACCCTGGACGTGGAGGCCTCGTGATGGCTGCCGCCGACGACGCCGGCGCCGCCGACCCGGTCGCCGCCGCGGCCGACGCCGAAGCCGAGGCGCTGCTCGACCAGTACACCGAGCGCTGGAGCGTCGCGAACGACCTCGCCGAGTCGTCGACCGTCCGGAGCCACGAGGAGTGGGACGCGATCAAGGAGATCGAGCGCACGCTCACCGTCACCGAGTCCACGCGGACCGTCTCGGTCCCGCCGTCGGACGCCCCGTCCCGGGGCTCGGTCGTCCCCATCGACGAACGCTACGAGCACGCGCCGGAGGCGTTCGAGGCCACGACCGTCGAGTTCGCGGACTTCGACGGGGCGCGGCTCGTCGGCTGTACGGACTGCGGCGGGAGCGGCCGCGAGGCGTGTGGCACCTGCGACCGGCGGACCGTCGTGAACTGCGACGAGTGCCGCGGCGACGGCACCGCCGACTGCGGGGCGTGTGCCGGCCAGGGCGCGGTCGACTGCGCCGACTGCAACGGGACGGGCAGCCGGGGCGACGCCGCCTGCAGCCGCTGCAACGGGACGGGCGAGCTCGCCTGCCGGACCTGCAACGCGACCGGCGAACGCCAGTGTCCGAAGTGTGACGGCGCGGGCGAGGTGACCTGCCCGGACTGCGCGGGGCAGGGCGACGTGCCCTGCAGCACCTGTACGGGCGCCGGCGAGCTGTACGAGACGACGAGGGGGACACTCGAGTACGAGCCCGAGTCCACGTTCGCCGTCGACGACCCCCGGGGCGCCGACGAGGCGTGGTTCGCCGACGTGGACGGGGACCGCTTCGACATGACGGTGCGGAGCACGCCCGACCGGGCGAGCGACGGCGGGCCGACGACGGTCGCTCACGAGGTCGAACAGCGGTCGGTACCGGTGTCGAAGGTCAGCTACGAGTACGGCGGCGAGGCGTACGACCTCTACCAGGTGGGCCGGAACCTGCACAGCCACTCGGTGCCGAAGTCGACCACGCGGCGGCTGCTCCCGGTCGTCGCCGTCCTCGTCGTCGCCGCCCTCGGGGGGTACTACTACTTCGCCGTCCTCTGACCCGGCCCGGCCGTTCTCACGGCGGTGAACACGACCGAAACTATATCTTACCGGTCGCCCAACAGCTTCGGCATGACGCCCCGACCCGCCGGCCGTACACCCTCCACGAGCCGCCAGTTGAGCCGTTCACACCGCGAGAGGGCGCGCCGATGACGCTGTACGCCCTCCAGGACATCGACGACGCGATCGCCGCCACGCGGGCGTTCCTCTGGCCGTTCGACCTCGGCCGCTGGGTGAAGCTCGCCTTCGTCGCCTTCTTCCTCGGGGGCACCGGCGGGGTCAACCCGTTCCAGTTCAGCGGGAGCCCGCAGGGGACGCCGACCGGGCCGACCGACCCCGGGGGTGCACCGAACTTCCGGGCGATGATCGACGCCATCAGCACGACCGAGTGGCTGCTCATCGGCGCCGTCGTCGGCGCGATCCTGCTGATCGGCCTCGCCTTCGCGTTCGTCGGCGCGGTGATGGAGTTCGTGTTCGTCGAGTCGCTCCGGCGCGAGCGGGTGGCGATCCGGGAGTACTGGCGCGGCTGGTGGTGGCAGGGCGGCCGGCTGTTCGGCTTCCGGCTGGTCGTCGGCCTGCTCTCGCTGCTGCTCGCCGGCGGGGCGATCGTGGCCGCGGTCTGGCCGCTGCTCACCGGGACCCCTGGTTTCTCGCTCCCGCTGCTGTTCGTCGCGATCGGCGTCGCGTTCGTCGTCGCGATCGTGGGCTCGCTCGTCAACGGGTTCACGACCCAGTTCGTCGTCCCCGTGATGATCGCGGAGAACCACAACGTGCTCGCGGCGTGGCGGCGGTTCTGGCCCACGCTGACCGGGCAGTGGAAGCAGTACCTCGCCTACGTCGTCCTGCGGTTCGTGCTCGCGATCGCGGTCGCGGTCGTCGTCGGCGTGATCTCCTTCGTCGCCGCGCTGGTGCTCGCGATCCCGTTCGTGATGGTCGGCCTGATCGGCGCCGCGGCGCTGGGGGCCGCCCCGATGGTCGGCTGGGGGATCATCCTGTTCGCGGTCGCGCTGTTCGTGCTCACGCTGATCGCGCTCTCGCTGTTGGTCGCCGTGCCGGTCCAGACGTACCTGCGCTACTACGCGCTGCTCGTGCTGGGCGACACGGAGGAGGCGTTCGACCTCGTCGCCGACCGGCGGCAGGCGATCCGGGCGTAGCGGCCGCTACCCACCCGTCCCGGGCTCGATCGTCGTCTCGACGACCGACAGCGACTCGTCGACGGTCACCGCGAGTTCGTCGCCGCCGGCCTCGTAAGTGACGCTGGCCCGAACGGGGTCGCGGCGCTCGAAGCGCGCGCTGTCGGTGTCGAGCGCCGTGAACCGCCAGAGCGGTTCCCCCGAGACGTCGACGCCGCGCTCGTGGTGGAACGAGACGACGGCGGGATGCTCCGCGAGCGTCGTGCCGAGGTCGGCGACGACGACCTCCCCGCAGCGCTCGCAGTCGAACCGGCAGGTCGGCACGTTCTCGACCCACGCCGGAACGTCGTCGGCCTCGACGGTCGACGCGAGGGGGAGCACCGTCTCCGCCATCCGGCCGTCACACAGCGGACAGAACCCGTCCCGGCTGCTCCGGACGAACTTCCGGCCGTATCGGGCGGCCACCCGGGGGTACGCCGCCGCGTCGTAGCCCGCGAAGGCGCCAGGTGGGACCAGGAAGTGGTTGACGTGAGGACAGTCGTCACAGCCGATCTCCGCCGTGCCGTCGTCGTAGGTGAACGAGAGCGACGACCCACACCGCGGGCAGTCGTCCGCCATCTCGACCGTGTCGACGTCGAGCGTCTGGGTGTACGCCCCGCTCAGTAGCGCGCCGACCAACTGGGCGCCCGCGGTCGTGAGCCGGTAGCCGTCGTCGGTCTCGGCGACGAACTGCCCGTCGAACGTGCCGAGGTGGTAGTTGAACTGTCCGGAGTCGCGCATCCCCACGGCGTCGCGGAGTTCGGAGAACGTCGCCTCCCGGTCGTCGGCGTCCCAGAGCGCCCGGAGCACCTCGATGCGGGTTTCGTCCGAGAGCACCCCGAACGCGTCGTCGGCGTCGACGGCGTCGACGATGTCCGGCTCGTCCATGCCGGGAGCTACGGGAGGGCGCTCATGTAAGTTCTGTTTCAGAAGGCGCGTTCTGCTAAGAGTTTTTACACCATCGCCAGACCAAGGTTGTGTGACGGACGAGACGGACTTGCTGGAGGAGCTCGCCAGCCTCCCGACGCTGGCGCATCCGACGGCATCACCCGACGGCGAGCGGATCGCACTGTTCTACGACGTCACCGGCCGGAACCAGCTCCACGTGCTGGATGTGGACTCTGGATCGCTCACCCAGTGGAGTGACGGCGAGGTGCCCCGAGCGGTCAAGGAGGCGCCCCACTGGAGCGCCGACGGCGAGCGCGTCTACTTCCACGAGGACGACGGCGGCGACGAACAGCACGACGTCCACAGCATCACCGCCGACGGCGAGACCGAGGCGGTGGTCACGCTCGACGGCCAGACCACGCTGTTCGACGTGGGCGACGACGGTGACACGCTCGCGGTGGGGTCGACGGCCGCGGGCCAGCAGAACCTCTACGTTCACCGTCGCTCGACTGGCGAGACCGACCGGATCACCGACCACGAGCGCGCGGCCCACAGCGGCGTGCTCCCGCCGGCCTGCGACCGCGTGGCGTACGCGAGCAACGAGCGCGACGACCCGAGCAACCAGGACACCTACCTCGTCGGCGTCGACGGCAGCGACCGGCGACGCCTCGACGTGGGCGACCCCGGCGCCGAGACCGTCCCGGTCGACTGGGGGCCCGACGGGCGGCGGCTCCTGGTGAGCGACACCAGCACCGACCTGAACCGCTGTGGCGTCTACGACACCGACCGGGACGAGGTCAGGTGGCTGGGTGACGGCGGCGCCCAGGAACGACCCGTGGCGTTCACGCCCGACGGCGACCGCGTGCTCGCCGTCAGGACGAGGGAGGCCGCGGACGCCAGCGTGGTGTACGACCTCGACAGCGGCGGGAGCCGCGAACTCGACCTCCCCGAAGGGGTGAGCCCGTTCGTCCGCTTCGGGAACCCGATACTCGACGACCGGCGGGTGCTCGTGATGCACACGACGCCCACCCGACGCCCGGAGCTGGGCTGCTACGACCTCGAGACCGACGAGTACGAGCGCCTGATCGAGGCGGAGTACGGCGATATCGACCCCGGTCGGTTCCGCGACGCCGAGTTCTTCACGGTGGCGTCGGACGGCGTCGCCGAGACGCCGGCCCGGGCCCTCCAGCTCTCGCCCGCGACCGAGCTCGACATCGAGTGCCTGCTGTACGACTCCGGCGAACGCCCCTCCCCGCTGATCGTCAACCCCCACGGCGGCCCGCCGGTCCAGGAGAAGCGGTCGTTCGACCTCTACACCCAGTTCCTGCTGACGCGGGGGTACAGCGTCCTCCAGATGAACTACCGGGGGTCGGCCGGCCGCGGCCGGGCGTTCCGCGAGGAACTGTACGGCGACTGGGGCGGCGCCGAGCAGGCCGACGTGGCCCGCACGGCGGAACACGTCATCGAGACGCGTGACTGGATCGACGAGGAGCGGATCGGGGTCTACGGCGGCTCCTACGGCGGCTACTCGGCGTACTGGCAGCTGGTTCAGTACCCCGATCTCTACGACGCCGGGGTCGCCTTCGTCGGCGTCTCGGACCTGGTGGACATGTACGAGAACACGATGCCCCACTTCAAGACCGGGCTGATGGAGCGGTACCTCGGAACCCCCGAGGCGAACCCCGAGCTGTACGAGGAGCGGTCCCCGGTCACCCACGCCGAGAACCTCGACGCGCCGCTGCTGATCGTCCACGGCGTCAACGACCGGCGCGTTCCCGTCTCCCAGGCCCGCATCATGCGGGATCGACTGGAAGCACTGGGGTACGAGCGCGGCGAGGACGGCGAGTTCGAGTACCACGAGCTCGGCGAGGAGGGTCACGGCTCCTCCGACATCGACCAGAAGAAGCGGACGTTCCGGCTGCTCGGGGCGTTCCTCGACCGACGGCTGGGCCGCCCAGTCGCTGCCGGAGAGCACGGCGACAAAGCGTAAAGGGCGGGGGTGCGAACCGCCGGACATGTACGACCAGATCCTCGTCGGCGTCGACGGGAGCGACGAGTCCGAGCGGGCGGCGCGGTACGGCCTCGAGCTCGCCGCCCGCGTCGGCGCGTCGGCGACCGCGGTCCACGTCGTCGAACAGGGCGCGCTAGAGCTCACCCGCGGCTCGGAGGAGGCCGCCGAACTCCGGGCGGAGCGCGGCGCCGTGCTCGACGCGGTCGACGAGATCGCCGACGCCGTCGGCCACCCGGTCGACCACGAACTGCTCGAGGGCAACCCCGCGAAGCGGCTCACCGCCCACGCTGAGGAAGTCGAGGCGGACCTCGTCGTGCTCGGCCGCCAGGGGATCTCCGGCGTGAAGCGGCGCGTGCTCGGCGGCGTGACCGAGCAGGTGCTGCACCGCAGCGACGTGCCGGTGTTCGTGGTGCCAGACGCGGCCGAGGGGTTCGCCGCCGACCGGCTGCTCGTGCCGACCGACGGGAGCGAGAACGCCGCGCAGGCGCTGCCCCACGCCGCCGCGCTCGCCGGGATCGACGGCGGCGGCGTCGACCTGCTGAACGTGATCGACCTCGCGGCCGCCGGCGGCGCGTTCAACGCCGGCGGGCTCGAGCCCGAGTTCGTCCAGCGCCTCGAGGCCCGCGGGCGGGCGGCCGTCGAGGACGCCGCCGACGAGCTCCGGGGGCACGACTCCGACGCCGAGATCCGGACCGCCGTCGAGCGCGCCGACCCCGCCAGCGGCGTGGCCGCGCGGATCCGCTCCTACGTCGAAGACGAGGGGGTCGACGCGGTGGTGATGGGCTCACACGGCCGCAGCAACCTCCGGCGGACGCTGCTCGGGAGCGTCGCCTCGAACGTGCTCCGGCGCGTCGACGTGCCGGTGCTGGTGGCGGTGCGCGACGGGGAGTAACCGCCGGCGCGTCAGCGCCGCTCGACGCCCGTGATCTCGAAGCGGGCGCCGCCGTCCTCGCTCTCGGTCAGCGAGAGCTCCCAGCCGTGGGCATCGGCGACGTTCTCCACGATGGTCAGCCCCAGTCCGGTGCCGTCGGCGTCGGTCGAGAACCCCGTGTCGAACACCGACTCGCGCTCCCCGCTCGGCACCCCCGAGCCGTCGTCGGCGACGTAGAACCCGTCGGCCAGTCGGCCGACCGTGACGGTCACGGCCGGCCCGCCGTGGTCGACGCTGTTCCGGAACAGGTTCTCGAACAGCTGGCGGAGCTGGTCGGGGTCGGCCTCGATCCGCCCCTCGGCGTCGACGGCCAGCGAGGCCCGGGCCGTCTCGACGGTCGCCCACGCCTCCCTGGCCGCCGTCGACAGGTCGACCGGTTCGGGTGCCATCGCGTCCTCCCCCTGTCGCGCGTTCGCGAGCAGGTCGTCGATCAGCGTCTCCATCCGGTCGAGCGCGCGCCGGACGTCCGGCACGTGCTCGCTGTCGACCTCCTCGGCGAGCAGCTCCACCCGCCCCCGGGCGACCTGCAGTGGGTTGCGCAGGTCGTGGCTCACGACGCTCGAGAACTCCTCGAGGCGCTCGTTCTTCCGGACGAGCTCCTCCTCGCGGGCCTTCCGCTCGGTGATGTCCCGGTCGATGGCGACGAACCGGTCCTCGCCGTCGATCTCCAGCCGGATCAGGTGGACCTCGACGGGGAACGTCGAGCCGTCGGCGCGCCGGAGCTCGCCCTCGAACCGCCGGGGCGTGTCGAGCGGGAGCTCCCGCCAGAACGCCCGGGCCCGCTCGGGGTCGGCGGTCGCGTCCACGTCCCAGACCGTCGTCCCCAGCAGCTCCTCGCGGTCGTACCCCAGCTCCTCGCAGGCCTGCCGGTTCGCGTCGACGATCCGCCCCTCGGCGTCGTGGATCACGACGATGTCCGGCGTGAGTTCGAACACCGCCGCGATCCGGTCGCGCCGGTCGACCGCCCGACAGACGCAGACGTGGCCGCCGTCGGGCAGCCGGGTCAGCTCCAGCCGCTGGGGGAGGCGCTCGCCGTCGCCCGTGATCCCGCGGGCGGTCCCACGCCAGGAGCCCGCCACGGGGAGGTCTGGCAGGACCGACTCGCGGAACCGCTCGACCTCCGCGTCCGGGTAGAGCTGGTCCCAGCGCTCGCCGACCAGGGCGTCGCGGTCGTAGCCGTACATCGACGCGTAGGCCTCGTTGACGTACCGGAACGCCCCCTCGGGGTCGACGATGCCGACCCCCTCCTCGGCCGCGTCGAGCGCGAGGTAGCCGCGACGGAGCTCCCGTTCGGTCCGGCGCTTCGCCGCGGCCTCCTCGACCGCGTTCGCGAGCAGGGGCCTCGAATCGGGCTCGCCCTTCCGCACGTACTCGTCGACGCCCGCCGAGACGGCGCGGTTCGCGACCGCCTCGCTCTCCGCGGCGGTGAACAGCACGAACGGCGTCTCGATCCCCGCCTCCCGGAGTCGTTCGAACAGCTCGACCCCCGACAGCGGCGCCGTCCCGTAGTCGGCGACGACGCAGTCGAACGCGCCGTCCCGCAGCGTCTCGACCGCCGTCCCCGGCTCGGCCGGCGTCGTCCCCACGCCGTCGATCGCCGCCTCGAGCCGGCTCGCCGTCGTCGCTGCGGCTCCCTCGTCGCCGACGACGAGCACGTCGATCCGGCGGTCGGCCCCCTCGAAGGGGGCGGTGTCAGGCGGGGGCGTCTCCATACGTGACGCTCCGTCGGGCGAGCCAATAAACCGCCCCCTCTCGGTCGGGCGTCGACGGTATCAGCAGCCGTTTGTTCGCCCGCCTCATACCCTTCCGGAGACCGGATCGACCCCCTCGCCGGGACCCGATCATTCTTTCCGCGACCGCGCGTACCGACGGCCATGACCCGCGTCTGCTGGCGCTGCGGCGCCCGAACCGACGACGACCGCCGGGTGCGGTGTGACTGCGGCGAGCCGCTCTGGCTCGAGTCCGACCCCGAGGCGGCCCCCGACTCGTGGCCGTCCTGCATCGAGTCGATGTGGGACGTGCTGCCGCTGCTGGGGGTCGACGCCCCCAGCCCGGGCGACGGGCTGCCCGCCGCCGCCGGCGGGACTCCGCTGGTCCGGACCGAACCGCTGGACACCGGTGGTGTCACTCTGTACGTGAAACCGGAGGGGCTGAACCCGACGGGGAGCTTCAAGGACCGCGGGACCGCGTTCGGGATCGCCGCCGCACTCGAGCGCGGCGAGCGCCGCGTCGGCACCGTCTCACACGGGAACATGGCCGAGAGCGTCGCCGCCGGCGCCGCCGCGGCCGGGATGGACTGCACCGTGCTCGTCCCGGCGGACATCGCCGACGAGCGCCTCGCCGCCATCGCGCGCTACGGCCCGCGACTGGTGCGGGCCGACGGCGACTACGGCCGGCTCTACTTCGAGGCGCTCGAGGCGGGCCGCGACGCCGGCGTGCGCTTCCTGAACAGCGACGCCCCCTGGCGGGTGGCGGGGCAGGCGACGACGGCGCTCGAGGTGCTGGCGCAGTTCGCCCGTACGGCGGACGGCGAGGCGCCCGACGCGCTCGTCCTGCCGGTCAGCAGCGGCGGCCACGCCAGCGGCGCGTGGCAGGCAGTCCGGTCGCTGACGGCGGCCGGCCTGCTCGACGCGCCGCCGAAGCTCTGCTTCGTGCAGGCGGCCGCCTGCGCGCCCATCGCGGAGGCGTTCGCCCGCGGCGACGACGAGGTGACCGCGGTCGAGGGCGGGGCGACGATCGCCTACTCCATCGCCAACGCCGATCCGCCGAGCGGGAACCGGGCGCTCGCGGCCGCCAGCGCCACCGACGGCGCCGTCGTCGCCGTCGACGACCCGGCGATCGAGCGCGCCGGCGAGCGGTTCGCGGGCGCGGGGCTGGCGGTCGAACCCGCCTCCGCGACGACGCTAGCGGCGCTGGAGCCGCTCCGGGACGCCGGCGTGCTCGACGACGGCGACACCGCGGCGCTTGTCGCGACCGGGCGCGGCTTCGGCGACGGCGGCGCCGAGGTCGCGACCGAGCGCGTCGACCTGTCGGCGGTCGATTCACTGTTCGAGTGAAAAACTGCGTCTGGGTGATGGTTTAAAAGCCCGGAGCACACAAGCCAAAAGACTACCCTCCCGCCGACCAAACGTAGATGTGTCCACCGGCGCACCAGCGTCGGATGGGCCGCCTCTGACATCGGGGCGTGGATCCCTTCCCGTCCACCCCCACTTTTCGTCCCCACATAACCTTAGTAACGGGCCGTCGAAGCGTCGGCCGTGAGCCTCATCGCCGAACTCCGCCTGACCGACGCGCAGCTGGTAATGCGGCCGTCGGTAGAGGCGGCTCCCCGGATGACCCTCGAGCGGGAGTGGGCGACCGCGGCCGACCGCGCGTCCGACCCGGTGCTGTTCGTCTGGGCCTCCGGCGGCGACTTCGAGGCGTTCGAGGACGCGTTGCCCGAGGACCCGACGGTCACCGACTACGAGCGCGTCGACGGCGGCGACGACCGGCGGCTCTACCGCGTCGTCGTCAACCGCGACGTGACGACGAACCCGGGGCCGATCGACCGGCAGACCGGCGCCTCCCGGCTCTCGATCGAGACGACCGCCGATGGCGCGGTGCTGAAGCTGCGGCTCCCCGACCGCGAGGCGCTGACGGAGTACATCCGGCTCCTCCGCGAGAGCGGGTTCAGCGTCGAGCTCCTGCGCGCCCACCCGGCGGACGACGAGCACGGCCAGCAGTACGACCTCTCGGAGAAACAGGCCGAGGCGGTGCAGGAGGCGCTGGCGGCGGGCTACTTCGAAGTGCCCCGCGAGACCGATCTCGGGACGCTGGCCGAGCGGTTCGACATCTCCGAACAGGCGCTCTCCGAGCGGATCCGCCGCGGCGTCTCGTCGGTGCTCGGGGCGACGGTCGGAACGCGCGACGGGGTCGGCGAGAACGCCGCCGTCGACGCCGACGACGGCGAGGAGTAGCGCGCTACAGGAAGCTCTCGACGTTGTCGGCGACCTCCTCGGGAGTGTCGCCGACGGGGACGCCCGCGTCGTTGAGCGCGTCGATCTTGCTCTGTGCGGTGCCGGTGCCGCTGCCGGAGACGATGGCGCCGGCGTGGCCCATCCGCTTGCCCGGCGGCGCCGTGCGGCCGGCGATGAAGCCGGCGACCGGCGTCTCCATGTTCTCCGCGATGTAGGCGGCGGCCTGCTCCTCGTCCTCGCCGCCGATCTCGCCGCACATCACGACGGCCTCGGTGTCGGGGTCGTCCTCGAACGCCGCGAGCGCGTCGACGAACGACGTGCCGATGATCGGGTCGCCGCCGATGCCGACGGCGGTGCTCTGGCCGATCCCGCGCTGGGTGAGGCTGTCGACGACCTGGTAGGTCAGCGTGCCCGAGCGGGAGACCAGCCCCACCTTCCCCTCCGAGAAGATGTTGCCCGGCAGGATGCCGAGCTTGGCCTCGCCGGGGGTGATGATGCCCGGACAGTTCGGGCCGATCAGGCGGGTGTCGACCTCCGAGAGGCGCTTGTTCACCTTCGCCATGTCCTGGGTGGGGACGCCCTCGGTGATCGCGACCGCGAGGTCGAGCGGCGCGTCGAGCGCTTCGAAGATGGCGTCGCCCGCGAACGCCGGCGGGACGAAGATGACCGAGGCGTCGGCGTCCTCCTCGATCGCGGCCTTCTGCACGGTGTCGTACACCGGCACGCCAGCCGAGGTCTGGCCGCCCTTGCCGGGGACGGCGCCGGCGACCACGTTGGTGCCGTACTCGATCATCTGTTCGGCGTGGAAGTTGCCCTCCCCGCCCGTGATGCCCTGTACCACGACTCGGGTGTCGTCGTCGACGAGAATGCTCATTGGTTCACCTCCTCGGCGTCAGCGACCGCACGCTGGACCGCCGACTCCAGCGTCTTCTCGACCGTCACGAGGTCGGTGTTCAGGATCTCCATCCCTTCCTCGGCGCGAGTCCCGGCCAGTCGGACGGTGACCGGCTTCGGGATCTCGTCGAACTGCTCCAGCGCCTCGTTGATCCCCTTGGCGACCTCGTCGCCGCGGGTGATGCCGCCGAAGATGTTGAAAACAACTGAATCGACGTTCTCGTCGGAGAACACCATGTCCAGCGCGTTCGCGACGCGCTCGGCCTTGGCGCCGCCGCCGATGTCGAGGAAGTTGGCGGGCTCGCCGCCGTAGTAGTCGACGAGGTCGAGCGTCGTCATCACCAGGCCCGCGCCGTTGCCGATGATGCCGACGTTGCCCGAGAGTCGGACGTAGTCGAAGCCGTACTCGCCGGCCTTGCGCTCGAGATCGTCCTCGTAGGACGCCTCGGCCATGTCGGCGAGGTCGGGCTGGCGGAACAGCGCGTCCTCGTCGATGTTCATCACGGCGTCGGCGGCGACGACCTCGTCGTCGGCCGTGATCATCACGGGGTTGACCTCGATCTCGGAGGCGTCGGACTCCTCGTACAGGTCGAACAGCGTCCGCAGGATCGACGCCACGTCGCCGGCGAACTCCCGGTCGACGCCGGCCTCGTACACCACCTTCCGGGACTCGAAGGGGTGCATCCCGAACGCGGGGTCGACGTGCTCGCGGGCGATCGCCTCGGGCGTCTCCGCGGCGACCTCCTCGATGTCGACGCCGCCCTCGGTGGAGACCATCGCGACCGGCTCGCCGGCCGAGCGGTCCATCGTGACGCCGACGTACAGTTCGTCGACGAAGTCGACGCCGGCCTCCACGAGCACGCGATCCACGGTGTACCCTTTCAGGTCCATGCCGAGGATCGACTCGGCGGCCTCGCGGGCCTCGTCCTCGCTCGTGACGATCTCGATGCCGCCGGCCTTCCCGCGGCCGCCGACGTGGACCTGTGCCTTGATCGCGGCGGGGTAGCCGATCTCCCCGACCGCCTCGACGACCTCCTCGACCGAGGAAGCGAGCCGAGACTCCGGCACCGGGATGCCGGCCTCGGCGAACACCTCCTTCGCCTGGTACTCGTGTAGTTTCATCGCCTAAAGGAACTGGGGACCGTGGGGCGCATAATCCCGTCGGTACGCGCTTGCGTACCGTGCGGGCGACGGCACGTGATCGGCGGCCGAGGGCGGTCGCCTGCCGGGACCGACGGCCCCTTGTGGACGGCGGCGAACAGGGCGACGATGGCAGACGCCCTCGCCGCGCCGCCGGTGGTGTACGCCCTCGCGCTGGTGCCGGCGCTGTTGTGGGGGTTCTCGCCGGTGCTCTCCAAACGCGGGATGGCGGCGGGCGGCACCTCGCTCCAGGCGTCGCTGGCCGTCGTGGTCGTCGACAGCACGCTCTACCTGCTCGCGCTGGCGGCGCTGCGGGGCGGCGACGCGTTCGCGG